>NZ_AGFX01000011.1 GCF_000236805.1 Paenibacillus peoriae KCTC 3763 | reverse complement strand
ATCGTGAACATTTCCCAGACTGAGGCATCAAACGAGCTGCTGGCAAACTGCAGCATCCGATCCGATCCGTTCACACCCCATTTTTCCTGGAAGAAATGCCAGAGGTTGATGATTCCCCGGTGCTCTACCATGACCCCTTTGGGTTTGCCCGTAGAACCTGAGGTATAGATGATATAGGCCAAATCCTCCGGCTTGTTCACAGGTTGCGGATTGGCGCTGCCGTCCAGCTCTATATGCTTCAAGTCTTCGCCATCCAAATCCATAATAGGACCATGATAAGTGAGCTTGTCCCGAAGATGATTTTGCGTCAGTAGCATGGACGCACCGCTGTCCTCCAGCATGTAGCGAATCCGTTCCTCCGGATAATTCGGATCTATCGGCAGGTAGGCTCCGCCCGCCTTGAGCGTTCCCAGAATGCCTATGACCATTTCCATGGAACGCTCCGTCATAATGGCAACGATATCGTCCGCCTTTAATCCACGCTCTCTCAAGGCCATGGCCAGCCGATTCGCCTGCTCGTTCAGTTCCCGATAAGTCAGTGTTTGCTCTCCCCATACTAAAGCCGGATGATCTGCTCTTTGCCCTGCTCGTTCCTCAAACAGCCCATGGATCGTTTGATCTTTTGGATATTCCGCCTCTGTGCGGTTGAATTCGCGGAGCAGCAGGCTGCCCTCTTCCTCAGGTACGATTTCGATATCTTCGATCCGTATCTTTGGACAACGGACGATTTCACGGATGATCATTTTGATCTGTCCGGCTACCCGCTCCATAAAGTTTCTGTCATAGGCCAAGCTATTGTAGCGGAGTTTGATCTGCAAATCATTTTCAGGCATAACAATGATATTAAAATCAAAACTCGTCTGTTCGGAGACCTTTGCGGACAGAACCCTCAAATCCGATCCGTGGTCGCCCTGTCCTTTGACGGCTTCCTCCATCGGGTAATTTTCAAAGGCCAGCAGGTTTTGCACCAATCCGCTTCCATGAGCGGTACGCGACTGAATTTCCGCCAGCGGATAATAGTGATGCCGATCAGATTGCCATGCCTCCCGCTGCAGTTTGGCAATCAGGGCCGAGAAGCTTTCTTCCTTTTCTACTCGGACTCTAACAGGAATCGTATTGATAAACAGCCCTACCATCCGTTCAACGCCTTGGATTTCCGCCGGTCTTCCCGAGACAACCGTCCCGAACACCACATCCCGAGTATTGTTGTACCGTTGCAGCAAAATCCCCCATACGGCCTGTATCACCGTACTTAACGTAGCGCCGCTTTCTCTTGCAATTCTCTCCAAGCTTTCCTTTATGTCCCTATTTATCGTAAAATCGTATTCTTCCTGAATGTATCCCGGATTAGCGGTAACATTTTGGGTTTTGGGCAGCAGCGCTGGCTGTTCGTACTCTGTAAGATAATTCTCCCAGTAAGCCGCCGTCTCCCGATCATCCCTTTGTTCTAGCCACTGGATATATTGACGATAAGGGTGCACCGTACCTAATTGCGGTATGCTTCCTTTACGAAGCGCACTGTAAACTTCCAACAGTTCTTTAAATACAATGCCAAGACACCATCCATCCATAATGATATGATGAAAACTCCAAATCAAACGGTAGCTGTCGGTATTCATTCTAATCAAGGCAAATCTGATTAGCGGCTCCCCAGTGAGGTCAAAGCCCCTTTCTCTGTCCTTCTCCAGGTAGGCTTCAAAATAGTTTTCTTTCTCTCCCTCTGTCAAGAAGGAAATATACTCAAAAAACATTTCAGCCGGTCTGTCCTTTAAAACGACCTGAAGCGGTTTTTCCACCTTTTCATAAACAAAGGCTGTCCGCAAAATATCGTGCCTTTGAATTACCTGCTGGAAAGCTCGCTCAAACAAACTTCTATCGATCTCACCCTTCAGGCTGATCACGGCCTGTTCAAAATACGCATGTGAGTTTTGCTCCCTGAGGAAGTGGTATAGCATTCCCGACTGCATAGGGGTCAGTGTATAAATATCCGTGATATTGGACCTGGAATCCCCCATCGCACGGTATACCTCTTCTACCTCCTCCATCATAATGTTCCTGGAGCTCACATCACTGACTGTCAGTTCCGTATATTCCCGTGATGCGCAATGCTCGATAATCTGCTCCAGATTGCGCTTAAAGCTCTCCCCGACTCTGATCAGCGTGGCCTTTTCATATTCGTACTTGTGATAGGCAAAGCTCAGTCGCAGCTTTCCATCAGCCACCCTTCCGTTAATGTCCATGCAATAAGGTCTCTGCATATCGGGTGAAATTGTCTCTTCGGCAAGAACATCAGAGAGGGTAAATATTTCGGTATCGATATCCTGGTCAAACTGCCCCAGGTAGTTGAAGCTGATCTCAGGCCGCAATTTAAATCTTAAGATTTCTTCGTCCTGAATAATCGTTTGGTATTTTAAAATGCCATAGCCGATGCCTTTATGCGGAATGCGCCGGAGGCTTTCTTTGACGGCTTTCAGGCGGGAAGACACTTCTTTGACACCTGACATATCCAAAATCACAGGGTATTGGGCGGTAAACCAGCCAACGGTTCTGCTGATATCCACATCCTGAATGATTTCTTCGCGCCCATGCCCTTCCAGATTGACAAGTACCTTGTCTTCTCCTGTCCATTCTCGAATCGCCTCTCCCAGTGCCATCAAAAGAACGTCGTTGATTTCCGTATTGTAAGCTTTGTTCACTTCTCTCAGCAGCTTGGCGGTTTGGACTTCATCCAACTCGATTTCGATATGATCGCTATCCATATACTTTCTGCTATAAACGGAATGATCCTTGGGAATAGGCTTGATTTCATTCTGCTCCAGCTCGCGCCAATATGTGATTTCTTGCAGAAGCTCCCCGCTGCCGGCATACGTATAAAGTTGTTCAGACCATACGCGGAAAGAGTCCGTTTTCCCTCTGAATGTGATTTTTTCTCCCTTCTCCGCCTGCCGGTATCCCGTAGAAAGATCCTCAAAAAGAATCCGCCAGGAAATCCCGTCAACCACCAGGTGATGAATACTCACGCACAAATAGTCACCGTCCCCCGTTTTGAACAAGCCTGCATGCATCAGAGGTCCACGCTCTAAATCCATGCCTGACTGAAGCTGGGCGGCTTCCTCCTTTATCGAGCTGGCATTTAGTTCATCCTTTGCAAAATCCTTTACCTCCAGCAAATATAGCTCGCCTTCCATGTCCCGGTTGAACAAAGCCACCTGTCCCGCCTTCTCACGCACGACAATACGCAGCGCATCATGGTGCTCCACCAAGCGGTCGAACACTTTTCTTAACATCTTTTCGTCAAAACCCTGTTTCCTATGCAACAGAACTGACTGGTTGAAGTGATGTTTTGCTGCAAAAGGCTGCTCGAAAAACCAGCTTTGGATGGGTGTAAGCATCATTTCCCCTGTTATCATTCCTTGAAAAGCAGTATGCTCGACAGATTGTACATAAGCACTCAATTGCTCAATCACAGGATGGTCAAAAAGATCCTTCAACTGCAGCTTTAACTTGTAGTCGTGCAGCTTGGACACGATCTGGATGGCTTTAATAGAATCTCCCCCCAGATTGAGAAAGTGATCCTTAATGCCGACCCGTTCGACTTTCAGGACTTTTTCCCATATTTCAGCCAATATCTTCTCTATCTTGTTTCTCGGTGCCTCATATTCCTCCACTGCACTCACACTCAGATCGGGCTCAGGCAATGCCTTTCGGTCAATCTTTCCGCTCGGAGTCATCGGCATGCGATCCAACTGCATAAAGCTGGACGGCACCATATAATCAGGCAGTTCCTGCATAAGCTGTTCCCGCAGCTCTTCCGCTCCCGGTTCGCCTTCTGCTGTAAAATACGCTGCCAGATATTTCTCCCTTTGCTTGTCTTCTCTAGCGATTACTGCTGCCTCCCGGACAAGCGGATGCTTTTGCAACTGCGCTTCGATTTCCCCCAGCTCAATCCGGAAGCCCCGAATTTTCACCTGATCGTCGATTCTTCCCAAAAATTCGATATTCCCGTCCGGCAGCCAGCGCACCAGATCGCCCGTGCGGTACAGCTTCTCCCCAGCTTCATAGGGATTCGCCACAAACTTCTCCGCCGTCAGTTCCGGTCGGTGCAGATACCCTCTGGCCAATCCGTCCCCCGCAACACACATTTCCCCGGCTGCTCCAAGCGGCAGCAGATTTTGATGTTGATCCATAATGTAAATCCGGGTGTTGGAAATTGGTTTGCCAATCGGTACCGATGAGCCCCCCATATCCTCTTCCCGGTATGTCCACGCCGTTGCTATTACGCTCGATTCGCTTGGACCATAGGCGTTCATATACTCCACGCTGTCCTTCCACCGTGTCACCAGTTCTTTCGTGATCGTGGATCCGCCTGTCACCAGTTTTTTCAATGCTGGCAGCTTGTCCGGTTCCATCCCCGCCAGATAGGTAGGCGGTAGCAGCGCAATCGTAATTTGGTTTTCGTTTACAAAGCGCGCAAACTCATTCAGGTTATTAATAATATCTCGCGAAACCAGATAAAGTGTTCCGCCTCCCAGCAAAATCGTGAACATTTCCCAGACTGAAGCGTCAAACGAGCTGCTGGCAAACTGCAGCATCCGATCCGTTTCGTCCACTCCCCATTTTTCCTGGAAGAAATGCCAGAGGTTGATGATTCCCCGGTGTTCTACCATGACCCCTTTGGGTTTGCCCGTAGAACCTGAGGTATAGATGATATAGGCCAAATCCTCCGGTTTGTTCACAGGTTGCGGATTGGCACTGCCGTCCAGCTCTGTTTGCTGTAAACTTTCCCCATCCACATCCATGATAGGACCGTGATAAGTGAGCTTGTCCCGAAGATGCTTTTGCGTCAGTAGCATGGATGCGCCGCTATCCTCCAGCATGTAGTGAATCCGTTCCTCCGGATAATTCGGATCTATCGGCAGGTAGGCCCCGCCCGCTTTGAGCGTTGCCAGAATGCCTATGACCATTTCCATGGAACGCTCCGTCATAATGGCGACGATATCGTCCGCCTTCACTCCGCGCGCTCTCAAAGCCATGGCCAGCCGATTCGCCTGCTCGTTCAGTTCCCGATAGGTTAGTGTTTGCTCTCCCCAGACTAAAGCCGGATGATCTGCTCTTTGCTCCACTCGTTCCTCAAATAGCCCATGGATCGTTTGATCCTTCGGATATTCCGCCTCTGTGCGATTGAAATCGCGGAGCAGCAGGCTGCCTTCCTCCTCAGGTACGATTTCGATTTGTGAAATAGGAGTTTCACTTTGCTCCATAACTTGAGCAAACAAATATTCAAAGTGGGAGATGACGTTCTCAATGGGGATGAATCTTTCAAAAGCCTGTATCTGATAGTCAAAATTAACGGCTACATCCATTTCACCTTCTTGTCCCCATATCAGAAGATTGAGTGCATTTCTTTCATGATGATGCGGCATACTCTCAATCCGGGTTGCTGCGCCCATCAATGTTTCTCTGTTTTCCTGTTCTTCGAAAGAAAGCGATATATCAAACAGTTTTCCTTTCTCATTGCTATTCTCGTAAACTGCCCGATAAATTTCACCGAAGGACATTTTCTGATGTCGGTAGCATTGCATAAGCTCACGTTTGATACGCTTTATCAGCTCTTTAAAGCTTATATCTTCTTCAGGGCTGATCCGCAGCGGCAGTACGTTGGCGAAATGTCCCATTGTCTGCTTATATCTCGCTTTGCCACGATTAAAAACCGGGACGCCGATCACCATCTCGTTCCGATTGCAAACCCTGCTGAAATAAAGGAACAGTATGCCTAAAAAGTAATGGAACGACGAACACCCTTCCTCTTTGCAAAATTCAATCATTCGATTGTATAAGGTCTTGTTTATAGTTAAGGTTTGCCGATCACTCCAAGCGGACTCACTATCATCGAAGTTCACTCCTCTGCTCAATAGAGGCTCGGGAATGGTTTGGTATTTGTTCTTCCAGAACTCCCTGTCTTTTAAAAAGGCCGGAGAATTCAGATAATCCTGATTATCAGAGATAAAATCAGCATAGGAATAGACAGTTCTGTTCATTTCGCCAATTCCTTGTGCGAGTTTATTGTAATTGTCAAAGAGTTGATTGATTAAGAGAGCAAATCCCCATCCATCGATCACCAAATGATGAACTTTAAGTAAAACAAAATAAGTATTCGGGGTGCCTTGCAATACATCAAATTGAAAATAATAGTTATCTGATTGAAAAGGCTTTAAAAACTCCTTTTTCATCCAGTCAATACAAAAAGAATTTGGATCTTCCTTCATTGAAAAATTATGAAACGGAACTTCATATTCAACTTCCGGCAGGAATGTTAAATAAGGTTCTCCCTTTTTATCGATAAAACGGGCGCTAAGAGAATCATTCTGCCTGATTAGTAACCGAAAGCACTCCTTCATAATCGCCGTATCCAGGTTTCCTTTGACCTCAACATACCCACCAATATTGTAAATAGGTTTTTCAGGGTACATGTACTGTTCGAACCATATGTCTTTCTGATAAGAGCTTAACGGATACTCCTTAATCGTTATCATGCTCGTTTCCATAAAATTCCCTCCTGTTGTTAACCATTTCGCGCGTTCTATTCCGTATGTCCAAACGATGTTCCACTACAAATAAAAAAAGCCTCTTCCCATATAAAAAGCACAGGAACAGGCAGCAGACTTCGCCCGGTTTCCTTCGGCAACCTGGCAATCATGGCTGCCTGAATCCAGCTTTAGACCCATGGCTTTGTGTCCACCACTTTCGAGGTGTTTACGATTAACGGGAAATAAGTAAGTATATTTTTTTATATCTTTATAAATTAACAATACGTTGTTAGATGCCGAGTGGAACGTTCCAGTGAGTCATTAAATCGCTGTCCTCCGACAAGCTCCATTCATTTCACTTCTTTCTCGCTGTTCTCCCCCCTCCTAAACCTCCGATATACCAGCCTGCATAACCTTGGCACCTTCACTTTTTTAAACCATTATTTATGAATCGTTTAGCTGGTTTTTATATATTTACTTCGATCTCAGCACTTGGTTGGAAACATGGCTGACCATCTCAATCTCACTCGTTGTCAAGGTAAACTGCATCGCTTTCACATTTTCCTCGGCATGATGTACCTTTGAAGCCCCGGGTATCGCAAATACGTTCTCTCCATGGGCGTTAATCAGCCAATTCAAAGCAATTTGCGTTGGCGTCACATTATATTGTTGGGCCAACTGTTCCAGCGTTTCAATCAGCGGCTTCGATCTCTGCAGCCCCGAATTTCGGAATGCTGCCGTCCATTTACGAGGACCCTTGATCGACTTGACCAAAGCAGGATTTTTATGAAATTTTCCGCTTAAGATCCCCTGCATTAATGGAGAATAGGCGATGATCGCCACGCCGAGCTCTTTGGCCGTGTCCAAAATTCCATTCTGCTCGATTCTACGGTCCAGCAGACTGTATTTCACCTGATTCGAAACCAGACGAAGTCCGTGCTCTCGCAGCACACGATCAGCTTCACGTATTTGCTGTGCGGAAAAGTTGCTTACACCCACATATTTAATCTTACCCTGCTCGACCAGTTTGGCCATCGCATTCATCGTCGCGCCGACCGAAGAAAAGGAGTAAGGAGAATGCACCTGATAAAGGTGAATCGTCCGTTGAGCCAAATGGTGAATACGTTCATCAATCGTTGCTGTGATACTGCCTGCAGTGCGAAAGGCCGGCCACCATTTCGTAGCGATATTTGCCTCTTCCGCGAGCGGGCCTCCAATCTCATTTAGCGTGCCAGCCAGTAGCTGCTCAGACTGTCCGCCACCGTATGCTTCAGCGGTATCAAACCAATTAATTCCACCTTCTAAACTAGTCTGAACAATTTGCCGTATGTCCTCCCGGCGCAGCACAGGCCAAAATTTCCCAACCATCCCTTTTCCGTTGCTGAACTGCCAGCAGCCAAGCCCAAGCGGTGACAGCTTTAAATCCGAGTTGCCCAGTTGGCGTAATTGCGTTGAGTCTGTCACATTTACCGTTTTCGCTTCCACGATCCTTCCACCATCTCCTGTAAAAAAATTTTTCATGTCAAACGATTGCGTTCTCTTTTTTTAGAACACATTACACAACTTTACTTCCTGATTTATACAATTTGTTAAGGGAAGTTCACCTGAACGCAACGCATTGAGTGTTTATAAACTAGCTGGAAAAATTTGTTTTGCATAAACTCCTATTTATTTTATCGGTCAGAGGCTTACAAATGTTTAATCTAATGTTAATTATTCGATTTTAATGGGGATTTTTAGGATGTACCATCTTTACTATAACTTAATTTGGCACCAGTAAATATAAAAAAAGACAACTCCTGATGAAATTCAGAAGTCATCCAACGACGACTAAAAAAAGTTATTATTTTATAGAAATTATAGTCATCAATGTATCAATTTTCCTCACGAACACTAAGTTGGCCTGTACCCGGTTCATTCAGCACAATTCGCGCTTTGACGGTCGATCCATCTTTACGTTTAAAAGACAACAACTGCGTCTGTCCCTTCGTCAACAGAGACTTGAGCATCGTTTCCGTAATCTGCTTGCCAGCGTATTCCTTCCAGACAACAAAGCCGCAGCCCTGCTTGTAGTGGCTGCA
This sequence comes from Paenibacillus peoriae KCTC 3763, assembly GCF_000236805.1. Lineage (GTDB taxonomy): Bacteria > Bacillota > Bacilli > Paenibacillales > Paenibacillaceae > Paenibacillus > Paenibacillus peoriae. Next base: position 894,095 of record NZ_AGFX01000011.1, on the reverse strand, counting down.
CCCGTACCCCTTGCGGCCTTCAATAATGCTTCCACCGCAATTGGAGCGTGGACAGCTGCCCAGAGCTTCACGTCGGCTCGGCGAAGCGCCTGACGGCCCGCTGGAGGAACCGCGCGTAGCTCCGGCAGCTATAGCTGCCGCATCCGAGGTACGCTCCAGCGTTGCGCTTCCAGCGCTGCTACCGCGTCCTGCTGGAACGCGCGTCCCTTTGACAGCGGTGCGTCCACTCGCACCTGCACCGCTAGTACTTCCCTTGCCACCCGCACGCTTGCCCCTCGCTTCCTCGCCAAAAGCATTGGCCGGAGCCGGTGGCTGCTGCCTCACCTTGTCAATGATGGACAACGTGAATCTTTTAACATTGTCCATAAACTTCTCTTGGGCTGCCTCCCCCTTGGAAATTTGATGCAGACGGCGTTCCCATTGTCCCGTCATCTCCGGAGAAGCCAACAAATCGACCCCTGCATGACGGATCAGCTCAATGGCCATTTTTCCCTTATCTGTAATGAGAATCTTTTTACCCTTCATTTCAATGTAGCCGACCTTCTTCAAACGTTCAATGGTGGCGGCACGTGTCGCAGGCGTACCTAATCCGGCATCCTTCATGACCTCGCGTAATTCCTCATTCTCCATCTGCTTGCCCGCGCTTTCCATCGCTTTCAGCAATGTGCCCTCTGTGTAGCTTTTAGGCGGCTGAGTCGCCTTTTCTTTCATTTCAGCACGAATACAGTCCACCTGACGACCTGCGTCGATTTCAAACTTCTTGTCCGTCCACTCGTCCGTCTCCTCTTCTTCCTCTTTCTTGGCTGCTTTGCTCTTTTTACCTTTATCCTGGTCAGCCTTACTCAAAACCACTTTCCATCCCAAGGAAAGAAGCTCCTTGATACTTGTTTTAAATAGATGCTTGTCCACCTGTGTCATCACGGTATGCATTTTATATTCAGCGGGAGGGAAAAAATGAGACAAGAACCTGCGAATAATCAGGTCATATATATTTTGCTCCTCCTTGCTAAGCGTTCCCGGTCTTTTTAACGTTGGCAAAATAGCATGGTGATCCTCAACACGAGACGGATTGCAGACCGATTTATTCTGTTTATGGACCAAATTAGGGTTTGCTTGTTGTACCAGCTCAGCATATGGCCCTGTGCCCAACATACGCAGCGCCTTGTGCATCCCGTCTATATTTTGTTCTGTCACATAATTGGAGTTGGTACGCGGATAAGAAATAACCTTATGCCGCTCATAAAGCGCCTGTGCCACATCCAATGTCTTTTTGGCCGAATAACCGTACTTGGCATTCGCCTCGCGTTGAAGCAGCGTCAAGTCATGCAGTTTAAAAGGATACTCCTTCGTCTGCTTCGTATCATATTTGGTAATGTTGCCTGCTTTGCCGCGAACCGCTGCAGCGATCTCCTCAGCCTCTTCGGGTTTGGTCAGTCGATCCCCCTGCCATGTACCTTTGTACTTGATCTGATCTTGCTTGAACTCGGCCCATACATCATAAAAGGTTTGAGACTGAAATGCTTCAATTTCCTTCTCCCGATCATGGATCAATGCCAGCACAGGCGTTTGCACCCGCCCTACCGACAGCAGCGTGTTATGTCGTGTTGTGAAGGCTCTGGAGGCGTTCATACCGATCAGCCAGTCCGCTTCACTTCGTGCCCGCGCAGCCTGAGTCAGAAATTCAAACTCTGAAGCATCTCGCAACCGTTCAAAACCTGTCGCAATACTTTCTGCTGTCAAATCTGAAATCCATAGCCGCTTGACTGGCTGGCGCAGCTTCAACTGCTGTTGAATCAACGCAAAAATATACTGCCCTTCCCGCCCGGCATCACATGCATTGACAATGGCATTGCAGCGTTTGGCCAGCTCACCAATCATTTTCAGCTGATCCTTTGTTTTGGGATTCGGTACAATTTTGAACTGCTCAGGGATAATCGGCAGATCCTGAATATTCCATCGTTTATACTTGGCATCGTATGCATCCGGCTCAGCCAGACCCAGCAAATGACCGATTGCCCAGGTTACAATGTATTTCTCCCCTTCCAAATAGGTGCGGTTATTTTTAGCACGCGGCTCCATAACAGCAGCAATCGTCCGCCCCATATCCGGTTTTTCAGCAATAATCAACGTCTTCATTCATATTCCATTCCTTCCTGACGGCCTTCTGTTTTCCTTCTACGAATCATACATATACATGAGATGTACAGGAAACACAGATAGCATGGCCTCATGCAAAAGGAGCTTTCTCCCGACGAAAGCTCCTTTGTAAATTGATTCAGTCTAACGCTTCAACAATATATGTGTATTATAGCATAGATTATCATTGTTCTCTCAGGCTATGATTTTGCGCAGGTAGGAAAGGATATGTAAAAAATCTCCTAAAAGTTGTACAACAAAACGATATGAGTCATATTAAGGTTAACTTATCTGACATATAAATTGAATGTTTTCTTTTATCGTAAAATAATTTTATAATTCAATAAAAAAGCTACACTTTTCTTCAGATTTTATGTTATGATCACTGTAGATAATAAATAAACATTCAGATCATTTATCTCATTTGTAAACTTTAATTACATTACAATGGCAGTATGATGACGGCATAATAACAGAATAGTAACAACACTTTACATACCATGAAATCGCATTCGATCATGAAATCATCTTCGATTCAGAAAATTTCGTAAACTCAAATCACATATTATGCTCTTTTGTGTCCTGCTATCCACTAGCTTGTAAACACAACAAAGCCCCATCCGAAGATGGAGCTTTGACATGATCCGTAATGATAAAGCTTGTATTTACACCAAAACGGTAGCACCCATGAGGTATTTATCAACCTCGCGCGCGGCTTCCCGACCTTCATTGATAGCCCACACGACAAGGCTTTGTCCGCGACGCATATCACCCGCAGCAAAAACCTTTTCCACATTCGTAACATATTTCCCGTAGCGTGCCTTAACGTTGGAGCGACGATCCGTTTCCAAACCGATTTCCTCTACGATCGTTTGCTCAGGTCCATCAAATCCAATCGCAATAAGTGCAATCTGTGCCGGGAATACGCGCTCTGTACCCGGAATCGGTTGATAGATTTTACGCCCTGTTTCATCAACAATACGTTGAATTTGGATGGTGTGCAACTCTTTCAAATTCCCGTTCTCGTCACCTGCAAATTTAGTCGTCATGATGGAGAACTCACGCGGATCTTCCCCGAACAACGCCTTTGCTTCCTCCTGTGCATAATCAAGAGAGTACACATTTGGAAATTGTGGCCAAGGGTTGGCAATCGGGTCACGTTCCAAAGGAGCTTTAGCATGTGTACCAAATTGAGTGACGCTCCGACATCCATGACGCAGAGAAGTAGCTACACAGTCCGAACCCGTATCACCGCCGCCGATTACAATAACATCCTTACCTTTGGAGGACAAATAGTTTCCATCTTCGAGGTTGGAATCCAGATAGCTCTTGATGGTGCCATTCAAATAATCCATCGCATAATGGACACCATTCAAATCGCTGCCTTCAATGTTGAATTCTCTTGGCTTCGTAGATCCACCGCATAGCACAACTGCATCATACTCAGCAATTAACTGCTCAGTAGGAATATCTTTGCCGATTTCCGTATTAGTGATGAATTGGATACCTTCTGCCTCCAGCAAATCCACACGACGCTGTACAACCTTTTTATCCAACTTCATGGAAGGAATTCCGTACATCAGCAATCCACCCACACGATCCGCACGCTCATAAACAGTCACGCTGTGCCCTGCTTTATTCAGCTGAGCAGCTGCAGCTAATCCTGCCGGACCCGAGCCGACAATAGCCACTCGTTTGCCTGTACGCTTTTCAGGCGGATTAGGGACAACCCAGCCTTCCTCAAAACCTTTTTCAATTATAGCTTCCTCAATCGTCTTAATGGTAACAGACTGTCCGATCAGACCGACTGTACAGGAGCCTTCACATGGCGCTGGACAGACACGGCCTGTAAATTCCGGAAAGTTATTCGTTTTGTGCAGCCGATCCAGCGCTTCCTTCCATAAACCACGATATACGAGATTGTTCCATTCTGGAATAAGATTATGAACCGGGCAGCCTAAAGTTGCTCCCATGATATCCATCCCCGTATGACAATAAGGAGTTCCGCAGTCCATACAACGTGCCCCTTGGGTACGCAGCTCTTCTTCAGACATATGCTTATGGAATTCTTCCCAATCCTTAATACGCTCTGCCGGGTCCCGGTCTGTAGGAAGCTGTCGTGTGTATTCCATAAATCCAGTTGGTGTAGACATGTTACGTTCCCCCATCTCTTCGCTTATGAACCCCGTCCATCCATTCAGAATTTGAGTCAAATTCGAATTTGTCTGTTTGTATCATGAAAGGGTCTGTTCTCGTTGAATTTGATTTATTGTATCACAATACAGCACAAAAGTAATGAAAACTTATGCAACTTTCTGCATCAACAGCCAAAAGGATTTTTTATATGGTTCATTAATTTTTCAAATCGGTGAGGTCAAATGGTTCCCATTCTTATTTTGTTCTCTTATAAACGACAAAACGATAGTTGTACGGGTTTCTTTCATCCTTAATACCAGGAATCTCACTGACTACATGCCAGCCATTCCAATCCAGCTCAGGAAAAGTGGTGTCCCCTTCAAAAATCTCCTCAATTCGGGTCACGATCAGCCGATCAGCATGTGGCCAAAACAGTGAATAAATCTCCGCTCCCCCGATGACCATCAGTTCCTTTTCTGTAGCCATTTGGAGTCCCTCTTCGAGTGTATGAACCACTTCCGCCCCTTCTGCCCGGTAGCTCTGATCTCGGGTCAAAACCACGTTACGTCGGTTGGGCAGGCTTCTTCCTCCAAAGGACTCCCACGTCTTGCGCCCCATAAGCACTGTCTTCCCCATCGTTTGCTCTTTGAAAAAAGCCATGTCTCGCGGGAGACGCCAGGGAAGCTTGTTGTCACGGCCAATCACACCGTTTTGCGCCATAGCCCATATCATCGAAATACTTATGCTGTCCACCTCCTTTGTTCCCTCTCTAATCAGATGGCGACAGGCGCCTTGATCCCTGGGTGATACTCATAATTCTCAAAAACAAAATCCTCGTAAGTGTAATCAAAAATGGAATCCGGTTTGCGCATAATTTTCAGCTGAGGCAGCGGATAAGGCTCACGCTCCAGTTGGGTATGCACTTGCTGCATATGATTTGAATAAATATGCACATCACCGCCTGACCAAATAAATTCTCCCGGCTCCAAGTTGCATTGCTGTGCAACCATATGCGTTAACAATGCATAACTTGCGATGTTGAACGGCAGCCCAAGAAAGGTATCTACTGAACGCATGGTCAGCATGCAGGAAAGCTTTCCTCCAGCAACGTAGAACTGAAATACAAAATGACAAGGCGGCAGCTTCATCGATTCGATTTGAGCCACATTCCAGGCACTGACGATGTGTCGGCGTGAATCCGGATTATTTTTAATCGCCTCAATGACGTTGGCAATCTGGTCAATATGCTGCCCGTCCGTCGTCTCCCACGAGCGCCATTGCGATCCGTATACGGGACCCAGATTCCCCTGCTCATCCGCCCATTCATCCCAAATGGTAACTCCGTTTTCCTTGAGATAAGAAATATTGGTTTCTCCGCGCAAGAACCACAACAGCTCGTGGATAACCGATTTTAAATGTACTCTTTTGGTGGTTACCAAAGGAAAACCCTTGGCCAGATCAAAGCGGAGCTGTCTTCCGAAAACAGATAGTGTTCCCGTCCCTGTGCGGTCCTCTTTTTTTTCGCCATTCTCTAATATATCCTCCAGTAATTCCAAATAGTTGCGCACTTCTTTTCTCTCCTTTAAGCATGATTTAAAGATCTAGTAGCGCTAGAATCTAATCTTGAAAAGTTCGCTCTACACCATAGCTATTTCTAGTTTATCACGTACGACACTTCGTTGACCACGTACTGTTTGAATTTTCATGGCAGCCCTGAAAATCCCAAAACATGGAAAAAGAGACAAAGAACGCAGATATTGCGCTCCTTGCCTCTCTTGAAGATATATGAAAATCAAAAACGAGATAATGAAATGGAATTAGCGACGTGGTGCCAATGCGTGGATCGGATGACCCAGCACGACTTCCGCTGCTTCCATAACGATTTCGCCCAATGTAGGGTGAGCATGAATAGTCAGGGAGATGTCTTCGAGTGTAGCACCCATTTCAATCGCCAGACCCAGCTCAGCAATCAGGTTGGAAGCTTCCAGACCTACGATTTGCGTACCCAGTACCAGACCGGTATCTGCGTCAGCTACGATTTTCACAAAGCCTTCAGCAGCGTTCAGGGAAACGGCACGGCCGTTTGCTCCATAAGAGAACTTGCCAACTTTGACATTGTAGCCTTTTTCTTTGGCTTGTGTCTCTGTGTAGCCTACACTGGAGCATTCTGGATCTGTGAAAACAACAGCCGGCATACATTTGTAATCTACTACAGACGGCTCGCCTGCGATTGCTTCAGCAGCCACTTTACCTTCGTAAGAAGCTTTGTGCGCCAGAGCAAGACCAGCTACGATATCGCCGATTGCAAAGATATGAGGAATGCTGGTACGTCCTTGGTGGTCAACTTTCACCATTCCGCGCTCATCCAGTTCTACACCGATCAGGTCCAGACCCAGCTCGCCGTCTGTGTTTGGACGACGTCCAACGGTTACAAGCAGATATTCAGCAGTAACTTCTTTGCTTTCGCCGTTAACGGAGAATTTCACCGTAACGTCTTTATCTGTTTGCTCCGCACTTTCTGCTTTAGCACCAGTGAAGATTTCAATGCCTGTTTTCTTCATGCTTTTCGCAACGATGGAAGTCATATCTTTGTCAAAGCCAGGAAGAACAGTATCCATACCTTCAATGATGGTAACTTTGGAACCGAATTTGGAGTACATTTGTCCAAGCTCTGCACCAATGTATCCACCGCCGATAACGATCAGGCTTTTCGGAATTTCAGGCAGGTTCAATGCTTCAGTAGATGACAGAATACGTCCGCCAAATGGGAATGGCTTCAGCTCGATTGGACGGGAACCTGTTGCGATAATCGCATTTTTAAAACGGTAACGTGGTGATTCATGTTCATTGAATACACGTGCTTCGTTTTCGTTGATGAACATGCACTCACCATTGAAAACTTCAACTTTGTTGCCTTTGAGCAAGCCGCTTACGCCGCCTGTCATTTTTTTAACAACACCGTTTTTGAATTCTTGTGTTTTAGCGAAGTCTACTTTTACATTCTCAGCCGTAATACCGAAAGACTCGCCATGTTTAGCTGCTTCGTATTGATGAGCTGCAGAGATCAAAGCTTTGGATGGAATACATCCACGGTTCAGACAGACACCGCCCAGCTCAGATTTGTCAACTATCAATACGCTTTGTCCCAATTGTGCGGCACGAATGGCAGCTACATAGCCGCCAGGACCCGCACCGATAACCAATGTGTCAATATCCAGAGAAGCGTCTCCTACTACCATTGATTACACCTCCATAACAAGCAGCTCAGGGTTAGCGAGCAGCTGTTTGATATAGTTCATGAAGTTTTGAGCAGTTGCACCGTCAATAATACGGTGGTCAAAGCTGAGAGAAAGAGCCATTACTGGAGCAGCAACAATTTCACCGTTTTTCACAACTGCTTTTTCACTGATACGACCAGTTCCCAAAATCGCAACTTCAGGGAAGTTGATGATTGGCGTAAAGAACATACCGCCTGCAGAACCGATGTTAGTGATGGAAATTGTGCTTCCTCTCATTTCGTTGGCAGCCAATTTTCCATCACGACCGCGTACAGCCAAATCACGAATGGAATCAGCGATCATCCAGATACTCTTACGATCAGCATCTTTGATGACAGGAACGATCAAGCCGTTGTCTGTATCTGTAGCGATACCGATATTGTAGTATTTCTTGTAGACGATTTCGTTCGCTTCTTCGTCGATTGAAGCATTCAAAGCCGGGAATTGACGGGAAGCAGCAACCAGAGCTTTGACGATGAATGGCAGGTATGTTACTTTTGTGCCTTTCTTCTCAGCAATTGGTTTCATACGAGTACGGAAAGCAACCAGCTCGGTTACATCCACTTCGTCCATAATCGTAACGTGCGGAGCCGTGTAAGCTGATTTAACCATGGCATTGGCAATAGCTTTGCGGATACCTTTAAATGGTACGCGCTCTTCCTCAGCACGCGGATCTGCTGCTGGTGCGGATGGCGCTGCAGCTTTCGCTTCTTTTTTAGCTGGCTCTTGTGCTTTTGCAGCTTCTTTCGCTGCCGGTGCAGCCGCTTGGCCTCCACCATTTTTGAAAGCTTCTACATCTTCTTTAGTGATTTTACCATTTTTGCCGGAGCCACTCACTTGAGCGATGTTTACACCTTGCTCACGAGCAAATTTGCGCACACTAGGTGTAGCCAGCACATCTTTGTTCGATGCAGCAGGAGTTGCAGCCGATTTCGTGTTAGCTCCACCTTGTGCAGCAACCTGTTCTTGCTTGGCGGCAGCTGGTGCATCTTCTTGTTCAGGAAGCTCACCCTCTGCAGCAATGACTGCTACGACTTGACCTACGTTGAAGATGTCACCGTCTTTGGCAAATACTTCTTGTACTGTACCATTGACCGGGCAAGGAACTTCAACCACTGCCTTGTCGTTTTGTACTTCCATGATGATATCTTCATCAGTTACTTTATCGCCAGGCTTGATGTGCATCTTGATGATTTCGCCTTCGTGAAGACCTTCACCCAACTCTGGGAATTTATATTCAAATCTAGCTGCGCCTGCAGCTCCGCCTTGTGCAGCAGCACTAGGCTCAGGGCTAGCAGCTGGTGCTTCCGGTGCATCTTCTTGTTCAGGAAGTTCACCTTCTGCATCAATGACAGCTACGACTTGACCTACGTTGAAGATGTCACCGTCTTTGGCAAATACTTCTTGAACCGTACCGTTGACCGGACATGGAACTTCAACTACAGCCTTGTCGTTCTGTACTTCCATGATGATATCTTCATCAGTTACTTTATCGCCGGGCTTGATGTGCATCTTGATGATTTCGCCTTCGTGAAGACCTTCACCCAGCTCCGGAAATTTATATTCAAATTTTGCCACGTTTAAAACCTCCCAAATTTACGGTGTGCTTTAATTAAAATTCCAATACTTTATTAACCGCATCAATGATACGTGTTGGCGTTGGCAACCAAGTATCTTCAATTTGAGCAAAAGGATAAACGGTATCTGGACCAGCTACACGCAGAACTGGTGCTTCCAGATGCAGAATTGCTTTTTCGTTAATTTGTGCGATTACTTCAGCAGCTACGCCTGCGCTCTTTTGCGCTTCCTGAACAACGATAGCACGATTGGTTTTTTGGATGGAAGTAACGATGGTATCAATATCAATCGGACTAATTGTACGCAAATCAATGATTTCCACTTTGATGCCTTTTGTTTTTTCCAGTTCATCAGCAGCTTTAATGGAAGTGTGTACCATCATACCGTAAGTAATGATCGTAACATCGGAGCCTTCACGAACCACGTTGGCTTTGCCCAACTCAATGGTGTAATCATTCTCAGGAACTTCAGCGCGGAATGCATGGTACAGGTTCAAATGCTCCATGAAAAATACTGGATCGTTATCGCGGATAGACGCGATCATAAGACCTTTTGCATCGTAAGGGTTGGAAGGAACAACAACCTTGATACCAGGTGTTTGAGTCAACAGTCCTTCCAGGGAATCTGTATGCAGCTCGGCTGCCTTAACACCGCCACCAAAAGGTGTACGGAATACGATTGGAGAATTGTAACGTCCACCGGAACGGTAACGCATACGGGATGCTTGAATTGCCATTTGGTCGAGTGCTTCAAAGATAAAGCCTACGAACTGGATCTCAGCTACAGGGCGGAAGCCTTGGATACCCAGACCGACAGCAAGACCCCCGATTGCGGATTCCGCCAGCGGAGTATCGAATACACGCTCTTCGCCAAACTCTTTTTGCAAGCCTTCTGTTGCACGGAAAACGCCACCTACATGACCTACGTCTTCACCGAAAAGCAGGACGTTTGGATCGCGTTTCAACTCTACGCGCAGTGCATCACGAATAGCTTCTTTCATGTTCATTTGTGCCATTGCTTCATTTCCTCCTTAAACATTACAGATCAGTTTCAGTTCAGGTCCAATTGGAAAACAGACCGGATCGGGTTGCCGCCCGGTCGCTTTCAAGATCAATTATTTAAAATCAGCTTTTTGTTCTTCCAGATGCTTAGGCGTTTTTTCGAACATGCTATCGATCAGGCCAGGAATGGTCATTTTTTCTGTCTTCTCGGCTTTTTTGATCTCTTCGTTCACTTTCGCTTTAGCCTCTTCTTTTACGCGAGCTGTATCTTCTTCAGTCCACAGACCTTTTTTCTCAAGGTATTTCGCAAAGCGGGCAATTGGATCTTTCTCGTTCCATTCGCCTTCTTCTTCTTTGGTACGATATTTTGTAGCATCGTCAGAAAGGGAGTGCGGACGGAAACGGTATGTTACCGCTTCAATCAGTGTAGCACCTTCGCCATTGCGGCCACGTTCTGCGGCTTCTTGAACGCCCTTGATTACTGCAAGCACGTCCATACCGTCAATTTTCACGCCTTTAATACCAGCAGCAACTGCTTTGTGAGCAATTGAAAGAGCAGCGGTTTGCTTCGCAAATGGAGTTGTGATGGCGTAACCATTATTTTGCACAAAGAAAATAACTGGCAACTTGTATACACCAGCATAGTTCAGACCTTCGTAGAAGTCACCTTCGGAAGAACCGCCGTCACCTGTATATGTAATGACGACTTGTTTTTGTTTTTTCAGTTTGTAGCCCATTGCAATACCCATAGCGTGCAGAATTTGCGCGCCGATGATGATTTGCGGCATCAATACGTTAACACCGTCCGGTACTTGACCGCCGTGTTGATGACCACGGGAATACAAGAAAGCTTGGTATAAAGGCAGGCCATGCCAAACGATTTGCGGAATATCGCGGTAGCCTGGAGCAATAAAGTCTTCTTTTTGGAGCGCAAATTCGCTACCAACCATTGTTGCTTCTTGTCCGGATACCGGAGCGTAGAAGCCGAGACGTCCTTGACGGCCCAAGTTAACGGCACGGTCATCCCAAGTACGTGTAAATACCATACGATACATAATTTCTTTCAATTGATCATCTGTAAGTTTAGGCAATTTATCTTTATTGATAATTTCACCATCCGGAGAAAGCACGGACAGAGCCTCAACTTCCTCTGTGTACACTTCATAAGGAACCTTGCTCATTTTCTTCACCTCAACAAAAAAATTTGAATATCAAGTTCCGCTGTTATAGGATTATTATACACCTGTTATATTGCTGGCGTCAAAGATTTAGTTATTTTTTTTGAGTTCACCGCATTTTTGTGTATGTAACAGGGATCGAATATTACTATAACAGATTAGTACATGATTGGAATTTAAATCATCTTTAAAGCATCTTTTAAGCATTTTTTAAGCATTTTTTAAGCATCTATTGCAATCAGGGCTATCTTAACTTATTGTGATCCCGAATGCAAAATAATACACCGAGAAAGGTGACGAAAAATGACGGATTCCCGGTATTTAAAACGAACTATCCTTAAAGACGAAGTAGAAAGCCGCTTTCTTGGCGAAACCAGAAGACTCCGTATTTACTTGCCGCCTGGCTATAATGAAATATTGAGCTACCCGGTCGTATACTGTCAGGATGGAGAGGAGTTTTTCAACTTTGGCCGCATTGCAACTCATGCCAACCGCCTCATCCTGGATGAAGGCGTCGAGCCCTTCATCATTGTCGGCGTTGAAGTGAACACTAAAATCAGAACCCGGGAATACGCCCCCTTTGGTGATCGTTTTAAAGCGTATACCACCTGTTTTGCAGAAGAGATTATTCCCTATGTAGAACAAAAGTATCCTATAAGAAGTGATGCATCGTCCCGCATTTTGGCTGGCGATTCGCTGGGAGGCAGTGTATCTCTGCATTTGGCCTTGTTGTATCCACAACTGTTCAACCGCATTATCAGCTTGTCTGGCGCTTACTTTGAGGCCTCGCAGGAAATCATCACCCGTGAGAAGGATCTGTCCCGGCTGCGGGTGTGGATGATAGTCGGCCTTCAGGAAGATGCATTTGAGAGCGATACCGGCATTCATAACTTTGTAGAGCTTAACCGTCAATGCGCAGATTTGCTGCGCGAACGCAACGCCGAGGTTTCCTACCGTGAAAAGGATGGCAAGCATTTGTGGGGCTTTTGGCAAAACGAGCTGCCTGACGCGCTCATGTACTTTTTGGATCGCGCCTGAGTGTGCTTTTTCCAAACTAGACAGCCGTTGGGGATTGGGCATTGATCGACCAGATCAGATCGTCATGCTCTTTCCTCTTTTTCACAAAATGATTACGCTTTCAAAATTATATAACGAAAAACGGCAAACATTGCCGTCTTCTGTCGTTCACATTATAGCTTTTCTTCTATGATTTTGTCCAGCAAGGCCTCGCACCCCGCATCCATGAGTCGATAGGTTTCTTCGAAATTTCCGGTGAAATACGGGTCAGGCACTTCTCTTAGCTGTTCTTTGGGAAGCAGATCCATGAATTTTAGAATGTCAGCGTCCGTCCCACCTGCAAGCTTACGCATGTTTCGTTCATTGGAATCATCCATGCACACAATATAATCAAACGCTTCAAAATCACGCTCCTCTATTTGCCGCGCCTTTAAGCCCTGCTCGCTAATCCCGTGCAGCTTGAGCTGCTTTAGTGTTCCTTCATGCGGCGGATTCCCGATATGCCAGTCGCCTGTTCCAGTCGAATCTGCCTGAATTTGCGTGCTTAGTCCCCGTTCCTGCACCTTATGTCTTAGTACCGCTTCTCCCATAGGGGAGCGGCAGATATTGCCCAGACACACAAATAAAACATTAATCATGTTGTTCTCCTTCCTAATGCACGTACACTACTTTTTTCTGTTTCATTGTAGCTGTGCCCTCCAAAATTGTGCAAGCCATATTTAACGCGTTATACTTAAAAGCTGATGGTACAAATAGAGCGTATTACAGAAGGAAAGGATGTTGGATATGACGAAGAAGCGCGCCATTGTATTTTCCGGCGGTCGTCTTGGCGAAGAAGATTTACAACAAATACAACCTGAAGATTTTATTATAGGGGCGGATAAGGGTGCTCTTTTTCTGATTGAGCATGGTATTACGCCACATATATCTGTAGGTGATTTTGATTCGATAACACCACAGGAAAAAGAACGGGTTGAATCAGTAAGCAAACGCATGCTTGCGTGTGATCCAGTGCTAAAGGACCTGACAGATACGGAGCTTGCCCTGGAGATCGCTATAGACGAACAGGCAGATCATGTGCTAATGCTCGGCGTGACCGGCACCAGAATGGACCACACACTGGCTAATATTCAAATATTGGTACGCGCGATGCAGCATCATATTAGCGGTGCAATTATGGACGCACATAACTATATCGAGCTTACTGGGTCAACGCTTGAGATCAAGCCTATGGGCTATACATATACATCGCTGCTTCCTATGACCGCCGAAGTAACAGGTATAAATCTGGAAGGATTTATGTACCCGTTGCATAATGCCACGCTCAAGATGGGACAATCACGTGCTGTCAGCAATAAGCTAACCGCTTCAAAAGGTACGATTTCTATCGAAAGCGGACTACTGCTTGTTATTCAGAGCAAAGATTAGTTATGACATTATTGTAACTTTCGCAAAAGTTGTTTTAATGTTCAAAACCCTTGATTCACAAGCATTTTTCGATTTTTGAGATTCGTAAAACGCTATCACTTTTTACAAATTGTAATTTTTAATCGTTTTTTAATAATTGCTACGTAAGCCTTGTCCCTCAAGCAATCGAGCGTGATTTTCCAACTATTAGGCGACTCCAAAGCTGTTATACTCAACGCTGTCAGTAAGTTAGCAACTCAGCAAAATTTTGCACTAATCATTTTTTGGAGGTACTTACAACATGAACATGCATAAAATCATAAAAAAGGTAATTATCACAGGAGTCGCAGCTACGATCGGTTTTGGAACTTTTGCAATTGAGGGAACAAATACGGTACAAGCTGCCACTGCTACGACTTCGGTAGGTCAAAAAATAATTAACTATGGCGAAAAATATATGGGAACTCCTTATAAGTTCGGAGCTTCTACAAGTACCACTAACTATTTTGACTGTTCATCTTTTATGAAGCATATTTTCAAAAAGTACGGAGTGGATTTGCCACGCACTTCTGTGCAGCAATCTAAAGTCGGACGTGCTGTATCCAAGTCCAATTTGAAAAAAGGGGATTTGGTCTTCTTCTCAAGCGGAAGTCGTGCTACAGGCAGCAACATTACCCACGTAGCAGTCTATATGGGCGGCGGTAAGATTCTGCACACTTTCGGTGGACCTGGTGTTACCATCTCCGATCTGAACTCTGGCAACTGGAAAAGAACATACATCAAAGCACGTCGCGTGCTGTAGTATGAAACTCGTTTAAAATATGTAAGCCGGGACGAAAAGTTCCCGGCTTTTTTATATGCCGCTATGCTATTCTACTGCAGGTGGTGTTCTGAGAGAGTAGCCAATGCCCCGCACCGTGCGAATCATTTTGAATTTTTGCCCCTTATCTATCTTCACTCTCAAATGCCTGATATACACATCTACTACGTTCGTATCTACGATATAATCATGTTTCCAAACGTCCTTCAGGATTTGCTGCCTGCTGCAAACCTGATTAAGATGTATAGCGAGATGAAACAAAAGATCGAATTCCTTCGGAGTCAATTCCAGCTTCTGTCCCCCTCTACTCACCATCCTGCTTGCATGATCTATATGTAAATCCCCTGCCTCGATTGCCCTTGCTACATCCTGTGCGATACCAAAAATTCGCAATAAATTAGCCACTCTTGCGAGAAACACTCTATGAGAAAAAGGGTGTACCGTCACATCGTGTGCTCCCTGCTCAAAACAGGAAACAATATGGTTCTCATCGTCTGATGAGGTCAATACGAATAATGGTACATAAGGATGGTTTTGTTGCGCAATACGAATCATGCCTTGTGCATCCGCTTGCTTGTCATCAATGTTCAGAAGCAGCATATTCACAGGATGATCAGCTACATAGGAGCTTCTCTCCGACATATTCTGGACATGAACCACCTGGTAGCCTGCCTGCTCCAACAGATGTACATATACAGGAGGAGTTTCATTTCCATCCACAAGTAAAATTAACGGGGTCATCTTTTCACCCACCTGGTTTGGACATCGCATTACAATATGGAAATCAACAATTTATTTGTAAATCATTAAAACATATTTGTATTTATTGTAACAAAAAAGCAGAAAATCATTCCTGAAAGAATGGTTTTCTGCTTTTTATAGCTAGCCCAAATAACGGTGATATAGACTTTTGGCTTCTGCCACGTCTTTTGTCCCGTGAATTAACGCTCGTCCATCTGCAAAAACGACCAAGCGATGCACGTCGGTGCTAAAGGAAACCAGAAATGGATTCCGCTCTACTTTCCCCTCCCCCACAGAAGCAAGTCTATCCGCTGTTTCCTTAAGATTCAGCTGTACCGGTTTGGCAGGTCTAATCTGAACGGTATCCCGACCGCACAACACATCTGTTTTCTGCCGATGAGATGCTGACAAATAGGGGTACGTAGGTTGATTGCCGCAGGAAGGACAATCCGCTTTTTTCAAACTGTCTACGGCTATCGCTGTATACTCGTTTCGCCATAGATCAAACGAAAGCATCTTCCCTCGCAGTTCTTTCGGATATCCGCCAAGAAGCTTGAAGGCCTCTGCAGTCTGGTTGGCCGTAACCATTTGTACTGCCTGTGGTATAATCCCGGCGGTATCACAGGTCTCGCCTCCAAACGGAACGGCCCCCAGCAGGCAGTGAAGACAAGCCGTTTGTCCAGGTAAAATGGTGTAAGTTACACCATAGCTTCCCACACATGCCCCATAAATCCACGGTATGCGATGCTTAAGTGCCATGTCGTTCATGAGCAGACGGGTGTCGAAATTATCGGTTGCATCCATCATCAGATCAACTCCCTGGATCAGCTCTTCCAGCTCCTCTACCCCGACGTCCAGTACATGTGCGTGTATAATCGTTTCCGAGTTAATGGCTTTTAATCGTCGTTGGGCAGCCACCGCTTTGGGGCATCTCTCCGCGGCGTCACTCTCCTGAAAAAGCTGCTGACGCTGCAAGTTGCTCCATTCCACATAATCCCGGTCTACGATGCTCACCGTCCCTACCCCTGCACGGACAAGCGTTTCCGCAATACCTGTACCGAGCGCTCCGACGCCTATGATGAGTACATGTGAGGAAGCGAGCCGTCGTTGCCCTTCTGTCCCAAAAGGAGCGAATCTTTCCTGTCTGGAATAGCGGTCACTTGCCTGTACTCCTTCACCGGATTTTTCAGCTTCCATCATGCTTGAACCATACCTTCTGTTGGACTGCTTGCTGAAGCATACCGTTTTACGGGAATCAACCCTGCCTCAAAACCATATCTGCCCGCACGAACAGCCAGTTTCATGGCCTCTGCCATTTTCACAGGGTCCTTCGCTCCCGAGACGGCTGTGTTCAACAGAACGGCATCTGCTCCCAACTGCATCGCCATTGCCGCGTCACCGGGCGAGCGAATACCTGCATCAACAATGACCGGGATCTCTGCTTGCTCAATAATTAACTCCAATGCAAACGGATTGAGCAGACCGCGTCCTGTGCCAATCGGTGAAGCTCCAGGCATAATGGCATGCACTCCAAGCTCTTGCAGCCTCTTGGCCAGAATAACATCATCCGATATGTAGGGCAGCACGATAAAGCCTTCCTCTAGCAGCTTTTCGCTTGCTTTCAGCGTTTCAAAGGGATCAGGCAACAATGTCTTGCCATCGCTAATGACCTCAACCTTAACCATATCACACAGGCCTGAGGCTCTTGCCAATTTTGCAATACGAACAGCCTCCTCTGCTGTCATCGCCCCTGCCGTATTGGGAAGAAGTGTATACTTGCTCAAATCAAGCGTATCCAGAAAATGTTGCTTATCCCGTTCCTCCAAATTTAATCTTCGCACGGCAAAGGTCAATATTTCGGTTTCAGCAGCCTCTACAGCTTGGGACTGGATATCCAGATCGGAGAATTTTCCTGTTCCCAACAACAATCTGGATGTAAAAGATGCTTTGCCAATAGTTAACATGATCAACCGCCTCCCACAAAATGTACAATTTCAAGGTTATCTCCGTCCTGGAGTACCGCTTCTGCATGATCCCCCGGGGTCAATATGTGCCGATTCAGCTCCACCACTACCGTTTTTACCTTTAAATCAAGCTCATGCAGCAATTGTTCCACATGAGTGATCCGATTAGAAAAGTTCATGCTCTGGCCGTTAATCGTCAGCTTCATAAGCTTTCCTCCTTGATACATGTAGAAGAAAATTTACTTATTCCAAGTTCAGTTGCATTAGCCCCTTTAAGCAAAGCGGCCATCGCACGTCCGGTAGCATCACTCAACAGGACACCGTTGCGATAATGCCCAACCGCAGCATATACCCCTTCCAAACCGGGAATAGCCCCTATGAAAGGGCGTCCTGCTGCTGCCTGCGGACGCAAGCCTGCCCAAGTGCGTACAAAAGAAGCTTCACGTACACGCGGCAGCCATGCAGAAGCACGTGCCAGTAGCCCCTCCAAAGCTGCAACAGTCACTTCTGTGTCATCGTGATGCGGAAGGCTCGTTGCCCCTATCCAAAGCTCGTTCTTCTGCTTAGGCACAAGGTAAACATCATCGGCATAAATGGTATATTCCAAAGGGTGATCCTTCAAGGAGACGGCAACTGCTTCACCCTTGACCGGATAAAGCGGGTAATGAAAGCCCACTTGCTCTAGCAAATTCATGCTCTCCAAGCCTCCGGCAATAATGACCTGACTGCAGGTGATAAAGCCCTTGTCTGTTACTACACCGCGAATCCGGCCATTTTGTACGACCAACTGCTCTGCATGGGTACCGGACCATGTTGTTGCACCCAACACTGTAGCTGCTCCCGTATAGGCACGGCACAGCTGTAAGGGAACGAGTTGTGTCTCCTTCGATCGATATATAGCTCCAATCGCTTGACGATCTATGCCCGGAATCCGCCTGGCTAATTCCCCGGCATCCCACCACTCAGGCTGAGTATCCTCGCGCGTATTAGCAGCTTTCCAGCGTCTTTCCCCCTCAGCTTCCGAACGGAAAGGAGTTACAAAACCTTCTGTACGAAAATCTACTGAAACACCGGACAACCGCTCCAGCACACGAACAAGCTCAGGGAATGCATCCCGACTTGTGTGAGCAAATTGTTCAAACTCAGGGTCGTCGAACTCCTCACTCTCCGCTGCAAGCATTCCGACCGCTGCCCCCGAGGCTCCCTCACCCGGCATCATTCGCTCCAGCATAATCGTACTGCGCCCTTCCCTAGCCACATGATAAGCAATGGAACTGCCGATCACACCTCCACCTATGACCAAACATTCAGCATGTCCTATAACTGTAGCCTCTGTGTGTATCTTTAGCATGTGTTATGTCTCCTCTCCACTGACCATACTGTTTTCGAATTTCTTCTACTCCCGTTCCCTACTACAGATTGTGGACTACCTGATCTGCCATTTGTCTGTATTCCATCGCAGCCGCGATGGGCGACTCAGCTTCCCATATGCCGGACATCACTGCAATTCCGCTTGCTCCAGCATGATAAAGCTCCGGAATATGATGCGGTTGTATGCCGCCAAGTGCAATCACTGGAATGTTAGATAACCTGCATATACGCTCAAGCTGAGCTATCCCCCGCGGCACAACATCGGGCTTGCAGTGGGTCTCATATACATGACCATAGAGTACATAGTCTGCTCCAGCCCACTCGGCAATCTGCGCCTCTTCCAAGGAATGCACAGACACTCCACAGCGTGTCCCCTTTGGAAGCAGGCTCTTCACCTCCTTGGCAGGTAGCCCATTAGCCGGTAGCTGGACAGCTCCAGCCAAGGTAAGTAAAGCTACATCCACACGGTCATTGACTGCAATTTGCTGTAAAGGAACTCCCTGCTCCACCATGCTGCGGATCAAAGTAAGCAATGCTGAGGCACCCTTCTGCTTCAGGCGTGCGTGCACATAATGAACATACGGATAAATAGCAGCAGCCACTTGGGGTACATTTGCATGGGAACCACTTTCCATCGTAATTACGTGTAATTCGATCTCATTTTCACCTCACATTGAATTAAGAATATGAACTAATGTTATAAAATAATCGTATAAGCTGAACCTATATTATTGCAGCTCCATATCGCGAAACAACATACGGAGCCAGCCACATGTACCAGCAATAATGAAATGAGAACATATGTGAATCCGTATACGGAAGTTCGACAGGCAAAGCCAAACGAAACGCAAAAAAACCACTTCCCAGAGGAAGTGGTTTCACGAACGTCCAATAATCGAACGGACAATCAGCATCCGTATACGTATATCGTCCCACGCGCAAACAAAAGTAATAATGCGGTTACCTTGCTTGTACGGCGCTCACTTCCCTACGCTGGCATAACCCAGATCAGGTGCAAAGGGTCCGAAATCCATTTATTCCGTCTCAGCCGCATGGGCGGCTCCCCTAGTGTGACTATTATATTGTATCAGCTACAGATAGCTTAGCATATTTTCCTAGTTCTGCAAACCCTACTTTTTATGAAGCATGAGAGAACTGGATTTCTTTGAATTTAGTTAATTTTAGTTGACTTTACTTGACCACTCTTCCACATCCCACGTTTTGGTTACCCAATCCTCGTAAAAATCCGGTTCGTGAGATACGAGCAATACAGTCCCTTTATATTCCTTCAGGGCACGTTTGAGCTCGTCCTTTGCTTTAACGTCCAAGTGATTGGTAGGCTCGTCAAACAGAACCCAGTTGCTTTCCCGCATTAACAATTTACACAGACGTACTTTAGCCTGCTCACCACCACTAAGCGCGGACAAAGGACGTGTGATATGCTCATTTTTCAAACCACAGCGTGCCAAATGCGCTCTTACTTCGTGCTGATTCAAATGCGGAAACTCATTCCACACATCGTCAATCGGTGTAATTTTGCCTGCCTTTACTTCCTGCTCAAAATAAGCAGGCTGCAAGAAATCGCCTTGATAGGTTTTTCCGCTAATTGGCGGTATTTTCCCGAGAATGGTTTTGAGCAATGTAGATTTACCGACACCGTTGCAACCCACAATTGCAATTTTTTCCCCACGTTCAATCGTCATGGACATTTTAGGCAAAAGGGCATGAGTATAGCCAATTTCAAAATCAATTCCCTCAAATACCGTTTTCCCGCTCGCACGTGCTTCTTTAAATTGAAAGGTTGGCTTGGCAGCTTCTTCGGGCTTATCAATACGTTCGATCCGATCAAGCTGCTTTTCACGGCTTTTCGCCCGGCCTGATGTGGATGCACGCGCCTTGTTGCGCTGAATAAAGTCTTCCTGTTTCTTAATATATTCCTGCTGCTTCTCATAAGCATCAATATGCTGCGCTTTGTTCAGATCCGCCATCTCAAGGAACTTTTCATAATTTGCTGAATAGCGGGTCATCTTGGCAAATTCAAGGTGATAAATAACATTAACGACCTGGTTCATGAACTCCGTATCATGTGAAATAAGAATAAATGCATATGGATAATCCTTCAAATACCGTGTAAGCCATTCAATATGCTCAACGTCCAAATAGTTGGTAGGCTCATCCAGTAGGAGGACGTTCGGCTTTTCCAACAGCAGCTTGGCAAGAAGCACCTTGGTTCGTTGTCCACCACTAAGAGCGGATACATCCCGATCCAGTCCGATAGCCGAGAGACCCAGCCCGTTCGCCATTTCTTCAACCTTCACATCAATGAGGTAAAAATCACCCATATCCAGCTGCTCCTGAATTTCACCCATCTGTTCCAACAGCACTTCCAGCTCTTCGGGAGAAGCATCCCCCATTTTATCCGTAATCTGCATCAATTCCTTTTCCAATTCCAACAAAGGAAGAAATGCATCCTTCAATACATCACGTACTGTTTTGCCCGGTGTCAGCTTGGTGTGCTGATCCAGATAACCGTAACGTACACGTGGAGTCCATTCCACTTTACCCTCATCCTTAAGCAATTTCCCAGTCAAAATGTTCATGAGTGTCGATTTACCGACACCGTTAGCTCCTACCAAACCTACACGTTCCCCCGCAAGTAATCGAAAGGAAACATTTTTAAATAATGTGCGATCCCCAAAGTTGTGGGATACATTTTCTACAGTCAATAAACTCATACGCTGTTTTTGGCTCCTTATTGTCATCGGCGATGCCGACTGTCATGATTTCATATATCATTTGTTTTCTTTCAAAGCCTTATTGTAGCACATTCAGCAGCCTTATCGGAATATTGAAAACAGCGAATTTTAAGGTTTTTAATACGGATTTTCCTATAAAAAAAGAAAAACCACTCGTCAGAGTGATTATTGTAAGCCGTTATTACATTTAAACTCGAAGTACCCCGCAGCAGCCGCAGATTTTTCATCTGAAAAACGTTCTCTAGCCTGAAAGGGTGCTGGACAGGAAGCCCTGTAAAAATATTTCATTCCGGTATCCGGTTCTAAGCCACCGATAATAGCTTGCTTTTTAACAACTCTTCCACCACCAAATCCATAGTTATTGTAAAACCTGTCACCAACCGGAATGCCTTGGATAAACGCCATCAACCCCACATCATCTACCGTGTTATACCACTCTTCTTGCGGAATAGTCGGCAGTGTAAACGTATAGGCTACACCGTTGCGTGCTGCCTTCTGGTTATGGAGATTGATCACACGGGCCAGGTCTGCCTGAACACTATGAACGATGGTGGTACGCCGTACTTGCTCAAACGTTTCTGAATTATTCAGCAACGAAATGCTGGTTTGACCCTGAAGCTCCTTTTGAAATCCTTCCACCCACCTGTGATTCTGCGAATCATACGCATGTACATAATTATCCAAAGTGAATCCCACACTATTACCCACTGAATCAGCATAGGCAAAAGGCCTTTTTTCACTCCATTTGGGACCTATCGCAGCTTGTCCAGCCTCATCTGTATAGGTTTCTGAGGCAAACATATAATAACCGTCATAATCCAAAATCACAATGGCAGGTATATAATCCAATAATGCTCGTTGTGCTGCTGTATCCCCTTCAATACCTACATTTAGAAAAAGGGTATGCAGGAACGTCTTTAGCGCTTCTTCTTTATCAACACGAAAAAACTTGTCCGATCCGTATCCGGCCTCCCGTTCCTGACGCTCATTTTGGGAAAGTACAACACCTGCATCCTGAACTGCGGTACGAAGAGCTGATGTATATTTCATTTCCAACTGCTGCACTTCACGCTGATTTTGTACCCGCAAATCATGAATTACACCAAAGGGCAAAAACAGCAGGATAAATATAACTGCAAAATCAGTAATCTTCATTCAAAACCATGCCTCCGTATGAAGCTGTAACTGCCGGCCTTCCGCTATCGCTCCCGCCCAGAAGCCATGATTCGTATAAATCCGCAGGCGTCCGATTTGTGTTATGCAGCCGCACTGTAAAATAATCCCCTGCCATCAAGGTATATCGACGTGTCTCGTCTGACTTTGGCTGCTGATTGTCAGGAAAAAGGACAGGTAAGATTTGCGCGTTGTAGTACCCATCATATACCGTTTCATAATTGCCCAGAAAACTATCCGGCTTCGAGGCATCTGCATATTCCGGTACATATTTTTTGTGCATATGCTCCAAATCAACCTCATACGTATTGCCTGTAAGCTCCAGTTCACGCATAAAATCGTTATACATCGTCGGTGTAATGTAGCCCTTGGTTCTTACCATATCTACAAAACGTACCGTTGAATGATACACATGCAGCCCCGATATATCATCCTGCCGTTCAGCGGCTTGAGCTGCGGGTACGATGTACAAAAGCAATACAGCGAGTAGGGCCCCGAGCAGCTTGGATATTGATTGAACCACTTCAGTCCTCCTCCAATTTCTCAAAGCGTACAGATATGATCTCTCCATGCTGATTACGTTGTGGATACATGGAATACCAAGAGGAAGCATTCAAAGCCGATACATCAGGCTCAAACGGATCGGAATACTCATTGTACTCCGTTTCGTCAACTTGAACCGAAATTCCATCCTGTAGATTCATGCGGATCGCCTGAATAACCTGAGTCCCTTGATTCCGTTTCGGCATGACCGCTTCCGCAATACGGGATATCCGCCCTTCAGAACGCTCCTCCTGCTGTGATCTTAATTCTAGTGCCATACTCATCTGACTGGACAAGTCTGCTGCTGCCGTACATGCGGTTATGAACAAAATAAGTGACAAACCAAGCCGCAGCATGCTCGAAGCGTGATCAGACATGCGCCCATCTCCCTATTCATTATGATCTCCACTGCAGCGTTTAAGATTGGGTAAATAGCAAGCCGCGTACAACATTCGATTTGTCTTTGACGATTTCAGCCTTGAATTTACCGCTTGGATTTACGTACTCGTTTTCTTTCTCATTCAGCGTATTCGCTATTTTTCCCGTCTTATCACTTCCACCGTTTACTGCACCATACTGTTCACTGTCCGTGCTAATGTTCAAAGCATTACCGTACCACTGCCCTGCCATATTTTTGCCGGTTTTAATCTGAATACCGAATTGGTCCTTGCCCTGAAACTTGCGTAGCGCATTGGTTACCTGAGATCCGCTAATCGTTGTACCGTCATATACTGTAAAAGAGGCTTGGGACAATTCGGTCTGAATATCAGCAAAATTATTTTGTGCCGTTTTGGTCGCCTCCTGAGCTGAAATAAACAGAATGACTACAATTGTAATGAGGGCGATAGTCAAAAATATACCGGCGGCTACCTTTAAGGCAGTTGATGCGTTATTCATTATTTTTCTCTCCTTAGTTTGTTATACCGTATTAGTCA
The DNA here is from genome assembly GCF_000236805.1 of Paenibacillus peoriae KCTC 3763. Lineage (GTDB taxonomy): Bacteria > Bacillota > Bacilli > Paenibacillales > Paenibacillaceae > Paenibacillus > Paenibacillus peoriae. The sequence goes on along the minus strand of NZ_AGFX01000011.1, from coordinate 870,061 downwards.
TCATAGAACTTGCTTACTGAATTTTTTGTATCTGCTCATAATAGCTATCCATTTGAACAAAGCTCATGCCGATCAATGGAATCACCAAATATAAAAAGATAAGACCGTACATTGGAGCAAAACCAATCATCCTACCCCAGATGGCCTTCCTGTCTATCATTTTTTCATACTCCTGTTTTCTTTGTTCAAAATAGTAGGACATATGAGAATCCAAATCGTCAAAGGCCTCACGAATCGTAATTTTGCCCAAAGACAAATGGAGCTTGTCCACCAGACGTTGAAATTCCGGCAAAGGCGCTTCTTCTTTCAACAAATCAAGAGCTGCCTCGGGTCCGTGTTCATAATGAAGCAAACATTTTTGCAGTGGTCTCTTGAAAATAACCGAAAAACGATTCAACCACTCCAATATTTCCTCGACAGACATTCGTTCCATGGCCCGTAATATAGAAATGACCGTTTGAAACTGATATACCTCATGTCTCATATCCAACCGCCGCATTTTTCGCTGCAAATATAACAGAAGCATAGGCATTTGGAAGGCTGCATATCCAACAACTAAACCGATCAGCACTTCCCACCACTTAATGTATTCCTCGTTCCACGCTTCCAGCTTCTGCAGGATACGGCGTGTATTTTTAGATAGCTGATCCGCATTTGCTGTGCCACCTGGATTACGCTCTAGAGCTGCATACGTCTGCTCATATGTGCTTTCCGCTCTCATGTTAAGCAGGTACATGATTTTGCAGTCAACCTCACTCTGCTTCAAAGCTTCTTTTTCCTCTGTGGGATTTAAACGTCCAAACATTTGACCCGATTGGACAGGAGCGTAAAGAATATGTGTTTTCTCTGCTTCATGTAAAACAAATACCGTACTGATGCTCAGCACCAATCCTATAATGAAAAGAGTAATCCTCCGTATGTACAGCCATTCCAGTTTAATCTCTGCGCCGCTCTCCTTTAACAAGCGGGTTATCTGGAAATAGGAGGATGACTGCTGCCGCGGAATTAAAGTATCTACTACATTATGAATGATGGGAAAACGGTATAGCCTTTGCTCCCAAACATAACGGCCCCGACCCGCACGATAACCTGTTTCGTTGGTCTGTTGCAGCTTTTGTAACAGAAAGTAAGATAAGATAATTACAATATAGACGGTCAACTTTGTAATATATCCCAATTTCCCCTGATAAAAATCATCCATGGACGGAAAACTGGATTTCGCCCATTTTTCAATCGGTATCGTAAAAAAAACGGGGGCCAGTGCAATCACGTTCAAACTTTTGAGCAGATAGTCCAGTTTATTTCTCCGCAGCATCTCCAGCTGGATTTCGCGCGCAAGACTGCCAAGTCCCTTCAAATAAATGGAGCCGCCCTCCTCATTCCGGTCACCAAACTCCATCACCATATATGAGATACCAGCAAAGGCTTTTAAAAATCGGTTAGGAGCAGATTCATAGTATCTTTCCAATGCTTCATGCGGATCGACATCTGTTAGCGCTTCATGAATCAGTCTCGCGTGTCTTCCAGCCTCGGCCCCGGCCAAATCGGCCGCTTCTGAAATGGCTTCCTCTACCATGCCATGCTGGTGATAATGATGGCGCACATTGGCGAACAGTTCGATCATCTGTGCAAGCAGTCTTTTTTCCATCCGGCTAATTGCCACATCCAAAATGAGGCTGTTGATTACCACGCCGCATAAAATGGCCAATACAGCAAACTCTAATCCGGGTTTCATCATTAACAGCACGATGCCGCTGCAAATAAAAGCTCCCCAGATGAACAGTGTCATCTTCATAGTCTGTAGGCGTAGCTTGTACTCATCGTAGGCATGCAAACCGGATAGCCGCTTACGTACGCTCTTGATGTATTCGGATAGGATAGGTACTCCCATGCCCAGCGTGTATAGCTTGTGCAATAAGGCATGTATCTCCCGTTGCAGTACCGCTGTTCCCTTCCGCCCTTCCCGCACAGAGTGAATTCGTCCAATGCGGACTGCACGATTATTGCGTTTGTACAGCCACCACAAAGCTGTATATAGAAGTACAAAGCCTCCGCCTGAAAAGAGTAAAATCCACAATAACATCTCTTTAAGACTCATATTCTTCCTCCCAATAACGGGTCAAAAAACTGCGGAAGCCACTGGCATCCTTGGCATTCATCTGCTCACACATTTCCTTTGCGCTTTTGGCGGTTAGCGGTTCCATTGGCATATAACACCCATTCCGATATTCCATAACATGCCGATAGCTATAATTCGCCGAAGCATTGGAGCCAGTATCTATATGATCCGGGTCATGCGGCACACATTCTGTAATTCGTTCAATATAACGGCGTCCTTCCGCATCACGCTTGAGATGCACATCAAAGTTAATGACATGAACTACCTGCTCCTCAGCGATACCTTCATGCTGAAATACGCCAGTTTTGAGCAATGAATTACGAAGTGAGAATACAAGATCACGAAATGTTTTGGCATGATGAGTAAAAATGGTGAACAGACTTGCAACCTGCGACATCTGGATCATCCAAGCGGCCACTTCATCACTCGCTACTTCGCCAAGGATATTGACGGTCCCATCCGTCTTTTTCTGTAAATCAAGCCCTTGTTGCCCTGAAATATGGTCCGTTTCCCGAAAGGTAAGAATGTTACGGCGACTGTAGATGCTACGCAAATGCAACTCAAAGGCCATTTCCTGTACACGAAGCGTATACGAAGCATAGATATGCTTAACCATCGCCATCAATAGCGTTGTCTTACCTGAACCCTGTGCGCCTGTAATTGCAGTAATCCGGCTGCCTTTCATTAAGTAAGAAAGAAACTGGATCGGAAACTCAGCATTTTCACCCTTAATTAGCTGCTCCAGCGATGCGCTTTGAATATCAAATTTACGGACAAAGAAAGCCCACGATTCGGAGAACGGAGGTCTGACTACCACAACCCGTGACCCATCCTTCATTTCGTTTACCTTATAACCATTGGCTTCGGAAAGCTGTCCCGGGTAATTGTATTTGTAAATATTTTGGCACACCCGTTTAAGCTCACGCTCTGAAGCAAAGGAAAGAAACGAAAGATGAATCGTTTTTCCTTTATAAAAAATCCACACGCTCTCATAACCATTTGCAGTAGGTTCAGATGTTTGTTCTAATGTATACCGATCCGGAGGCCAGTCCGCCGATAGAGTAGTCCCTCCTTGCGGCATGCCACTAACGCCCCCGCTTACACCGTCAATCCGCTGATCACGTATATCATCAATGACGGAAAAGCCTTTATAATGCTGATAAATCCGCTGCACAATAATATCCACCTTCTCTAAAAAGGAAAGGGGGCGGTGTTCACAGTCATAGATATAACGAATATCCTCTCCCGTGACGAGATAGCTTCCATCCTCTTCATGTGGCTGTGAATATCTCATTTCGGCCAAGTCATAAGTATCCAGTAAACATGACAGGGCATCAGCACCATACTTTTGCTGGTATTGGTAAAAGACAATTTCGAATTGATCCTGTATGCTTAATGAATCAGGTCTGGAAAATGGCATAACGGAATCTACGATTTTTTCGTTCAAGCCATAGCCGTTAATCAGCAGCTCAGCCATCAGATTTTTAACAAAACGTTTATCGCCACTACTGCCATTGGCGCAGTCCTTTAACGCTCTGCGCAGCTCCGCTCTTTGATGGATACGCCTTCTATATTCCTCTTCATGTAACCCGACATCCGCCATTTGGCTATGACTTAGTTCATGAAGTGCATTTTTGATATACTCCATCAGAGTCTCCAATGTAGCCTCTTTATTCTCTTTACCGACCCGTGAGGTTGAATGACGCGAGTGAATCTTTCCTCGATATTTAACGATAATTAATACGATGCCTAGTAGTACAATGCAAGCAAGTATCAATCCATAGATTAATTGAGCGGACAGCATCAAGCGCCCCTTTCCAAAGCCTTGAGCCGAAGATCGGATTCTGCCGCCTCCAGAATAGCTTTACTGATCTGCCGTATGCTCTGCTCCCATCCGATAGGTGTAAAAAGCCTGCGATGCGGCTCTTTCCCGCTTCGCACACCACGCTGTACATGGCCTACCACATCCCTGCGGTTCCACGCGTCCATAAATTCAGTACTGTAAGGAACTGTATGTAAAGCTCCCTTGTAGCCATATCTCCTGCGGATATTCGCTACATTTGCTTGAGAATGCACATCATATTTCCCGAGTACCATTAATAACGGCAATGCCGAGTAAGTGGATAGCGGAGATACAGATTCAAAAAAAGCATCCAGCTCACGTATATTCTGAGTCAGCGACAGAACAGCCAGCTTGGCTCCCGCACATGCTTCATGTTGTACAGATCCCCACCCTGCTCCACTTCCTGCATCAACCAGCGTCAAATCATAATATTGATCCGCCGTGTCCATCACTGCCCGTACAAGTCCAGAGGATAACAGTGGTGGAACAGCTCCAAAGCTGGAGGTTCCCTCAAGCACATCGAGAGTCTGTTCCAGTACAGGTGTCGTATAATTACAAATATTTTCTCTAGACAATGTTCCACGCAGTACTAACCGTGCGACAGCATCCCAACCGCCTTCCTCAAGCCGCAAACTTGGATCATCCATACGATGCTCCTGTATAGGGAATCCTGATTCAATTCCCGTATGTCTACGTCCCAGATGGGTCAATAGTAATCTTCCTCTATATAGATTGCCTATGGTAACTGCTATTGCTGCCGCCAATGAGCTGCTTCCACTCGCTCCCTTTATTGGGCTCCAAAATAAAACAGTGCTCATGCTCTCCTCCTTTCCGCACGCTTTAGCGCACGTCGGCTCTCTTTAAATTCCCAGCCCATCCATTCTCCAATGCAACGGCACAATTCTTTCTTATACATTCTGGATAGCGGTTTTAGTTGAAGCTGCTGTTTATGCTCATTTTCCAGCTTCAGGGCAAGATGCCCCTCATCCCATGGCAGTACATACGGCTCTTGCTGCCAGAAGGCAGGAAAACCGTTCATGTATTCCCATAAGTACGGCTCCTCTACACCACAATCCACAGCTTGTAAAAATAATTTGTCAAATGCAAGATCTTTGGGAAATCCAGGTTGACTGAACAAATGCTCTAGCCACATCCGTCCGTTGTGCATCTGCATTCGGCTATAATCACTGACCCAAATTCGCTGTTCCGCCCTTTTCCAAACAGATATTGGGCAAAAATCCGCTGACTCCACGTCCAAAATGACAATGTCATAAGCCTGCTCTGCCTTTAGATCGGCCATCATACCGATGTTAAGATCTTCCCATGCTGTAAAACCAGTCGCCACATCAAAACCATTAAACTGTATAATGGGAAGTGGTTTATCGAGCATCCCTATGCTATAACGATACTGTTTCCGCAGCGTAGCATCCACAAGCAGCACCTGTTGGCCGGAAGCAGCTAATATGCTGCTGATGTATAACAAGGTATCGCTTTTGTCACAAAGTCCGGCAAATATCCAAATTTTCATACTTCCGTTCCTTTACTTTTATTTATTTGGCATATGGATCAGAGCTTCCACCCTGCGTCAAAATTTCCGCCTGTTCTTTATGATCCTGCCCGATTCCATATCCATTCCCCATACCCTTACTCCCGTCAGATGCATCTCTTGCAGTCGTATCCGTATGCTGAGCTGTAATTTCCTCACTCAGACTTCTTTCTATAGGTGTTGAAATAACGTTGTTTAATGAATTAATTGCATTTTCAAGAGAATCCCGCAACTGCTTGGACAGCCTTTGTTCCGCCACGCGTAACACATTCGGATCACTATTCATGAGTGCTAACACTTGAGCATTAGGCGGATAAGTTGGGATCGCCTTCGGCTGAAACTCAGGATCGACATATGTCAGCGCATAGATGGATGCTTTATGCAGGTAGGCATCAACAATTGCACTTGAAAACGATAATATTTCCTGCTCATTCATAGTGACCCAGACGACGGGGCCTTCCAGCCTGGAAATTTTCTTTTTGGACAATAGAATATAATCCTGGCCCGTTGGAAATTGAATGCGGATATCCACTTCGTCCCCCTGCTTCAGGCTGCTGGGCAGTACTACCACCTTTAGCTCACGGTTGCGCAAATCTTTAGATGCGGGCTCATCAACAGTTACCATTGCAGACGTAAGCACAGACCCTTTTTTCAATTCAATCTTGGCTGTAGTGCCGGAAGCTTCATTTTTATCTGTCACCAAATTTGCCGGTGCCTGAGAACCAGGGACCGTAACTCCCTTCAAATCATTAGCTGTAATCTGTTCACCTGGTGAAATGTCACGAATAACAGCCCAGCCTTTTTTCGCAGTGCGTTGCTCTTGTTCATACACTTTCCATTTTAGTTCTGCGTCTACTTCGGCCTGTTTCCTGACCTCATTCATTTGATGGGTGTTAACGATAAGGTAGCCTACAAAAATAATGCTAACTATACCCGCGCCAATACAACCGGCGTATAGCTTTTGCTTACTGCTCTTTCTTAGCTTGGACACACAGCTTCTCCCCTGCCTTTTTTGATATATGTCTTTGATTTAGCGCTGACGTTTTAGAAATCCGAAGCGTTTTTTCCGGGTATCCGGAATAGCTCCGCGAAACAGCTCGTCCAGCACCTGATCCATCTCACCGTCTTGCTCGAATGGGTCAGAATGGAACGGTAGAGCAAATACTTTATCATGATCCAGTTCCTTACGCAGCCTACGAACCGCCTCCGATGGTGCCAACGGCAAGCAGTAATTCCATTTATGCTGCGGATAACGCTGAAGCGATTGGGCTAGCCTGACGATCTCTTGAGCTCTCCATTCCGCTCCTGAACCAACGATAAGCGGGTAATCGGCTCTCAAAAATTCCTCCAGCCGCTCATTATCCTGTCCACTCCCCAAATCCAGAACGATAAATCTATAGGAGCCGCCCAGCAAAGAAATGACATCCGCACGAGATGTCTGCCGCCAATAATGTACTCCGTCCACCTCAAAACGCCGACTCGAACTCGTTCGTCCAGCAGGTGCACCCTCCACCACTGCTTGAAGCCGGGCAAACGCTTTGGCTGTGCTATGCAGCTCAACCAAAGCTACAGAGCGACATCTTCGGGCCAGGTAGTGGCTCACCGCAATTGCCGTGTGTGTAGCACCGGAGCCGGAAGACACACCGAGCACAGCTACTACCCTTGTACCTGCGTATTCCAATGAAGTATTTGAAGGTTCACTAACGGATGCTCCATGTTGAGCAGGCTGAAACTCTGCACTTTGTCGCAGTTCTTCAATGACCTCTCCGGCAGATTGAAATCGTTCCTCAGGATGCTGCCGCAGCAGCTTTCGAATCACTGGAATCAAATGGCGAGGTAATTCCCCGCGAATATACCTTTCTACTCCCGCAGTCCACTCGCTATATTTGCCACCCGTACAGAGATACAACAGCAACGCTCCCAAACTGTATAAGTCTGAGCGGGCATCCGTCTGGCCTGCTCCATATTGCTCCGGGGCTGCAAAACCCACGGTTCCCAGCTTTACCGTATCCTGATTCAGTTCCACCTTATAGCTCCGCGCGATCCCAAAATCAATCAGCTTAAATTCCATTTCCGGGGTCAGCATAATATTCGTCGGTTTCAGATCACGGTAAATGACTGGTGTCTGACGGGTATGCAAATAATCCAGCACATCCAGCACTTGCAAAGCGAATGGAACGATTTCCTCCTGTGGGATATGACCTTGGTAGCCCTTCATATAGGCTTCCAGCGTCATGCCTTCAATGTAATCCATAACCAGATATACCGCACCGGATCGCGGATGCTCGAAGAAATCAACAATTCTCGGTAGGCGTGGATGGCTTAATGAAATCAGCATTTCCGCTTCCGTTCGTATAAGCTTCATCATTTGTGGCTCGGCAACCGACTCCTTCACCGCCCATTGCTTGCCTGGCAGCTTCAAATCTTCTGCCATGAACACATGGCTCATTCCTCCTGTACCCAACGTGCGAACAATTCGGTAACGTTCACCGACAATAGATCCGTATTCCAATCGTGATGGCTTCTGTATCATCCTTCCACCTCCCTTCTATAAGCAAATAACGCAAAAAAGGGAAAGCCGCCGCAAAACCAAATCTCCATGTCACCATGAAAATGATCTGCGGGATGCTTTCCCTTTATTCAAACGTGATTATTATTTTTTAAGGAACAATTTGGGTTTATTATATAGCAGACCTGTACTCATTGTAAAGTATTATTTTCCATACTTGATCATGTACAGGGTAATCTCATCTCGGTTATGGAATAGCTGCTTAGCCCGCTGAATCTGCATGCCAGACTGCTCGAATGAAGCCATCACATCATGAATGAGCGCCAAAGGCTTTTTATGCATTAGCTTGACCGTTACGATAGCAGTACCCCCGCTTCGCAAACTATACAGTAAATCAGTTACGAGCCTTGCCATCTGCTTCGGACTCCAGCTCATATCACAAACCAGCAGATCAAACGTATTCTCCTTAAATTTGACTTCACTCGCATTTTTGCGCAAAAAAGTCAGATTGGCATACTTCATCAGCGACGGCTCCATCTTTGCCGGATCAACCGCCGTCACCTTGAGCCCTCGCTCCAGTAAGAAGGAAGTCCACCCACCCGGTGCTGCCCCGATATCCAGTCCTTGATGAAAGGCACCAAAATCAATACCAAATGTCGCTTCTGCTTCTAAAAGCTTGAATTTGGCACGAGAGATTTGTCCCTCCTCCTTCTGAAAACGAACCGCGCCTCCGCTCCAATCTGAAAGATTGTCCTGAGGATGTGATACGCCTGCATACCACGTATCCGTATCCGCAAAAACGGATACAATAACGTCGGCCCCTTGTACCGTTTGCTCCATAGGCAGATCACTTAATTGTTCACTTAGAGCCTGCTTGAGCGCCCCCGCGCTTTCGGTCCAGCTGCTGCTGGAACCTTTGCGCACTTGCAAAGAAACACGTTGATCCATCAGCTCCCGGCGGTTACGGATAAATGCAACCAGATGCTTCAGCACCTGGTCCAAGTCCGTTCCTTCCTCCTGAAAATGCACAGGAAACAAGTGACGTAAAAACATCGGCGGCTGACCTGTAATCATCCTTACAACCTCACTGGATCCCGCAGGTAATGTAGCCAGAAAAATTTCACCGGGTACAAGTACTGTGCTTTTCACTGAGCCAAATAATCTTCTAAGCTCCTCTTGAGCGTAGGGTGCAAATCCATGATTAGCCGTACAAATAAATCTTGACGATGACAAGGCGGCCACACCCTGCTCATCTGTACGCATGTATTGTTCCTCCAAAGTAATATTACCCTCCATTGCACACCCGAATCCAGGGACGTTCTCCATCCCAATCCAGCTCAACTGGAACTTCATACGTGTGCATAATCAATTCTTTCGTTAAAACTTCTTTTTTTGGTCCCGCTGCTGCAACCTTGCCATCACGGATCAACGCCACATGCGTAAAGAGAGGGACAATCTCCTCAATGTGATGCGTTACGTAAACCACTGACAAATCCCGTTGACGGAGCCGATCAATCTCAACCAGCATTTTTTCCCGTTCAAATAAATCCAGCCCGGCACAAGGCTCGTCCATAATCAACAAGCGAGGCTCCGCCATCAGTGAACGAGCCAGCATGACCTTTTTTCGCTCTCCTTGAGATAATGTCCCTAGCGGATGATGCATCAGACCGCCTAAATTCATGCCCTCCAACAAGGATACGGCTTTTTCCTTTGCCTCTGTCGGAATCTCTTGATAAAAACGCAAAAAAGCATACGCGCCGGTGGCGACCACTTCCCATACCGGATCTTTTAACGCTAGCTTTTCCAGCAAGGTCTGGCTTATATAACCGATCTGCTTGCGAACTTCCCGCACGTCACATTGACCATAGGTTTGTCCAAGCACCTCGACCGTGCCACAACTGGGAAACATGTATCCTGTCATCATTTCCAGCAATGTTGTTTTACCAGAACCGTTGCGCCCCAGAATCGCCCAATGCTCGCCTTCCCGTATATCGAGACTTACATCGTCCAAAATCTTATTTTCTTCCCGCTGCAATGTGATGTTCTTTATGGATATCATTCCATCACGCTCCTTATCCTGTTCAGCAAGTGTTCCACAGATTCCATTTTGTAGATGATTTCAGGAATTTCGTTTTCGCCGTTGTATATAAGAAGCGCGGGTACACTGGAAATTTGATACTCCTGCACCAGTGCAGGTATATAGTTTATGTTGCATTGCAACACCGCTCCTTCGGGAAGCAAATGCTCCGCCACCTCCAGCATTCGGCGGGCAGCCGCGCAGGTTCCGCACATGGGAGTGTACACAAACAAAGCCAGCTTGCATCCCTCCCATATGGCACGACGTGCCTCTTTTTGTCCTATTTCCCTCATTGTTCCGACTCTTTTCTGATCTCACGCATACGTTCCTCGGGTACCGGACCATTATGCACTGTGACTCCTTCTGGCTTGTTGGCATAGAGCAGCTCATACATGACACGCCGACCCTCCGGACTGGAGGAATGCAGGTAAATTTCAGGTGGATATAACTGTTTGCCTGCAATGTAAGCAGCCACATCTTTTCCCGTGAGCTGATCCGGACCCAAATCATAATCCAGCGATAGCACTGAAATCGGATATTCCTGAAGCAATAACAGACACTCTTCCGCGTCCCTTGCCAGCTTAAAGCCTGGAGGACAAGGCCGATAATCGTCCATAAACAAATACATCAACTCTCCTCCTTTCCCCCTAAAAAATAAGCTTCAAGAGCCTCAAAGATATCCATGATCCGTTAAACTGATTTACTGCCAGCTTTGAACCAATTGAATATCTTCCCGATGTGTCCCATCATCTCCCGTTTCACTTTCCAGGACGACAGGCATACCTCTTACAGACCCCTGCTCTGTCATCCAACGCATTCCCTCTACACCGATACAGCCTTGCCCGACACGCGCATGTCTGTCTTTTTTAGATCCATACGGATATTTGGAATCGTTCAAATGAACTCCGCACAGGGCTGACCAATAGCCGAGACGCTCCCCTTTTTCAATCAAAGCCTCGTCCTTTTTACCATTCCACAAACCTGCTGCATATGCATGACAGGTGTCCAGACAAAAGCCGATACTGTCGGAATTTTGGCACAACTGGCGGATTTGCACCATTTCCTCCAGCGTGGTTCCCATCGGTCCGTGATCCCCTGCTTGGTTCTCAATCAGTAATTTGGCATTTCCCTTCCAACCTTCCAGCACATCATCAAGACAGCCAATAATATTTCGGTAGCCCTCCAGTGGGTCAGACGAATGCATATGCCCGAAGTGAACGACAATCCCCCTTGAGCCGCAAGCTTCCGCAATATCCAGATCGTTCCGCAATGAGGCCACCGTCAGCTCATAAAACTCCTGACCACGCTCACGACCAAGAGCCGGATTCACGGGATAAGGCGAATGGGCAATGGATTGAAGCTTGTGCTTTGAACAGTAAGCTTTACAAGCAGCAGTATCTGTAGCACTCCACTCCTTTAACCTGAGACTGCGAGGATTTTTCGGGAAATATTGAAAAGAATATCCCCCTTGCTCGTGTGCACGCATAGCAGCTTTGGAAAAGCCGCCACGCGTACTCACATGGGCGCCGATGAGCAATTTAGGCATCATGCTGCTGTACCGGGCAATAAAATGCTTTTTTCCCCGCCAGCTCAACCCTAACGATTTTCCCGCCACTTGGGGATTCTTCACCCTCACGGTCATATACTCGGCACTGATGATCGAAGCCACCCGTTAATGTGTCTCCCTCCATCAGCGGCATTTCTATATAACCGCCTTCCGCAGTAGCTTCACGCAGCACGGATTGAGTAGCATGATACAGCTTTTCCACTTTTTCCGGTGACTGTACGATGTTTTGTACTTTGGAACCCGGTGTAAATCCGGCGATATAAGCAATTTCATCCGAATAACAGTTGCCAATACCCGAAAAAATTTGTTGATTCACCAGCGTTGTTTTCAAAATCCCCCGCCGTCCCTTTAGACGCGCTGTGAACTTTTCCAACGTCATACGATGGTCCAACGGATCGGGTCCGAGGTCTGATAATGCCTCCTCTGTTTCTTTAGCTGTCAGCAAGTGCAGGTAGCCTAAGCGCAGCCCAATAAAATAAAGCTTCACACCGCTAAAATCCAATTCGATCTGAACCGTACGGTTCGGGCGCTGCTCCTCCGTTCCCAGATATAGCAGTCCTCCCAGCATCAGGTGCAGCACAAGCCGCCCACCCGTGTTTAAATGAAAAATCAAATGCTTGCCTCGACGCTCTAAATATACAACGGTCGCTCCCAGCAAATGCTTTTCAAACGTGTCCACATCAGTATTAATGGATTTTTCACGGTTAACCGTCACTCCAGTAATCGGAATATCCAAAATTTGTTTTGACAATAGCGTTCTGTAGTTTTCCATTTCAGGAAGTTCCGGCATATCAACATCTTTCCTTTCGTAGCTACATAGCTTTTAATTCTCACCATTGATTAAATGTATGCTGGTTATCATTCCAACTCTTCCCTGATCCAGTCCTGCAGTTCATCCAGATTTTCAAATATCAGATCAGGCTTTACGCCAACGGCGCGCATATGTTCTTCCATATTCGCGTGGGTCGTCACACCCGACAGAATTAGAGCTGTTTTACAGCCTGCCGCTGCACCTGCTGCAATATCAGTAAGCATATTATCGCCCACAACCAGAGCTTCATCCGCTCTAATATTCAAGCGATCCAGCGCATAGTTCATCAACACGCTCGAAGGCTTGCCGATAACCACTGGCTTTACCTGTGAAGCTGCTTCAATCGCAGCGCCAATCGTTCCTGCTCCTGGCGTTAACCCATCATGTGAGGGCAATTGTAGATCCGGATTGGTCAAAATAAAAGTCGCTCCCTCTCGAATCCAGCGCATGGCAGTGGCCAGTGTTTCATATGTAAATTGACGATCTATCCCCTGCACCACATAATCAGGCTGCTCCTGTACAAGCTGCAACCCGGCCTCTGTGAGTGCCTGGCGTAATCCGGTTTCGCCAATACAATATACACGTGCTCCCGGACTCTGCTGTGCAACATATTGTGCAGCTGCCAACGCCGAAGTATATACTTCATGGCTGACTGCTTCAATTCCCATACCAACCAAATGCTCTGCCACCAACTCGGGTGTACGTGAAGCATTGTTTGTGACATACGCATAAGGTATTCGATCTGTACGTAATTGGGATATGAACAGGTCCGCACCCTTGATCATCCGGTTTCCATGATAAAGTGTACCATCCAGATCAATCAGTAACGATTTTATCGTAATCCCCTCCCCCACTTCAAATCAATTCATGGATAACGTCGCAAAATGATCATTCATCCTATGAAGGATGTTCTCCTCACTTATTTAACCACCTTAATCATTTAGGTCATAAAATAAGTTGCGTCTCCATTTCATCTTACTATCTTAAGTCAAACATGCTAATGAAGTCTATGAATTGCCGATAAACCGTCCAAAATAGTGCCATTCCTCGCTAAAAGCCGTTGCTTTCACATGAAATGAGCTTACATCAGCGTCGAAATCCATCGAAGAGACTTGTCTTTCATAAGAAATTCCCTGTATTTCCTCATCCCATTCAAAGAAATAAAGTCCTTCAAATTCGATATATAGAAAATCAAATATGACACGCCTCCATATGTGGTAGCACAAAATCACTCCAACCCAACAAGTGGCTGCTTTCGTCTCTTGTCGCATCCTGCGCTTTCCCGGAAAATAATTACGGGTGAAAAACAAAAGCACCGGAGCAAGCTCCGGCACCCCACATACAAATCTACTCTCCAAGCGTTAATTAGCCGATATCGGGTACTGGTAACAGCACATGCTGCTCTGCAAGCAATGAACTGGGAAATATGCTTTTCGCTTCTTCCAGCAATGGCTCAAGCTGTTCCTGATCTTTATATCGGGAACTAAAATGCGTCAGGATTAACTGCCCCGCATTTGCGGCTTTTGCAGCTTCCGCTGCCTGAAGCGCCGTACTGTGATGATATTCGTACGCTGTATCCGCCAGCTCATGCAAAAAAGTTGCTTCATGGACGACAACTGTTGCATCTTGAGCCAGCACTACCGTATTAGGACAAGGTCGTGTATCACCAAGAATGGTGATGATGCGCCCCTTTTTCGGTGAGCCCAAAACATCCTGAGGATGAAGAATGACGCCACCCTCCACCTCCACGCTTTCTCCACGCTTTAATTTACCGTATATCGGACCAGGCTTGATTCCATATTGCTCCAGCAGCTCCTGATTAAGCTTGCCGGGCTTATCCATCTCTACAATTCGATAGCCAAAGCTATCGATCCGATGATCCAGCAGAGCTGACTCCACCCGAAATTGCCCATCATCAAACAACACCCCGCCCGTATGCTCCACAATATGCAGCTGGTAATTGATCCGGGATTGGCTGATTCCTAAAGAAAGTTCAATATATTGCTTGAGCCCTGGCGGCCCGTATACTGTCAGTGGAGCCGTACCTCCCTGGTACGCCCTGCTCGACAGCAGGCCCGGTAGACCAAAAAGATGATCTCCATGCAAATGGGTGATAAATATTTTTTCAAGCCTGCTGAGTTTGAGCGGCGAACGCAGTATCTCCTGCTGAGTGCCTTCACCGCAATCGAACAACCACATGCTTCTTCTTTCTTCCAGCAAACGAAGAGCGATAGACGTAACATTCCGCTGAATCGTCGGCACCCCGGCATTTGTACCGAGAAAATAAAATTCCATAAGTTAACCTTCTTCCTACTGACCAGCAAAAAACCTCCGAAGCTCGGAGGGTCTTTGCTATCCTATCTGATAGAGGTGTTAAACCTTTTCGACGTTAAAATACTGCGCCTGAGGGTGGCTGAACACCATGGCTGATACAGAAGCCTCCGGTTCCATCATAAACCCTTCCGTCAGCTCAACGCCAATGTCCTCAGGTTTCAGCAACCGGAACAACGGTCCCTGATCCTCCAGATCAGGACATGCCGGATAACCAAAGGATACCCGAATGCCCTGATATCTGGCCCCATGCCGCTGCTTCATCGTCATATCGGCAGGATCCGGGAAGCCCCAGCTGTCTCTGATAATATGATGAAGCCGCTCCGCCAAACCTTCAGCCACTTCGAGCGCTACCGCTTGAAGCGCATGAGAGCGCAAGTAATCCCCTTGTTCCCTCCACTGGGTAGAGAGCTGCTGTATTCCATGACCGGCAGTCACAACCAAAAAACCTACATAATCCATGACTCCAGATTCTACAGATTTCAGGAAGTCGGCCAAGCACAGGTATGGCTCCACTTGCTGACGTGGAAACGTAAATGTGTGCAATACCTTGCTCACATCAGACGGGTCATAAATCAGGATTTGATCTCCTTGCGACTGCGCCGGGAAGAAGCGATACATGGCATGTGCCTGAATAATTCCGTCTGTAACAGCTTCAAACATGATGCTGTCCACCGTATCCTTGAGCTGGATCGCCTTGGGATCGCCCTCTGCCAGCAGCTTCTCAACGTTTCCTTTCAAGCCAAGATGATGCCCCATCAGCATCTGCATATTTACATAAGGCAAAATATAGTTTAACGGATAGTTGCGCAGTACATGGCGTTCCGTATCCGGTGGAATATAGACCGGCAAATCCTGCGCAATGTTAGAGCGCACAGCCCGAGTAAGCTTAGGAAGCTGCTTGGTCTCCACGACTGCTGCCGCTTCTGCCTCGCGTTCAGCCTCCATTTCCTCCGCCATTTTTTTGCGGGACTCAGGGTCCATCAGCTTATTGGCAATATCCAAACCATCCATGGCATCCTTCGCATAAGCTACCAGACCATCATATTCAGGACGGATACGGTTTTTAGTAAACTTGCGTGTTAATGCAGCTCCGCCAACCATGATTGGAATATCAATATTCGCATTTTTCAAATCCTGGGCGGTTAGTACCATTTGTTGAGCCGATTTAACAAGCAAGCCGGATAAGCCAATCAAATCGGCCTTTTCCTCACGGTAAGCTTCAATAATGCGTTCTGGTGGTACTTTTATACCCAGATTGACGATTTGGTAACCATTGTTGGATAAAATAATCTCCACCAAATTTTTACCAATATCGTGCACATCACCTTTAACCGTAGCCAACAAAATCTTGCCTTTTACCGCGGATTCATTTTTCTCCATGAACGGTTCCAAATAGGCTACCGACGCCTTCATCACTTCAGCGCTTTGTAGCACCTCCGCAACGATCAACTCGTTGTTATTGAACAGGCGCCCTACCTCTTCCATCCCTTTCATAAGCGGACCGTTAATAATCTCGAGCGAGGAATATTTGGCAAGTGCCTGCTCCAGGTCGGGAATCAGTCCTTCCTTGCTTCCCTCCACTACATAAGAAGCCAAGCGTTCTTCGAGCGAAAGATTGGATACCTTTTCTTTTTTCTCTACTTTCTTGTTACGGAAAGCTGCCACAAAAGCGGATAAAGTATCATCATTCGTTTTATAAATCAGGTCTTCGGCAAGCTTCCGCTCATGCTCAGGAATGGAAGCATAACGTTCAAGCTTTTCCGTGTTTACAATCGCATAGTCCAGACCTGCCTTGGTACATTCATACAAATAGACAGAATTGAGCACTTCACGGCCCGCTTCCGGCAAACCAAAAGATACGTTACTGATGCCCAGGATCGTATGAACACCAGGAAGGGCTTCTTTAATAATGCGAATGCCCTCAATCGTCTCCTTTGCTGAACCAATGTATTGCTCATCACCTGTACCTACTGGAAATACGAGCGTATCAAAAATGAGATCCTCCGCTGCCAGACCGTAACGGTTCACCAGCAGATCATAAGAACGCTTGGCTACCTCCAGCTTATCCTCACGCGAAATAGCCTGACCGCGTTCATCAATCGTGCCGACTACAACAGCCGCGCCGTACTTATGAATAAGCGGAGCCATTTTCTCAAATTTCTCTTCACCATCCTCCAAATTAATGGAGTTAATAATTGCCTTGCCTTGCGAATATTGTAGCGCTTTATCTATGACTTGAATATCCGTGGTATCTATCACCAGAGGTACTTTTACCTTGTTCACAACCAGCTTCAAAAATGCTTCCATATCCGTCATTTCATCGCGGTCCGGGTCCTGCACACAAATATCAATGACATGTGCCCCACTTTTTACCTGGGCGCGGGCAATTTCAGATGCCTCTTCATATTTGCCTTCCACGATCAAACGCTTGAATTTGCGGGAGCCCAGAACATTCGTTCGCTCACCGACCATATAAGGACGATTGTCCTGTTCAATATATACAGGCTCAATGCCGGATACTGCTGGAGGATGATGACCTGCCAGCGGACGCGGCTCAAATTGTGCCATTTGTTCACTCATAACCCGAATATGTTCAGGTGTGGTGCCACAGCACCCCCCTGCAATGTTGAGCCAACCTTTTTCAGCGAATGCGGCCATTTTACGAGCCAATGATTCAGGTGATTCATGGTATTGACCATTTTCATCAGGCAAGCCTGCATTTGGATAACAGCTAATCGCTGCTGAGGACATCTCGGAAAGGGAACGAATATGATCCCGCATAAACTCTGGACCTGTAGCACAATTCAGACCAATCGATACCGGATGCAAGTGTTCCAGTGATATGCAAAAGGATTCGATATTTTGCCCGGCCAGCGTCGTGCCCATAGGCTCAATCGTACCCGAAATCATTAGCGGAAGTTCAATCCCCGTCTGCTCAAAAGCCTGGCGAATTCCGATGCTTCCCGCTTTGACGTTAAGTGTATCCTGTGACGTTTCCAATAGCAGTGCATCCACGCCGCCTTCAATCAGCGCCAAGGCCTGCTCCTGATAGCTCTCAATCAGTTCCACAAACGTAACTCCGCCTGTTACAGACAAGGTTTTCGTCGTTGGCCCCATCGCTCCTACAACAAAACGGGGCTTGTCCGCAGTGTTGAATTTATCCACCGCGTTACGCGCCAGCTTGGCCGCAGCCAGATTAATCTCACGTGCACGTTCTGGTATATCATAATCCGCCAAAACGACAGATGTAGCTCCAAATGTGTTCGTTTCAATCAGGTCTGCTCCGGCCTCCAAGTAAGCTTCATGGATGCCTTGAATGACGTCCGGTCTCGTTAAGACCAGCATCTCATTGCAGCCCTCCAGCTCTTCCCCACCGAAATCGTCGGGGGAAAGATCCTCCTGCTGAATCATGGTCCCCATGGCTCCGTCAAGAAGTAGTATTCTTCGTTGTAACGCTTCCTGCAAGCTAATTTTGTCCAAAATCTCTTCACCCCCGCAAAACGTTAAATCCTAGTTTAGCAGAAACCGTATCATTTAGATAGATTGAAGTAAAAACATACGTTTTATACAGCTTACTCTTTTATAATAACTACTCCTGTAATCCATTTTATAATTTACCGTGTTAGAAAAACAGGCTTCAATCCGTATTTTTTAGCTACAGTCATTCAGCATAAAATGTTGTAATCCTGTATTGTGCAACGATTCAAGACATGATATCCTGTATACAATATTAAACCAAGTGGAAAAGAGGGATAAACCCATGGCTGAAATTTTAATCCGCAATACCAATGAACGAATCAGCGGAGAGGAACAAGTCCGTGAATTTTTGGAGAGTCACGAAGTCCTGTATGAACATTGGGACGTTTCCAAATTGTCCGGGGAGCTGCAAGAAAATTTTACACTGACAGATGAGCAAAAAGCCGCTGTTCTCCAAACCTTTGAACCTGAAATCAAGGATTTGGTCGCGCGTCGCGGATATAAAATATGGGACGTTATCACCTTATCTCAAGCAACACCGAATCTGGACGAGCTGCTAGCCAAATTTGAACAAATTCACACCCATACCGAGGATGAAATTCGTGCCATCATTGCCGGCAAAGGTATTTTCATCATTAAAGGTCCTGAAGAGATTGGCTACTTCAATGTAGAGCTCTCGCCGGGTGACGTTATTTCTGTGCCTGAAAATACTCCTCATTTCTTCACCTTAATGGAAAATCAGAAGATCATCGCAGTCCGCTTATTCATTGAAGAGAATGGCTGGATTGCCGAACCTTTTGAAGATCCGTCATTTATTAGAGCTTAATGCGGGCTTATCCTATTGTAGATAAAGCAACTCCCTCTACTCAGAGCACATTGAGCGGAGGGAGTTATTTTAATACTCGTTTTCTTTTTTTAATACTCGTTTCTATGGAAAAAGCTCTTGGTTTATTACTTTAATGATTGAATAATTCCATCCAATTCAGACAGATGCTTGATTTCGAACTTTGGCTTGATCTCTGTCGTATTGGTTTTGGCGTTTCGGTTCAACCATACGGAGTGCACACCAGCTGCCAAAGCCCCTTGAATATCAGTTGTCAGCTTATCCCCTACCATTAAAGCATGTTCAGGCTTGATACCAAGAAGCCCTAAAGCATGCTGGAATATAGACGGATCAGGCTTTCCTTTACCAAACGAACCTGAAATGACAACATGATCAAAAAAAGGCGCTAATTGAGGGACGCCATCCAGTTTTTCCTGTTGTAGGTCAGGGGAGCCGTTTGTCAATAATAACAGCTTGTAATGTCCTTTCAAATGCTCCAGAATTTCAAATGTTTCTTCATATACATGGGGACGTGCGCGTCTTTCGGCAGCAAATTGGGTGGCCAGCTTTTGTGCCAGCTTCTCATTATCTATTCCTAGCTGCTGAAGACCTCTACGCCATGACTCCTTGCGATAAACAGGAGCCAGTTGTTCCAACTGACGGAACTCAGGCTGCTCACCTGCCGTAAAGTTCGCCCATAACCCTTCAAACGGATTAATGCCGATCATCTGAGTAAAACTAAAGGTTTCATAAGACTCGTACAAAGTTCGCGCTTCCTTGCGGACTGCTTCCTCCAGAGCCTTCGGATCAACGCCTGCTTCCCGGGAACCTGTTTGGCATGCTGCGTCAAACGCCTCTTCCACACTACGTTCATCCCACAAAAGCGTATCATCAAGATCAAACATTACCGCCTGAATCGCCATCTGAATTATCCACTCTCTTTCCACGTTATATGTACACCTGTTGTGCATAGTTACATCTCACAAACATTCCGATATGGTGTGCCACATTAAGCAAGTGGCCGCAACGTGTTATGTGAAATAACATCATGCGGCCTTACATACAGAGCTACAGGTGATATCTGCTATTTCTTCTCAACCTGCACCTGATTGGATAGCGCAAACTTCTCAAGTCGCTCTGCAATGGCATCCGTGTCATAGCGACCCAATGTTTTTGTTAAAACAAAGTTGCCGCCCTTACCTTTTCTTTCAATCGTTACGTAGCCCTTTTCAATCTTAATGGCTTTCATATCCTCTGCCGTCATGGGACGTTCTCTGCCGCCTTTTAGCATATACAGCGAATTCTTCCCGACCTTCAAATAAGGACGACGGATGAAAAAAATAACAGCCAGCATCAAGTACAAGCCGAATACAAGCCAATCCATTCCTCTCATGCCAGTCTTGGTCAGAAAGTAACTCATCAGCATGTATAATACGGCAAGGCCAGCCAGCATGATAGGCACAGTAATATTGCGGCCGCGGAAAATATCCATTGCAGAACCTGTACCGCTAATGGTTTGCATGCCTCGTTTTTTGCGCGTTTTGTTTAAATGCGCTGTGTTTTTGCGTACTTTTCTTTCAAATGATCGGGCCATCTGTCAATTCCCTTCCCCAATATATATTGCATCAAAACGATTGCCTGAAAACTAATCTATATAGATGCAGGTCAAGCCGCTTTGGCGACATTAATGCTTAAGCCCGCCGTTTCCCTTTGGCGTATCATCGTCTACAAATTCAATCGTTTCAAGCTGTTGCCGAAAATTACGGCGAATGTTACCCAAATATATTTCCCGAAGATTGGCGCGCTCTGTAGTTTCTTCTTCCGTCAATCCCTCGGATTTTGCTTTGCGCGCTAATTCATTGATGCGCTGTACCAAGCTGTCTATATCCAAATTGTGTCCCCTCCATAAAAGCAAAGATATAATACACTTTGACATGTAGAAAAGAGCTTGTCAAGGTTACCACATCACGCCCCTGACAAGCCCTAATAGTGTATAGATCAGAAGTACGGAAGCCTAAGCACCTGACCTGCCTGCACTCCCCGATCTTCCAGTCCGTTAATCCGTACAATTCCTTCTATATATACCCGTGTATCCATTCGTTCCGGTTTATGTTTGATTGCAATCTGCCACAATGTGTCCCCAGACTGTACTGTCAGCTTGGTTACCTCTACCTTCGGAACTGAAGGGGCTGCGAAAACTGTCAAAACGCCTGCACCTGCAATCCAAACAACAATAACTAGAATGAGAAGCTTAAGTAAGAGAGTATTGGTAATCATCTGTGCAATCAATTGTGAAAATCCTTTGTTCCCTTTCTTTTGATTCTCCTGCAACTTTTCTAAATTCATCGGAAAAATACTTTGATATGTGCTATATTTCATCATTGGCTGCGTCCTCCAAACGTTTGTTCTTATGTTTTTCACAATATAACACGAACATTTGTTTTGTTCAATAGACAACAGAACAAAAGTTCGTAAATATTTTCAGGGATTATTTAGAACTTATGTTTGTGCGAACGGAGGTTCTATGCTATAATTTTCCCAAACGTTACTAAATGGGGTTGATACGGTATGTCTAAGATTTCGAGCCGCCAGCAGGCCATTCTTGAATTTATCCGCAATGAAGTGCGTCTAAAGGGCTATCCCCCTTCTGTACGCGAAATAGGCGAGGCTGTCGGATTAGCCTCCAGTTCTACGGTTCACGGTCATTTGGATCGTTTAGAGAAAAAAGGACTCATCCGTCGCGATCCAACGAAACCACGGGCCATTGAGTTACTTGGCCAAGACGAGGCGGATAATAGCAACTTGATTAATTACTCCATTAGTCGTGTTCCCGTTGTCGGTAAAGTAACTGCCGGTCTTCCTATTACGGCGACAGAAAATATCGAAGATTACTTTCCTCTTCCCCAACATTTTGTTGGTGAGGATAAAATATTCATGTTATCTGTTGTAGGCGAAAGCATGATTGAAGCTGGTATTGCTAACGGTGACTATGTAATTGTACGTCAGCAACAGACTGCCGATAACGGTGACATTGTTGTAGCCATGACAGATGAAGATGAAGCAACGGTTAAAACCTTCTACAAAGAAAAAGATCATATCCGGCTTCAACCAGAGAACCCAGCCTTTGAACCGCTTCGCCTGAAGCACGTCAGCATTTTGGGCAAGGTTGTAGGACTCTTCCGGGACTTCCACTGATTTATCACTTTTTCTTCCCCGTTATTTTATCCACTACCTCAAAAACCGGCTGCCTAGGGCAAGCCGGTTTTGTATTGGTTTTATGTTCATCTATGTAACTAATAACTATTATTTCCTTTCAGCAAGCTATGGCTTAAACTATTTATCTGCTAAAGAATCCTCCCACTTTCAAAGAATTCTCCACTCATTTTACATCTATACGTTTTTTCATAAATATTAGAATCATAGGTACTCGCTTCTTTTTGCTTTTAATAGATTTATGCTTATACATTACTAGCACTATTGACATATGTATAAAGCAGACCTAAGCAAAGGAGATATGCCAGATGATCAGAAATAAAGTCAAAACATATAAGCATCGCATCGGTAAAAACAGATATCTGATCGTTAAAGTCTTTCAGGCCGCTGCCGCTAAAACAGGAAGCGGGAACGCCTTGGCAACCAATGCATTGAATATCAAAATTTCCAAGCGTAAGCGCAAGCATTAAAACGGCTAAAATTCAACCGTACCTTCATTGTAATTGAAGGGAGGTGATATGATGAGCAGAAAAAATTCTATACGCGACTTGAGAAGAAGAAGATTAAACATCCATTCCAACCAAAAAGCCACTGCACGTGCAAGAGGTAATGCATTGGCTGTTAATCTGTTTAGCGTAAATGATAGACAACGCAGACGCTAATAGCCGTTGTCGGCAAAAAGCGGGAAGGATTCTTCCTGCTTTTATTGTGTCACACGATCCACTTTGCCACAGACTTCTCATGCTACTGCTAAAATGTATCGTCCTTCCCCGAAAAAAAATCTCTTGGTGCTCAGAGCTCCAAGAGATTCCTCATTTTAGAAAGATATCATATTGATCGAGTGCCCATTTATGTACTTGGGTTCTGTAAAGTTCCCTATCCTCGAACAAACAATAGGGATCTGGTCATTTTGTTGGTTCTGAAAATGTTACATTATCCCTTCTTTTTCAGAGCCAGCGGAAGTGGCTTAGAACCGATAAAACTTTTTCTCTTTTTGGATGTCTTCACTGCACTCTTATTCAGAGTATTAGATAAAATTCTCGCCAATTTAGAATTCATTTTTCACACCCCCCTTCCAGTAATTCCAAATAGGAAGAATAGTTAATGCCTGAATAAAAAAAGAGAGAGTTACAAGGGGTGAAAGAAAGAGCAAACTAAGCAAGAAAGAAAGCAATGCATATATTTTGGTCTTTTTTCGATTTACTTGCACATTAAGTTCATCAAAATCTCTTGGAGCATAGCATAAGAAGCTTATAAAAGTAATTATGTTTAATATTATGAATTGTGTATGATTTAAGGTAATTATAGGAATCACAGCAAATAAAGAAGAAGAGACAATTGTACACAAAGTTAATGACTTTAGGTGAATTCCTCCTGAGAATTTCCTGGCTACTGCAAAAGATACCATTGCAATAAGCGATTCTCCAAGATGACCCAGCAACCATCCCCATAAAATTGTCAATATAAGTATCGCCACCACATTTATTCGATTACTTAATTCATACTCTAAAACTTCAACCGTTCCCGGACCATGAGGATCAGCGTTTTTTATTTCCGTGGCGATATAATTCGACAGCTTCTCTAACATCCTCGTAGTCACCTCTGTCCGATAAAAAGTAGGAAATTCCGAATGTTAACAAAGATAAAAATATGCACATAAGTGGGTTCATTGCGTATAGCATAACCACCATGAGAATTATAGTGATAAAAGATAGGATCGAGCCCGAGAGTAACACCTTGTTTGTTTTAGTTCCATAGTTTTCTTGTAAAATAAAATCATGAGGTGGTCCTGAGATAAATGAGAATCCTCCATTATACATTTTCAGTAAACCAGCAATCAAATAAGCTGAAAGAATTGAGACAATTTGAATGACATAAACCGACCCGCCAGTATTTTCATTAAGAACATTGCGATCGATATTAACAGCTAAGTTTAGAAGATAAAATAATATAAGTTGAATAGATATGTAAGCAGAAATACCAGTACCAGAAATAAATGCCCCCGAATGTAATTTTAGACGGAGTCCAAATCTTAAAAATAAAAAAAAGAATACATACTGAAGCGGTAAATCTAACTTAGGTATTTGCAAGACAACTCTTACCACGTAAGAAAATAATGATATACAAACAACAAATAATAGTATTCGATACTTATATTTTAGAAACGGCATTCTATACAATTTTAAAATAAGAACCAGCATAGCTAAAGCATCAAATGTGCCGAATAAAATATAAAATAAA
Source organism: Paenibacillus peoriae KCTC 3763 (assembly GCF_000236805.1). Taxonomy (GTDB): domain Bacteria; phylum Bacillota; class Bacilli; order Paenibacillales; family Paenibacillaceae; genus Paenibacillus; species Paenibacillus peoriae. Next base: position 845,501 of record NZ_AGFX01000011.1, on the reverse strand, counting down.
GCAGATAACAAAAGGTACACCATCCTCGCACTTGTTCTGTTGTTATTGTATATTTTACTAGTAGATGTGGCAATGAAATAACCTTGTAAACTGGTAATTTTTGTACTGCATGTAAGGTAAATATTTTTTTTCGCAAGAGCAAATTGTTTTTTCAAGCCAAATCCAGCTTGCATCACTCATATGTAACACTACCTGCTTAATATATTTTTTTGCTCCAAAATCCATTATTCTAAGTATACTCTCGTTTCACGAGCTAGAAAATACCATTTTCCCTCTACCTTTCGTTTAATAAATTTTGCATCATATTAACTTCAAATATTTCTTTGATGCCCCTTTGTTCAGCCCCTAGATTCCCGTAATAGCGAAATTGTGGAGAGCATTAGTTATAATACGATCATACAGTACGTAGTTCTTACGGCTGCTGAATGGGCCTTTATTGTTATAACTTAATAATTCATGTAAAGAAGTTCGAATACAAATAATTAGAAGTGCCATCATGGTTCCACTGCGTGTAACAGTTAATCCCCTTAACTTCAAAGTGCAAGTTGGAAATGAAAAGGAAACTATTGTTTTAGATAACGGATTGGTAACGACAACACTAACGATTGGTACTAATAATTACTATGTTCAAAGCAGCCATGCCATTGGCATGTCCACCCCAACTAAATTAAGTGCTGCTCCTACAATTACGAAAGGCAATGTATATGTTCCAGTAGAAATGTACAATATTCTTTACTCCGAATCCGCTTGTAGAATTTAAAACATTACAAGAAGCTGAAAAATCTGCAGGGTTTACAATTTCCGCACCTTCAATCATTGCTGATGAATACAAGCAAAACTTGATTCAAGTAATTGGAAAATCAATTATTGAGGTTGATTATAGTAATGGTAAGGAGAAAATTAATTATAGAGTAGCCGAAGGCAGCGAAGATATTAGCGGAGTTTATAATAATCATAGTCAAGTTTCCAAGAAAAATATAAACGGTATTCAAGTTACATTAAAAGGTGAAAACTTGGTGAATCAGGCAATATGGAATCGAGACAATAAAAGTTATTCGTTGTATATGGAATCTGGTGTATCCGTTGAAATTATAGAACAGTATTCAAATAAATAACAATAAGGACTCTTACCGGTTACAAACCGCTAGAGTCCTTATTTACATCTACTCTAAATTCAAACTGCTTACGGAAGAAATAGGATTCGTTAATCTTAATTGATGTGGTATGATCCAACAGTTCTTTTCACAAATTAAACCCAAAGTGATTTAGTGATTATAACCAACAGAATAAAGAGCACCAAAATTGCTGCTGTGGAAGTCCATACACCGCCGCCACCTTCATATGCACCCATGCCATTAACCTCCTTTATTTGTTTATACCTTAATATATGAATAAATACATGCTGTGACAGGGCATGTAGGTAAACAAAAGAATACCCTACCAGCCGAAGCCGATAAGGTATTCACTCGTTTTTAAACAGATTTATCATCCTTAGTCATTCCAATGCTAATTCGAACAATCCCGTTACTGACAATCCCGCTAGGTCAACAAAACCCAATAAGCGCAACCACTATTATGGCAGAATCGCCATGCATTCGGTAAGAACTTAGTTAACCTAGGAGCAGCGAATAGTGTGGCTATGCTCACGAAATTAAATCCAACATGCTTTGGTAATTATGACCAACAGGATAAAGAGCACCAAAATTGCACCCGTCGATGTGAAAGCACCACAATGTTTGACCTTATGCTCATGTCCACATTCACTCACATAAACTCCTCCTTTTTTTTAGGTACGGTATACACTATGTGTCCTTAAAGAAATTGACAGTGCTAATCGGCAATTCGCAAAAATGACGGTGGAACCTTAGAATCTTTATAAAAGAATTAAAATGATTACCAACAAAATAAACAATGTCAAGACAACAGCTACCGATGTCCAAACTTTCCCGGCAGTTTCTTCGCAACCTATTTCTGTTCCCCTCACATGGTACGCCTCCTTTGTTCACTCCACAGGCTATGCGAGGTCTTGTTTTGGGAATGGACTTCTAGGTAAACAAAAAAAACTGTCTTATTGCTTCTTAAGTAACAAAAAGACAGAAGTCTTGTTGGGAACCGTAAAAATTCAGCTTGTATAGTGTACCGGAGACAAGGTCTTCCCAAGCTCATAAATATCTTTCTCAAATGTGAGTACAATCCATTTAAACTTTTTACGGAGAATTGCGAGGACGACACTTTTCAAAGTGTCTGTATTCAATCCTCTAAACCAACTCCCCTTCATATTTACTACTGTTTTTGTTGGTATAGACTAAAACAAGTTTCTGGTGCATTTAAGTCTTCCTAATAAAACGACTTAAACTGGTTATAAAATCCATAGTGTTTAAGCAAAAATAACTTGGATTGTTCCTTTTCATGACTTTCATAAATAATTTGAATTTCTTTATCAGATGTTTCGATTCCAAGAATATCAGCCAGTATCTGTTTTTGCTTATCTGTTAAATCTGCTTCGTTTATCAATTGAAGAGTATAAAAGAATATTCTGAAATATTGCTTAAAAAATTTATCATCAGTTACATTACCTTTTTTTCTTTTAATAGAAATATAGCAAGCAGACATTGCTTCAGGACCTAAAGCCATTTTATAGCTATTAGAACTCGGACCCGACGTTGGTACTTCCCAACTAAATTCCTGAACCATTTTTTGCTTGACTCCTATAAGTTTAAGAACAGTATCCTGACTAATTTGATAATTCATTAATCGTTGCTGGACTTCAAGTTGTTCAGCTGATTTAGCAGTTGCTTGTGCTTGCATTTTCATATCCTGAATCTGTATCTGCTGAACCTCTCTTTGGATATTTAAATCCTGTTTTTGCAAATGAATTGTGTACATTACTGTAGCAAAAGCTAAACCTGAAAATAAAACATTCACAGAACCGAACATATCTCCAAACGTCCCTCTGTCTGTCCAATTCCCAAAAATAAAATAAGCCAAAGCTCCCAATACAAACCATGCAAGGACTACTACAGAAATTATTGCGTTCAGACTCCAATATGTTTTTTTATCTGATTTCAACGTTAATCCCCCTAAAATACTACTTGTGCAATTCAATTATATTATCTTACACAATTCTCCATTATTCTACTGCAAAAATAAAGTTATAGTTATCCACGATAAAATTGATACCTTATACCACTTTCCTAACTTCACTAATACTATGGTAAGTTTCCATCCTTATGTATCTGAGGCTAAGGAAAAGTTTCCTGAACAAAAATAAGAGTCATCTAAATTCAGCGCCCCTTATTTTCGTTATTTTTTATGGATTCAACATATCATTTTTTTATTCATTATTAGTAGGGAATAATCTTACAAATAGCTATGTGATCAACTAGTTAAACTGGTTACTCTTTCATCTTAAATAATATAGTTGCAAAACCGATACTAACAAATGAAGAAAATGACTAAGGGGTTAAATTACTTGTTAATTTTACTAGGATATGTTTTCATTTTATTAGGACCTTTAATTGCTGTAATAGCAAGACATTGTAAAAATATAAAACCTAGGTTTATTTACTCTAAACATTTTAGAAAACCATTTAAAAATTTCATTAAAAGCAATAAACATTTTAAGAAACAATATCAAAAAGGGTATGGGGCTATCAGCCTTCAATTAAACCTTTTAAAAGAATACTATAAACAAGAAACTCTCAAAACCCTCTTAGACAAAAAGGTAAGCGTGAATTTTTTGATTACTAAATATAATAAAGTATCTAATCTAAGTAATTCTTTAAACACTTTCTCTATTAGTATTATGTCAATAATTATAGCATCCAGTTCTATTATTGCTTCCAAACCAAGCTCAGATGCTCAGGGGACGTTAGCGATTTTAATATTTTCTCTGGTAATATCATTCCTAGCAGATACCTTTTTAAGTTACTTATTTAAAAGTAGTGTAATTTCTGATCTAGAAGATCACTTAATTGCAATCGATGAGACTATAGCTTCTTTAAATCAAATTCGCTGCAATTTACTTGATTTCGACCTGGATGCATCCATTATTCGAAAAATGGTATCAATAAATTCAAAAATCAACACTTAATATTAATTATATTTATTTTGTTTCAAATAAAAGAAAGAGAGAACAATACCTTTGTTCCCCCTTTCTTTTATTTAGTAGAAATCCAAACAAAATCTATCTCTTAAATCAATTAACTCCAAAATCACTTAATCTGTTCTGTCAGTTCACGAAGAGAAGATGGCGTTGCGATTGGTTGTCCGTCATTCTCATTACCGTTAATATAGGCTTTGTCTTTATGCACGTAGTAAACAACACCTTCGCCGCCGATGATCGGAAATCCACTTTCGTCGTAATCGAGATTCGTGCCGATATACTTGCCATTCTTGGCTGCTTCACTTTTCAACGGATGAAGATGTAAAATTCCTGTGTTGTCCAAATAAGCGTAACTTTGTGCCATGTTTATTGCCTCCTAGAATAGTTTTAATTTGTTCCTAAATAAAGTGTAAATCCTTTCTGCTACGGGCCTACTACGGATTTACATCGATTCCCACGACAAACAAAGACCGCAAAGGCTTAAGCCCTTACGGTCTAATTTACTTCTGGCATCCTGAGTCCAATTTCTCCTTCTTGGTTTCGCCCCCGACCATAGTCAATGATCACAAAATCCAATGTTCGGTTGACTTTAAGACTTTTTGCTAAATTTTCTATAGCCTTGCGTCTTTTGTCAGCGAATGTCGTGGCTGATATACCATGAATCCCTTTTTTATACTCTCTGCTCATATACTGTTGAGCTTTTAGATACTTCATCCCATCCATGAATAAAAGCTTTGCAGCAAGTCCTTCATGTGCATCTCTAATGTTAGAAATTGCAAAACGGATATTGTTTGTAATGAGGAGATAGAACTTGTAATTAATGTGACGCTGATCCTTGAGCAAAACAGTATTTGCCGTCACGTCTGCCGTCAGTTCTTGACCAGTTACCCTTTTCGCTACAGAACCTTCAGCTGAGAGCAAGTCATAAGCTGACATTCCGTTTTTAATCTGCTCCAGTGAATATTCATAGTTTTTTATTACATCTACTAAATCGGTATATTTGCCAAGTAACCATTTTGTTTTTCGAATGTCTTCAGCATTAATATCATCAGCGTTTCCCCCAATACGTAGAAGTAATGCAAAGGAATATCCACATCCAAATGCCATCCAAGGGTGAGCCATCATCCAATCAGCTATGGTCATACCTCTTCACCTTCATATTCGTCATCTAATGACTCTACATACCGTGTATGATCATCTTTTCCGAATCGCCCATATATTCGCCGTCAACGTAATAGCTGTACGATATGTATGGATGGGCAGAGACGCAATCCGTGCAGTATACTTCATCATTAGTTTCATAATGTTTTGTGGGGAAATTGTGGGGAAAACTAAGTAGTACCAAAAAAAACTGATGGGTAACCCACAAAAGCAAAAATCCCTCAACGCTTAGAGCGTCAAGGGATTCTACCTTTTAATACAGCGTCAAATATTGATCACGTTCCCACTGGTGAACCTGTGTTCTGTACATGTCCCATTCAATTTCTTTAAGCTCGTAGAAGTATGCCAAAGCATGGTCGCCCAGTGCGTCAGAGATGACTTCACTCCGAATCAGCTCAGACAAGGCTTCCTTCAAGTCTGCAGGCAGGCTTGGAATGCCTTCTTCGATCCGCTCTTCCTCGGACATAACGTAGATGTTACGATCAATTGGAGCTGGTAGAGGCAGCTGGCGTTTGATGCCATCCAAGCCAGCTCTCAGCATTACAGCCAAGGCCAAATACGGATTCGCAGCCGGGTCAGGGTTACGAACTTCGACGCGAGTGCTTAGGCCACGAGATGCAGGAATCCGAATCATCGGGCTACGGTTACTTGCAGACCAGGCAACATAACAAGGCGCTTCATAGCCTGGTACGAGACGCTTATATGAATTTACCGTCGGATTCGTGATTGCGGCCATTGCACGTGCGTGCTTGAGAATACCAGCCATATAGTGGCGGGCTGTTTGACTCAATCCGAGTTCGTCCGTTTCATCATAAAATACGTTCTCATTTTCCTTGAACAATGACTGGTTGCAGTGCATACCGGAGCCATTCACACCAAACAAAGGTTTTGGCATAAAGGTAGCATGCAGTCCATGCTGACGTGCAATCGTCTTAACAACGAGCTTGAATGTTTGAATCTGATCCGCAGCTTTGATCGCATCCGCATATTTAAAGTCAATCTCATGCTGACCAGGTGCAACCTCATGATGGGATGCTTCAATTTCGAAGCCCATTTCTTCAAGCTTAAGAACAATTTCACGACGGCAGTTTTCACCGAGATCCATTGGTGCCAGGTCAAAATATCCGCCTTGGTCATTCAGTTCTGTGGTCGGCTCGCCCTTTTCATCTGTTTTGAACAGGAAAAATTCTGGTTCAGGTCCAACATTCATCGAAGTGTATCCCAGCTCTTCCGCTTCCTTAAGAACACGCTTCAAAATACCGCGTGGGTCACCTGCAAACGGAACTCCGTCCGGCTTGTAAATATCACAGATCAAACGAGCTACACGATCTGAAGTTACCCAAGGGAATACAACCCATGTGTCCAAATCCGGATATAAGTACATGTCAGATTCTTCGATGCGCACATACCCTTCAATGGAAGAACCGTCAAACATCATTTTGTTGTCCAATGCTTTTTCCAGTTGGCTAACTGGAATTTCAACGTTTTTAATGGTGCCCAGCAAATCTGTGAACTGCAAACGAATAAAGCGAACATTTTCTTCTTTCGCAATCCGAAGAATATCTTCTCTGGTATAACTCACACTAATCTCTCCCTTTCTGTAGCGACAGTTATCAGCTATTTCATAAATTTCTTAAATGATGAGTCCAAGATGTATAATACAACATTATCTTTTATTGAAAAACCGTGATAATTCACCTTGGATCAGGGATACCTGTCCCGGTCTTTTGCCTGCCACAAGCTGTTGCTTCAACAAGCGGTGAAGCTGAGTGTCAGACATTTCACGACGTTTGACTTCCGTGTCTGCAGTAATAACCGTAGCCTCCTCCGATTCTTTGGTGACCGGATTCATGACTTGTTTAATTCCCGCAATGTTTACACCCTTTTCAATCAACGCCTTGATTTCAAGCAATCGCTCGACGTCATTAAAAGAAAAAAGGCGTTGGTTCCCCGATGTACGGGCAGGAACTATCAAGTTATGCTGCTCATAATAACGAATCTGACGTGCTGACAAGTCCGTTAGCTTCATGACAATACCTATTGGAAATAAGGCCATATTTCTGCGAATTTCGTCGCCCATTTGTCATCAACCTTCCAGTGATCTTATTATTCACCTTATTGTACATTTAGCTGATGCAAAGTGTCAATGACATGTTAGAAAAACTCACAATAATTTACGATCTTTCATTGTTTGCAGGGCCATAAGTACTCCATATTTCACATGAGAGTAGGTTAAGCCCCCTTGCATGTAACCAATATAAGGTTCGCGAATCGGTGCATCTGCAGATAACTCCAAACTTCCCCCTTGTATAAATGTACCGGCCGCCATGATAACTGGATGCTCGTAGCCTGGCATATCCCACGGCTCAGGTACCACATGGCTATCTACGGCGGCGGCACGCTGAATTCCCTGCACAAAAGCAATGAGATGCTCTGGTCCGCTAAAAGAGATGGCCTGAATCAAATCCGTGCGCTCCTCATGCCAAGCCGGCTTAGTCTCAAAGCCCATTTCTTCAAAAACCGCAGCTGCAAACACACTGCCTTTAACTGCCTGCCCGACCAGTGTTGGAGCGAGGAATAAGCCCTGAAAGATACCTCGCGTGGTACCCAGCATGGCTCCTACTTCTCCGCCAATTCCAGGTGCTGTTAGTCGATAGGCTGCCAGTTCTACATACTCTTGTTTACCACAGATATACCCACCCGTTTCGGCAATGCCGCCACCGGGATTTTTAATCAGCGAACCTGCCATCAAATCGACACCGACCTGAGTAGGCTCCAGCTTTTCAGTAAATTCGCCATAGCAATTGTCCACAAAGACAATAACGTCAGGTTTTATCGCCTTAACACGTGCTGTCATTTCCTCAATGTCGGCTACACTAAAGGAAGCTCTCCAATCATAGCCGCGAGAGCGCTGGATACCGACCACCTTGGTATTGGCATGGATTGCGGCCTCTACCGCTTCCCAGTCCACTTTGCCTTCTGCTGTTAATGCTGTTTCTCCATAGGTAACACCAAAATCCTGTAATGACCCTGTTCCATCGCCGGGCTTGCCAATCACTTTGTGCAGCGTATCATAAGGCCGCCCGGTGACATACAATAGTTCATCCCCCGGACGCAATACACCAAATAAAGCAGTGGAGATTGTATGGGTGCCCGAAGCAAAATGCGGACGCACCAACGCTGCCTCCGCACCGAATACATCAGCATAGACCTCTTCCAGCACCTCACGTCCCCGGTCATTGTAAGCATATCCCGTAGAACCTGCAAAATGAAAATCACTTACTTGCTTCCGCTGGAAAGACTGAATAACCTTCCACTGATTTGCATCTACAATCTGATCTAACTGCCGTATACGTTCCTGTATTTTTTGTTCTACCATTTCCTGAATTTGTTGAATTTCCGGACTGAAAACTACCATTTTCCCCTCTTGACCCTCTCTCTTACGCAGCCTTAGGCTATTGATGTTATATTATTGTTCGCTTTGAACGATGATCCTTATCATTTTATTGACCCAAAAACGTCATCCGATGTTAAGCTTCTGTGAACTCACTAAGCGCATGACCATATTTTTCATACTCGCCTCTTTGAATTTCCACCTCATATATGACATCATTGCCGTCATACTCCGTCAGCAGCACATCCCCGATACGATAAAGCACCGATGTCAAGTCGCCACGTCCCGCAGGGATACGGAATCTCAGTGTATCACCGCTCAAATGCTCCTGAACCAGCTCACGGATGCGCAGCAAATCCCCTTCATCGAATGAACTGATTTTTAAATATCCCTCCCCGGAAGGAAGCATTTCCAATTGCTCAGGGGTACAAGCATCTTTTTTGTTAAATAATACAATCTGAGGCTTGTCCGCAGCACCCAACTGCTGCAAGATCGTCTCTACAACTTTCATCTGTTCGTCACGCATATCGGAGGAAGCATCCACGACATGTAAAATAAGATGAGCTTCATTAGCTTCCTCCAGAGTAGCCCGGAAGGAAGCTACCAAATCATGAGGCAGATTTTGAATAAATCCGACCGTATCTGTAAGAATAACCTCTTTGCCACTCGGCAACTCCATCGTTCTGGAGGTAGGGTCCAGCGTTGCAAACAGCTGGTTTTCAATATATACGTCAGCAGCCGTCAGTTGCTTTAACAGCGTTGATTTGCCCGCATTGGTATAGCCGACCAGCGCTACCTGTACAATACCGCTCTTTTGTCTGCGCTCCCGGTGCAAATAGCGATGACGGGTCACCTCTTCAAGCTGACGTTTCAAATCACTGATACGGTCACGGATATGACGACGGTCTGTTTCCAGCTTGCTTTCACCAGGACCACGCGTTCCGATTCCGCCCCCGAGCCGTGACAGGTTTTTACCGTGTCCGGACAGACGCGGCAGCAAATATGACAGCTGTGCCAGCTCAACCTGAATAATACCTTCACGCGTTTTCGCACGCTGGGCAAAAATGTCCAGAATAAGCTGTGTCCGATCAATAATCTTAAGATCCAGACTTTCTTCCAGATTTCGTACCTGAGCTCCCGATAGCTCCTGGTCAAAAATAGCTGTATTCGCTCCCAATTCCTCGGCAACCGCACGTAATTCCTCTACTTTACCTTTACCAATAAACCATTTGGAATCTTTGGTCTCCCTATTCTGGGTCAGGACGCTCAGCACTTCAACTCCCGCTGTCTCAGCCAGTTTCACCAGTTCATCCAGTGAATATTCCGTATTGATGCCAGAACGTTTGACTTCATCCGTAATCAGACTGACCAGTACCGCCTTGTCCTGCATTTCGGTTTGTGTATCATGAGTGGAGTTCGCCATATTGTTTGCTCCTTTATTTTCATATCAACCCTCGAACAGAGACCGACCTGATATTCAGGCCGGCCCCGTTCAATGTCGTGCAATTCGATGTGATTCAGAGATTCAGATTCCTATTATCGCCTATCTTTTGTCCAATTTCAAATCCTCTGGCCGCAGCGTCATCAATTCTTGCTTTCCAGGCTGCCCGCTTCTGTACTGATTGAGGAGTCTGACAGCCTGATGCCGAATCGCTTTTTCGATCACGTTACGGACATAACGCGCATTACTGAATGCATGAAGACTGTCATTGCGCTCGTTCAGCAAATGCTCCTTCATTTTGAGTATGGATTGGGGCATAAGAATATAATCCCGTTCCTTAGCCATCATCTCGGAAATTTGGATAAGCTGATCGACGGTGTAGTCAGGAAAATCCAGCTGGATCGGAAAGCGAGAAGGCAGACCTGGATTGGTTCGCAAAAAAAAGTCCATTTCTCCTGAATACCCAGCGAGAATCAAAATAAATTGATTTTTTTGGTCTTCCATAGCCTTTACCAAGGTATCAATCGCTTCTTTGCCGAAATCCTTTTCCCCTCCGCGTGCCAAACTGTAGGCCTCATCAATGAACAGCACCCCGCCTAGAGATTTCTTGACCAGATCCCGCGTTTTTTGCGCGGTGTGCCCAATATACTCCCCTACTAGATCAGCTCTTTCCACCTCAATCAGATGACCTTTGCTCAGTACTCCCATTTTTTGCAACATTTTAGCGATAATGCGGGCTACCGTCGTTTTCCCCGTACCTGGATTCCCTTTGAAAATCATGTGATATACATGGGCATTACTCAGCAATCCCGCATCCGTGCGCATATGGGTGATTTGCAAAAAAGCATATACTTCAAATACCAGGTCTTTGATGTTATCCAAGCCAACGAGATGATCGAGTTCTTTCTGAATTTCCTGATAAAGACTGAGATACTGCGGTAGCGCCTGCGACTTGGTTGAAGCTGCTGCTTCCTTTTCGTCCACTGTTACCGAAGCTGTCGGCTCCGGGCTACGCAGCACGACATTGATTTGTCTGGAAGGTCTCTCCTCCGACCGCTTGCCCGCGGCAATTCCCCGTCCGTTCATGCATCCATCACCTCAACATTTCTTCAGGCACAGCTTACCCTATTAATGTATTCGGTCCGGCATGTCCTTATTAGCACAAAAGCAACGGGAATGCACACAAGGCATTTCTCCCCGTTCAGGCCAGCCAAGTTTGAGCGCTGATCCACCACCGTTGCAGCGTCCATTTAGCGTAAGCCAATACTTCTCTCGATTGATGAAGCGGCATATTCAATACTCTGGATTCCGTCAGAGCCATCTGAGGATGATCGAAATTCAAAAATTGAGCGATCTCCATCGCGCGAGGACCATGATAGCTATGTGTAATGATTACAGCCGAGGTCCAGCCATACTCCCTCATGATTCGCTGGCTATACAGCAAATTTTCGTAGGTGCTGGTAGCATGGTTCTCCAGTACAATATGCTGGGCAGGGATACCCCTATCTACCAGATAGCGTTGCATTCCTTCGGCCTCTGTATACGGAAAATCAGGCTTATCCAGCCCTCCACTTACAATCAGACTCTTGACGGTCCCATTGCGGTATAGCCGCAAGGCTTCTTCCAACCTTTCCTTTAAACCGGGGCTTGGCTCTGCTCCCCACATGGAAGCCCCCAGCACGATTCCAGTTTGCGCTTGCTGAAGCGGAGAGGTAGAGGCGGCTGTGTTCATGTTCCAAACTCGGAAGCCTGCCCATACCAATCCAATCAGTATAACCATCAGCAAGCAAAGTACGAGACGCTTGAGTAAGATACGTCTTCTCCCTGAGCGACTCAGCCTATTCTGAGGCTCAGGGCGTCTTGGCCCGATGTTACCCATCCACTGCAAAACATTCACCGATCCCTTTTGAAATCACCGTTATGAAACCATTCCGCACGGTGTTTCAGCGACATTTTAAAATAGGGGAACATGTGGGCATCTATCTGATGTAGCACATCAGCCGCTGTACGGTTAGCCAATTCTGCCTCTTGCGTTGAGATATGCCCGCGTTGTAGCGCCTCCTCCAGTTCATCCTCATCCACCAAGAAGATTTCACCATTTTTGAGCACCACGACATCCAAATACAAATCATCAAACCAAGGGACACCCTGGTCGGTCACACCCTGATTTCGGCAGGTATCAATGTACCATTCCACGATCTGCTCCCGATTGTCAAACATAGCCGTCACCACATAATGCTCCCCTTTTGGGTAATACTGCAGCCAGGAATAACCTTTATCGGCAATGCAAAACGTATGACCGCCGTAGCTTTTCCATAACGGCTCCTTGAGACTCAAAATGGTATACAGGGTCACATATCCTGTAAACGCGTCACTTTCTACATACCGGCAAGCAAACTTGCGATTCGTTATTCTGCGCCAGTTGGCCCGATCTCCGAATTTGCGCTTCATAATGATGTTCCTCTCCAACATTGGTAAACCCAGCTTACCATATTTAAACTGTACACTCAAAAAAGATACCCCAAGCTACAACAAAAAAAGGTATTCTCAGACCGTAAAAACGGTCTGAAAATACCTTAAGGTTAAAAACAAGCCAATTTGCATAAAGCGAAGCTTACTAATTCCGGTTGCGGGGTCCACGATTGGGGTTCGAATGGCCGTTGGAATTGTTCTCCTGACCTCCATCCGCCGGGGTTCCTGTAGTGGATGTACTGATATCATTCGGATTCACCGTTGTCTCACTATTGACAGTCCCTGTATCCGGTATAGTTGTCTGACCATTCCCTTGGTTCGTATCACTTCCGTTACCGGTGCTTCCATTGTTGTTGCCTGTACCCCCAGTGCCAGTTCCACTGGTGTCCCCAGGAGTCATCGGAACTTGATCCGTACCAGTGCCGTTATCGGTGCCACTAGGAACTGTATTTCCCTGGTCCGTACCGTTTTGGCCATCTGTAACTCCACCGTTGTCCGGTAAGGTTCCGCCCTGATTCGGATCAGTTCCCGGTTGTGGGTTCACCGGAGTGGTGTCTGCTGGAACTTCCACACCAATCGTATTGGAACGTTCGGATTCCTTACCATCCGGTCCATAAGCGACTACATAATATTCATACGTATTTCCTGCCACCGGAGACGTATCTTCACCGCTTGTGCCCTTCATTGCCTCCATAATCGGCGTAAAGTCTGCATCGGAAGACCCTTTGCGATACACACGATATTGTACATTATCACCCGCCGATGCATTCCAGGATAGAGATACAATTTGTGTATCCTGACTATAAGATCCGTTCAAACCGCTTGGAGCAGTAACCTGAACAGTCTCAACCGGTTTCTCAACCGCCGGCGGCTCATATCCCTTCGGCTGGGAGAATTGCGTAACCGGATGTCCCTTGAGCGCATCGCCCATGACCCTGCCGAAAAAGGCTGCAGACTGTCCGCTGTAGTTCCTCAGCATATGCTTGCCGTCAGGCTTGTCATATCCCATCCATACGGCTCCGGTATACTCTGGCGTGTAACCGACAAACCAGATGTCCCGGTTGCCGCTGTTGCCGCTGATTCCACTTTGTGTCGTACCCGTCTTACCGGCTACAGGCCAGTCAATACGCGCTTTGCGGCCTGTGCCGCTATTGACTACATTTTGCATCATCTGTGTCATTTCATAAGCTGTTTTCTCACTCATTACAGGCTTAGATTGCTCTTCATGAGTATAAATCACTTGATCATCACTATTATTAATTTGCTTAATGGAATAAGCCTTTTGGAATTGTCCCTTATTGGCAAAAGCGCTATACGCCTGTGCCATTTCAAGAGTATTTGTCCCTTTGCTTAATCCACCCAATGCGATAGCAAGCGAGTGATCATTCTTATCCATCGGAATGCCCAGGCTTTCCGCAAATTGAACCCCTTTTTCCACGCCGATTTGGTTCAGCAACCATACTGGCGGGATATTTTCAGACTTTGTAATGGCATCAGTCATACTGATGGTTGAAGAGTAACCATGCAAGTTTTTCGGGCTGTACCCGTTAAAGCTCTGCCGTTCGTTACTTAAAGGGGTATCCATCGTAAATTTGCCGGATTCGAGAGCCGGCGCATACGCCGCAATAGGTTTAAAGGCCGAGCCTGGCTGTCTGCGGCTTTGTGTTGCACGGTTAAAGGTTCCCCTCTTGTAATCCCGTCCGGGTGCCATTGCGGCTATTCCGCCCGTTTGGTTGTTAACAATAACCATAGAGGCTTGAACAGGCTGATCGTCCGGGCTTTTTTCGAACATAGCATCATCTGCCATCGCCTGATCCAGCGCATTTTGGGCTTGAGCATCCATGGTCGTATGAATTTGATAACCGCCAATGATCAGATCATTCCCGCTGACTCCTGGCAAGGCATCCTCTGCCTCATTCATCACATACTCCATAAAATTCTGATACTTCTGCACTTTTTCCGGCTGCTTGTAATCGTAATTTACTGCTTTGGCTTCTTCCATCTCCTGCTTGCCAATCATCCCCTGCTCGAACATCAGCTGAAGAACCACCGCACGCCGGGCCTTCGAGTCTTCCGGGTTACTGATCGGATTGTATTTGGAAGGCCCTTTTGGAATGGCTGCCAGTGTAGCAATCTGCCACAACTTTAAGTCTTTTAAATTCGATTGCCCAAAATAACCTTCCGATGCAGCTTTGATACCCGAATACGAACGTCCAAACCAAATCCGGTTTAGATATAGTGTGATAATCTCATCTTTTGTCAAATTCCGCTCCAAAGCCATGGCAATCGATACCTCGGTCGCTTTACGGAAAAAGGTTTTGTCACGCGACAAAAACAGGTTTTTGGCCAACTGCTGGGTCAGCGTACTGCCGCCCTCCACTGCTGAACGGGCTACGATATCCTTAACAGCCGCCCGCCCAATGGACCAAATATCGACACCCTGATGCTCGTAAAATCGTTTATCCTCCGTTGCTACAAAAGCTTTTTTAAGTAAATCCGGAATTTCTTCACTTTTGACAGGATCGCTTTTTTGCACAGACAGCTCACCCATAAGCACACCGTTGCGGTCATAAACCTTCGATGTCCCATTCACGTTAATTTTATCCTTGTTGGCTTTGTAAATCTGCTCACCATTGACCATGACGAACAAGTATCCGGCAAGTGCGCAAAATATGGCTAACGCTGCCGTAATAAACAGCGTCCATCCAATTCGCTTACCTGTAATTTTCTTTTTCTTGTCCTTCGGCTTCTCTTTAGGTGTGTTTCTATTGCGATTGCCGGATCTGGACAATGAATCGTTTGGCATTCCCCTGACTCCCTTTCGCGAATAATCATATGTTGCCGAACATGTACCTTGCTTTCGGTAGCATGAAATCAAAACGGAATGAAAAGAACAACCCTGTTGAGGTTGCTCCCGGTCACATTCCTATACAGTTAGACGAGACGGACGCTCGAAAAGTTTCAGCAACCTGGCGACCGTCAAGCCCCTAATCAGTTATCGCCGATATTATCCTGTTGCTGTACAAGCGATACATTGCGTTGCGGTGTAAAGGTGGATATAGCATGCTTGTAAATCAGCTGTTGCTTCCCATCGGAATCAATAACAATTGTGAAATTGTCAAAGGCCTTAATTGTTCCCCGCACCTGAAATCCATTGATGAGGTATACCGTGACAGGTATAGAATCCTTCCGCAATTGATTCAGAAACGTATCTTGGATATTAATAGACTTGTTCATTTTAGCCGTACCCCCAATAATCATTTGGATTGTTTTGAAGTATATTCAAGGTCTGTCCGGAACTTTCCTGCTATAATTTCGTGTATTTGGACTGCATGAGCAGAAAAATTTCCGAAATCAGTGACATCTACCCACTGGATATCCTTCATATGGCGAAACCACGAGAGCTGTCGCTTCGCAAAATGACGCGTATCCCGTTTTAGCCAAATCACCGCTTCTTCCAAAGACACCTCTCCCCGCAGGTAGGAGGATATCTCTTTATAGCCTAGACCTTGCATGGAGATGGCATCGCTTCGCACTCCCCGTTCCATTAAGGAGGCTACCTCAGCAACAAGCCCTTGATCGAGCATCCCGTCGATTCGGTCTTCAATACGTTTATAAAGCATTTGCCTATCCATTGTCAAACCTGCGATGCACAATTGGTAGGGAGACTCCTTCTTTTGACTGGCCAGTTGCGAGCTAAGTGTCGTTCCGCTAACATGGTAAATTTCCAATGCCCGAACGACACGACGACGGTCATTGGGATGCAAACGAAGTGCACTTTCGGGATCAACCGCCTGCAGTCGCGCATGAAGCGCTTCGGCCCCAAACTGTTCGGCAAAATCAAGCTGTTCCTGACGAAAAGCTTCATCAGCTCCCACCTCGGAAAACTGGTATTCATAGCAGACCGATTCCACATATAAACCTGTTCCGCCTACGATAAACGGCAATTTTCCTCTGGAATGAATATCTGGTATGAGGCGACGGCAATCTTCCTGAAATGCAGCTACTGAATATGGGTATTCAGGCTCATGAATATCAATTAAATGGTGCTTGATTCCTTCCATTTCCTGTTTGGAAATTTTGGCTGTTCCAATGTCCATATGACGGTACACCTGCATGGAATCACCGGAAATAATTTCCGCGTCAAATTGTCGTGCCATCTCAATGCTTAGTTTCGTCTTGCCGACTGCAGTCGGGCCAACAAGAACCAGTAGTTTAGGCTTAGATGCCGCTGTCAATATCAATCACTCCGTACACTGTTTTCGTTGTGCCCCGTTGCTCCACACGGAAGCCGAGGCGGGCAAATTCCCCACTGCCCCGTTTTTCCTTCAATACAATTGTTTTCCGTGCAATCCGCTTGGCCTGAACAATACTTTCCTCATCTAATGCGTCCGGGTTAGCCAACCCTCTCAATGGACCGATTGCGCTAGAATCGAGCAACGGATCGCGGAACATCGGGTCAAAATAAACAATATCTATACTGCGATCCGGCAAGCTCCGCAAAAAGTCCAGATGGTGACCAAAACGAACATCAATGCTGGAAAAGGCCTCATCCACCGCGGAGTTACCGGAACGGTAATGCCTCATTCCATCCTTGATTAACGCATACACGGGAAAAGAACTTTCCACAGCCGTTACTTGTCCAGAACTTCCCGTTCCAATGGAAAACAGGAGGGAATCCGTTCCGAGTCCTGCGGTACAATCCAGCACGGTATCGCCCGGAACGAGCCTGGCGGCAGTCAACATCGGATCATGCTCACCTTTTAATACCCGCTTGGCACGAATAAAGCCCATACTCGGGTGAAAAGCCATCGGTGGCTGTTCCGGGCCAATCAGCCTCACTCCGCCCTGCACCAGCACCAGAGCCTGACGGACTCTATGAGCAGCGATTAGCTTAGCTACTGATATGCCACGACGGGGGGCATACAGCACCCCCAGCTCGGCTGCAAGCAACTCCGCTCGCTGCACAACCTCGGCCGAGGGAGCATCCCCCGTCGTCACCAGTAATTCAGCTTGCTGCTCACGAAGCCTCGTCTGCTTTTCTTCTTCACGGTTTTCCCAATCCTGCAACATATTTATACTCCCTTACATTACTCTTTTAAACAACTTCTCCAAATCATAAGTGGAAAAGGAAACGACGATAGGACGCCCATGGGGGCAAGTGTACGGTTGTTTGCACGCTGCCAAACGCTCTAGCAGGACGACAGCCTGTCGATCGGTCAGCTTCTGATTGGCTTTAATCGAAGCTCTACAGGAGCACATAATCGAGGCTGCCTCGCGCAGCTTGGCAAGATCAATGGCTTTTTCCTCCAGTACCCATCCGGCCATTTCCTCAATGACATCCGCTTCTTCCCCTTTGGGAAGCCAATATGGATAAGAGCTGACACGGAAGGTTTGACCACCAAAATGCTCCAAATACACTCCCGCCTGTTCAAACCAGTGTAGCCTCGTTTTCAGCTTTTCTGTCTCGGAAGGCGTAAAATCCAGTGTAATCGGCAGGAGTAGCTCCTGCGATACTGACTCGGGATTGCCGAATTTTTCATAATAAAATTCGTAATTGACCCGCTCATGCGCAGCATGCTGATCAATTAAATACAAGCCCTGATCGTTCTGCGCAATCAGATAAGTTCCGTGATGCTGACCGATCAAATTCAATTCAGGAAAAGCGGGCAGCTCGGGAGCTTCACCAGATACCGCTGCCAGCTGCTCGGCATTCAGACGTGGCTGACGCGGCTTCTCGCCAGCGAAATAGCGCGAGTCCGCAACATTTCCTGCACTCGGAGTCACAGAAGAGCGATAAGTGGCAGAAGCGGCCGTTTCCTGAACAGCCCCGCTGTAAACGGAAGTTGTGTCCACTACAGCTTCATTCCCTTGCAGCTTTTGTCCACCAGGCGAATGCACAGCAGTCCCATCAGGTAGCGGCATGGCACTGATATTCCCGCTTCCATTGTTTTCACCCACAAAATCTGCATTCAGCTCCTCATCGCTGACACTAGTCCCCATAAGGGCGCTTGCCCGATCAATAGCAGGAACGCCCTCCCTGTGCGGACGTTGCTCACGCTCCGGGCTAACCCTACGGTTCTCGTCATTCCCGCGAATGGACTGGCGCGGGTCCTGTTCCTTTAGCGAGGCCCCTGAAAGCGGCTCTGCCTGCCCCCGTTCCTCGCCGGAAGAAGCAGCATCTTCTGCATTATTTCCCGTACCATATCCAGTAACATGTCCAGTACCATGTCCCTTTGAGAAGTGGAACTGCTCCTGTACGAACGAGCCACTATCCTTGCCGCCGATTTCGCGCTTGACGGCCTTCGGAATCAGCACCTGCTGCCCCAAAACAGCTTTTATCGAATCCTCAACCAACTGAAACAGTTCGGCTTCCTTGCTAAATCTCACTTCCAGCTTGGCGGGATGAACGTTAACATCCACCAATGAAGGATGCATCTCCAACTGGATCACTGCCAGCGGAAAACGATTGATCGGCAGCAACGTATGATATGCCTTAAGCAGCGCCTGATTGAGCCCGTAGCTGCGCACAAAGCGACCATTCACTACGGTTGAAATCGCATTCCGATTCGATCTGGTCCACTCCGGTCGACTGACAAAGCCGCTAATGCGGTAATCGAGGCTCTCTCCTTCCAGCGGCAGCATGGACTTCGCCGCAGAAGTTCCATAAATCGCGGCAATCACCTGCAGCAAATCACCATTGCCCAGCGTTTGCAGCAATGTATTGCCGTTATGCCGCAAGGTAAAGGCAACTTCCGGGTGTGAAAGCGCCATCCGGTACAGCACATCCGAAATGTGCCCCAGCTCCGTCTGGATCGTTTTCATATATTTCAGCCGTGCTGGCGTATTATAAAACAGCTCCCGAACGGTAAAATCCGTGCCTTGCCGGGCGGCCGCATCCTCGTGAAGCATCAGCTTACCGCCCTCAATGATCAATTTACGCGCACGTCCGTCATCTCCAGCTGCTGTAAGCAGCTCCACTTTCGATACAGCGGCGATACTTGGAAGAGCCTCACCCCGAAAGCCCAGACTCGTAATCTGGAACAGATCGCGACCATGTCCGATTTTACTGGTCGCATGGCGATAGAAGGCCGTTTCCACGTCCTCAGGCTCAATGCCGCTGCCGTTATCCGTAACCCGGATACTTTGCAGCCCGCCTTCTTCAACAGATACGTCCACACGCGTACCGCCCGCATCAATCGCATTTTCCACCAGTTCCTTCACGACGGAGGACGGACGTTCCACGACCTCGCCGGCAGCAATCTGGTTCGCAATATGCTCATCCAGCACCCGAATTTTAGACATCCTTTGAACCTCCTCCTGACCTCAAAGTGTGATGAAAAACAAGAAATAAATCATGTCATTTATTTGTACTACAGGCCGTTGGCCTTGTTTTTTAATTCATTTAACAGCTGCATCGCCTGCAAGGGAGTCATGTTCATGACATCCGCATTTTTCACCTTGCGCAAAATTTGACGTATAACCGGATTAGCCTCAGCCGTCTCTGACTGCGACTTAACGGGAGCAAGCTCCTGCTCTCCGAAAATAGACAGTTGTACCACTCCGGTTGCTCCCTGCTCTAACCCGCTGGAATCTTCCCCAGCCTGCACAGTTTCCTCTTTTACAAGGGTGGCTTGCTGCGATAAAAACTGGGCTTGTGAGGCAACTGCTCCCTGTTCTCGCAACGTCTGGGCTGAATTGTCCCGGTTCTCCCTGTTCATAGAAGAAACCGCCCCTGTCCCTGAGCGTGTACGATGAGCTGTTTCTTCCGTCGCTCCTGCTACGGTCTCAGTGCCTGCCGTTACTTGGGCTGCCGCTTGTTCAAAGCCATGTAATAGCCCATTTGCACGCTCAATAATGTTACTTGGCAAACCTGCCAGCCGGGCACAATAAATACCATAGCTGCTGCTAGCTGCTCCCTGTATGAGTTTACGCAGGAAGTTCACCTTGTCGCCGCTTTCTTGTACCGCCATCGAGTAGTTCCGCAGCGAAGGCAGACTTTGCTCCAAATGAGCCAGCTCATGGAAATGCGTAGACACCAGCGCTTTACAGCCGATTATATCATGGACAAATTCGATAACCGCCTGTGCAATTGCCATCCCCTCACTTGTGGACGTACCGCGTCCCAGTTCATCGATAATGATCAGGCTTCGTGGCGTTGCCTTGTCCGTCATCACTTGGATATCAGCCATTTCCACCATAAACGTACTCTGCCCGCCGATGAGATCATCCGCTGCGCCAATACGTGTAAAAATGCGGTCCAGCATCGGTACTTTAGCACGTGCAGCCGGGACGAAGCAACCTATTTGCGCCATAATGGCAATGAGTGCGACCTGACGCATATACGTACTTTTACCAGCCATATTTGGACCGGTGATCAGTAAAATATGCGCATCCGCTTCCTCCAATGCGGTGCCATTGGCGATAAAACTGCCATCCTTCATTACAGCCTCCACAACGGGATGCCGTCCCTGCTCAATCACAAAATCGTACCCCGTTGTCAGTTCAGGCTTCACAAAGCCGCGCTCCGCGCTCACGGATGCCATGGACTGATATACGTCAATTTCAGCCACCTGCTCTGCCAGCTTTTGCAGACGGGGAATTTCCACGTTCAGCTTACTGCGAAGCTCGGAGAAAAGCGTGTACTCCAGATCGACCATTTTATCTTCGGCTTCCAAAATCAAGGATTCCTTTTCCTTCAACTCTGGTGTAATATACCGTTCCGCATTCGCCAGCGTCTGTTTGCGTTCATACCGCCCTTCCGGTAATGAGCTCAAATTGGATTTGGTCACCTCGATATAATAACCAAACACTTTGTTGTATCCGATTTTGAGCGACCGTATGCCTGTTGCAGCACGTTCCTTGGCCTCCAGCTCGGCGATCCAGCGCTTACCGTTCACACTCGCCTCCCGCAGTTCATCCAGACGCTGATGGTAGCCTTCCTTAATGAGCCCCCCGTCCCTTACGGAGATGGGCGGCTCATCTGCCACTGCTTCCTCGATCAACGCGCACAAATCTGTACAGCTATCCAGCGTTTGCGCAATCCGTCTCAGCGTCTGTGAAGGCGATTCGGCGCACAGCTCGCGCAAAGCCGGAACCCGGGCCAGCGACAGCTTAAGAGCGATCAGATCGCGTGCATTAGCGCTACCAAAGGCAATACGCCCAACCAGGCGTTCCAGATCGTAAATCTCTTTGAGCTGAGCACGCACATCTTCACGGAAAATGAACTGATGGTATAGCTTGTCTACCGCCTCCAGCCGCTCCTCGATCATATGGCTGTTCAGCAGCGGCTTGTCGATCCAGCGGCGCAGCAGACGCGCTCCCATCGATGTCTCTGTCCGATCCAGCAGCCACAGCAGCGAGCCTTTCTTGGAGCGCTCACGAACCGTCTCTACCAGTTCCAGATTCCGACGGGTAAACGGGTCCAGAATCATAAAGTGATTCGGCTCATACACCGAGATTTGGGTCAATTGGCCGAGCGATCTTTTTTGCGTTTCATTCAAATAAGCAATCAGACGGGATATGCACTGTCTGCGTTCTTCTGTAAGCCTTGCCCACGCAGCTTCGCCAAATTGATCCCGCACAAGATCATCCTTGGACTTGTCCCAGGCCGTATAGACAACACGCCGCCCAACAGGCGACAGACGGGATGTCACAAAATCGAGCAGATGACCGTCCCCCAGCATTTCGGATGGCTCATAAATATTAATTTCATCCAGCAGCCATTCTTTCGAATCCGGTACCGAGGTCACATACAGCTCACCTGTCGACAAGTCGCACGCCGCCAATGCCAGCATTCCGTCCGTCTCTGTAACACAGACCATGTAGTTGTTGGACTTGTCGCCCAGCACCTTGCCTTCCATGACCGTACCCGGAGTCACAACGCGGACAATATCACGCCGCACCATCCCCTTCGTAGCTGAGGCTTCCTCCATTTGTTCACAGATGGCTACCTTATAGCCCTTCTCAATAAGGCGCTGTATGTAATTTTCCGCCGAATGGTAAGGCACGCCGCACATCGGAATTTTTTCCGTGGTGCCACCCTCACGGCCTGTAAGTGTAATTTCCAGCTCTTTGGATGCAAGAATGGCATCGTCAAAAAACATCTCATAAAAATCTCCCAGGCGGAAAAACAAAAATGCGTCTTTGGCCTGCTCTTTTATAGATAGATATTGCTGAATCATCGGTGTATAATTGGACATCGTTTGCTAACCCCCACACTTTTCCGTTAAAACTTGCATTACCTATCATTATAACAAAAATGACAGTCGATAACATGAAAGCATCCCGGTCGTCGCCGGCTGATTTTACGAAAGTTTCCAAAATGGACGCAGATCACGCGACTCATCCCACTGCTTCCCCTTGTGGAGGCTATCCAGCAAAGGTCCGATGTAAGCTTCATATTGCGAATATACCTCTAGTGAAACGATATCGGGAATAAGAGGCTCCATATACTTCTTAAGTAAAATCTGGTTTCCTTCATAAAAGGCTCGGTGAGCCTCCTCCTCACCCAGCGGTCTACGCTGCAAACGAGGGTATTGAGACGCGATAAGAAAAGCCATTCCAATCACGCCTTTTGCTAGTTGGGGCGAGACCAGAAAGCTAGGCAGGGTTCGATATTCAAAGCCTCCGTACGACTGACGGCGAAAGTCTCCCAAATTGCCATAATGTGGTCTGCGCCGAGCCGCACGCTTGTCTTCCAGCAGCGCTAAAGGCAGCGCCAAATAATTGTCCAGCGTCCGCAGCAGCGCCCCGTTTAGCGGCACCCCGCTGAAATGTAGATGTCCGCCCAGCGGAAAGCCCGGTTGTGGCATTCCGCCTGCCTGCCAGATGAGCGTTCGGTCGGCAATGCGCCGGGCTGCTGTTGCAAAGGCTTGACGCAAATGCTTCAGCAGAAGGGCCGGATCACCACTCGGTGCAGGACGTAGTTCAGCCACTGGATATAGCGTCCGTCCTCGGCGCGATACGGCATCGCAGCCTGCTACGCCAACGCGGCTCAAATACCTTGAGGCTGGAACAATCCGCCCCTCGGGCATCCGAACCAGCAAAAATTCAGGGTCCATGCCGATCAGCAGTTGATTTCTCTCGCGTTCCGCTAGAAAGTCCTCCTCCTGAGCCTCTTCTTCACGCGCTGCAGCTTCATAAAGCGCATCCAAGCGTCTGTCGTTCAGCCATGGCTGTGCTGCAACATCACGCACCTGACAGCTGCGCTCCCCCAGCAGCGTCAGCACTACCTCACCACTGTCCAAGCCGAGTGTGTACAGCGTACGCACTGCCAGCCGCTCCATCCGGATATATAGCTGTGAATTACGATCCAGCGCAGACGGATTATATGCGCGGATCTCAGAACGGCCTTCATGGAAACGCCTTGGAATGGTACGTCTTCGAATCTCCAGCACCTGCAATTGATGGATTTGCACTGCATAGCCTATCGCAAAATCCGCTGTGCTGCCATCCATCCAACGAACCGATATACCCGAACGCTCCAGCCTACGCTTTTTTTCATCATTCGGCATCTGTCTAAAGCGTCTGAGCGCCTGTCCCGGCTGCTGCATCATGCTTCCCTCCCTACAGATTACGTATGGATTATGTCTGCATAACAACAAAAAGGAGGGCCTTTGCCCCTGCGCAGAATCAGCCGGCGCAAAGAGTAAAGCGGCCCTCTTTTTGTTACCCTCCGTCAGAGCTCGTCGTCAATGAGGTCGGGGTCGAGCTCCTCATAGTCCCCTTCTTCCGCTCCAAAATCAAAATCCTTGGCAAAATCATCACTGCTGCCATTCGGGAATACTTCCACAACAATTTTCGTTTCCGCCACCAGCTCCACCGCAAATTCCCGCTCGACCCGGATCATTACGCTGCCGCCCCCGGAAGATACACTGGCCTCAACGCAGCTCGGCTCCTGTGTAGCTTCGGCGGATACTTCCACTGTAGATGCCCGATGCTTCGGATCAAGATACGAAAGCGGCACATGTTCCACGTACGATACCGTTTCCTTAGCCACATCGGTCTGCGAGTTTTTATCGTATGAGTACCAAATATTGATGTCATACGTCCCGACGACCTCAATGCCGTCCCCGGCCGCCACAGCTTCATACTGGTGGTTAATAATCCATGCCCCCAAAATGCTGGTTGGATTATTGGGCGGAGTTACGGTATGGGTTACGGTAGAGAATCTGCGACCTTTTCCACAGATCGCTTTAGTAATAATCTCTCTACGATTTTTATGACTCAATGCCATTCTTGAACCTCCTCCATACAATCAATCATTCCATACATATGTATGCAGGTTGTGGGCGAATGTTGAGTGAATAGGCGAAAAGGAAAAAATATTATTTGTATAAGCTTATGCCGCAATGGCTTGAACTCATGCACGCCAATGTGCTACATGCTGCTCTACAATCTGTAAAAATTCGCTGAGAGCCGGGGATTTCCATTTTTTCGTATGATAAGTGACCTGAGTAGCCACCTGTTGCTCACTGTCATCCCACGCCAAACGTGTCATTTTCCCTTCACGCAGCTCATTTTGCACCGTAACGAGCGGGAGCAGTGCAACACCCAAGCCTGCCATAACACACTGCTTGATGGCTTCAATGCTCCAAAACTCCAGACTCGGGTCCGCAAAAATACCGTGTCTGTTCAAATACTGCTCAAACAGAATACGGTACGTACAGCCAGACTCCGTATGCAAAATGGTTTCATCCTTTAAATCGCGAGGCTCTACCCTTGTATATGCAGCCAGCGGATGCTGAAGCGGCGCGACCAGTGCCATCGGCTCATGGATGAGCGTAGTCACCTGCAGCTCCCTGTCCTCCGTCTCAGGCTGAAGCAAAAAAGCCAAATCCAGCTCGCCGGAGCGAACCATATCGCGCAATTCCCAGCATTCACCGGGTTTAAGCACGATTTTAACCTTCGAATACTTCTCCCTATACTCACGAATCAGGCCTGGCAACCGAAAAGCAGCCAGCGACTCCGGTGCTCCAATTTTCAGCGTGCCCGTCAGCTCCGATTCTGAACAAAGCGCATCCTTGGCCATCGCATGCATCTTGGAAATTTCCTGCGCATAGGGCAGCAGACGCCGTCCGGCGTCCGTCAGCATGATTTTCTTGCCAATACGGTCAAACAGCGGCGTCCCCAGCTCGGTTTCCAGCGTCTGGATTTGAGCCGTGATACTCGACTGTGCATAATCCAGTATACGCGCCGCTCGTGTAAAACTGCCGGCTTCAACCACATTTAAAAACGTAAATAAATGCCGAGATTCCATAGTCTACCCCTTCCATCGTTTTTTTCGATGCAATCTATCATTATATTCCGTTTTTCCGATAGATTGATTATCTGATAAGCTGATGGAAATGACAAGAGAAAGAAGGATTTTCTGCATGACAAATGAACACAAGCTACAATCCACTATTGGTCTTCCACAGGCCATTGCGCTCTACATCGGAGCTGTGCTGGGTTCGGGCATATTGATTGTACCCGGTCTTGCCGCCCAAATGGCGGGACCGGCATCACTGCTGGCATGGGGCTTTATGACCCTGCTCATCTTGCCAATGGCACTGTCCATGGGCCTTCTGTCCGCTAAATTTCCGAATGCAGGAGGGGTATCACATTTTGTCACGCTGGCCTTTTCACCACGTGCCGGTTCATATATTGGATGGTTTTTTCTCATGTCCGTTCCGATCGGAGCACCTGTTGCCGCACTCACCGGAGCTGGCTATATGACCGCTGCCATGGGCTGGGGAGAGGAAAGCCGCATTATGCTAGCCGCTGCCATGCTGGCTGTGGGGCTGGGGATCAACTGGATCGGCATGAAGGTGGCTGGACGCATTCAGGTGGCTGTCGTCATTGCTACTGTAGCTGTCCTTATTTTCGCCATTGCCGCAGCACTTCCCCAGATGAAAACCATACACTTCATCCCCTTCGTTCCTCATGGCTGGCTCCCTGTCGGTCAGGCAGCCGCGATTCTGTTCTGGTGCTTCATCGGCTGGGAGGCCGTATCCCATATGTCAGAGGAATTCACCAATCCCCAGCGGGCAGCTGTTAAAGGTGTAACCATTGCAGCTATCCTCGTTGGGCTGCTGTATTTCCTGACTGCATTGGCTACGATTGGGACACAAAGCTACCTTGCGGGAGGTTCAGATGCTTCCCTTGTATGGGTGATCAGCCGAGCTATCGGTCCATGGGGCGCAGTCATCGCGGGCTTGACGGGAATCTTTATTTGTACTGCAACGATTATTGCTTATGTTGGTGCCGCTTCACGGGTCGCGTATGCTTTATCCCGACAAGGACACGCCTTTGGCTGGATGGGCAAATTATCCCGACGTTTCCATACACCTGTCGGGGGCATCGCTTTTCTTGCCGTTTGCTTCGTGATCATTATGTCTCTGTACAGTAGTGGCGCCGTTTCACTCACCAACCTCATCCAGTTCCCGAACGCCACCTTCATTCTGACCTATCTCGGCGGCTGTGCGGCGGGAATTAAGCTTCTACGGGGCAGTCGCTGGGGTGTCGCGATCAGCTCAGTGTCATTCATCTCAACAGCGGTCGTTTTTCCCTTTGTCGGGTGGGCCATGCTCTATCCCGGACTGATCAGCATTGCCCTATGGATCACAGGACGTATTCGGCGCAAACGTTCCCTGCCTGCTACGGCCTCTGCCGTTATTGAACAAGAAAAGGCCACTGTCCATCACTAGACAGCAGCCGCTCAAGGCCTTTACTCTAATTTTTCACCGGAGTAGGGGCCTTGTCCTTTTTGGCGATTTTCAAATACTGGTACAGCTCATGCGTAAGCTGCAAGAGTGCCGAACGAATCTCGAACTCCTCCCGTGTTGCGGGAAGCTCCATTTCTTTAAATTCCTCACGAACCTGTTCCAGCAGCTTCTCAGTCTGCCCCGTATAATGCCCGGCCAAAACGTCATGGCTAAGCTGGTCGAACAGCTCGGCCAGAAGCTTGGCCTGCGGCATATGCTGATACATTTGTGCGATCAGTTGCATCATGTTCTGAATCGAATCCAGCTGCTCCCTGCGCATATAAAAATACACATTCCAGCCCTCTTGGGGACGGAGCATCTGATTTTCCAATGAACGCCCCGCTTCGGTTACCCCCCTGACGATGATGCTGTTCGCTTCGATAACTTCCTTGCCATCCCATATGTATGCTGGACTACGCAGCGTATTGGCTATGTTTCTGAATATGACGGAAAACGTCCGATCAACCTCGTGCCGAATTTGCTGCATCGTATTATCGGAACGTGGCATATAGGCCAAATTGACGATCATGGCGGAGCCGAGTCCAATAACAAGCAGAGCCAGCTGGGTCAGCAGCACCTCCATATCAATTACACCGCCGCTAAATACACGGAAAACGACAACCGATCCCGTGACGATCCCTTCCTTGAAGCCTACACGAACAATGACCGGGAACGCCGTCAAAATATATAATGCCAGAACCCAATCATGGAATCCGAAAACAACAAACAAAATACAAGCAAAAAGAAGCCCCACAACGGACGCAAAAAATCTCGCTGAAATGGTACGGAGGCTTCTCTTGCGTGTGACATCCACCCCCAAAATAGCCAAAAGTCCTGCCGAGGTAGCTCCATGAATGCCAAAACCATCCGCAATGAGTACGGCCATTAATGCGGCAATAGCCGTTTTAATTGTACGAAAGCCCATGAAAAAACTCTGTCCTCTCTAGGTGAAATCTGTGTCAGCATTTTGCATCATTCGATTCCCGACACTCAAAAGAACAATATCATAGATGAACGAAACCGTTCCACTCTATAGATTGCAGATTTAAATCGCTCTTTTGGATTTATGCAAAATGCTCGTTTTCATAAATTTTAAATAATTTCATTTTCATGGTACTTTATTTTCACGTTTTACACAAATGTTCAGAAATTTTATTTTTACCGATGAGGACGACCGGACAACAGACGATGCTCCACATACACAACCGCCTGATACATCAGTGTAGCTACGATGGCAATGATCAGCAGACTGGACATCACCAGCGTAAAATTGAATACCTGAAAACCATAAATAATCAAATAGCCCAACCCGTTTTTGGCCACCAGAAATTCACCGACAATCACACCAATCCATGCCATACCGACATTGACTTTCAGCGTAGAGACAATTGCGGGGAAGGATGCAGGCAAAATCACCTTTTGGAACGTATCACGCCGCGATCCTCCAAACGTACGCACCACCTTGATCAGATTCGAGTCAACTTCCTGAAAGCTGTTGTACACGACCAGCGTCGTAATGATGACTATAATGGAGAGAGTCGTCATAAGGATAGCCGTAAAGCCCGCCCCGAACATAACGATAAAAATCGGACCCAGTGCCACCTTGGGCATACTGTTGAACACGACCATATAGGGGTCCAGCACCTTCGACAAAAACGGCGACCACCAAATAAGTACAGCCAGCAGTGTGCCTAACAGCGTTCCGAGTAAAAAACCTGCCATCGTCTCTCCGACTGTAACACCGACATGCCCCCATAGCTCACCACTGACCGCATCCTTGCCAATCTGAGTGAATATTTTGCTCGGGTAGCTGAATAATAGTACATCAATCCACTTCATCCGGCCCGCAATTTCCCATAGTACAAATAAAAGCAATAAAATAGCTGTCTGTACGCCTGTCACCAATCGCCGCTGCGAACGCCTGCCACGCCGATACTCCTGATGCAGCACTTGAATCCAGCGTTGCTCAAGCCGATCCGCTTCATCCCTCATGGTCTAACTCACTCCTTTACTCCCGAAGCCTCCAGTTCACCCCATATTTCATGAAAAAGCTCATTAAAGCCCGGCTGATCACGTGCATAAAAAGGTTGAGCTTCACGAATGGATTCTGGAATGTCGAAGGTACGCCGAATATGGCCAGGATTACGGCCCAGCACAATAATCCGGTCGCTGACCGCAATCGCCTCGGCCAAATCGTGTGTAACCAAAATAGCCGTCTTCCCCCGTTCACGCAATGTTTCGGCAATCAGGTCTTCCAGTTGCAGCTTGGTCTGATAATCCAGCGCAGAGAACGGCTCATCCAGCAGAAGCAGTCCCGGATTGGTCGCCAGCGTCCTCACCAGCGCCACACGCTGGCGCATGCCTCCAGACAGCTGGGACGGATGCAGATGCTCCTTCCCTCCCAGGCCCATGCTCTTCAGCAGCAGCCGTGTCCGCTCGCGCGAAGCCTCATCTACCCTTTTGCCCAGCTCCAGACCCAGCAAGGCGTTATCCATAATCGTCCGCCAAGGGAACAGATAGTCCTGTTGCAGCATATAGCCGACCTCCGGGCTTGGGCCGCTTACTGGTCGTCCTTGCAGCATCACCTGGCCCGCTGCTGGACGTAGCAGCCCGGCGATCATGGACAGAATCGTCGTTTTGCCACAACCACTCGGGCCGACCAAGCTGACGAATTCACCTGGCGACACGGAAAAATCAATATTCTCAACCGCCAGCGAAGCTTCCCGATCCGTTACATACACATGCGTCACTTGCGCAAGTCTTACCATTGGGACCGATATATCCGAAGGATTACCGCCTCGATCCTCGATCATGGTGGACCTCCGGTGTCTGTACCTGCACCCGTGGCTTCGGTCTTGCTCGCTTTCGCAGACGAGTCGCTGTTTCCGGCAGAATCTGCCGAGATTGCCTGCTGTGCAAAGCTCGTATTCACCAGCTTATCCAGTGCAACGGGACTTTTCAGCTCTCCCGCCGAGGCCATGATATCCTGTAAATTCTGCCATTCCTTTTCCTCAATAATCGGGTTCAAAGCATAGGTGCCTTGTTCCTTGTAGCGCTCGATGCTGCTCGTCAGAATCGCCAAATCTGTATCCTTGAAATAAGGCGTAATCGCCTCGGCAATTTGTTCAGGTGAATGTGTAGCAATCCAGTGCTGGGCCTGGTATACAGCGTTTGTAAATTTTTGCGCGGTCGCAGCATTCGTGTTCAAATAGCTTTGTTTTGCCATATATACCGTATATGGCAGCTCGCCGCTCTCCACACCGATAGAGGCTACTACCCGTCCACGGCCTGCCTTTTCAAAAATAGATGCCTGTGGCTCAAACAACTGTACATAATCCCCTGTCCCGGAGCCGAATGCAGAGGCCACGTTGGCAAAATCAATATTTTGAATCAGCTTCAGATCCTGATGAGGATCAATGCCGTGCTTGCGCAAGCTAAATTCCAGTGACATTTGTGGCATTCCGCCCTTGCGTTGACCCAGAAAATTTTGCTTTTTCAGCTTTTCCCAGTCAAAGTTGTCCTGCGTTTGACGAGCAAACAGAAACGTTCCGTCCTTCTGTGTCAGTTGGGCAAAATTAATAACGGGGTCCTCTGCCCCTTGCTGATACACATAAATGGATGTTTCCGCGCCGATCAGTGCAATATCCGCCTGATTGGACAGCAACGCCGTCATCGCCTTATCACCACCGGGAATGGTCGCCAATTGGACATCCAGTCCCTCCTGAGCAAACATCCCCTGGCTCAAGGCTACATACTGCGGCGCATAAAAGACCGTGCGGGCTACCTCGCCCAGTCTGATCTCAATCATCTGCTCCCCTTTGGGTGCGCACCCGCTGAGCAGCAGCAATCCGAGCAGTGCAGCAGCCACCACAGCTTTGCAACGAGCGCCGGTTTTCATCCTTGTTCCCTCCCCACCTTTTACATCGTTGATTTCATATATTGTTATGCATCTGTCTATATAATGGTTAATCGCATACAAAAAAACCGCGTTCACCCAGGAACGCGGGACAGATGCACATACAATCATTTTACAGTTTGTATATGGATATATATTTTTCTTCCAGATAGTCGGCAAGATAATCCGGGTTCAGATCCTCACCCGTAATGGCTACAATCAGCTCGGACGGCGTCCGACTCTTACCATAACGGTAAATCCGCTCGGTCAGCCATTGCTTGATCGGCTCAAGCTCTCCGGCAGCAATCAGCTCATCCAGGTTCGGCAGTTCCTTGCGCAGCGTCGCCAAAATTTGCGCCGCATACATGTTCCCCAGTGAGTAAGAGGCAAAATAGCCAAAATCACCACCGGACCAGTGAACGTCCTGAAGTACGCCCAGCCCGTCATTCGGCGGGACAAGCCCCAGATACTCCTTATATTTCGCATTCCATACCTCTGGAAGACGCTTCACATCCAGCTTTTCATTAAACAACATTTTTTCAATTTCATAACGGATAATAATATGTAAATTATATGTCAGCTCATCCGCTTCGATCCGAATTAATGAATTTTCCACACGGTTAACAGCCCGATGAAATTGCCCTGCCGTAACCTTCGCCAACTGCTCAGGAAAATGCTTTTGCAAGTCATCGTAATATCGATCCCAGAAAGCGCGACTGCGTCCGATTTTATTTTCCCACAAACGCGACTGGGATTCATGGATCCCCATGGAGGTTCCTCCAGACAGGAGCGAACCTGCCAGTTCAGGGGCAATATTTTGCTCATACAGTGCATGACCGCCTTCATGCAACGAGCTGAAGATCGCACTGGTCACATCGTCTTGCAAATAATGTGTTGTTATGCGCACATCACCCGGATTTAATCCGGTCGCAAAAGGATGCACACTTTCATCCAAACGTCCTGCGGCAAAATCATAACCCATCTCTCCCAAAATAAACAGGCTGAACTTCTCCTGCTGCTTGACATCAAACACACCGTCGAGAAAGCTCCTATCCGGCTGGTTTGGTGAAGCCTGGATTTTGGACAATAGCGGGACAAGGCGCTTTTTAAGCCGATCAAACACGGCATCCAGCTTCTCAACGGTCATACCCGGCTCATATTGATCCAAAAGCGTGTCATATTCCGTGTCCTTGATTCCCCAGTAGCCGATGAACTCACGCTTCATATCCACGATTTTTGACAGATACGGTTCGAAGCCTGCAAAATCGCTATGTTCCTTCGCTTCCTCCCATTTGCTCTCGGCCTGTGCAGCAAGCGTGCTGTATTCCCGGTAACGATCTGCCGGAACCGAACGATTCAGATCATAATTTTTACGGCATTCCTCCACCAGTCTGCGATCATTGTCTTCCAATTGCTCCAGCTTGTCGGCGGCGGCAAAATACTGCAGCAACTGCCCCATTTCATCCGAAATCATCAGTTTGAACATTTCAGTGGACAATATACCCAACGTTTCCGAACGAATGTCAACACCCTTACGTGGAGCACCTGTGCGTAAATCCCAGTGCAGCAGGCCTACTGCTTCGCCATAGCTGCTGATTTTGTGAGAAAGCTCCTTTAATGTCGTTAATTGCTCCGATGTCTGTCGCTCCATGATTGAAGTCACCCCTTTAACTAAAAATGGATAAAACTTTACAATGCTTATACTTGATGATAATGATATTAAAAAGTATAATCAACACACAACATGCACAGCCAGCTTCTGATAGACATTTAAAAGACGTCAGAACTACATACCAACAAAGGAGTAAAGCCTGATTTACGGCCTGTGCTGACCGAAAATTAGGCTTCTTCTATACTGGTCTGTCGCCAATCATTATTCAAAAAATAAATTGTATACGGAGGGAACAATCGTGAATCACCTCAAAGAGATACTGGATTACAACCGTGTTTTCGTAGAAAACAAAGAATACGAGGCCTATCGTACAGGCAAGTTCCCTAACAAAAGAATGGTCATCATTACGTGTATGGATACACGGCTAACTGAGCTGTTGCCTAAAGCCATGAACTTGCGCAATGGTGATGTCAAAATTATTAAAAATGCGGGTGCGATCATCTCCCAGCCTTTCGGAAGTGTAATGCGTAGCGTACTGGTTGCCCTGTACGAGCTGGAAGCGGACGAGGTACTCGTTATAGGTCACTATGAATGCGGTATGGCTGCGCTGAACGCCGACCATATGGTCAATGAAATGCTGGATCGCGGTATTTCGCAAGAAGTGTTGAACACACTGGAAAACTCGGGAATCAAGCTGAACAAATGGCTGAGAGGTTTTGACAATATTGAAGAAGGGGTCGGCAGTACAGTTAAGCTTATTAAAAACCACCCGCTTCTCCCGCCCAATACACCTGTTCACGGGATGGTCATTCATCCAGACACCGGAGAGTTAACGCTTGTCGTTGACGGGAACCAGCAGTAAGCTTTTAAAAAGCCAGAAAAACGATTCTCTTGTTGTTGGTCCCTGGAATAAGGGTCCGTTCGCGGAGCGTCCATCTAAAGTACTGACGAATATCCTTCTCTCAAACAAAGGGGTGTCCTATAGCCATTTCTATGGCTTTTGGGGCACCCCCTTTTTATGAAAAAAGTGCATATGCAGGCCAATTGATCAGAGCAATTGGAGACAAATCTATGATCGCTCTGGGTGAAAGTTGTCAAACCATACAGTTTCAGTGTACACTTTTTATGAAGCT
The DNA here is from genome assembly GCF_000236805.1 of Paenibacillus peoriae KCTC 3763. GTDB lineage: Bacteria > Bacillota > Bacilli > Paenibacillales > Paenibacillaceae > Paenibacillus > Paenibacillus peoriae. Next base: position 811,541 of record NZ_AGFX01000011.1, on the reverse strand, counting down.
GCAGAATATCTGTTACAGAGCTGCTACAACCGTTACTATAATGGATGAAGGAGATAAGATCGATGAATTTACTATCGTATGGCCTGTTGGGACTTCTCGCCAGAGAAGAATCCTCCGGTTATGATCTGATGTTGCGTATCCAGCCTTTTTGGCAGGCCAAGCACAGCCAGATTTATCCGCTGCTGTCCCGTATGGAGAGCAAGGAACTGCTAGCCTCCCGCTGGATTCAACAGTCCGACAAGCCTGATAAAAAAATGTATACCATTACCGACAAGGGAATCCATATGCTTCAGCAATGGTCTCAGGAATCGGTGGCTGCTCCAATCACACGGGATGAATTAAGTCTTCGACTGTTCTGCCTTTGGTTGACAGACAAAAGCAGTGCCAACCGCATGCTGGAAGAACGCAAACGCCATTTCATTCAGAAAATCCAGCATTTGGAGGATATACTGGAGCGCATTCCTGCAGAAGATTTACATTTTGGCAGTAAAAACTTTGGGGACTACATTTTAGTGCAAAAAGGGCTTATGAACGCCAAAGCAGGCTTGGAATGGTGTCAGTTAGTTTTGCGCATGCTGCTTGCCGGAGACATTAGACCAGACACAAATCCGTTTGCGCTTAAATCGCAAAGCTGAATGCATTAGTCAATTCAAGCATAGGATCAGGTATCATTTTCATTAAATTTTTAAAAAATCAAATTCTTTGAAACCCTTTTCCATTCATTGCGTATTAAAGATAAGTGGTTGTTTGACCTATTTCAAACCAATTGACTGAGGGGGATATATTTACATGAAGAAGGCATTTACTTTGAAAAATATGATGATGCTGATGATGGCTTTTACATTGTTGATTGCCATGATTGCACCGTCTACAGCTGATGCGAGACGAGGTGGCGGATTTAAATCCGGTCCAAAATCATATCAATCTACACCAAGCAAGGCGACTAACAGCAACGGCATCAATAAATCTGATAGCGGAACCAAATCTAGTGCAGCTACGGGCAACACAAGCAGAACCGGTGGATTTCTCGGCGGTGGCGGCGGCTTCCTCAAAGGTATGATGCTGGGTGGCTTGGCAGGTATGCTCTTTGGCGGACTGTTCGGCAACATGGGTGCACTGGGCAGCTTGCTCGGCCTTGCAGTCAACGTTCTTGCCATATACGTCCTGATCATGGTTGGTGTAGGTATCTACCGTGCCATTAAAAATCGCCGCAGACCTGATGACTCCCGTGGAGGACGTTACTAAGCTATGATTTTGAGTATGGATGAGATTATTAACGCCATTTGTTTGCATATGGCTGAACGCAAGGGTGTTCAGCCCACCGATGTGGTTGTAGAACTAAGCTGGGAAGAGGACACAGGCTATACAGCGGAAGTTCATGTACAGGGCCGCAGTCAGTATTTGGTAGAGGCAAACATGATTGAGGCTATCCTGCGTTACCTGCATTCCGAATACAATATTCGTGCTTATCGCGAGCAGGTCAGATTGGATTTGGATGAAGAAATTACGGCTATTGTCCAAACCTAAACATACACCACAGAGAAGTCGTACTGAGCATGTTACAAAACAGCAGAACCGACCTTTGCTTGATGCAAGGGTCGGTTCTTTTTTGGGCACTCGTTCTTCTATCAGACATGGGACTCGAATTCACCTTGTTTGAGTTCAAACACATTTTGCTTGTAGCCACCTGCAAGTTTAAGCTCTGGTGGCCGGCATCCTATCTTTTTACAAAGCTTATGTGCTAAACGTATGAAACCGGCATGACCTGCGCCCGCGGCACCCTTTCAAGCAAGCCGCTACCGTACATCTGCCGAAACGGCTGCTCCTCCATATGGATATAGCCGATATAGCAGCCGCATTCCTTCATCCGGCATGGACGTTTGGCGCTCAAACCTTCCAGACCATCCCTGTACAGGTGTCCAATCACACGTCGATCCTGATAGCAATGCTTTACTCGTCCGTCGCCCTGGACATAAAATACATCCTCTCCGGCACGACATGCTCGCCCCTGACTGCTGTAATCCTGCAAATTCCATTGAAAATAGGGGTCGATTGCAGCCAATTCCTTAATCTCTGCATCAGTATAATAATGGGGTCGATCCTTATAGGCGTTGATCCACAAATAAACATCCTTTGGAAGTTGCGATCGCAAGGAACGAATAGCCGGAAATGCCTGTCTTAATCCGACTGTACCGACACTATAGGAAATACCAAGCTCATATAACTTCATAGCCTGTGATATAAAAGCCTGCTCCTTCGTCTCTCCAGGGTGATATGTAGCCCACAATGCAGCAGTCTTCGGATTTAATTCCTTCGTCCAATCCAGTTTAGCCGATAGATTCGTCTGTACTGCCACTTTTTCTACATGCGCCATGTGCGAAAACTCAATCATGGTTCTGCGATACCAGGAATGAATCAAGGCTTCTCCATATGGATTAAAAAAAATGGAGAGTCGATGTCCCAAAGCTCCCTGCTCCCGTACCCATTCGGCAAAACGTTCCAATTGGACCCGATCCTTGTTCAACGTCTCCCGACTATCCACGTTTTTACTAAACGGACAGTAAGGGCAGGCATAGTTGCAGGAGGTCAACGAACCACGATAATATAAAGTTGCTCTCATGCTCCTGCATACCCTTCCATGCGTTCCCGTACAGCCGTGGAGATCATCCAGTCCCCAATCGCATCAGAATAGGCCATTCCTTCCTCCGTGAGTCGCAGTGTACCCTTCTCAACGACCGCCATACCCGATTCCAGCAGCAACGACATGCCAGTAAAATCTTCCGGCAGAGATACACCGAAGCGCTCTGCGTAGGCTAATAGATTCAAGCCTTCCCGATGGAGCAGCGCTTTCAGAATAAAACGCCGTTTGCTCTCATCCTCATTTAAAATAAAACCGTAGTCTGCCAGATCATGACGCTCCGCAGCAACGAAATCTGCGATAATACTGCGGGTAGCTGCGGCGCTAACACCGTACCGACTGGCATAGTGCACATTGCGTGTATAAGAGCGTGCACCACAGCCCAGACCCGCCATGCCTTCCTCCTGACAGCTATATGGCAAAAGCTCCTTGCCGGACGCACCCTCATTTTTAGCAAAACGGCGCATGGAATATTGTATATATCCTGCCTGCTTAAGTCTTTCGCGTGCTGCTTCATACAAACTTAACCGAATATCATGCTCCAGTCCGGTATAACCCGGCTTTAAAATTGTATTTTCCCGTATATATAGCGGATAAAGGAAAATCTCTCCCGGCGAGTAAGACAGGGCCTCCTCCAGTGAATACAGCCAGGTTTCCACCGTTTGCCCAGGCAGACCATAGATCAGATCCACGTTCAGCAAAGGAAAATCATACTCCACCAGCCGTGCGAGCGCTTCACGCACAAGCTTGGGCTTCTGCGGTCGGTAAATGGCCGCACTTTCTGACTCCACAAAGCTTTGGATCCCCATGCTGACACGGTCTGTCCCGCGGCGTTTGAGCACTTCCAGCCGATCCTCGGTCACCGTATCGGGAGAGGTTTCCACTGAAATGGAGGCACGCTTAGGGTCCAGTCCCATTATATTCTCTGCAATGTCAAACAAGCGATCGACCAAAGGCGCCTCCAGTAAGGTCGGTGTGCCCCCTCCGATGGCAAAACGTGAAAAAGGTCGTCCACCCATAATAGGTGCCCATTGCCGGGCTTGTCTTTCAAGCGCATCCACATACTCCTTATGTACATCCAGCCGCTTGTCCGGCAAGGTGAACAGGTTGCAAAATCCACAGCGAGCCGCGCAAAACGGAATATGCATATACAAAAAGTAGCTCTCCAACTCCTCCTTCTCCCATAACTCCCGCAATGAAAGCGGTGCATCAAACGCCCGATAAGCCGTTTTGTGCGGATAAGAGTACAGATAGGAGCGGTAGGGAGCTTCACGGATCGTGCGTGCCCATTCATCAGGGTTCTCAGGCCACGAGGACCTGGATGATGCCGTACTTACGTCCTTCCCCGAAGAGGTATCGGCAGTTGCTCCTGTTGGGTATAGATGGTTCGGATTCATGGCTTTCATTTCTGCTCCCTCCTCGCGCTGGATTGATTTCTATATTTCTATTGCCTTACAAAATAAATTCGCGATAAGGCACATTCCATACGACCTCATGTGCCAGACGATGCCCTTCGTAGCCATCCTCCCCGTAAGCCGTACCATGATCGGAAAAAGCCATACAAAACGTCCTGCCCCGCTTCCGCAAAGCATCAAACAAGCGTCCAAGCTGTCCATCCACATACCGCAAGGCGGCTCGCTGGGAGTCCACTGAATCCTTAACGGCACCCTCCACAAAATAATGATTAGGCCCATGAATCGCTGATACATTCAGAAACAAAAACAGGCGTTGTGCCGGGTCCGCCTTCTCCAGCAACTTCAGGGCATGATTTACCTGATGCTCCGTCGAGCGGGGATTCGTCACGCCAAACGTCATACGCCAGTAGCTTTCTTGAAAATACCCCGGCAGCACCTTGGCCAGCTTATTTTTCTTCGTGAAAAAAATAACGCCACCGATACAGATCGTCCGATAGCCCTCATTTTCCAGCCCTGACACGATATCCGGAGCATCAAACAGCCAAGTGTTTGGATGCGTGCGCAGTCCTGTATCCTTGGTGTGAAACAACCGGATATGTGAAGCCTTATCCGTATTCGCAGGCGTCGGCAAAAATCCGCCAAAAAAAGCATGATGTGCGGCATAGGTAAAACTTCCGGGTGTATGGCGTTTTTCCCAAGGTCCAGAGCCGCATAAATTCGGGCAGTTCTCTTCCTCCAGCTTCGCTACATCATATCGCAGCGTATCCAGCGTAATCATGACAATATCATGAGAGCCGACAATTTGGTTCATATTAGTCATCATCAGTCTTTCCTTTCAAAGCCGCACTTCCATTGGTCAGCTGCAGCATTTCCCATTCATACGGATTCCAGCCTTGATGTTGCACCCGGTACAGCAAGTCTCCGAACGGATTTACATCCAGCACATAGGGACGACCGCCATGAGCCGGAACCAGCACGTCTAGTCCAGCAACGCTGGAAGCCGGAAAAACACTCATGGCGGCTTCCGCAGTAAGCTGGATCGATTCCACCGTGCCCGGTGACAAGCCAGCCTCCTCCAGCAAAAGCCGCTCATTACGTAAATGTAGATTCGTGATGGGGCTGCGGCTCAAACGTAAAACCGCATGGCAAGCCTCTGCTCCGCATACGAGCTGTCGCACATCATACACGCGCCCGTTCAGGGTCGCTTTGGGAATCCAGCGCTCCACATGTACCCCTTCCGTGCATAGCCAAGCCAGGATGGCATGAATATCCTGCTTGTCCGTATAACGGCGCAGGCGTCCCGCATTGTAATATACACGCTGACCTTGAACAATTTCCGTTCCAATTGTGGTCACCGCCAGCTCTGCCCTTGTCTGAGGATGCACCTGATAGGCCATGACTCCAGAAGCACCTGAACCACAAAATATTTTCACAAATACGCGGTGAAATCCGCGCATCTTCATTGTCGTATGCAGATCGGTAGGGTCACGAAATGCTCCGTCTGATGGTAAAAGCACTGGCGGAACCCTTATGCCCGCCTCGCCTAATACGACGCTGCAACGCCGCTTATCAAACATCACAGCCACTTCCGCCGGATCATTCATCCAGCGTGACAAGGGCCAAAGCAGTGCCGCTTCATGCCGCAGCCAGGCCAGCAGACGACAATAGCCCCGGAACCATTGTGCCAGGTGCCAAATACGGCCATGCTGCTCTTGCAGACACCGCGCTTCTGCCGCCGAAATACCTGTACCTTGTGTCCATTCCGAGCATGGCAACAGAGAATCATCCCCCTCAGCATCCGGAGCGCCAAGAGCGATCAGCTCACGCTCTACCTCAAAGCTTTCGCCCGGTGCATCCAGACGAAGCAGCAGACTATTGCCCGCCTGCTCCGCCAGTACTCGAACGATGCTCTGTTGCACATGAACACTGCCATGCACGCGATCTGGCCTAGCTTGCACAGCTATTTGAGCCATCAGCTCACCCAGACTGCATTTCTCCCGAATGGCTCGCAGCACATCTCTATAGGAAACCTCCACCGCGGGGGGAAGCTTCAATTTGCTACGCGCCGCTTGTAGTCCCGTAGTCCGACGATTACCCGGATTTCCGAACAAAATAAGCGGCTCGCTGGCACTACTGTCTGGTATCCTAACCATAAAGCCACCTCAATCAGATTACTCGGTCAATGACGGATAACGCCAATCATCTTCCTCGTCTGCTTCCTGCTGATCATCCACATTCACAGATAGTCCAGAGCTTTTCCAGCGCTGCATCATTTCACTGGACATATAATGATAGCTCAAATCCAGATGCTTTAACCCCTTGATGCTTTCACTTGCCAGCAGAGCCTCTGCTCCTTGATCTGACAACGTACCCTGAGACAGATCCAGCACTTCCAGTTGTCCGATCACTGGGGCTTTAGCTGCTGCAATCGCAATTTCATCCTGTATTTCGCTATCCTTTAGCCCCAAATATGTTAGCTTGGGAAAAGGATTGTTGTCCAAAAACGGTAAAACGTCTTTCAAACCACCGTCAAAGCCGTATTCGTCCACACCCAAATATAGCTCCAGCTTGCGCAGCTCAGGCAGCTCGGCATGATATATTTGCTGGAGGACACTGGCAGGCAAACCACCGCAAATAATAACCAGTTCCTGAAGGTGGCTATGACGAAGCGGCTCCAGGCTCAGGTCCTGGCTTCCTTTGATATAAAAAGACTCCAATGCTGGAAACGCTTCTAGCAGCGGGGACAGATTCGATTGATTAATCCATGAAACCTCACACTCATCATATTCCATATCACCGATAAACAGCTTGCGCAGCTTCGGAAATTGATCTTTATGCTGTACCAGCACCGGGATAAAATCCTCAGGCGAATTTTCATAGGCTCCGCCCCAATCCCCAATAATCAGATCCGTAACCTCCGCGCTCTCCGGCTTGGCTGCCAGCTCCTCAATCAATTTAGCCATCGTTTGTCCACTCTCATAAGCATCAAAATCCACTACCAATTTTACTTCCATTTTTACAATTCCTCCGATCGCTCATCTGAGAATGTAATGAATCCCTGTCTAGCAGACTATCTATTTCCAATTCAGTCTATCCTATCATACCAATGTTCGTCAAAAATAGCCTCTTTCCGACATTAATCCTATGTAAAATATGCTTTATAACATAAAAACAGGACAGACCGATAAGCTGCTGTGGTCTGTCCTGCATATACTTTCATCATAAATCTTTACTATTATATAGTACGAATATATAACACTAAAAATAATGCGTAGATTTTAGAGCCAAGTTATTGGCTGATTGTAATCGGAGAATTGTCGGATAGCAGCGCCAGGTTATTCACAATTACATTCTCATCATTGCTCAAGCCGCTGGTAATCAGTGTTTGTGAGCCTGTCGTTTGAACGGTTTTCACTTCCTTGCGTTTTGCATGGTCTCCGTTTACAACATATACATATTCTTTACCTTGATCCTTTTGAACTGCTGTGGTAGGAACAACAATGCCTTCTTGCGCATTGGCAGCGACGAAGCTGATATCAGCCAACATACCGGATTTCAATTTCATATCCGGGTTCGCTACCGAGATTTTCACAGGGTAGCCTTTGCCGCTGGCATCTAACGGGCTTACACTTTTAACTGTACCTGTTGTTACAATATTGGATGCTGCTACACGAACCTGTACCTTGTCACCCACTTTAACATTGTTGATCTGTTCAGCCGGAACATAGATCAGTGTATTGACTGTACTCAGATTGGCAATGACCAGCGCAGGAGCCTGAGCGGATACCATTTCGCCAACTTCTGCATTTTTTGTACCTACAATACCGTTAATCGGTGATGTAATTACGGTGTCGTCCTGTGCATCTTGCGCAATACTAACATTCAGTTGAGCCTGCTTGAGAGATTGCTGGCTAGACTCAATGACCGCAGTATTTTGCGATACCTTAAGCTGATTTTGCGCATTGCTATAGCCGCTGTTGGCATTACTGTAGCTGTTTTTTGCTGTATCATAGCTGTTGCGCGCTGTAGTAAGTGCCTTTTGAGCAGCTACTAACGAATCTTGAGCATTAGCTTGTGCATTTTGTGCATTTTCGTAAGCCGCTTGCGCGTTCACGACAGCTGTTTTTGCTTGTTCTAATTGAGCTTGCGTACTCGCACCTGCATCAAACAGGCTTTGTGTACGTGTCACATTTTTCTGAGCATCTGCCAAAGCTTGCCGTGTTTGTTTCACCGTATTGGCTGCCGAAGAGACACCATTTGTCGCCTGTTCTACTGCTGTAGTGGCCTGATTAATTGCACCCTGCGCCTGATTAATTGCACTTTGGGATTGAATCACACCGCTCTTGGACTGTACCACGCCAGAGTTGGCTTGAACCAAGGATGATTCGTGGGATGCTTGAGCACTGCTTACCCCGGCTGCCGCTGCTGCCGCTGCTGCACGGGCTTTGGCAACATTGTTCCGCGTATCCTTATCATCAAGTTTGAACAACACCTGACCCTTTTGAACCTCCGAGCCGATATCTACAGGCAGTTCAACCACTTTACCGCCTACTTTAGGCACGATATTCACCGTCTCCGAAGGTGTGACAGTACCTGTATAGATGTTTCCCTGTCCAATGATACCCTGCTGTGCTTGGCTGATCTTAACCGGAACAACCATCTCCTGCGCTGCTCCGCTATTACTGGAGCAGCCTGCCAACACTGCGCCGCCGAGGACCAAAGCCGCTAATGTACTTTCTACTCTCAATATTTTCATGATAATTCCCTTTCTTTCTGTCCGTGGAAATAATGTAAGCCATCCAGTCGATATTTTTGTACTTCTCATGATTAAGCTTCCGGCTGTGTCTCTGCTTTCTTCCTCTGAATAAACAAAAAGATGAGTGGAATTGTGCAAAACAGCGGTATGGATGAAATGAGGAACGTATCCCCAATTCCTCTCGATGTAGCATCCAGTGTGATTAAACTACTTATGGATGACATCCATGAGCTGCCCAGTGTCGCTTGTAGCGTATGAGCCGAGTCTTGTGTAATGGACTCGGAAATTTGCTGGGCATGAGCTGCCGAACGGCTTTGCATAATCGCGGTCAGCACCGCAATCGCCATAGATGCAGCCACGGTACGTACCAGATTGGATGCTGTAGATGCATTGGCTACCTTGCTTGGATGAACAGCGTTCATCCCGACCGTGGATAATGGCATCATACAAATACCAATTCCCAGCCCCCGTAACGCCATGACCGTTTCCAGCCAGGCATGCGAAGTATCTGGCGTAAGCTGATGAAGGTGATACGTCATAAAGCTGGTTAGCGTCAGACCTACAAGACCCAGAGGCACAATACCGAACTTATCGAACAACCGCCCGGCAATAGGCATCATCGCCGCCATGGCAATGGCCTGTGGAATGAGGATAATACCGGTATCAATCGGCGACACACGCTGAATATTTTGCAAAAATAGCGGTGTTAAGAACGTTCCTCCGTACATCCCCATCATGACCAGACTGGAGGCAATAACACTAATCGTATATTTTGAATTCTTGAATAATGAAATTTCAATTACAGCATTATCCTTGCCGCTTTCTACATAGATGAGAAAGACAAGTGCCCAGAAAGCAATAAACAGCAGGGATACGATTCCAAAAGAAGTCCAGCCATCACGCTGACCGTTTGTCAGTGCGTACAAAAGAGTTCCAGCGCAAGTTGCAGCCAGCAAAAAGCCCGGTAGATCAAACGGCTTCGGCTTTACTTTAGGCGGCTCTTTGATGAGGAGGATAACCATTAAAATGGCAAATAAAGCAACAGGCAGACTGACAATAAACAAGAAGCGCCAGTTAAACCATTCAATTAAGTAGCCGCTCAGCGTAGGTCCTACAGCTGGCGCCGCCATTGCGGCGATCCCCCATATACCAAGGGACATCCCAATTTGTTCACGCGGCATGATTTTGTAAATAATCGTCATACTCAGCGGCATAATGACACCGCCGCCCAGACCAGCCAGTACACGCGCCGCGATCAGGGAAGAATCACTCCATGCAAAAATACATACTCCTGTTCCCAGCGAGAACACGCTGAGGGCAAGTATCAAAAACTTTTTGTATCCGATACGCTGCTCCATATATCCGGTAATCGGGACGATTACGCCGGATGCAAGCGTGTAACCTGTAATAACCCACTGAATACGTGTCGTCGTTGATCCTAAATCCGTCGTCAATCGGGGAATGGCGACATTGATCAGACTGTTGTTCAGAATGGCGACAAAGGCGCCTAAAACGATAGCGAAAAAGGCAAGCCAGCGTTCTTTGGAAGAATCTGTCGAAGGAGCAGCAGCGGTTTCATTGGCAGCCACATGGACCCCTCCTTTTTAAGATGTATGAATTTTTACTTCCACGTTCGTTCCAGGAATGAGCTTCAAATCCTTTGGCTTGTTCACGGCAATTTCTACAGGCACACGTTGAGTGACCTTATTAAAGTTACCACTTGTGTTCACAGCAGGAACGAGCGAAAACACTGCATTTGAAGCCTCGCCCACTTTGCGAACCTTACCTTGAATGACCTGGTCACCTGCTGCATCCAGCGTAATATCAACAAGCTGCCCTGGTTTAATACGGTTAATATCGGTTTCTTCAATATTCGTGGACACATACAGGCTGTTCATATCAACCATAGTCGCTACAGCACTACCCGGTGTTCCGATTTCGTGCTCCTTTGAATAAATCTTAATCACAGTTCCGTTAATCGGCGCACGCAGTACAGACTTGCTAATCATACTTGCATCCAGTCCCGATACATCCTGCTCGGCAATCGGTTCATTTCGCTGCAGCACATCGCCTTCTTCCACATCAATATGGCTAATCTCTCCGGAAATTTGCGGCATCACCTTATACTGATCGGCTTGAATACGCGCATCGTCACTTTTAACAAAGTGTGTTGCCTGATACCAATAATAATAGCCAATAGCTCCGCCGCTCAGAATGAGCAGTACGATGAGAATCGGCAATACAGTTTTCTTACTCACTTGTTCCACCCCTGTTGTCCAAAAAATTTTTATTATTCAACGCTAATATTTTAAAATTGAAATATTAGGCCATTAAACCAAATTTAGAACGTAAAATACGCATGGCTACATACCATGCAAAAAGACAGGACTTATTCTATGTACATAGGAAAAGCCGATCTATGCTCACAACCCGTCTTCTTCATATTTAAATATTTTCATATAAATATCGTACATTGAAATATTATAGATATATTTATCTATTCAGGCAATACAAATTTTCATTTTTTTCATAAATTTTTTTCACAAAAAAGAACCTTGTCTCCAAGGCCCTTCACGAAATAAAATAATTCGAATTTTAAGTATTTTCCAAGCACACTAAGAGAAAAGCACAGGCCCAAATGACCGTTCTTTGCAATTTTTGGACTCCTGCTCCTCTTTTTTGTTCTTGGCGGTTCCATGATCTCGGGATCGTGGCTGTCCCATGCAATTTCCGCAATGGCAGCGTGCTATGCTCCTATGCACATCGTCTCTGGAATCACGCAAAAGCTGTACGTAATCCAAAGATTGCTGTAAAGAAGCGGGCCCTGGAATAAAGCGAACCTTCTTGCCTTCCAGCAGACAATATACCTCAATAAGCTGTGGTAGCGCTCCAAATGCATAATGACAAAATACATTCGTCAAATGTTGAAATGTATGAATGACATTAGGATTATAGTCCACCATATACTTTTGAATCAGTAAGGAATCGGCTCCGGCTGATAGCTGCCAGGCAACCTGAACAATCAGCGAAATATCGACCTTGAGTTCAGGCACTGGCGTACAAAATTGTTCATACAGCATCACTGGCGTGAGCAGGTCCTTGTTTAAGGCACATATTTTAGACAGCTCGCCTGACACTTTATTTTTGATGTCCCAATAGTGGAACAACGATTCAAAGCCGTTTGCCTGCCTGGGCCACCATTTCTCCAGCACATACTGGACGGGGACTTCCCGCCGCACCTCTACTTCCATTCCAAAGTATTCGTTCAGCGCATGCCCTACCGCATATTGAACCCGCTGCCGCCAATTCCAGCCCTCACGCCCGCGTTTGGCCTGTGACGGATGGATTGGCTGCGGCGTTCTCCACATCTCCTCAAGCTGATAGTCGTGCAGAAGAGGATAACCGCTTAAGCTATCGCTATTACGCATACCTATCCCTCACTCTCATCTCAGGACACTCCAATACCCGCCTGTGCAAATTGTCTTCCATAGGCCCGGCAATTTTCCTTGTCATCATCCAATGGGTTGAATTCAATCTTCAGGCTCTCCTGAATCACTGAAGCGCCGCGTTCTTTAACTTTTTCTTCCACCAAATCAACCGCACCACAGAATTGCTCATAAGAAGTATCTCCACTGCCAAATACAGCCGTCTTTTTGCCTGACAGATCAAGTTCGTCCATTTCCTCGTAAAAATCTAAAAATTCATCAGGAAGCTCACCATCTCCCCAAGTATATACACCCAGCAGGAAACCATCATAATCGAGCAATTCCTGCGCGTTGCAATCATATGAAGCCTTTAATTCTGCCTCATGGCCTGCTTGGCGAACGCCCTCGGCAATCAATTCCGCAATTTCTTCAGTATTACCTGTCAAACTGGCATAAGCAATCAAAATTTTACTCAAGTTCATCCCTCACCTTTACTTGAAATATGGGATGCTTTCATTCCCTATTACTCAAATAATATTTGATAATGATTCTCATTGTCAAATGTTAATTTCGAACAAAGCTTTTATCTATGCTAAAAACATACGCAAAACAGCCGCATCACATGCGGCTGTTTGCTGATCCAACCTATGAATAAGCAGCTTTTATAAGGAGCCTGCTTATTTATCGTTTTTACTTATTTGTTGCGCCAGTACAACTCATTCCATTGCAGCTCCTGACGGAACTGGCGAATATTCGTGTTGTTATCAATAACAACAGCTTCTATGCCTGTCAGTTCAGCATAATCCAGCAATTGCTCAGTGGTTACAGCATAGGACAATACCGTATGATGTGCTCCCCCTGCATGAATCCATGCTTCTGCGGATACTTCGAGCGAAGGCTCTGGCTTCCACAAAACGCTGGCTACAGGCAGCTTAGGCATATTATTTTTGTTTTCCACAGCCTGAATTTGGTTAATGATCAGACGGAAACGGCCTTTCAGTTCAATAATGGACGCTACAAGTGCGTTACCTGGTTTACCTTCAAAAATAAGACGAGCCGGGTCGGCTTTACCGCCAATACCCAATGGTTGAACATCAATACGCGGTTTGTTTACAGCAATGGTAGGACACACCTCCAGCATATGTGATCCCATAATTAGTTCATTACCTGCTGCTAGATGGTAGGTATAGTCTTCCATAAAGGAAGTATCCACATTGTTAGCCATCAGCTTCATCAGGCGCGTCAATGCTGCTGTTTTCCAGTCACCTTCACCGCCAAAGCCGTAGCCTTGAGCCATCAAACGTTGAGCAGCCAAACCAGGCAGTTGCTTCAGTCCATGCAAATCCTCGAATGTTGTGGTAAAGGCTCCGAAGTCTCCAGCCTCCAAAAACTTCTTCATGCCTAATTCAATACGAGCCTGTTCCAGAATGGAATCACGAACTGCTCCTGGCTGCTTCGCTGCTGCAGACAATTCATACAGTTCATTGTATTCTTCGAACAATGCACTGATTTCGCCTTCCGTCACGTTATTAACGATTTCAACCAGATCACCCACGCCGTAGCCGTTGATCGACCAGCCTAATTGGGCTTGAGCCGTTACTTTGTTACCATCGGTAACTGCAACTTCACGCATATTATCACCAAAACGTGCTACTTTGAGGTTTTGGCTTTCGCTATAAGCAGCCGCTGTGGACATCCAGCTGCCAATACGTTTTTGAACTCCTTCTTCCTCCCAATAGCCAACAACCACTTTGCGCGCTACACCCAAACGGGCACCGATAAAGCCAAATTCGCGGTCACCATGTGCGGATTGATTCAGGTTCATAAAATCCATGTCGATACTATCCCAAGGGATATCACGGTTAAATTGAGTGTGCAGATGCAGCAAAGGCTTCGCCAAACGAGTCAAGCCGGCAATCCACATCTTCGCTGGAGAAAACGTATGCATCCAGGTAATAATCCCTGCACACAGGTCATCCCCATTCGCATCAATAATCAAACGACGGATTGAGTCGGAATTCGTCAGTACAGGTTTCAATACAACTTCAAACGGCAGATGACCACTACGGTTCAATCCTTCTACAATTTTGCGGGAATGCTCTTGTACCTGATCAAGCGTTTCGGGTCCATACAAATGCTGGCTTCCTGTAGCAAACCAAAATTTAAACGGTTTCATAATTCAAAATTCCTCCTGTCAGGAAATAAGTATAATTGCAGCAGTGTCATAAAAAAAATTATTATGTACGTACAATCCATTCCATTTTTCATTAATGTACTGAAAAATGGAATAGTTGTACGTACAAGTGGGATTGACTTCATTTTAATATGGAAGCGCTCTAATTACAAGTACATCTGAAAAAAATATTTTTGTTCTGTCCTCCGCCCTGCTACTTTGATGGAATCATTCGATTGTTGTTAAGCTTTGTTGTACAATAGACTCCATATGGGGATTTTGTGCAGCGTGCTGCCGGGATCCTGAAATGACTGCTGAAGGATGGATTGTACATGTATGTAGCACAAGGATGGAAAGACTATGAAGTTATGGATACAGGCGGTGGCGAAAAGCTGGAGCGCTGGGGCGATATTGTCCTGCGTCGTCCCGATCCGCAAATTATATGGCCTTTGACCCAGGAAACAGCCGAATGGCGCAATGTTCATGGGCATTACCACCGCAGCTCTTCCGGAGGCGGCCAATGGGACATGAAAAAGCCTATCCCTGAGCGCTGGACGATCAGCTACGGACCGCTTAAATTCCACATTAAACCGACCAGTTTCAAGCATACCGGTCTTTTTCCGGAGCAGGCAGCGAACTGGAGCTGGATGATGGATAAAATCAAAGGGGCAGGCAGACCGATATCCGTACTGAACCTGTTTGCCTACACAGGGGGAGCCACTACTGCCGCAGCGTATGCCGGAGCGAGCGTAGTGCACGTGGACGCTGCCAAAGGCATGGTACAGTGGGCGAAGGAAAATGTACATTTGTCCGGCTTGGCTGACCGTCCGGTACGCTTTATTACGGATGACGTATTTAAGTTCGTGCAACGGGAACAGCGCAGAGGCAACCGTTATGATGCGATTATTATGGACCCTCCTTCTTACGGACGCGGACCAAACGGAGAAACCTGGAAGCTTGAAGAAAGCCTGTATCCGTTTCTGGAATCCTGCATGAGCATCATCTCGGATCAACCGTTGTTTGTGCTGATCAACTCCTATACCACCGGTATTTCCCCTACCGTACTGCATAACATGCTGAGCATGACCATGCAACAAAAATACGGCGGGCAAATTAGCGCTGGTGAAATCGGATTACCAATCACGCGTTCTGGATTGAATTTACCTTGCGGTATTCTCGGACGCTGGGAGGCTTAATTCCCTTTATGACTCCAGATGAACTTACCCGACACGGGCATGCAGAGCCAAATATTCCTGTTTTATATG
The DNA here is from genome assembly GCF_000236805.1 of Paenibacillus peoriae KCTC 3763. Classification (GTDB taxonomy): domain Bacteria; phylum Bacillota; class Bacilli; order Paenibacillales; family Paenibacillaceae; genus Paenibacillus; species Paenibacillus peoriae. Next base: position 795,869 of record NZ_AGFX01000011.1, on the reverse strand, counting down.
AGGACAATCATGTTTTGGCGGTTGTAAAGCCCGTCAATGTTCCGACACAAGAGGATGCCAGCGGAGATCCTGATCTGCTGTCGTTGCTCAAGGAAGACCTTAAAATCAGACACAATAAGCCTGGCAACGTTTTTTTGGGTCTGGTTCACAGACTGGATCGCCCTGTAGGCGGAGCCATGATCTTTGCCAAGACATCCAAAGCTGCTTCGCGGCTGTCAGAGTCGGTTCGAGGTCGTCATTTTCGCAAAATGTATACAGCCGTCCTGAATGGTGTTCCCACAGCTCCGCAAGGTCGTCTGACCCATTACCTGCTAAAGGATAGCCGCACGAACACCGTTCAAGCTGTTCGGCCCGGTACGGCTGGTGCCAAGGAAGCTATTTTGGAGTATCGCGTGCTTGGGCAAGTAGATGGGCTCAGTCTGGTCCAGATTCAACTGCATACCGGACGCTCGCACCAGATTCGTGTGCAAATGCAGGCGATCGGCTGTCCTCTCTACGGAGATCAAAAATATGGCGGCAGCCTGAGCCGCCCCGGTCAACAGCTCGCACTCTGGTCCTTGCTTGCCGGAGCACCGCATCCAGTCAGCAAAGAGGATATGAGCTTTCACTCGCTGCCTCCCGCCCAATTTCCGTGGAGCGAGTGGCCTGTGTCGCTCTATGAGAGCATGATTATGCCTGAAAATTAAGCGGACAAGCCCTGTTCCATGTAGCTTTTGATATCGTCAATCAATACGCAAGAATAACCCGCAGTGCATGTATCAAACAAACATGCACTGCGGGTTATTTTGTGCGGAAAATTTTTCAGTACTCTCCTCCTTATGACGAGGAAACCACGGTTTGTCCTTGCTTGCTGTTCACCAGTTGTTGACGTGGTTGAGTGTTTTGAGCATTCGTGTTTTTGATGAAAAACGCTAAAATCAGAGCTGTCACACTCAGCAGAGTTGCAATGATAAAGGCCGAGTTAATACCATAAATCGTAGCCTGATTGCCTGCTGCCAGCATCTCCGCTTTGTTCGTAACGTTGAGTCCTTCGGATGCAACCATCGTTGTCAGACGGTTGCTGGTTTGGGTCGACATCACCGTCACCAGAATTGCCGTCCCTATGGAGCCGGAAATCATACGCAGCGTGTTACTCATCGCCGTACCATGCGCATTTAATCGTTGCGGAAGCTGATTCAAGCCGGCTGTCTGGATCGGCATCATCAGCAATGACATCCCAAACATCCGTACCGTGTAATTTATTAACAGTGTCAAATAGGTGGTTGATTCGGTCAACCGTGTAAACTCCCAAGTTGTCACAACCATAATCAACAAGCCGATGACAGACAACCAGCGCGCTCCGATTCGGTCAAAGATCACTCCCGTCACCGGAGACATAATCCCCATTAGAATCGCTCCCGGCAACATGAGCATACCGGACTGGAGCGGCGAAAAACCGCGAATATTTTGCAAATAAATCGGCAGCAATATCATACCAGCGTACAAAGCCATCGTCACAATAACATTAATAATCGTCGTCAAGCTGAACACATCGTATTTAAAAATACGGAACTCCAGCATCGGTTCATCAACCTTCAGTTGGCGGGCAATAAACAGGATAAGCGCAATCGTCCCAACGATAAGCGTAGACAAAACCGGGACACTTCCCCAGCCTGATGTTCCCGCATCACTAAAGCCATATAACAATCCGCCAAACCCGAGTGTAGATAGAATGATGCTCGGAATATCCAGCTTAGGCTTAGACTGCTCCGTTACATTTTTCAGAAAAACAGCCCCAATGATCACCGAAATGATTGAAATCGGCAAAATAATCCAGAATAATACCCGCCAATCATAATTTTGAACAATATAACCTGATAGGGTTGGTCCAATGGCTGGGGCAAAGCCCATCGCAATCCCGAGTGTGCCCATCGCCCTTCCACGGCGCTCTATCGGAAAGATGTTCAAGATAACGACCATCATTAAAGGCATCATAATGCCTGCACCTGCGGCCTGAATAAGCCGTCCAATCAGCAGAATACTAAAACTTGGTGCTATAGCACACAACAGCGTACCTATTGAAAAAATAATCATCGCACTAATAAACAATTTGCGGGTGGAGAAACGGGCAATCAAAAATGCGGTCACCGGGATCAACACTCCGTTCACGAGCATAAAACCCGTGCTAAGCCACTGGGCCACGTTGGCATCTACATTCAGATCGTTCATCATTTTGGGTAGAGCCACACTAATTAATGTCTGGTTTAAAATGGCGACAAACGCGCCAATCAACAGAGCGGCCACAATCGGCGCCCTGCGCACGTTACCTGGTAGTGTCATTTGAGGACTGCTCAAGTTGATTCATTCCCTTCGATGTCAGTTTCATAATCATTTGCTTGTGGATATCCAGAACCATGTCCAGCTGCTCCTTTGGAATGTCTAAAATAGGCAGGATGCGTTCCATCCACATCACATCCACTTTTTGCATAGTATCTTTTCCTTTGGGCGTCAGGGACAGCACCAATGATCTGCGATCATGCTCATCTCGTTCACGAGCGACATACCCGGCTTTCGCCAGACGATCAATCACGCCGCTCATGGAGCTGTGCCCCATACGGGCGATGTCCGCCAGCTCAGATAACCCAATGCTGGGCCGTTTATTCAAAACAGACAGCACCAAATGCTGAATGGCAGTCAGATCCAAATGCCGTTCTTCATTCCAGAAGGCGTGAAATATCGTTTTGTTAACCTCTCTGATCGACTGAATAATCCGGTACACCTCAAGTCTTTCCTTCTCTCTGTCCTCCATTGGAACCATCCTTCTTCCCATTTCCCATTACACTTCATATACATAATCAAGCAACTATTCGCATACAAAATGTTATTAAGTTATAACTAATTTTATCACTTTCTATGTATATGTCAACTTTAACCCAATGACCGCCTGTTTGTAGTACAAAAAATGCGGATAGAAATGCCCTCATGGACATTTCTATCCGCACGATCGTAATTGCTATTAGAGATGTGTGTTACTCTGCTTGCTCGATTTGTTCCTTTTCTCCCGCTGCCTCACTTGTCGATACTGAAGTTTTCGTCTTTGTTGTGATTTTACCCAACAAATAGACCAGCAAATTTTGATTATGCTGAGAAATCCGGTTTAGTGCGGAGCCCAAAAAATCATCACGGATCTGCAAACCGCGTTCCGCCTCTTCTCTACCTTGATCTGATATGACAATCCATACAATTCTGCGGTCCTTTACGTCTCTAAAACGGGTGACCAGTCGATTCCGCTCCATTCGATCCAGCAGCATTGTAATCGCCGCAGGGGTGGTGGCCAGATACGGGATCAATTGAGACGGCTTCATGCGGCCGTATTCGTTCAGAACCTCCAGCACCGTGAGCTGAGCCTCAGTTAGTGATGGAGCCAACTGCTGCTCCATATGAGCCTTGTAATCCTTAGCCATTCTGGACCAGATTTTCGCAAATTCGATCGTTTGCATTTTGCCTCACTCCTTTGAATAACAGGATCGGTAAAAAAACAAAGTTACCGCATCGGCCACCGTCCGGATTGTATTTCATCACATTAAATTTTCGCCACTTCCCCCTGGTTTCCTGCTGTTTTTGGGGCATTCATTGAAAACGGGAAGGAAGTCTCACTCCGGTTTTGGAGGCTTTTCAAGGTTCGACAGCATGACGGCAAAAAGGTCCTCATTCGTGCCGGATTGGCACGTGAGGACCTCTCTTTTTCGAGCTAAACAGCGCTTGACTTCACAATTATTCTACGGACTGTGAAGTCTGCGGCTCACTATGCTGCAGCACGTTCACAATTTCGTCTTTCTTTTCCACAGGAGCGAGCAGCTTACCCGTATCCTTACGGTCGGCTAGCGGAGCTTTTTCTGAAAGGAACGACAACATTTGTCCTTCTGAAGTGATGACCTGCAACTGAATAGCTTCACGGCAATAGAAGGCAGCCACGATTCGAGTTCCATTCGAACGTACCCGCTTGCCTTCCTTGAATTCGAAGGTGGCGATTCCTTTACCGCCTCTTCCCTGAGAAGGATAATCGAGCAGAAGTGTACGCTTGCCATAACCGGATTCGGTTAGCACCAGCACCTCTCCTTCATCCTCTTCCACCCACAGCGCTGCCACAATTTCATCGCCTTCCGCCAGTTGTATCCCTTTGACACCAGCCGAAACGCGGCCCATGGCATTAACCTCTTGCTCCTTGAAGCGTATGCTCATCCCCGCACGGGTAATCAGCATGATATCCTTGGTATTGTCGCTTAACGTTACTGATACGATCTCATCGTCCCCTACCACCTTGCAGGCGGCTACGGCACTGGAGCGCTTTGTAGCATATTCTGTCAGTTCTGTTCGCTTGACTTGCCCTTTTTTGGTTAAAAACACCAGACTTTTGCCGATTTCCTCCATGTTTTTGACCGGAATAACGCTTACGATACGATCTTCCTTCGATAGCGAAATAACATTGACAATCGGAGTGCCTGGCTCCTTCCACTTATACTCAGGTATCTGATGTACAGGCAGCAAAAAGTATTGTCCACGCTGGGTGAAGACGAGCAGTACATCCAGTGTGTTCACATCAAGGAATTGGGTAATATAGTCTCCTTCTTTAACACCGGAATTGGAACGCTCCCCGCCGGACCGAGTGAACGACAGCATACTTGTACGCTTCACATAGCCATCTTTCGAGAGGGTCAGCAGCACGTCCTCTGCCGCAACCATGACCTCCAGATTCACCTTAATCTCTTCTACCTCACCCTGTATCTCGGAACGACGATCCATACCGTACTTTTCACGAATTTCGAGAAGTTCCTTGCGGATCAGACTGATCAGCTTGCGGTCACTTTCCAGAATAGAGCGGTATTGAGCGATTTTTTTCTGAATGTCAGCCAGCTCTTTTTCGAGAGTGGTAATTTCAAGATTTGTAAGACGGTACAATTGCAAGGTCAAGATCGAATCCGCCTGACGTTCGCTAAAGCCAAACATCCATTGCAAATTATTTTGCGCATCCTGGCGATTTTTAGAAGCTTTAATAGCCGCGATGACTTCATCCAGAATGTTCAGCGCCTTGACCAAACCTTCCAGTACATGGGCGCGATCCTCCGCCTTTTCCAGCTCGTATTGGATACGGTTTGTAACAACCTCACGTTGATGAGCGATATACGCTTCCAAAATGGACTTTAATCCAAGCTGGTGCGGCGCTTTATTCACAATAGCAACCATATTGAAATTATATGCCACCTGGAGATCGGTTTTTTTCAGCAGATACGCCAAAATCCCTTCCGCATCAGCTTCCTTCTTCAGTTCCACAACAATACGCAGGCCATTTCGCCCACTCTCGTCACGAACCTCGGCAATTCCTTCCACCTTTTTCTCCAGACGGATATTCTCCATTGCGGTTACAAGTCTGGATTTGACAATCTGGTAAGGAATCTCTGTAATGACCAGTTGCTGCTTACCTCCACGCAAGGATTGAATTTCCGTCTTGGAACGGATATAAATACGTCCTTTGCCTGTTCTGTAAGCCTCCTTGATGCCTTCGCCACCCATAATCAGTCCGCCAGTGGGGAAATCCGGACCCTTAATAAAGGTCATAATCTCTTCCAGCTCAATCTCCGGCTTTTCCATCACTGCGATGGTGGCGTCAATGACCTCACGCAAACTATGCGTTGGTATCTCGGTTGCAAATCCCGCTGAAATCCCGCTGGAGCCGTTCACCAGCAGATTCGGGTAACGGGATGGCAGCACAACAGGTTCCTTTGCCGAGTTATCAAAGTTATCCTTGAACAAAACCGTACGTTTTTCGATATCACGCAGCATTTCCATTGCGATCGGAGACAAGCGCGCCTCCGTGTAACGCATAGCTGCCGCAGGATCGTCGTCCTGGGAACCCCAGTTGCCGTGACCATCCACCAGTACGTGGCTCATTTTCCAAGGCTGCGCCATCCGTACCATCCCATCGTAAATAGATGAATCACCGTGAGGATGGTAATTACCCATAACGTCCCCAACGGTTTTGGCGGATTTACGATATGCTTTTTCCGGTGTATTCCCCGAATCGTACATCGAGTACAGAATCCGGCGTTGCACGGGCTTTAATCCGTCCCGTACATCAGGTATCGCCCGATCCTGAATTATATATTTGGAATATCGGCCGAAGCGGTCACCGACCATTTCCTCCAAATTCGCTGGCAAAAATTGCTCCGATAAGCTCATGTCTACACCTCATTTAATAACACTACTCTACGTATTCCGTGAAATCCACGTTTTCCACGATCCAGCGCTTGCGCGGATCCACCTTATCACCCATCAATGTGGACACACGGCGTTCAGCCTTGGCAGCATCCTCAATCTGAACGCGCAACAGGGTGCGTGACTCGGGATTCATTGTCGTTTCCCATAACTGATCAGGGTTCATCTCCCCGAGTCCTTTATAGCGTTGAAGCTCAAAATTCCGTCCAAATTCTTTCAAGTAATTTTCAAGCTGCTCATCAGTCCATGCATAGCGTACGGTTTCGAGCTTACCCGACTTGCGAGTTATTTTATACAATGGCGGCTGAGCAATATATATGCGTCCTGCGTCTATGAGCTCTTTCATGTACCGATAAAAAAACGTCAACAGCAGCACTTGAATATGCGCGCCATCCGTATCAGCATCGGTCATAATGATGATTTTTGAATAATTGCTGTCTTCCAGCGAAAACTCGGTTCCTACCCCCGCACCAATCGCTGCTGTAATAGCACGGTACTCATCATTTTTCATAATATCCGCCAGTTTGGATTTCTCCGGATTCATCGGCTTGCCCTTTAACGGCAAAATAGCCTGAATTTTGGAATCCCGTCCCTGTTTGGCCGAGCCCCCGGCCGAGTCACCTTCCACGATAAACAGCTCATTGCGTGTAAAATCCTTGGACTGCGCAGGCGACAGCTTGCCGTTCAGATTCGAGCTTTCACTACGCTTCTTGCCTGAACGCATTTCGTCCCGGGCCTTACGTGCAGCCTCGCGCGCTCTGGAGGCCTGAATGGCCTTCTTGATCAAGGTCTGCGCGATCTGCGGATTCTCTTCCAGAAAACGCTGCATCTGCTCAGATACGATGGCATCCACCGTACTCCGTGCCGAAGCACTGCCCAGTTGGTCCTTGGTCTGACCGACAAATTCAACCTCAGCCATCTTGACACTGATGACAGCCATCATGCCCTCACGCAGATCATTGCCCTCCAGATTTTTATCCTTTTCCTTCAGCATCACGGTTCGGCGTGCATAATCATTCATGACCCGAGTGTAAGCGGTTTTGAATCCTGTCTCATGCGTCCCCCCACCCCGTGTCGGAATAGAGTTAACAAACGAAGCAATCGTCTCTGTATAACCCGCATTATACTGAATGGCAATTTCCACTTCAATGTCTTCTTTTTCAGCACTAAAGTGAATAACATCATGCAGAACATCCTTGCCCTCATTCAGAAAAGCAACAAACTGGCTTGCTCCACCCTCATAATAATATTCATCTGACTTCCCGCTGCGTTCGTCTTTAAGCTGAATACGAAGTCCCGAATTCAGAAAAGCAATTTCCTGAAGACGCTCAGCCAGCGTATCGTAGTTAAAGTGAATGCCTGCCTGGAAAACGCGAATATCCGGTTTAAATGTAATTTTCGTGCCTGTCTTGTTGGTATTGCCCAGCACTTCAAGGCCTGTGGTCGGTTCCCCTACATGCTCCACGCCCTTCTTGTCCTGCCAATATTCAAACCGCTGACGGTGAATCTTGCCGTCCCGGTAAATTTCCACTTCAAGCCATTCCGAAAGAGCGTTCGTTACAGACGCACCCACACCGTGCAGACCTCCGGACTTTTTGTATCCCGAACCGCCAAATTTACCTCCGGCGTGCAAAATGGTGAATACAACCTGAGGCGTCGGAATTCCCGTTTTGTGCATTCCAGTCGGAATACCGCGCCCGTTGTCTGTTACCGTAACAGAACCGTCCTTATGCATTGTGATATCAATGCGAGAGCAAAACTTGGCGAGATGTTCATCCACCGCGTTGTCTACAATTTCCCATACCAAATGATGCAGCCCCGAAGAGCTGGTACTCCCAATGTACATGCCCGGCCGTTTGCGTACTGCCACAAGCCCTTCGAGCACTTGAATGTCGTCCGCGCCATATTCTAAAGCTCCGTTCTGAGTGCCGGACGCTTCCGCAGACAAGTCGATTTTGTCGACCATTCATGCTCCCCCTTTGTCTAATCATAACCGTGTTTTGCCTTATTTCTGATGATTTTCACCAGAAATGCAAACAGATGTTTTCTTTTACCTTGTCCATTTTAATTCAATATATCCCGTTTCGTAAAGACGGCGAATGAAACAATCAACGCCACTCCCCCCCAAATGCCCAGCACAGTTAAAGAAAACGGCAAGGTCATCCCCTCAATCGGAGCGGGGCTTCCAGATAAATAATCGGTTAATTCGAGGTTAACCATAAATAAATATTTTGCGCTCTGCCAAGATGAAGCCATATTCGTTAAAATAGTGCCCGAAATAAGTGCAGCCATCATGACCACGATACTAGCCGCCGTACTACGTACCAGAACAGATACCATAAAGGCCAGCGATGCCACCACGAGACTGACAAACCAGATCAAGCCGGCTTGCAGCATTAAATAATACCATTGTGGAATTGCATGAACCGCAGATACATCCACCGCCGAGCCAACAATTTGGAAGCCGGTAAATACAGGCACATTGAAACCGCGATAGCCAAAAAACAAGCCTGAGATGAGGTAACTAATCACGAATACACTCAAAATGATGAGCGAAACAAACATATACAGTGTCAGCAGCTTGCTCAGCAGTATTTTCCACCGCCTGACAGGACGGGTCAGCAGCATTTTTATCGTGCCTGTCGTCCGTTCTCCTGAAACCAGGTCCGAGGCAATCGCCATAATCAGCAATGGAACAAACAGATTAATGGAATTATCCATAAACTCTCTGGTAAAGGTTACGCCACTTGGCTCATTTGGATTCACGTCATTTTCGAGATAATATTGCATCTGCTGGACAAAAACCCGCCGATAGGTCTTCCATTCCTCGGGAACCCGGTCGCTGCCAAGCGAGTTTTGGTTATCGGTAATCGCCTGACGCAACTCCAGCCGCCAATCATTGCCGAATTTCTCACGATTATTTTCTGCTACTTTCAATTGAGCGTACGTAAAAATCGGCACTAACACAAGCAAAACAAGTAAAATGACATAAAATCGTTTCTTCTTGATAATTTTCAGAGTTTCATTTTGTATGAGCGGTAAAATGTTATTCAAGTATCTCACCTTCCGTCATTTTCAGGAATAGCTGCTCCAGTGTAGGGTTGATTTTGGTTACACCTTTAACGGAAATACCGGAAGCTGTCATTTGTGCAACTAGCTCCGCAATATGCTCTTCATCCATTTCTGTAAAAATGGCCTTGTCTCCGCTGGCAGCAACAATGCTGTCATCAATTAATTCATCGGCATTTGTAATGATTTTCACAAATGGGGACTTTTGCAATAGGGCCAATCCCTGATCAAAAGGTTCCAATTGCCACACGGCCATACGCGAATGCGTTTCGACTAATTCCCGCACACCACCGACAGCCAGCACCTTTCCCCGACTAATAATAGCCACTCGATCACATAATAACTGGATTTCGCTGAGCAAATGACTGGAAACAAACACTGCCATGCCCTCGGAAGCGAGCAGACGGATAAAAGCTCTCATTTCCTTAATTCCCTTGGGGTCCAGGCCATTCGTCGGTTCATCCAAAATAAGCAGCTTCGGTCTGCCAAGCAGGGCTTGAGCTATGCCAAGACGCTGGCGCATCCCCAGTGAATACGTACTTACCTTATCATGGATACGACGGTCAAGACGAACCAGCTCAACTACCTCGCGGATACGCTGTTCGTCTACATCAGGCTGCATGCGGGCAAAATGCTCCAGGTTCTCCCAACCTGTCAAATAGCTGTATACCTCTGGATTTTCTACGATCGAGCCGATATGCCGTAAAGCCTGCTCCGGATCACGGTTCACATTGTGGCCGCATACCGTAATCGTCCCTTCCGTAGGCTTAATTAAGTCGACCAGCATACGAATCGTCGTCGTTTTTCCGGCGCCATTCGGGCCGAGAAAACCAAAAATCTCACCCGCACGAACGTCGAATGTTACATCATGAATAATCATTTTACGTTTGATACGTTTCTTGACGTGTTGAACAGAGAGAACCGTTTCGTTGTCGCTTCTGTCTTGGTCTACGCTGCCAAGCTGGCTCGTGGAATGGAAGCTGGACGCTGTATCGGCAGATGTCGAATCCTGCGTTGCTTCTGCTCCGGTCTTGTCGACAGGTTGGATGCTCATTCCTTGTTCCCTCCCTTCGTCACTTCAGCCGGCTGGCTGTTGGCAGGTTGTTGCTCACGATCTGCATGATTGGTATCCTTCGTCGCTGCAACTGCAAATCCCTGTGCTATCCGTTCAGCGATCGCTTGATAGCCCTGTCCGTTGGGATGAAAATGATCTGATGACAAATAGACTGGAAGATTTTGCTGGAATAAATCGAAAGTTGGAATCAGCGTCATATTACTGTTTTGGTTGGTAATCGCCATGGCTGCCAAATTCCATTCTGTTACAACAAGGTTGCCGGGCACCTTCATTTCAGGCAGGTCACTAAATGGATTATACAGTCCGACATAGATAATTTTAGCTTTCGGATTGATTTTCCCAACTTTGGTCAGGGCTTTTTGCAGACGTTTGGAGGCTTCAGGCAAGGCTTTGCGCAAACTGCTAAGTGTAGGCGGCTCTTTACCAGTCTGGGCAGCCTGTGCACCCTGAAATAAATCATTGCCACCAATCGAGACAATAATAACGTTAGCCTTCTTTAGCACATAAGACACACCAGGCTCATCCAGCTTGGCTAATAGTCCTTGAGTCGTCAGTCCATTGATCCCCAGATTGTTGATGAGCTGCGCCTTATGACCTTCCTGACCATTTAACAAGCTCACCGATCGACGCACAAAACCACTGCCGGAGTCATCCCCCGTTCCCTTGGCCAGCGAATCGCCAATGGCAGCTACCCGAAACTCTCCCGTCTGAGTAGTAACAGATGGCGCAGCTGGTGTCTGCGATGAACCAGTATTTACAGGTGGAGTGCTAACCATCGGCTCTGGAGCCGTGATACTTCGCACTGCGGCGATAAATCCGTATAATAATAGCAGTGTAGCGGCGATGGAAATGGAACCGACAGACCGCCATATCCATTTTGATGAATTCACTCGTGTTCCCTCCTGATAGCTTAGTTAAATAAACATAAAGCTTCTCATATCATTTTGCAAATAAACCGTTCTGGGATTCATGAAGCACACCTGTGAAAAAAAGAAAAGAACATAATTTGAGCTTCGATTGTGTGAAACTTTTGTGAATATCATATATTATTTTTCCCAAGTATGTAAAAAAAAGAATGGCGAATTGCCATCCTTATACGATGCCTACTTGTTTACGCGGTAAAGCTGGAAAACTATTTGCTATCAGGTATAAAACTCTTGATCCATTGTCCAAAACTGCCCGGATTCCGGCTCTGGATCAACACCGTTCCTTCACCGCGAAACCGGCATACAAGCGCTTCTCCACTCGTTACGCTGGACAACCAGCCTTTCGATGCTTTCTCAATTTTATAATCCATATAGTCTGGCCATGCCACCAGATGAGCATTATCAATAATGCGCTCCTCTCCGGGCGCAACATACAGCGGATAAATAGCTCCATAAGAGGACAGAAACACCGTACCCCGACCACTGATTTCAACGATAAAAAAGCCTTCGCCAGAAAATAGTCCTTTCATCAGGTTTTGCATTTTGGTACTGACCTCGATGCCTTCTGTACACGCCAGAAAACCATCCTTTTGCACCAACAGCCTGTATGAGCCGTCCAGCTCCACAGCTTGTACATCTCCTATACTGGCTGGGGCGAGCAGCACTTCTGCCGGCCCCCGAGCTGCCCTCAGCTCTTGAAAAAAGAATTTTTCCCCGCTCAGCATCCGCCCCAAACCACGCAACAGTCCACCATCCACTGTTCCTTTGATGTCCACACTGGAAGACATGGAAACCATCGCTCCCATTTCCGCTTTAATGGTTTCTCCGGGGCTCAATTGCACCTTGAGCATGGCAAAGGCACCTTCATGCACGATTTCGTAGCTCAATTGTTCACCTGGCTTTCTATAAGTAGTATCTATCTATGCTGCTTGCTGCTATCATACTATATTGATGTCCTTTATGCCTGTTTTTGCATACAAGCAATGCTTCTATACTATTCGATAAATAATGACATCAAAGGCCCGCTGAACGTGTCAGCAGGCCTTTGGATTAACGCGATGTCGCTTTATATAAGTGCTACAAATGCGTCTTGCTATCGTTATTAGTTATCGTTTTTAGTTACGTGTGAACTCCTGTACCCAATATCCATTGTAGTAAGCCACACCGATTTGCGTATATTCTGGCTTCAGAATATTTTCACGGTGTCCCTGACTGTTCATCCAGTCCTTCATCACTGCTTGTGGTGTTTGTTGTCCCATTGCAATATTTTCACCCGCATACGTATAACTTACGCCGAATTTCTTCATCATATCAAATGGTGAGCCGTAGGTCGGAGACGTATGATCAAAGTAATTATTAGTACTCATATCCTTCGCTTTAGCCAAAGCCACTTCGGTAAGCTTCGCATCGGAAGTCAGTGGCTTCAGACCATTTTTGCTGCGCTCGTTGTTTACCAGCTTTACAACCTCTGCTGCAAATTGAGACTTGCTGAGCTGTGCATTCGATCCTGCGGACTGACCTGCACCTGTATTGGTGTTCTGAGCTTGATTCTGCTGCTTGTTAGCAGACTGTGAAGCGTTTTGGTTCCCCTGTTTGGTTACTTGCTTACCCGAAGAAGGATTAGCTGCTTGAGTGTTAGTGTTAGCCTTGTCCTGTCCAGAACAATCCGTTGTTGTGTTCTTCGTAATTGTCGTCGTCCCATTGGACAATTGAACGTTATATCCGTTATTTTGTAGCCACTGTTGTAGCTGCGCTGACAAATCATCAGCCGGTGCTGCTGATGCCGGAACGATGAATCCTGCGGATAAAACGGCGCTTAGACTTCCCATCACCAGTGTTTTTTTCAACATATTCTTCATTTCGTCATCTCCTTGTTGTATAAATGTTTTGGTGCATTACATGTTCGCACTGAACATGGGCGGTTACAACTTTGTAATCTTTACTCTAGCAGTATAACATGTTTCATAGAAGGATCAATGGTATAAAAGTTGGAAATAAAAATAGCCCCGCTTGGCAATAGCCAACACGGGACTGATATACGGATAATAAGACTGTATATAATTTTCGCTTTAAGCAGACAGCTATTTGAGCTTTTTGCTGAAACGGTAGCCTTGCTTCTCAAAGCCAATTCGATTGTAGAAGGCTCTGGCCTCTACCTGTTTGATGCGGTTATTCGCTCCAGTAATGAATAAATGATAGCATCCTTGCGCACGTCCCCAATCTTCACCACAAGCCACCAGACGTCTGCCAATGCCCTCGCCGCGACACTCCCCATTCACGACCAGCATGGTGATTTGTACAGCAGGATCAGGATAAGCCAAACTTTGAGCCGTATGCATGCCGATTACTCCGACAACACGACCATCCATTTCTGCAACCATCATATTCGCTTGACTGTCCTCCTGCGTTGTTCCCATAACCTCTTTCATTACGCCACAAGTCATCGGGTATCCGACTTCTCTTAGCAATCCAGTTACGGCTTCGCAATCGCCAAGCTCTACGGAACGAATTGTCAGTACTGGAATCATCACATTGTTAGACATGATTTACCTCCACTTTCAGCATATTAGCAGCCTCTTTGGCCGTCTTCCGTGCTGTCTCCACATCTCCTGCAGCGCTAAGCGCTACAGCCATCCGGCGTCCCGGCTTGGTTTCAGGCTTCCCGAACACTCGCACCTGTGTCCGGGGTAACGACAAAGCATCATCCATACCACTTATTGCGAAATCCCGCGTAGCCAATTCTGCCTTCAAGGTAGCCGAGGCCCCTGGTGTAAGCAGCGTAACTGACGACACCGGGAAACCGAGAATGGCCCGCACATGAAGCGCAAATTCCGACAAATCCTGCGTAATCATTGTTACCATTCCAGTATCATGCGGACGAGGGGATACCTCACTGAATATGACGCCATCAGCCGTTAAAAACAGCTCAACGCCAAACAAGCCGTAACCACCCAATTCATCCGTAATCGTACGTGCAATGTCCTCTGCCTCTGAAAGCTGCTTGTCCGTCATACCATGAGGTTGCCAGGATTCGACATAATCCCCGTCTTTCTGAATATGGCCAATCGGTGGGCAAAAAGTCGTGCCTGAAACCGATCTGACGGTCAATAACGTAATTTCGCTTTCAAATGGGACAAAAGCTTCAACAATGACACGTGTTGTTTTGGCACGTGCGCCTTCCAGCGCCGTATTCCAGCAGTCTTCTGCATCTTCAGGTGTCCGGCATACAGACTGTCCTTTACCTGACGAGCTCATCAAGGGCTTAACCACGCAGGGCGTTCCAAGCTCATGAACCGCTGACCGCAACTGCTCAAAATCATCTGCAAAGCGGTAGGCGGCGGTCGGAAGTTGCAACTTCTCGGCGGCAAGCCTGCGAATGCCCTCCCGGTCCATTGTAAGACGGGCGGCCCGGGCTGTTGGTACTACGTGAAATCCCTCTTGCTCCAATTCTTCCAAAGCACCCGTAGCAATAGCTTCGATTTCAGGTACAATTATGTCGGGCTTTTCCTTGCGAATTAGTGCCTTCAACGTCTCAGCATCCTGCATATCCAGACAGTGAGAACGATGGGCCACCTGCATTGCTGGAGCCAATTCATACCGGTCTACAGCAATACACTCCACGCCAAGCCGCTGAGCTTCAATAATGACTTCTTTTCCCAATTCTCCGCTGCCCAGCAGCAGCATCTTCTTAGCGTTGGCAGAAAAAGGAGCACCCCACATCTTGAACTCTTCCCCCTCTGACGATATTGCTCTGATCTCTTTTCATCTTTATTTTCAGGGTTTAGCTTCAAGAATGCAATAGTGCTCGGCATTAAAATTTACAAAAAGCGCGATTTTTTGATCTTTTTTTTACAAAAATCTGAACTGTGCTTCCACCAGCCCCCGATATATTCCATGTTTTTTCATCAATTGTTCATGATTACCACTTTCCTGAATCTCTCCGTGGTCCAGTACAACAATATGATCGGCATTCCGAATGGTAGACAAACGGTGGGCGACCATAAAAGACGTTCTTCCTTTCAGCAGAACCTGAAGGGCATCCTGAATTTTCATTTCTGTTTCCGTATCAATGCTGGCTGTCGCCTCATCCAAAATAAGAATTCGCGGATTGGCAAGCAATGCCCGGGCAAAGGATAACAGCTGCCGCTGACCCATGGACAGCATACCACCTCGTTCCTCCACCTCTGTTTCATAGCCGCCCGGTAATTGAATAATAAATTCATGAGCATTGACCGCCTTCGCAGCCATTTCAATCTCCTCATCCGTTGCATCCAAACGGCCAAAACGAATATTATCACGAATCGTACCTGAAAATATAAACGTATCCTGAAGCACGATGCTAATCTGGCTACGCAAGCTCTCCACCGTCACGTCACGCACATCATGACCGTCAATGGTCAACCGCCCTGATGTAATGTCATAGAAACGGCTGAGCAGGTTAATGATTGTACTTTTACCTGATCCGGTATGACCCACAAGGGCAATGGACTGGCCCGCCTCGACAGAGAGAGTAATGCCTTTAAGCGCCTGGCGTCCCTTTTCATATTCAAACACCACATTTTCAAATTGAATATCGCCCCGAATAAGCGGCAAATCCTTGGCTCCCGGCTTGTTCGCAATATTCGGCTGTTCATCCATAAACTCAAATATTCTCTCGGATGAAGCCATCGCAACCAGCAGCTGATTGTACATTTGACCCAGGCGATTAATCGGCTCCCAAAAGTTCCCTACATAGTTGGCAAACGCAACCAGCAGACCCACCGTAAGCTGATCTGTCTGAATCAGATGCGCCCCGAACCAGAAGAGCACCAGCGTACCCAGCCCTCCTGTAATATCAATCAACGGACCAAAAACCTGATTCATGGCGGAGGCTTTATCCCACGACCTTTTGCTGGAGCTGTTCATGTCATCGAAAAAAGCCATGTTTTCCTGCTCCTGCGTGTAGGCCTGTGTCACACGAATCCCCTGAATGGACTCATTCAGATGAGAGTTAATGCGTGAGTTCTTCATGCGTACTTCCTGCCAGGCGCGACGGATACGCACGCGTAGCTTGGTTGAGATCAAAAACATGATGGGGACGGTCACAATGACCGCCAAGCCGAGCTTCCAGTTAATTAGCAGTAAAATGACAATGATTCCCATAAGCTGTACGCAGTCGATCAGGACATTCACTGCCCCATTCGTAAACAAATCCTGTAGCGAGTTAATGTCATTCGTCACACGTACTAATACAGACCCGGCCGGTCTTTTATCAAAAAAATGGAAAGAAAGCTTTTGAATATGCTTAAACAGATCCTCTCGCAGATCGTAAATCACGCGTTGACCGATAATATTGGTGAATTTAATGCGGTATGTGTTGGCTGCCCATTGAATCAAATATAGCAATAGCACCGCACCCGTTATAATCAATAGCAACTTCACGCTGGGCATTGCCGGCCATGCGGGAGTAATCGCCTTATCAATCGCCAGACTGATCAAATAAGGAACCGTCAGCTTGGTAATGGTACCGAGAATCATCATGACCAGAAGGATCGGCAGGATCTGACGGGCATAAGGCTTCATGTAGGCAAGCAAACGTTTAAATTCTGACCAGTTAAACGGTTTGTCAATGACATCATCATCCTGATACACAAAACGTTCATTTTTGGGCTTTTTTAACGGATTGGCTTTTTCTGCTGGTATATTCATGGTCTCACCTGCCTTTCGGATACACCATCTGAGGCCTGGTCTATGTAATCGGCGTATTGAATATGATACACATCCTGGTACGGGCCTGGAGTGGCAATAAGCTGTTCATGTGTTCCTCGCTGGACAATTTCCCCTTCCTCAAGCACCACAATTTCATTGGCATGACGAAGTGATGAGATTCGATGAGCAATAATAAATGTCGTGCGTCCACGCATAACCTCCTGAAACCCGGTCTGAATTTCATGCTCCGTCTCCATATCGACCGCACTGGTAGCATCATCGAGTACGAGAATTTTCGGATTTTTGAGCAGGGCGCGCGCGATGGCAATCCGTTGCTTTTGTCCCCCGGATAGCCCCAGTCCACGTTCACCGACGACGGTATCGTAACCCAGCGGTAGCTCGGTAATGAATTCATGTGCCTGAGCCAGCTTGGAAACGCGTATGATGTCATCGATACTGACATGGCTTAAACCATAAGCAATGTTGTTGCGGATAGACGATGAGAACAAAAACGTTTCCTGAAACACAGAAGAAATTTGAGCACGCAAATCACGAATTTTCAAATGGCGTATATCCGTTCCGTCCAGCTTGATGCTCCCTGCATTCACGTTGTAAGCCCGCATAAGGAGCTGAATAATGGTCGATTTTCCTGAACCCGTTCCACCCAAAATGCCAATGACGGATCCCGGTGGCGCATCCAGATTAATGTCAGCAACAGCGGGCAGCTTATTCCCGTAAGCAAACGTGACATGTTCAAACGTAATATGTCCCCTCACCTGCTCAGTATGAAGCGCTAGAGCGTCAGGTTCATCGGTTACATCAACATGCTGATTCAATAGCTCCAAGACCCGTTCACCGGAAGCCTTAGACTGCGTATAGTTATTAATATGAAAGCCAACGCTCCAGATCGGACCGATAATATACCAAATTAAGCTAAAAAAAGCGACAAGCTGCCCCAGAGTCATCGACTTCACAATGACCAGATAGCCCCCCATGCCTAATAGAAGGACTACACTAACAGAAGCGATCAGCTCCATGGCGGGGAAGAAGCGACTCCACAAGGAAGCAGCCTGAATTTGATTACTTTTATACTGTTCATTTCGTATTGAAAATTTCTCAACTTCATAGGATTCTCGGGCAAAAGATTTAACGGTGCGCACCCCTGTTATATTTTCCTGTACCGCTGTCGTCAAGGCGCTGAGCGCAATCCGCATTTCCTGAAAGGTGGGATGAATTCGGGATTCAAACTTAAATGTGACGAGGAGCAGCAAAGGCATGCTGATCATCGTAAAGAGGGTGAGCTGCCAGTTGATATACAGCATCATCATAGAGCCGAATACGACCATCAGTACCACATTGAGGAGTTGGGCAAAACCAAACCCGATAAAGTTGCGAATCGCCTCCAGATCACCGGTCAGACGGGACATGAGATCTCCCGTTTTGGCAGTGTCATAGTATCTGAAGGACAGAAATTGCAGCTTTTCGTAACAGGCATTGCGGAGTCGATACGCCAGAAAATTTCCTAGCCGTCCACCAAAAAAACCATGTAAAAATTGCATAAACCCTTTGATGATCACGACTCCCAGTACAGTCAGAGCCAGCACCGGGACTTTCTCGAAGTCACCAGGAATGATAGCGTTATCAATGAGCCTTTGGAGCAGGTTCGGATACACCAGTCCCAGGGCCGTCGCTATCGCTAGGCATAGAATGGAAAGAAACAGATAATGTCTCCTCTCGCGAAAAAAAACTTGCAGTTGCCTGAGCACTTCCATGTCAATGTCCCTCCATTAGTTGCACGACGTTGTTATGGCTTAGTGAAGTTTACCATTCGCATTCCAAGGCGGCAAAGAGGATAACAGACCGTTTTCAGGCAGGTTCGCAATTGGCGGGTGATTAGGTAAATTAAATCGCTTTCTTATCATTGAATAGGGCTATTTCCTCAGTTTTCCTTTCTTTTTGAAGCATGCTTAAAACACCGGGTTGTCCCACAACCCGGTGTCCTGAAGCCTTCTTGCAATGGTGTATATATTTATTGAATTAGCGTTGCTTCCTGCTCCAGTTCGGCAATACGACCTGCCAGCTCTTCCCAGACCTGCGGCTGCTCATCACCTGCAAGCGCATGCTCCATACCGCCAAGCGTCTCCAGCATCTGCTCTCGAAGCTGTGCCATCTGCCATGTTTGCTCCTCCTGCATTAGCTTAACGTAAAAAGAAGACATCCGTTCCCGCTGTACCTCAATAGCTTCGCCAACTTTCTCGCGTAGGATCGGCTCCAATTTGGATTGCAAATTCGCCCGACCAGCCCCTTCAAAAAAAAGCTTCGGATTTTTAAAGGTATTCCAATACTCCTTCCACAGGACGGAATCCTGCAGCGAAATTTCAATCAGTTCAGGAACAGACCATGCTCTGGCTTCAGGTGCTGTGCAATCCAAACCTGTCAGCCGCTGGTTCATCTCTTCCGTACACCCTTGTATAGCCTTGCCTACCAAGGCTTTCCCCGTTTTTTCCAGCCGGAGTGTAGTTGCCAATAATTCCTGGGACAGCTCCAGCTCAAATAATCGCATCAGTTCACGACCACAGGAGGCAAAGGCTGAACGAAGATCCCCTGCTCCTTCGCGTAAAACAGACGGATGAAACGCCTCGGCCATAAACTCTCCAATCCGGTAAGCAAGCCGTTGACGCACATGATACAGTAGTTCATCGGTTTCACCTAATAAAACAGCTGCACCGCTGCTGTCAGACAGGTTTTGGAGTAGCTGCTCCAGCTCGCTGCGAATACGTTTTAATCGCTCTAATCGAATCGCACGTTCTTCTACACCATACCGGGCATCAGCGGCATGCTGCTCTATCCGGTTTCGCACCCGCCCCAGCTCCTGCATTGCAGAAGCAATAGACAAGCCCGCCAGCTCATCAGCTGCGAATGCCGAAAAGTCTTTTTCAAACCCATCAAAACGCGAAGCTGTACGCAGCGAGGGCTCTCCCTGTTCGGCTGCTTCGAGTGCGAGCATGCTGGACAACGGATAAATACGCGGCTTTCGGATTCCATTCGCCTGTAGTTGTTCCTGTACATGTCGGGTCACGGATTGCAGTTCTTCTTCGGATGAAGCCAAATCAGAGGCATTGACGATAAAAAAGGTCTGATCCAGCGCCAGCGTCTCTTTAACTCGGCCCAACTGGTTCAAAAATTGCCGGTCTCCTTGGGTAAACGCATGATTGTAATACGTGATAAATACAAGCGCATCTGCATGCTTCATATAATTGAAGGTCACACCAGTGTGCCGGGCGTTCACAGAATCCGCTCCAGGCGTATCCACTAACACAATTCCCTGACGGGTCAGAGCGCAATCATAATAAAGGTCGATATGCTCCACGAAGCATGACTTGTGCTCGGACGCGACAAAATCCCGATACTGTTCTAGATTGACCTGAAGCTGCTGGCCCAGCAAGCTTTGAGCTTCTTCCCATCCGGCTGCAGCAGCCTTCAAAAAGCTGTAATGCGGCCTTCCGGCAGGGTGAATCCCTTCCGGGGACAACTCACGTACGGCTTCCTGCCAGCCTACTGCCTCCGGTTCCCCCAAGCCCAATAACCGGAACGAATATTTAAGATCGTCCCGCAAGGCGTCCACTGATTTCATGTGGACGTCAGCCGTGGCATGGCGCTCAGGACTGGCTGGCGCCATAATACGGTTAATCGCCGCTGTCGTTGGATGCGGCGATACGGGCAACACCGCTTCGCCCAGCAAAGCATTGGCGAAGCTGGACTTTCCGGCGCTGAACGCTCCAAACAGCGCCAGCGTGAACCGCCCGCCCTCCAGCGCAGCTGCGCGGGCATGCAAATCCCGTACCGTCGCCTGCATGGCAGGGTACGGATTTACCAAGGCAGCGGCGGTTTTCAGCCGAGCCGCTGCTGCCTCCAGCCGCGTGCGGCGCCCTCCGGCGGCAGACTGTGCCGCCGCCGTGCCCGCTTGCGGCAACGACGATCCGGCGCATGTGCCAGCGATGGCGGGCCGCGACGGATCTGTTAGTGCTGCTGGAGCCACCCGGGCCGCGGCGTCGGCTCCAGCAGCAAGCGCAGCCGCGCGGGGCAACGCGGCAGGCGCGGAGGCCTGCGGCAGCAGGCTGCGCAGCGCGGTGGCGTGTGCAGCCGCAGCGCGCACCCGTGCGCTGTAGCGGCTCGCCGCGTCAGCCTGCGCCAGCAGCGCATGGCGGGCGGACGCAAGAGCCGCGCGACGGCCCTCGGCCTGCACCGTAAGCTGGGCCAGCAGGCGGTCTGCCAGCTCCAACGCCTTGCGGCGACAATCTGCCGTGACTGCGGCGCGAAGGTCCTTACAATAGTTCAGCGTATACTCCGGCGACAGCGCCGTTTCCTTGACCGTCTGCTCAATCAGCTGCCGATCCGTTACAGGACGAATGCCATCCAGCTCTTGCTCCATCGCAGCAGACAACAACCCATGACCTTCTCCCCAAGCTCTCAGCAGCTCGCGCACATGGGGGAGTAGTTGCCCCTCCACCTGATCGGTCAGCATCCGTGTCAACCGCTCCAAGCGATGCTCCTTTTCTCGCTCCGTCTTCCCTCCGGCAAACCACAGCCCGATTTTAAAGCCGGGCTTGCGGCTCTCCAAATATTCACCTGCTGCTTCACGCAGCTCCGCTGGTGTCAAATGCACATGCTCCAGTAAACGATCCAGCTCTTGCCGCAGCCGTGTGTGCTCTTGTTCCGGAAGCATCCGCCACTGCTCATCCTCTTGCTGCAAGGCTTTCTGCTCCAATTCCAGGCGGGAAATCGCCTCTTCTCCACCCGCCTCTTCCAGCAGCATGCTCAGCTCTTCTTCTTCAGCTGCCTGCACATCCTCCACATGCTGCTCTACCAAATGGTGCATGGAGGATACCAGGCTGTACGCCAACAGCTCCGTTTTGCGCTTCAGTAATTGCTGGATCAACGACGGCAGCTGTTGCCACTGGTTCCAAGGGTGATTCCGCTCTTTTAAGGAAGTAAACAATATATCTGTATAATGGACCTGCCACGCATGAAAGCTGGCCTCCACCTCATTGCGGTAACGTGTAAATGAAAGCTCCCGCTCCCGGTGTTTATCGATTTGATTGATGATCAAGTATAACGGCTTGCCCCAATCCGATAAGCTTTTGGCAAAGGACAAGTTATTCTCAGATTGAACATGGTTGTAATCCATCACATAAAAAACGATATCTGCCCAATGTAAAGCTGAATGTGTCGCCAGCGCATGCCCTTGGTCTGTGGAATCTACGCCTGGTGTATCCAGCAGCACCCCTCCACCAGATAGCATCGGGATATCCTCCCATACCTGAATGGATTCATAGGCCCCGCCATTTTTACAATATTCAGCCAGTTCGGCTATGGAAGTTTCCATCACTTCTGGCTCGGGGTTTTCCGATGTTCGGGCTGGATGAATGAGTGCTCTTGAATGTCCATGCCGGATGGACACCACATTAGCGCTCGTAGGCACTGGTCCGGAGGGCAGCACCGTCTTACCGCACAAGCTATTAATCAAGCTTGATTTCCCCGCCGAGAAATGTCCACAAAAGGCAATGGTCAATTCGTCTGCATGCGCCTTCTCTAGTAGGTCAGCCAGAGCCTTGGCTCCCGCCCTGTCCCCTGCTGTATGCAAAGTATTCCGTATCTGTTCAATTGTATCTGACCACTTTCCGGCATTCCCTGTAATCGTTTGCATCATAAGCTACGGTTCCACTCCTTGTCTCTTGACAGCATCAAATAGCTATATTGTAGCACTCCTGTGCCACTGTGAGAATCATCACAATTAAAAAAACTAAACAGCGTTCCCCGCCAGTGCCTGACTTTGGGGAACGCTGTTTTCGTAAATGATCACCATAGGTTCATTTTGTTCTGTAAATTTCCATTTAATCGAATCTCCTGGTAAGTACTCAGGATGACGCTCATCAATTAAAGGAATAAGTATTTTGGCAACCGAATGCGTTTCATCAAAGCCCTTAAAGGGCAAAGACGAAAGCAATATGTAAGCAACAGATGGTCTTCAAGATTCGCGTAGGTCATGCGCCTTCAGGCTGGTTAGACCAGCCGAGCCGCCTACCGGAACATGCAGTACATGTCATCCGCTAATTGCACTTAATTTGCTGCTGTCTCAAGCACTGGCAGTAAAATTTCAAATACTTGACCATGCTGCAAAATCGTAATTCCGCGGGATTTGTCCTTCATTACGACCACTTCTGGCTTTTGTGACATACGTTCCAGATAGTGCTCAGGTACATCCCCGGAATGGCTGACCGTAATCCCTTCAAGATCGCGCTCTTCATTTTCAGCAAACTCTGTGGTTACAATCTGCTCAAAAATATCAGAAAACGCCTCAAAATTGTCTGTATATACCGAAATGCACTTCATTACTCTTCATCCTTTTCTACACATAAATGGTTAAACCCTTTGCAAGTTCTATGGGTCTTTAAGCTCTACGTTCCTTATCTTTTCTGATAAGAGACGTTTTCATACGTTTCTTGCCTTCCCTGCATACATCAAGCAACGGACATACCTGACATTGAGGATTTTGAGCCTTGCAATGGTAGCGACCGAAAAAAATAAGCCTGTGGTGGGTCAATGACCATTCATCCCTAGGTACTCTTTTCATCAGCTTTTTTTCCACCTCAAGCACTGAATCATCCCATCCTGCAAAACCAAGCCGTTTGGATACGCGCTCTACATGCGTGTCCACCGCAATAGCCGGTACATTAAATGCGGTAGATACGACGACATTAGCCGTCTTGCGTCCAACACCAGGAAGCTTGACTAGCTGATCATGCTCAGATGGTATTTCTCCCCCGTACTGGTCTATCAATATACGGCACAGGTTATGAATATGCTTGGCCTTGTTTCGGTACAAGCCGATTCTGCGAATATCCTGCTCCAGCTCCTCAATAGGTACAGCCAAATAATCCTCGGGTGACTTGTATTTTTGAAACAGGTCTGCCGTTACTTTATTGACCATCTGATCGGAGCACTGAGCCGACAATAACACGGCAATCGTTAATTCAAAGGCATTGTCATGGTTCAACTCACAATGGGCATCTGGAAACATCGTACCGATGGTATCCAATATATGACGTGCGGTTGCTGCATTCACGGAATCCTACCTCCTACCAAAAAAAACGTCCTGATACGGGATAACCCGCATCAAGACGGTCACTCTAAATAATCATCCGGAAAGAAACGAATACTATTTGTGCATGACTGCCTGCATAGGCGAGAAACACACTCCTATATTATCATTATTTGTCACAAATTGCACGTGAAAAGTGTGCAAATTTCCGAGAAATTTTCATATAATCTGATCTGTTAACGGCTCATTGGATGTTCCAAATCTACATGTCCCATTAAGGACTCCAGAGCCTGACCATCAACGAGCAAATCCAGTGTTTTGATTTCCTTGAACTGGAACATCGTTTTCTTCAAAGCATCAATAGCCAATTCCTCGCCGCCTGCACCCAGACGCGCTTCGTCCGGCAAAGAAATGTCAAGGGTCAATGCTCCGTTATCCAATTTGATATTATGCACGGAAATTTTATCAGACCATAATGGTATCAAAGCAGAATCCCCACTCTTTTGCAAAGCTTCAAACGCCTTTTGGTATTTTTCCAGCTCGCTTGGATAGGTAATTTCCTTTTTCTGCTCTTTCAAGCCAGTCTCTTGAGTATCGGTGTAGTACACTGTGATCTGCTGCGTTTGGTGATCTCCTGATTTTCCTGTTTCCGTCTTGGTTGTTGTAGGTTCCGTTGACGGGGATGCAGGAGTCTGAGACGCCCCATTATTGTCAGCAGACTGAGCCGATGAATCAGGAGTCGTTTGCCCAGGCGTACTATTCGGCGCAGCAGGTGTTTGTGTTTCCTGAGTCGGAGCTGCCGGAGCAGCTGTCTGCTTGGAGGCACAGCCTGCGCCTGCTATAGCAAACAGTGCCAGCAGACCTGCGATTACGATTTTCTTGTTCATATGTCCCCCTCCTTGCTTGACGTTGGCAAGCGATTTGTTGAAGATTTATTTTACACCAAGATACTCTGTGATGCCATCTGCAATCCCCTGAGCTACCCGGTTTTGAAAATCTTCATCAAACAGTGTGGCTTCCTCTTTTGCATTACTCAAATATCCTACCTCAAGCAAAACGGCTGGCATAGTCGTTTCCCGAATCACATGGAAATTGCCATAACGAATGCCCCGGTCTGTCAGACCCGTTGCAGGAGCAAAGTACTTATGCATAACGTCCGCGAACGCTTTGCTGGCACTCCGCTGGTAATACGTCTCTGTACCGTTGGAAGCTGAACTGCCGCTGCTGTTAGCATGAATGGACACAAATACATTAGCGTTGAGATTTTCAGCCACTTTTACCCGCTGTTTAAGCTCCAGGAATGTGTCGTCGCTGCGCGTCAATACGACCTCAAGCTTAGGATTCTGCTTTAAAATGCTTTCCACTTTCAACGCCATAGCCAGGTTAAAGGTCTTCTCGTAATTTTTTCTTGAAACCCCAACTGCCCCAGAATCCTTTGCTCCATGACCTGCATCAATAACAACGACCTTTTTACCATTACTGTTCACTGGTGATGTCTGTGAATCGTCTGGTGATGAACCATCTGGCAACGTGGCATCAGGCGTTGTATTGATTGAATCCTTGGTTGCCAGATCGACGATGACATGATTGGATCCATCATTGTATGCAGTGTAGTTCATGGCATGCTTCAAATCAATAACAACCCGGACTGTTGAAGGCTCCTTTTGGAACAAAGCATAACGGATACCGGACACATCCGCTTCATTCTGAATGTCCAGTGAACCATTCAAGGTGTTATCCAGATTCTGCTGATCTCCAAAATTGTCAGCAAACACAGTTGCTGGCAAATCCACAACAACCCGGTCAGGAGCTGTCATCGCAAACGCTTTTGGCTTGACTGTACCCGCAGTTGTGATGGTTAAACGATTTTGGCTGAAACTGATTTCCTGTACTGGTGTAACACCTGTGCTCGCATTATTAGCTGGTGTAGTTACACTTCCTGTACTAGAACTGTTATTCCCGGATTTCGGAGGTGTAAATTCCCCGTTCCCAGACCCGCTGCTGCGGGTATATAATTTTACGGACTTGGAGCTGCTGTCCCATTTTACGTCCAGTCCCATTTGCTCCCCGATAAAACGAAGCGGTACAAGGGCATAATTGGAACGCAGCAGAGGCGAAGCATCCAGACTAATGTCGCTTCCATTGACAGTCGCCGTCTTGCTTCCGATGTTCATTCGGATCGAAGTACTGTCCTTCTCAATCGTTATGGTTCGCGCCTGCTGCTTCCATGTCACGTCATATCCTAAATTTTCAGAAATTACGCGTAGCGGAACCATTGTGCTTCCGCCTATCACTTGCGCCTTAGCGCCACTAGGGACACTTAACTGTTGATCGTCGAGATAGATTTGCGTTCCACTCGAAGCCGCATGTCCATAACCCGGAACCGCCCACATGAAGACAAATAATAACAACAAAAAACCAAATTTCTTCATTCGTCACCCTTCCATTCATATTTTTTTTGCCACATGCTCCGGTGCGGCGACCTGATATACGCGCTTATGTAATATCAGACAACCTTTTAGACGTTATCTCACACCAAAAGTTGCGAATATATTCCATCATATCAGAAATATACGTGCCTAAGAACTATTTTTGTCGAATTATGACTAAAAAAATAGTCCTTTCGTTTTCCGTCAAAAGTCATCGTCGAAAAAAATAAAAAAACTGCTTTTCACCTCCATGAATTTCCATAAAGGTGGAAAGCAGCTCTTTTTTTAACCCTCTTGATTAATCACTTAGTTAAGCGCTTCTGTTGTCACCGTTTCTGTTCCTAAATACTCTTTTAATCCATCGACAATACCTTGTGCAATCCTCTCCTGTGTTTCTTCTGTAAACATAGCTGCTTCATCAGACGGATTGCTCAGATAGCCGCATTCCAGCAGCACGGCCGGCATTTGCGATTTTCTTGTTACCAAATGGCTTGCCATCTTAATACCGTTATCCTTAAAACCGGTAGCCGTTACAAGATGCTTGTGCATCGTCGTTGCCAGACTCAAGCTTTCCTGGCGTGCATAGTAGGTTTCAGAGCCATTCGCTTTTCCGTTATTGGAGGCTGGCATACTGTTGCCATGGATAGAAATAAACACGCTCGCCTGTTGATCATTCGCCAGTTGGGCGCGTTCATCGAGCGTCGGATACGTATCTCCATCCCGGGTCATTACGACCTGAATTGAAGGATCATTTTGCAAAAGCTGCTGAACCTTTAAGGCTACGGCCAATGTAAACTCCTTCTCGCGTCGTCCAGACACACTGGCTGCTCCAGGGTCCTTGCCACCATGTCCAGGATCAATTACGACAAGCCGCCGTCCTTCGACATGAGTCGGCGTGACCACTTGAGGGTTCACACTATGCTCACGCAATTGGAGGACGATTTCACCCGTGCTATTTGTTGAAAGCTCGTAATCACGTGCCTGGTTCAAGGCAATGACGACACGAACGCCCCCATTTTGCCCATCTGCGGGAGCAAATCTGATTTCCTCCACATCCTCGCTGTCACTGTTCGTCAAAGCCTGTGTGCCATCCTTACGAATCGGAAACAGTTGGGAAAAATCAGACGCCAGCGAAGCCCCTGGTAAATCTACAACAATGCGGTCAGGCCCCGTCATTTCGGACACTTTAGGGGTTGCGTCTTTGTTCAGAGAAATCTTTAATGTGTCCCTCTCAAAAGAAATGTTTTGTACAAGCAACGCATTGGCTGTGGTCTGTTCTGCATTCTGCTGCTTGGATGGTGAAGATGCCGTTTCCGTTTGCTTGTCTACTTTAATGGATTTTGTTGTCGTCGCTGTAGTGGTAAACAATTTTTGCGTGCTTTTATTACTTTCTGTTGGCGTTTGTGACGTTTTTTGGGATTGGGACTGTTGATCTGTCTGCGGAGCTGCCGCCTTTTGACTAAGGTTTACGGATTTACTTTTATTATTCCAGTCGACTTTTAGTCCCATTTGCTCCCCGACAAAACGCAACGGAACCATCGTCGAGTTGCCACGCAGCACAGGAGGCGCATCCAGACTAACTGTTTTACCATTCACATCAGCCGATGTGCGGCCTACATACATAGCCATATCCGTGCTGTTTTTTTGAATTGAAATTTTATAGGCTTGCGGCTCCCACTTGAACTGATATCCAAGCTGCTCCCCAACCACTCGAAGTGGTACCATGACTTTGCCATTGACCATTTCAGGTCTGGCATCCGCCGGTGCTTCCACTCTTTTACCATCCAGAAACAACTCTGCTCCTGCAGCATTCGCATGAGGGAAGGACGGCCACAACCAGATCAAGATCGCCGCTAATATCACCCAACCGTATTTCTTCATCCTCATTCCCCTAACTTCTATATGTAATATTTTTTGTGCTCCTGCATAAATATAGTCCTCAACCATTTCACATTTACAATACCATGCTCAGTCGAGTCGTCAACCCCTTATTTACCAATTTAATTCTAAAAATAAAAAAAGCCCGCAGGCAAAAGAATTGCCAATACGGGCTTTCTGTTCAAATGATGATTATGCGCCTTGCTTGGCAGCACGCTTTTGTTCATAAGCCAGAATTTCAGCCTCATGCTGGAGCGTCAAGCCAATGTCATCCAAACCTTGCAGCAGGAATTGACGACGATGCTCATCCAGATCAAAATCAATACGCAAACCATAATCGTCAGTAATTGTTTTTTCGTTCAAATCAACGTTCAATTGGTAGCTATCATGCTTCGCCGTGCGCTGAAATAAATCCTCTACTTGCTCTTCAGACAGCTTGATCGGCAAAATACCGTTTTTAAAACAGTTATTATAGAAGATATCCGCAAAAGACGGTGCGATTACAGAGCGAAATCCATAGTCCATGATCGCCCACGGCGCATGTTCACGAGAGGAGCCACAACCAAAGTTGGCGCGAGAAATCAGCACAGACGCCCCTGCGTAGCGAGGCTTGTTCGGTTCAAATTCAGGATTGACATTGCCTGCCTCATCAAAACGCCACTCATAAAACAGAAACTGTCCAAAGCCTGTGCGCTCGATTCGTTTCAAGAACTGCTTAGGAATAATAGCATCCGTATCCACGTTCACCCGATCCACAGGCGCTACGATTCCTTTTAATGTAGTGAATGCTTCCATCGTAAATTCCTCCTCTGTATCCTAGCGGACTACTGCTTCCTGCTTGAATTTCCAATCACGTACATCGACAAAACGTCCATGAATCGCCGCAGCGGCTGCCATTGCCGGAGATACGAGGTGAGTCCGTCCTCCACGTCCCTGACGACCTTCAAAGTTACGGTTAGAAGTAGACGCACAACGCTGTCCCGGTTGGAGCACGTCCGGATTCATCGCAAGACACATGCTGCAGCCCGCTTCACGCCACTCGAAGCCTGCTTCCTTGAAAATAACGTCCAGTCCTTCTTCTTCAGCCTGAATTTTCACACGACCCGAGCCTGGTACGACGATTGCCGTTACTCTGTCAGATACCTGATAGCCTTTGGCAACCTCGGCCGCAGCACGCAAATCTTCAATCCGCCCGTTGGTGCAGGAGCCGATAAATACATAATCAATCGCAATATCCGTGATCGGTGTACCTGGCTTCAAATCCATATATTCAAGCGCTTTTTCAGCCGCTTTACGTTCGTTTTCTGTCGGCAATTCTGCCGGAATGGGTACATTCGAAGAAATATCCGTACCCATACCTGGACTGGTGCCCCAGGTCACTTGTGGAATTAAAGAATCCACGGCAAACTCCAGCACAATATCAAACTCAGCGCCTTCATCTGTAACAAGCTCTTTCCACTCAGCAACCGCCTGCTCAAAAGCAGCTCCTTGCGGTACATGCTCACGTCCACGCAAGTAATTGAAGGTCGTTTCATCTGGTGCAATCATTCCTGCTCTAGCTCCGCCCTCTATGGACATGTTACACACCGTCATACGCTCTTCCATGCTCAATTCGCGGATGGATTCACCTGTGTACTCAATAACATAGCCTGTAGCAAAATCTGTACCGTATTTGGCGATGACACCCAAAATCATATCTTTTGCTGTTACACCCGGTTTGCGGCGGCCTACAAAACGAACTTCCATCGTTTTTGCCTTCGCCTGCTGGAGACATTGCGTTGCCATTACGTGCTCTACTTCGCTTGTTCCGATACCAAACGCAAGCGCCCCGAACGCACCGTGTGTGGAGGTATGGCTGTCACCGCAAACAATCGTTTTCCCCGGATGAGTCAGACCAAGTTCAGGCCCCATAACGTGAACGACACCTTGATCAATGCTATCCAGATCATACAGTGTAACACCGAAATCGCGGCAATTATGAGTTAACGTATCAATCTGCTGTTTGGAAATCGGGTCCGTAATATTGTAGCGATCAAACGTTGGTACGTTATGATCCATTGTCGCAAACGTAAGCTCTGGACGACGCACCTTGCGTCCGCTAAGACGAAGTCCCTCAAACGCCTGCGGCGAGGTTACCTCATGTACCAAGTGAAGATCAATGTACAAAATACTCGGCTTTCCCGCTTCCTGATAGATGACATGGTTATCCCAAATTTTCTCGAACATGGTCTTTTTACTCATCAACATTCACCCCTGTGTTTTTCGAACTAGTGGAGAGAAGCTATACGGCTCTCTTTTGGATGTCAACAATATACCACGACCTGTTTGATTGGTCTAAGATATGATATCTATAGAAGTGATAGCCTCGGCCTATAAGTGGACTAGTAATGTTATGAGGAGGGGGATCAGGCTGAATTTATTGTAGCGTATCGGTGGAGATAGGAAAAAAGGACAAGCTTTTAGCAGCTCATCCTTTTGGATTCATTTTATTTATTTTTAGCGTAAAGCCCAAGAGGCGATTATAACTGTGACCATTCCTTTAAGCATTGCAATTCCAAGTATGGCTCACCTTTACAAACAGTATAAATAGTACAGGGATGAATTTTTCAAATGGATTAATAGCGGCATTCTTCCTCATCTCCAGTACTTCCACCGTACTTGTGAACGTGAGGAATTTTACCACTTACTGTGGTACATCCTTCAAAACGGTGGTAATGACCACCTCCTGGCAAGGGAATGGCTGGTCCTGTTGTTCCTTTAATGAGGTGTCTATGTTGATCGTTACATGATGTTTCCGCACAGTAATGATGAACATGCGGAACACCACTTGGAGCCGACTTTGTTTCCCCACAGTAATGGTGACAGTGTCCCACATCAAATGATGTAGTCCCCTTAAAAGGATGAACGTGAACCTTATTAACTGGTCTACCGTCCCACGAAGTAATAAAAAGCCTATGCGAATGGTCAGAGTCGGAGTCACCGGAATGTACAACAAAACCTGTTACTGGTATTTCCATCAGTAATCACCTCTCTTCATCAAATGCTGTATACTATGAAAGAGGTAGTGTAAATGTTCGATTTTGTCCCGTACAAAAATACCAACGAATCAGTGCATGATTTCTCTCTTAAAAAGCCGTTTTCTTAAAGGCATCCAATCATATTATCCCTCCACTAAATCCCCAGCACACCGATATCCAATCAAAACTATGTAAAAATTTGGTTAGGTGTAATGAATTTCACATCTTTCCGGGTCAACCTGTTCTACCATAAAAGAGTGATACGCCGTGCTGGGCAGACCACTTTGTGGACGGGACGGTTACATCCTTTCCAGAACCAGCTACACAGGCTGTCCGGCATGTGCGGCAAGTACGCCTTTATTTTGATTCGAAGCGGAGTGTCCAGATGTGAATACCGAATGGGAATACCGTGAGCGCATAAGGAAGCTAGCCGTATGCATTGTTAAGCATTACCGGGGAAAAGGTCCGGATAACGTCAAGGTTTCACTGGATTCACCGCTCCGGATTACGGTAGAAATTCGAGGCACCTTGTCCAATCTGTCCGAAATTCTCGTTCATGAAGGGGCTAAGGATAAGGTTAGAGAATATTGGAACGTCCTTCGACCTTATCTGGAAAAAGAGTTTATGAGCGAAGCGGAAAAAACAATCGGCAGTCCCTTCACTTACACCTGGGAGGTCTGTCCCTCCGTCCATGGAGACGGACATATTATCATTACTCTTGAACTACAACACATACACCGGTTGGATTAGCGGGAAGGAGCTTGTCTCCTCGCTCGCGGATAAGCCAGTACAGGATGCAGCGTAAAGCGGCATTTTTGTATTGGCTTTTTTCATGTCACGAGTTTCATCTATTTCATATAAAAAGAGGTGCTGCACACATGGCAGACAAGGTCTTAACGGTATGTCCCTACTGCGGAAGTGGTTGTCAGCTTCATTTGCTGGTGGACAAGGGACAGGTAATCGGCGCAGAGCCAGCTAATGGCCGTACAAATGAAGGAACACTGTGCCTGAAAGGACACTATGGATGGGATTTTCTGAATGACCCGCAAATTCTGACTGCACGCTTGCGCAAGCCCATGATTCGCAAAAATGGGGTCATGGAAGAAGTGGAGTGGAAGGAAGCCATTCAATATACGGCCGAACGGCTGTCAGCAATTAAGGAAAAATACGGACCTGACTCCATTATGGGGACGGGCTCTGCACGTGGTCCGGGAAACGAAGCTAATTATGTCATGCAAAAGTTCATGCGGGCGGTCATTGGCACAAACAATATTGACCATTGCGCTCGTGTATGCCACGGCCCTTCTGTGGCGGGTCTGACATACTCACTCGGGGATGGAGCCATGTCCAATTCTATTCCTGAAATTGAACACTCTGATCTTTTATTCGTGTTTGGCTACAACGCACCCGAAACGCATCCGATCGTCGCCAGACGCATCGTAGCTGCCAAGCAAAGAGGTGCCAAAATTATTGTATGCGATCCACGCATGACTGAAACTGGACGTATTTCAGATATGTGGCTGCCTCTAAAAGGCGGCTCGAATATGGCTTTGGTCAACGCTTTTGGTCATGTGCTTGTACATGAAGAACTGTACGACAAACGGTATGTGGAAGCAAACACTGAAGGCTTTGCCGAATATGTAGACAGCATTAAAAAATATACGCCCGAATATGCGGAAGGCATTACGGGAGTCAAGGCAGCTGACATCCGGGCGGCGATGAGGGAATATGCCAAGGCCCCTACTGCTACCATTCTGTACGGAATGGGCGTATGTCAATTTTCACAGGCCGTTGACGTGGTAAAGGGGCTCGCTTCCCTTGCCCTGTTGACCGGAAATCTGGGCAAGCCGAATGTGGGCATCGGACCCGTGCGTGGACAAAACAATGTACAGGGCTCCTGTGACATGGGCGCATTGCCGAATGTGTATCCTGGCTATCAGGATGTAACGGATACTGCGGTTCGCAAAAAGTTTGAAAAAGCATGGGGTGTCGAGCAGTTGCCGCGTAAAAAAGGATATCCCCTTACAGAGGTGCCGCACCTCATCCTGAAGGAGAACAAGCTGAAGGCTTATTATATTTTCGGCGAGGACCCTGTACAAAGTGATCCGAACGCCGCCGAGCTGCGTGAAGCGTTGGACCAATTGGAATTTGTCGTGGTGCAGGATATTTTCATGAACAAAACGGCGCTGCACGCCGATGTCATCCTCCCTTCTACCGCCTGGGGCGAGCATGACGGTGTATATTCCTCGGCAGACCGTGGCTTTCAGCGCATCCGCAAGGCCGTCGAGCCACAGGGTGATGTCAAGCCGGACTGGGCCATCATTAGTGAGGTTGCTACCGCCATGGGCTACCCTATGTCCTATGCAAACACAGAGGAAATTTGGGATGAAATGCGCAGCCTCTGCCCGTTATTCGCTGGTGCCAGCTACCAAAAAATGGCGGAACAAGGCGGCGTGCAATGGCCCTGCCCTACCGAAGATCATCCAGGTACACCGTATTTGTATAAAGGCAATCAATTTTCCACGCCTAGCGGTAAAGGCCGTCTATTCGCCTGCGAATGGCGTCCACCACAAGAACAGCCGGATGCCAAATTCCCGCTTGTCTTGTCTACTGTTCGCGAGGTAGGACATTATTCCGTGCGCACCATGACCGGCAATTGCCGTGCGCTGCGCCAGCTGGCTGATGAGCCGGGCTTTATTCAGATTAGCCCGCAAGACGCATCGGATCTGAACATTCTCGATGGCGAAATTGTCGCCATCTCCTCCCGCCGGGGGCGCATTATGGCACGGGCACAAGTCAGTGACCGCGTACAGCAAGGTGCAACCTACATGACCTATCACTGGTGGGTCGGAGCATGTAACGAACTGACCGCCGATTTTCTCGATCCGGTATCCAAGACCCCGGAATTAAAATATTGCGCCATCCGGCTGGAGCGGATTGCCGACCAAGCGCAGGCCGAACGGGATGTACATGCATCGTACCAGCGGATTCGCAGACAGATGAACGTCCATGAAGCCGTTTTGGCTGATAAGGTGACAAGATGAGCGGCGCACGAAACACGCTGCACCGTTCGACGAGCAGAATGGGCGCAGCCGACAGAACAAACGCTGTCGCCTCCTCCTTCGTAGTCGCAGACGGCGGGCAATGTATTGGATGCAAAGCCTGTGAACTGGCGTGCTTCGCCGTACACAGTCGGGCGGGCGGCGTAGGAGCTTCGGTCGGAACCGTCAGCGTGCCTGTCGTACCCAAGGTGTATGTGGTACGTGCTGGGGATGCGTATGTGCCTGTGCAATGTCGGCATTGTGAAAATGCCCCCTGCGCACATGCCTGTCCAGTGCAGGCCATTCGTCAGGAGGACGGCGTGGTCATGATTGATGAAGAACGATGTATCGGCTGCACCTCCTGTGTTTTGGCCTGTCCCTTCGGAGCCATTGAGGTGTCTCCAGTTTATCGGGCAGGACACGTTGTGACGCAATCCGGCTTGACTCGCCATGCCAATCGGGCCGCCCTCCCCCGCACCGCCGCAAGCAAATGCGATTTGTGTGCAGAAACGGCAGACGGACAGCCTGCCTGTGTAGAGGCCTGTCCAAATCAGGTGTTACGACTGGCCAAGGGCGCAGTCGACTCGCCTCCAGAGCGTCGGCGGGAAGTCTTTTTCCCACGCTTATAAGGCCAATTTCAGCCAAGGTCAAAATCAGCCGCAGAAAGGTAGAAAACCATGTCAACGACAACAGACAAGATCTCTTCGCCTCCTTGTATGGAGGCGACTGATTCTGATTGTACAGTCCCTGTCATTCATATCGACCCTACGTTGTGCACGGGATGCAGACGCTGCGCGGATGTTTGTCCGGTAGGTGCCATAGAGGGATTGCCGGGAGAACCGCAAACCGTGAACGCAGACCGCTGTGTTTTTTGCGGTCAATGTGTACAAATATGCAGTGTATACGCATCAGATTGGGCGGATGCATCTCCACAGGAAGCCGCCATCAGACGGCAGGCACGTCTGCGTGAACGCGAAATGCCTGCCGACATCGGCGAACCGCTATTTGCTGCCTATTATAGCTATAACCTGAATAAGGTAACTGACATGATGACAAAACCAGGACAGCTTCGGATCGTCCAATGCGCTCCGTCCATACGCGTGTCACTGGCAGAGGAATTTGGTATGCCGTTCGGTACTTTGACACCTGGCAAAATGGCCGCTGCCCTTCGCCGCCTCGGCTTCGATCGGGTATATGATACGAATTTCGGAGCTGACGTAACCATCATGGAGGAAGGCACCGAACTGATTCGCCGCGTGACTGAGGGTGGACCGTTACCGATGTTCACATCCTGCTGTCCGGCATGGGTTCGTTTTGCCGAGATTGAATATCCCGACCTGCTTGACCATCTATCCAGTTGCAAATCGCCAATGCAAATACTGGGAGCGCTGGTCAAGACTTATGGTGCACAGCTGGACGAGGTGAAGCCTGCGAATATTTACAGCGTCGCAATCATGCCATGTACCTGTAAACAATTTGAATGCGACCGCCCTGAAATGGAATCCGACGGCTACCGTGATGTGGATGAGGTATTGACGACGCGTGAGCTTGCATACTGGATCAAGCAGCGCGGAATTGATTTTATGAACCTGCCTGATGAAGAATTCGATTCACCGTTAGGA
This sequence comes from Paenibacillus peoriae KCTC 3763, assembly GCF_000236805.1. GTDB lineage: Bacteria > Bacillota > Bacilli > Paenibacillales > Paenibacillaceae > Paenibacillus > Paenibacillus peoriae. Next base: position 759,770 of record NZ_AGFX01000011.1, on the reverse strand, counting down.
CAATATTCAGGTGCTGGCACTATTTTTGGTGTGACCGGAGGGGTTATGGAGGCTGCCATCCGTACAGGTTATGAGCTGCTGACGAATGAGAAGCTGCCGAAGCTCCAGCTGGATTTTGTACGTGGCGAAGAAGGTATTCGAGTAGCCGAAGTTCAGGTGGGCGAGCTGCAGCTCAAGGTGGCGGTCGTCGCTGGGCTGCAACATGCCTACCAGCTGCTGGATCGTGTGCAGGCGGGCGAATGTGACTATCATTTTATCGAGGTCATGGGCTGTCCGGCTGGATGTATCAGCGGAGGAGGGCAACCCAAGCTCATGTTGGAAAAACAAAAAATCGAGGCTTATCGTGCGCGTAAATCGTCCATCTATGGGCATGATGCTGCATCTCAGGTGCGCAAATCGCATGAGAACCCTTTTATCATCAAGCTTTATGATGAATTTTTGGGTGAGCCGCTTGGTCATGTATCGCACCATCTGCTGCACACGACCTTTCAGAAACGCGGGCCCGGCAAGCAGAGCCGCAGCAGTGATGTTTCCACCAGTGGGAATAACGATCACTCCCTTCATTAAGTTCGGTAAACACATAAGAATATATAACACAATTGGTAACTTTTAAGCTCAGCTTATAGAGCAGTAGAGATTATATTTTGTTGTTAGTTAGAGAGGAGTCGAATTTGTATGAATCGCTTTGTTTTAGCTGATCCCGATCAGTGTATCGGCTGCCGTACCTGTGAAATCGCATGTGTGATCGCACATTCGCCGGATAACCCCTTTATCTCGCCGGATGATGAGTTTCATTTTCACCCTCGGCTGAAGGTGATCAAATCATATGAAGTCACCGCACCCGTTCAGTGCCGTCACTGTGAGGATGCCCCATGCGCCAACGCTTGTCCGAACGGCTCCATTACGAACGCAGACGGTTGTATTCTCATTAACAGCGAAAGCTGTATTGGCTGTAAAACATGTATGATCGCCTGCCCTTACGGCGCAATTACTATGGTGCCTCAGTATAGAGATGGGCAGCCTGTCGTGCAAGACGGACTGTACACCAATATGTCAGGCCGTTTGCAACCCAAAGAACGGATGATTGCCAGCAAATGTGATCTGTGCGAAGGTGTAGACGGCGGTCCGGCCTGCATTGGAAAATGCCCAACCCAAGCCCTCAAGCTGGTCGAGCCAGATCTGGTTCATGCCCGGGTTGAGGAAAAACGGGCTGCAAGTGCACGTCAGCTACTGCATATGACGCGCATTCCGGCGACGGGTCTATGACTCCCTCTTCTCCTCTGGCCAAAGATACGCGAACCGAGCGGGATACGCTAGGAGACATGGAAATTCCTGCAGATGCCTTGTACGGTATTCACACCGCACGCGCGATGAACAATTTTCCAGTCAGTGGCAGGCCCGTGAACCAAAAACTGATTCAAGCGCTTGTGTTGGTCAAAAAAGCAGCCGCTCAAGTGAACGGTGAGCAGAGACGACTTCCTGCTCACCGTTCTGCTGCCATTATAAAGGCCTGCGACGAATTACTCGCCGGACGGTATCAAAATATGTTTACCGTCGACGCTCTGCAAGGCGGCGCAGGCACCAGTACCCATATGAATGTGAATGAAGTCATTGCTAATCTGGCCATCGTACAACTCGGGGACCAGCCAGGACAATACGAGCTTGTACATCCGCTGAATGATGTCAACTGCTGCCAGTCTACGAATGATGTCTATCCTACAGCGCTCCGAATTGCAGCGATACGGCTGCTTCGGCCTTTATGTGACGCCATGTCTTCGTTACAGGCGGCTTTACAGCAAAAAGAAACGGAATATGCCGACCTGCTCAAGCTGGGCCGTACACAGCTGATGGATGCCCTGCCCATGATGGCCGGGCAAGGCTTCGGCGCCTACGCCAAGGCCATAGCACGTGACCGCTGGCGGCTCTACAAAGCTGAGGAACGGCTGCGAGAAATCCCTATTGGCGGCACGGCCATCGGCACAGGTATGAATGCGCCTCGCGCTTACAGTTACCGGATGGTCGAACAGCTGGCGGACGAGACTGGACTAGGGCTATGTCGCAGCGACCACCCCATGGACCCGATTCAGAATATGGATGTCTTTGTGGAGGTATCGGGTCTGCTCAAATCCGCCGCCGTCAACCTGCTCAAAATATCCGGCGATTTTCGTCTGCTGGCCTCTGGTCCTTGCGGTGGTATCGGGGAATACACGCTGCCTCCGGTTCAGGCCGGCTCCTCTATTATGCCTGGCAAAGTCAACCCGGTAATGGCTGAAATGGCCGGATTGACAGCGATGCGCGTGATGGCGGAGGATGCGGCTATTACGATGGCGGCTGCCTCCGGACAGCTGGAGCTGAACGCGTTCCTGCCGCTGATTGCCGAATCACTGCTGGAATCGCTGCATATTCTCAGCAATGCCGTTCAACTGTTCGAGGAACGGTGTGTACGTGGCCTGACCGTAGATGAAGCACGCTGCTCTGCAAATCTGCGCAACTCAGCTGTGATGGCTTCCGCGCTTGTCGCGGAGCTTGGCTATGATGAAGCAGCCACCATTGCATCAGCAGCTATTACACAGGGTCGCACACCAGAGGATATTGCAGAAGAACGCGGTCTGCTGACACGCTCGCGAATTGAGCAATTGTGCCATCCCTATACCGTAACCAAGCCCGGAATTCCGGGGCAGGAAGAAGGAACTCACTATGGGAATGAATGATACCCCTCGCAGCAACCGACCGCATATCGTCCTGCTCGGTCGCCGCAACGCAGGTAAATCCAGTATTCTGAACACCCTGACCGGTCAGCCCGCCGCTGTGGTATCTCCTATAGGAGGAACAACCACGGACCCGGTTTTTAAGCCGATGGAGCTGCTCCCTGCTGGTCCTATTGTTCTGGTGGATACCGCCGGACTGGACGATGAGGGTGAGATCGGGGCACTGCGTCGTGACAAAACGCTACAAATACTTAACAGTACGGATTTGGCTCTGCTGGTTGTCGATGCTACGGTCGGAGTCAACTCCTTCGAGCTTGAACTGCTTGACAAGCTCCGCACCAAAAAGATTCCTGTCATTGGGGTTTTAAACAAAGTCGATACCCTTACTGAATCAGAACAAATGATCACAACGCTGGAGGCTGAACTGGATCTCACCCTGATTCCTTTCAGTGCCTCTATGCTCCGGGGAGATACGGAACTGAAAAAGGCTATCACCAGTACGCTCCCCCACAACGAGGATCGTTTTCGCATTGTCGGTGACCTGCTGTCACCCGGCGATATTGTCGTGCTGGTCGTTCCCATCGACAAAGCTGCACCAAAGGGTCGACTGATTCTGCCGCAGCAGCAGACAATCCGCGATACGCTGGAGAGCGATGCTATCGCAGTCGTGACCAAAGAGCATGAATTGCGGTTGACGTTGGAGCGACTGGGAAGTAAGCCTCGCTTGGTCATTACTGATTCACAGGTTTTTATGAAAGTAGCGGCAGATACACCCAAGGATGTGCCCCTTACCTCCTTTTCTATCCTGTTCGCCCGTCATAAAGGAGATCTTGACGAGCTGGTGCGAGGCGCAAGAGCCATTGAGCATCTCAAGGACGGGGATCGGGTACTCATTGCTGAAGCCTGTACGCACCAGTGCCAATCAGATGATATCGGCCGAGTAAAAATTCCCCGCTGGCTCCGTCAAACGATAGGCAAGCGCCTCATCATCGAGCATGCATCCGGCCCCAGCTTTCCTGACGATCTAAGCGAGTATGCACTGGTTATCCATTGCGGTGCCTGCATGCTCAACCGGCGTACGATGCTTCATCGACTCTCGGAAGCAAAAGCCGCAGGGGTGCCGATTGTGAACTATGGTGTTTTTATTGCTTATGTACAGGGTGTCTTCCCACGTGCCATTGAATGCTTTCCATCTGCTATGCTGGCTTGGGAGCACGCCTTGGAGCCAACAGCTATTGCTGAAAAATCCCATCATTAATGTTTTTTCTTTCTCCACACAAAAGCAGTCGCGCTGATCCCCAACGCGACTGCTTTTTACTTTCCGTTCTACTCGCTAAAAATACAAATCGCGCTCGCCTGCTTCCAGCCGTTCCAGCCTGTCAAGCGTCAAACGGCGAGTCGATTGACGTGGAATACGCTCCAGATTCTCTCGCAGGGCGGCGGCTCCCAGCTCACGTGCCTCTTCATCCCCATAATCCAGCAAATATTCTTGAAAGGTCAGCAGCGAATTCGGCTGACACACATTGTGGATTTGTCCAGATTTGGCAAGTTCCATGAAGCGATCTCCGGTCCGTCCCTCACGGTAGCAAGCTGTACAGTAGCTTGGCATATATCCGCCACGGCAGAGACTTTTGATAATTTCCACCGGAGAGCGATGATCCCCGACCTCGAACTGAGGCTTATCATCCGCCTCTTGTCTTGCATATGCCCCTACACCGGTAGCAGAACCAGCACTGATTTGCGATACACCCAAACCAATGACACGGTCCCTGAATTCCGACTCCTCGCGCGTAGACAGGATCATTCCCGCATAAGGTACAGCCAGCCGTAGAACCGCTACAATTTTCATAAAATCCTCGTCACTCACTAGATACGGATAACGTTCCGGGTCCACATTTTCAGCCGGACGAAGTCGGGGAACCGAAACCGTGTGAGGGCCGCAGCCAAACACTTCTTCCAGATGCTCCGCATGCTTAAGCATCGCGATGGTTTCATAGCGGAAATCGTACAAACCGTACAACACACCGATCCCCACATCATCTATGCCTGCACGCATGGCTCGGTCCATGGCGGTCGTATGCCAATCATAGTCCCGTTTAGGTCCTTGCAGATGATATTTGCGATAGCTTTCGCGATGATACGTTTCCTGGAACAAAATATACGTACCGATCCCGACCTCCACAAGCTTCCGGTAATCCTCCTCCGTCGTTGCGGCAATATTAACATTAACCCGCCGGATGCTCCCGTTGTCCACCTTTATATCGTAGATCTGACGCAAACAATCGATGATATAATCAATAGAACAATGGACCGGGTCCTCCCCCGCTTCCAGCGCAAGCCGTTTGTGCCCCATTTCCTGCAGCACCCGAACTTCCTCGGCCAGTTCCTCCGGTGTCAGGCGGCTGCGTGTAAAGCTGTCATTGGTATGCTTGTAGCCACAGTATTCGCAGTTATTGACGCAGTGGTTGCTAACATATAGCGGAGCGAACAGCACAATCCGGTTGCCATAAATCTGCTCTTTAACCGCACGCGATGATCTGAACATCTCTTCCAATAATTCAGGATCTTCCACATGCAAAAGAGCCGCCGCTTCACTCGCACTCAGCCCCCGGCAGGCTCTCCCCTTTTCCAGAATTTCTAAAATCCGATTTCGATCTGTCGCCTCTTGCTTCCCCTGCTCCACGGCCGCCATAATCTCTGCTTCATTAATAAAATCCGCCGACACTTTCTCCCGTACTCCACTCACGTATACCCATCTCCTTATTTATGGTTACTGCAATGTTTCCGTTATAGAGTCTCTTTAGGTTTCCTGTCTCGCAAACTGTCGCTGGGCCTTTATACTGTCCCCCCGTCCCATGTCCACTTCAAACCCGGCTCCACGGATTCGCAGCTCCAGACAATGTCGGCATTGGGCAGATTCATCGCCCAAACATATTTTATTTTCATAAATCGCATACTTGGGTCTCACCGCCAGCGGGGACAAATTGGGCATAACCACATTCGCCCCCGCCTGAAGGGCCTTCTCCCTGCCTTGGGGGTGAATGGTCCCCATCGCCGTAGACGCCGGAATGAGCGCATCCGGAACTACCAATCGAGACAACGAGATTATATCCAGCGCCTTTTCCATACTCCCCTGGCTGGCATCCCGCAGCGGCGTATTGCTATGCGGTAAAAAAGGGCCAATTCCGATCATATCCGGGTTCAGGCTATGCAGATAGGCCAGATCGTCTGCCAACTCACTGTTGGTTTGTCCCGGTAGCCCCACCATACAGCCGGCCCCGATCTGAAAGCCGATTCGTTGCAGTGCCAGCAGACGACTGCGCCTGCTTTCCATCGTCATGGTCGGATGCAGCTTGGCGTACAAACGAGGGGAAGCTGTTTCATGACGCAGCAAAAAACGGTCTGCTCCCGCCTCGTATAATAGCTCATACGTTTCATCATCCCGTTCACCAATAGACAGTGTCACCGCCACATCTGCAAAACGGCTTTTAATGTCCCGAATCAGTTTCGTCAATCGGGCTGTCGTAAACCAGGTATCTTCACCACTTTGCAGTACAAACGTCCGATAACCCAGTTCATACCCCTCCGCACAGCAAGCCAAAATTTCTTCCGGCCTCAATCGGTAGCGATCTGCCTGTTTGTTGGAAGCACGCAGCCCACAGTACATGCAATCCTGGCGACATATACTGGAGAATTCAATCAATCCCCGTAAAAAAACACCCTTGCCATAACGCTCCATTTTGGTGCGAGCTGCCAGCTCTCGTAATTGAGCACGCACGACCGGCTCTTCATCCAGTCGTGTCAGCAGCGCCGTCATTTCCGTATGCGTCCATTCCTTGTCGTTAGCCAGACGCAGTAATAATTCGTCCGTGACTCATCCCTTCTTCCCTTGTCCATCCGGACTTCACTTCGTCAGCAGGTTGTACCGTACATGTATAATTCTAGCAATATCAGTGGAGATATAACGTGATTAGTTTCACAAAATATCCCATTTTCTAATTCCAGTTCCGCCCTCTGCCTCAAAAAATACATAATTGTCTAAACACAAAAAGCAGCACAAAAAACGGCATAAAAAAGCTGTCTCCTCCTTTTAGGGAAGAAACAGCTCTGTTGATCGTTCTGTTTATTTTATTGAATCAAATCAATCGCCTGCTGTGGTACAAAATAATCAACACCGTTAAACACAACTACACCGTTGAGCGTGGAATTTTTACCATTTAGCGTAGCGATGTTTTTGTATACCGGAAGCTCCAGCTTGTTGCTGCCCTTAGTCACCGTGATGACTTTCGTATCCGCCGCAAATTTGGCCCCTTTCGCTTCAAAAGCCGTTTTCGCAGGGACAAACAACTGCTTGCTGACCGTATCCAAATCCAGTCCGAGTACACGTGTCATATATTTATTGACCTCCGTGTTGTCGATGACACCGGATGGACGGTCTCCATTTGGCGCATACGTGTACAACACGACATCACCACCTGTATGCCCGCCTGTCGTCCAGCCAATATTCGCACGCTTACTGATCATCGGTCCGACGGCATAATTCATGCTGCCCTCTTTGGCTTCTTTGATCGCTTTTACTTCTTCGTCCGTCAAATCCGTAATCCCAAAATACGTCGACAACACCTCTTTAATATTGCTGCGATCTGCATTCAGCTTGGCTTCCAATCCTTCACCCGTCAGCTTCGCTTTTTTCAGTGGGTCTATAAAGGAAGCTAAAGGCGTTTTGTCATAATTGCTTGTGGTATTACTACTGCCAATCGTCAATCCACCGTTTCCGTGGTCTGTTACGGCTACAACAACCGTATTTTGGTTCCGCTTGGCGTAGTCCAAAGCGACCTTCACCGCATCGTCAAACGAAAGTACATCACTGATAATACCCGTTGGGTCGTTTGCATGCGCTGCCCAATCCACTTTACTGCCTTCGACCATCAAAAAGAAGCCTTTATCGTTTTTGGACAGCACATCAATCGCTTTCGTCGTCATTTCCGCCAGACTAGGCTCCTTCGAAACGTCCCGATCCATATCATACGCAAGGGCTTCTGGAGCGAAGCTGCCCCAAAGCTTGCTGGAGGTTGATTTCTTTAGCCCTTCAGGTGTTGTTACAAAATCATAGCCCTGGTCTTTAATTTGAGCGATCAAATCCTGCCCGTCCTTACGCTCGGATGCTTCCAGGAATTTACCGCCGCCGCCCAACACAACATCAACACTGTTATAAGCTTGCTGCATACTGAGTGCATCATAATTTTTACGGTCAGGGTAATGGGCGGTGAAATCAGCCGGAGTAGCGTGCATAATCTCCGAAGTAGCAATAATCCCGGTAGACTTGCCTGCCAGCTTGGAAGCCTCAAGAATGGAGGCTACGGGCTTTTTGGCATTACCTGCTGCAATAGGCTGTTGTCCGGGCATGGTTGCTTCGTCCGGAAGGACGCCTACATAGCCGGTATGTGATTTATGTCCTGTGGCAAAAGCAGTTCCCGCCGGAGCAGAATCTGCAATCGGAGCATCTGCAGAATGTGTGCGCACCATGCCGCTTGCCATGCCGTCTAACGTTAAGGAAGAGCCTTTATACCATCTAGCCAGTGCAGTGGCGTCATTAGCCATCCCATCGGGAATCAGAATAATTACATTTTTAATTGTCGTGTCCTTCTCGGCTGCTACTGCTGATCCAGCACTAACTGCGAACATCATCGTTGCCACAAGCGCGGCGACTGACTTTTTCGTATGTATTCCCCAACATTTTAGCATTCATTTTCCTCCTATATACTTTATTATCCAACCAGAACTAAGATTAATTGTATTTTGTCAGGAGAATGTTAAGGGAGCTGTCTATCCATATTAAAATCCTGTTTGTGAAAATAAACGCTTCATCTATATAACAGTTGTGACACATGAAAAGGATTGGGTTTGGGAATTTGATTTGAATATTGTATAATCAGTCTATGATGTAATAGGTAAATCTTATAAGGAAAGGAGCCCAAAATGCGATGGAATTCAGACAGCTTCAATATACCCTGCAAATTGCAGCGGAAAAAAACTTCTCGCGCGCAGCGGAAAAGCTGCACATTGCCCAGCCTTCTCTGAGCCAGCAATTATCCAAACTGGAAAAGGAACTCGGGGTGCTGTTATTTCAACGCAATACAAGTACGGTGGAATTGACGCATGCAGGCGCAAGCTTTGTGGAAAAAGCAAAAAAAATCGTCGACGCGGTCGAGCAGCTCCGGCAGGAAATGGACGATATTTCCCAGCTCCGCAAAGGGAAGGTCGTCGTGGGCAGTATGCCTATTACAGGCTCTCATTTGCTGCCACATGTGTTGCCTATATTCAAAAAGACTCATCCGGACATTGAAATCGTGTTGGTTGAGGATTCATCCATGAATCTAGAGAAAAAAACCGCCAGTGGAGATACTGATCTCAGCCTGCTGTCACTCCCATTGGTAGAGCCTACACTTTCCTATGTGCCAATCGGTGAAGAGTGGATTGATCTTGCCGTTCCTCCGGGTCACCCCTTAGCCCTGCGTAAAATCGGTGACCAGCCACAGCCTGTACATATGGAGGAGCTAAAAGACGAGCCTTTTGTCGTTCTGAAAAAAGGGCAGGGATTCCGCAAGCTGACGATGGATTTGTGCCATCAGGCAGGCTTTGAGCCTCATGTGGTGTTTGAAAGCACCAACATGGAGACCCTGCAATCACTCGTAGCAACAGGTATGGGAGTGACGCTCGTCCCTCGTTTTATCGCCCGGGCCGCCAGCAGCGAATTTGTTCCGGCTTTACTGCCCCTGGCCGAACCGACACCAAGCCGTACCTTGGCCATTGCTTACCGTAACGGACGTTATCTGTCCAAAGCTGCCGAAGCTTTTATTGATACTTTCCGGGAAACGGTCAAGCAACTTTCTCAGAAGTAGCTGCGAATACGAAAGGACCGTTTTCCTCCCCGGCCAAAGCCAGAGAAGAAGACGGTCCCGGGGCTACCCCCCTGTTATTGAATATCATATAGCTTCCATCCGGTTTCAACGAACCACATTTCATGTTCATTTGAATCCCATCTCAGCCTCGCCTGATTACTACTATACTCTTGTTCGGACACTTGCTCGGAAACTCCACTTTATCCAGCACGCATCACTTCTTTCCTTAAGGTCTCAAGCCTGGGTATCCCAAGAACATCCTCCCTCAGTTCCAATGTGTTGTGTGATCTCAAAGTGCCTGTCCTCGCCTGTTCGTGTTCAGGATTGCCCTAAATCAGGTGGACTTTTATCCCGATCATAGCCCATTTCGTAATTGTTGCCGACAACCTGTCTGTTCAAGCCTCTCGGCCGTGACAGGCCATCCCTGTTCGCCAGTTCGGATCTACTTTGGTTATCCATCGTTATCAACCTCCTGGTGTCGGGATACTATTATAGTACACCTATAATCTGTATCTGAAACAGGTATCGACAACTTTTTTACCGGGAAGCGCCAAATGCTTGCTGTAACGCTGCCGTTTTATCGATCATACAAAGAGGGACGACGATCCTCGAATACCGGGATACGACCACGCACATCCTGCACCAAGGCCGATCCGATCGTTCCTGTAATGATCTCCTCCTGCTCTCCGCCCTCGGCAATCACCTCTCCCCACGGATCAATAATAAGGGAATGTCCGAAGAAATTGGTGTCTCCACTGCGGCCCACCCGGTTACAGGCAATGACATACATTTGATTTTCAATGGCCCGTGCGGTCAGCAGGGTACGCCAGTGATGGAGCCGGGGATGAGGCCATTCTGCGGGTACGATCAGCAGATTGGCGCCAGACAAGGCCAGACTGCGGGCCAGTTCGGGAAAACGGATGTCATAGCAGATCGAAGCCCCCGCCTGAATCCCGCCATCTAGCGTGAACAAAACCTTTTCCTCACCAGACTGTAAGTATTTTTCTTCCTCCATAAGACGGAATAAATGAATCTTGGAATACGAAGCCACCTCGGCTCCTGTCCGGTCAAAAATAATCATTGTATTGTACACATGACCATCGCTTTTTTTCTCTGCAATCGACCCGGCGACCACGTTCACCTGATGCGTGGCGGCGAATGCAGCTATCCATTCCCGGGTCTCTGCCCCTTCCTTGTCCGCCAGCTCATGAATGCGATCCAGGGCATAGCCTGTGTTCCACATTTCCGGCAGGACAATCAGATCCGGCTTGTGTGCGGCTGTTACCGCCTGTTCCATTAGAATGCGCATATGATTGCGGTTTTCGGATGGATTCCCCAGTTCAATATGAGCCTGTATAAGTGCAACACGGAACGACTGAGCTTCATGATATGTCAAAATCGTTCATCCTCCCTGTAGACCGGAGCTTTTACGATGACTGCTGGTCCGGTATTTTCCCCCATCATAGCCCGATCAAGCTCTGGCACGCAACCATATAAGCTCAATTCCCCCTATACAACCCGGTAAAATCATGATAAATTAATCCTCAAACTATTCCAAAAGGTCGTGTGAATTCATGAGTCATTTTTCCATTCCCTTCGCTGACGTGATGAAACAGCTGCCCACTCAATTTTTTGCCACACTTGTACAAAATGTAAACCGTGAAATTGCGGCAGGGCATGATGTCATTAATCTCGGACAAGGGAACCCGGATACACCTACCCCACCTCATATTGTAAAAGCCTTGCAAGAATCAGCGGACAACCCGCTTTATCATAAGTATTCGCCTTTTCGCGGCTATGGCTTTCTCAAGGAAGCCGTAGCCCAGCGCTATCAGGAGGATTACGGTGTGACGCTCGACCCGGAAACCGAGGTCGCCATCCTGTTTGGCGGAAAAACAGGCTTGGTGCAATTGCCGCAAATCCTGCTCAATCCCGGCGATGTATGCCTCGTGCCTGATCCCGGCTATCCGGATTACTGGTCAGGCGTCGCCTTGGCTAAGGCGGAGATGTCTTTTCTTCCATTGAGGGAAGAAAACCGTTTTCTGCCCGATTACGAAGCGATCTCTAAAGAAGACCGCCGCCGTGCCAAGCTGATGTTTCTTAACTATCCGAACAATCCGACCTCGGCAACTGCCCCGCTTTCCTTCTATCAGGAAACGGTCGAATTCGCAGAGCGCAACGGGATTGTGGTTGCCAGCGATTTTGCTTATGGTGCGATCGGCTTTGACGATGAACGCCCGGTCAGCTTCCTGCAGGCCGAGGGAGCCAAGGACGTTGGCATTGAGTTTTATACGCTGTCCAAAACCTACAATATGGCGGGCTGGCGCGTCGGTTTTGCGCTCGGTAATGCTGAAATCATCTCCATGATTAACCTGCTGCAGGATCATATTTATGTAAGCTTGTTTGGAGGCATTCAGGCAGCAGCAGCGACAGCTCTGACGTCATCGCAGGATTGTGTAGGCGAACTGGTGGCCCGCTATGAATCACGTCGTAATGCTTTTTATGATGCACTTGGGCACATCGGCTGGAAGGCGACACGCCCTAAGGGCTCCTTTTTCAGCTGGCTGCCTGTGCCGCCGGGCTATACTTCGGCTCCTTTTGCCGATCTGCTGTTGCGTGAGGCCAAGGTAGCTGTTGCTCCGGGAATCGGCTTCGGCAAAGGCGGCGAAGGATATGTACGTGCAGGGCTGCTAAGCTCGGAAGCCAGGCTGAATGAAGCAGCTGAGCGAATCGGCAAGCTGAATCTGTTTCGTTAATCTCTATTTTCCAGCTACAACTTCTTTGCCAAACTCGACCTTTTCGTGGTATTCTGTAACCAATATCATTTAGCGCGTTGAAGGGACTATTAAGAGAGGCCCATCCTGTTCAGAGAGTAAATTCCGATAGGCTGCAAGAATTTACCTGGATTCTCTCCCAACTCCTATCCCCGAGCGCCCTGCGCAATCAGGCGGTGCCTGCCGTTAACAGGTTTCAAGTTGGATGATCATGAATCATCAATGAAGGTGGTACCGCGGAAGCATAAACTTTCGTCCTTTGCATACAAAGGATGGAAGTTTTTTTGTATTACAAAAAGAGCACAAATTAAGGAAGTGGACGTCTTGTCAACACGTATCGTCATTAAAATCGGAAGCAGCTCTCTGACCGGAGTGGAAGGTGGCTTGAATCGGGAGGCCATCGCCTTTTTTGCCCGGGAAATCAGCTTGCTGCGTGCAAAAGGCCATGAGGTGCTGCTGGTCACATCAGGCGCAGTAGCCGCCGGGTTCCGGGAGATCGGCTACCCGTTTCGCCCCAAGCTGCTGCATGAAAAGCAGGCGGCAGCGGCCGTAGGTCAAGCTCTTCTCATGCAGGCCTATCAGCAGGCTTTTAAAGATTTTGATCTGGTGAGTGCGCAGATTCTGCTGACCCGTAGTGACTTTTTGAGCCGCAAGCGAATGAATAATGCCGGAATGACTGTGGAAGAATTGCTGCGCCAGCAGGTTATCCCGATCTTTAACGAAAATGATACCGTATCGATTGACGAATTGAAATTCGGTGACAACGATATGCTGTCAGCACTGGTCGCCAATCTGGTCAAAGCCCAGCATTTGATCATCATTACAGATACCGATGGCGTATATACAGCAGATCCGCGCAAGCATCCAAATGCTGTACGTTTTGAGCACATTGACGAAATTACGGAAGAGATTTATGCACTCGCCGGAGGCTCCGGGTCAGCAGTAGGGACCGGTGGCATGCGATCCAAGATCGAAGCTGCCAAAGTGGCTACGCGCGGCGGTGTGCCTGTGTATGTCGGACGTGTCAGTGCTAATGGCGATCTGGACGCAGCCGTCGAAGGACACGGGCCGGGAACTTATTTTGACACCCACCTCTCTTCACTGCCGATGAAAAAGCAATGGCTTGGTTTTATGTCCACCCCTCTGGGTACAGTGCATGTAGACCACGGGGCTGAGGAGGCTTTGGTACACGGGGGACACAGCCTGCTTCCCGTTGGCGTGCGGCGTGTCGAAGGCAGCTTTCATGCCGGGGATGTCGTAGAGGTGCTGGGGCCGGAAAATAAGGTGTTAGGGCGCGGCATCGTTAATTATGATGATGAACAGCTGCGAATCGTACAAGGATTACCCAGCGGCGAGGTTGTGGGCAAAATTGGTCCCATTCACCGACTTGAGGTGATCCACAGGGATGAATGGATTACATTATGTATCTAGGGAGGCCGTAACATGAGTGAATTCACGACAAATACAGTAACAACAGAGGAAAACCAGTTCAGTGAAGTACGTGCCAAAGCGACGCTTGCCAAAAAAAGTGCCGGAGCCATGAACCGACTGACCACAGCGCAAAAAAATGAAGCACTGCTTGCTATGGCAGAGGCATTGGTGAACCATACAGAAGAGCTGATTGCAGCGAACAGTGATGATTTGCAACGTGGTCGGGAACTGGGAATGTCGGAATCGCTGCTTGACCGTCTCAAGCTGACCGAGGAGCGAATCGGGGCTATCGCCGAAGGACTGCGCCAAATTGCCGAGTTGCCTGATCCAGTTGGTGACATGCTGGAACATTTCGAACGTCCTAATGGTCTACGGATTGAGAAAATACGTGTGCCGCTGGGTGTCATCGGCATCATATATGAAGCCCGTCCGAATGTAACGGTAGATGCTGCGGGCCTGTGCCTGAAAACAGGCAATCCGGTTGTGCTGCGCGGTGGTTCGGCAGCCCTTTCCTCCAACCGTAAAATCATTGAAGTGCTTCAGCAGACGCTGGACACAACAGCCGTACCACGCGAGGCGCTTCAACTGATTGAAGATTCAGACCGTGCCTCCGTCAATGAAATGCTCACCTTGAACGGTTTACTGGATGTGATCATCCCACGTGGGGGACGTTCACTCATTCAAAACGTGGTTCAGAACGCTACCGTGCCTGTCATCGAAACCGGCGCAGGCGTATGCCATACGTATTTGGACGCTACGGCAGATACACAGATGGCGGAAGCCATTACGCTGAACGCCAAGGTGCAAAGACCGTCTGTGTGCAACTCTATGGAAACGCTGCTCGTTCACGCTGATTTTGCACAAGCACACTTAACAAGCTTGGCAGAACGCTTCCGTGATGCTGGTGTTGAGCTGCGCGGCTGCGCACGAACGCGTGCACTGACTCCCTGGGCTGTTACAGCCACGGAGGAGGACTACGGCACAGAGTACAATGATTACATTATGAACGTCAAGGTGGTAGACCATCTGGACGAAGCGCTTGAGCATATTGCCCGTTACGGTACGATGCATTCGGAGTGTATTGTCACCAAGGATCAGGCCCATGCCGAACGTTTTCTTCAGGAAGTGGATGCGGCAGCTGTATATCACAATGCCTCTACCCGCTTCACCGATGGGTTTGAATTCGGGTTTGGCGCCGAGATCGGGATCAGCACCCAAAAATTGCATGCCCGCGGCCCTATGGGTCTGCCTGCGCTGACTTCAACCAAATACCGTGTGTACGGTACTGGACAAATCAGGGAATAATATTATAAATCAATCCGTATTTTTGGAGGTTATAAATTCATGTGTGAATCACAGTCAAAATTTTTAATTAACGAGCAAATTACATTTTTCGGAGCAGGCTCCATGGCAGAGGCTATCATTCGCGGAATGACGGCTCGCTCCGTTGTCAAACGTGGCGGCATTACTGTCATTAACCGCAGTAATCAGGCGCGCCTTGAAGAGCTCCAGCAGCAATACGGGGTGCTGTTCCAGACAGAGGATGCCGCCAAAACCGAGCTGCTGCGCCGTTCTCCGGTTATCGTGCTTGCCATGAAGCCCAAGGATGCTGCCGGGGCACTTGGACAGCTCGGCCCGCTCCTGTCAGAGGATCAGCTGATCATTTCGCTCATCGCCGGACTGTCCATTCGTACGATGCAGACACTGCTCGGCCGCAAGCAGCCAATCGCACGGACGATGCCGAACACCTCCAGCTCGATCGGGCTGGGAGCGACAGGCATCAGCTTTTCCAAGGAGATCAGCGAAGACCAGCGTAAGAATGTACTCACCATGTTCGAGTCTGTAGGTACGGTGACTGTTATCGAAGAAGAGAAAATGGATATTTTGACCGGGATCTCCGGAAGTGGTCCTGCCTATATCTACTACTTGATGGAAGCCATGATTGCGGGTGGAATTCGTGGTGGCTTGACCCCTGAGCAAGCACACGAGCTGACAGTCCAAACCGCGCTTGGGGCGGCACGTATGGTACAGCAAACTGGAGAGGAGCCTTCTGCCCTACGTCGCAAAATCATGTCACCCAATGGCTCGACGGTAGCCGCTTTGGAGACACTGGACAAAGGCGATTTCTATGAAACCGTGATTGCGGCGGTGCAGCGTTGTGCTGAACGATCCCGTGAGATGGGAGCTGTGCTGAAGGAGGGAATTGAATGAGCTATTGCTTGGCGACCTACCGGATATACGATGACAAAGCCGATTTTAATAAAAAGGCCCAATCCATTGCCATCGGCATGACGGTGGGCAGCTGGACCGAGCTTCCGCAAGCCAGGCGGGACGAGATGCAAAAGCATCTGGGCTCGGTTCAATCCGTGGAAGTTCATGATGGAGGCCCCGGTGAACGCTATGCCGATCTGACCATCGCTTACCCGGACATCAATTTCAGCCGGGACATTCCCGCGCTGCTGGTGACCGTCTTCGGCAAAATATCGATGGACGGTCGAATCAAGCTGACGAAGCTGGGCTTCTCGGAGGCATTTCGTTCCGCTTTTCCGGGACCGAAATTTGGCATCGAGGGCTTGCGTGAGCGACTCGGTGTGTTTGATCGCCCGCTGCTTATGAGCATTTTCAAATCGGTGATCGGTCTGAATCTGGACGAGCTGAGCGAGCAATTTACCCGACAGGCGATCGCTGGCGTTGATCTGATCAAGGATGACGAAATTTTGTTCGAAAATGCACTGACACCGATTGAAAAACGCGTCGAAGCCTGCATCAAAGCCGCCGAGGCGGCTGAGCGTGAAACCGGCAAAAAGCTGCTGTATGCAGCGAATTTGACCGGACCCACCTCACAGCTTAAGGCACAGGCCCTCAAAGCCATCGACGCAGGCGCGAACGCGCTGCTGTTCAACGTACTGGCCTACGGCTACGATGTACTGCATGAGCTCAGCAGCGATCCTGCTGTCTCCGTCCCGATTGCAGCCCACCCTTCATTGGCGGGTGCTGTCTATCCGTCGCCGCATTACGGTATTTCGGCGTCCGTGCTGCTCGGTCAGCTAATGCGGCTGGCTGGCGCTGACCTCGTGCTCTTCCCTTCTCCTTACGGCTCGGTGACGATGCCGCGTGAGGAAAACATGGCGATCCGCGATGAGCTGATCACCCCGGAGCTGCCGCTAAAGGCCAGCATGCCTGTGCCCTCTGCTGGAATTCATCCCGGCCTGGTGCCGCTGATTGTGCGTGACTTTGGCACTGACGTTGTGGTCAACGCCGGTGGCGGCATCCACGGTCATCCGATGGGCACTGAAGCTGGCGGACGCGCTTTTGTGCAGGCGATTGAAGCGGTACAGCAAAATGTGCCGCTGGCAGAATACGCCCGCTCTCATGCTGAGCTGCAATCCGCACTTGATACGTGGGGAGGCGAACCATGAGCATAACCAAGAAACCCGTCATTTTTTGCGACTTTGACGGGACGATTACGAACAGCGACAATATTGTCGCCATCATGCAGCATTTTCAGCCTGAGGGCTATGAGCCTATCATGCAACGTATCATAAACGGTCATACCTCCATTCGCGAAGGCGTAGGTGCCATGTTTGCCCTCATGCCTTCGCAGCAAAAGGACGAAATCATCTCATATGTACTTGGACAAGCAGGTATACGCGAGGGCTTTGCACGTTTCTTGGACTATGTGCGGGAGCAGCAGATTGAATTTTTTGTCACCAGCGGCGGTATTGATTTTTTTATTGATCCATTGCTTCAGCCCTTCGATATCCCGCAGGATCACATCTTTTGCAACGAAGCTGATTTTTCCGGGGACATTATCCAGATTACGTGGCCACATCCATGTCAGGAGCCGTGTACAAACGACTGCGGCATGTGCAAAACGACTGTCATTCGTCAATATCCTGCCGAACAGTACGAACGGATCTTGATCGGCGACAGCCTGACGGATTTTGAAGGAGCCAAAATGGCCGACCTCGTCTACTCCCGCTCGCACCTGACATTAAAGTGTCAAGAGCTTGGCGTACCACATGTACCCTTTGAAACATTTGACCACATTATCGAGGATTTAAAGCAAAAACAGGAGCAAGGGGTGCTGTAAATGAGCTTTAGCTTGGCAGACATTACATTGGAAGAAAAACGCCGCGCCTTGGAAGAACTCGCCGACGTCAAGGAGCTATTCGCAGCTCGAAACTGGTTCCCCGGCACGAGCGGCAATTTGTCGATCCGCATCGGTGATTTTCAGCCCGAACAATTTTATTTTGCAGTTACTGCCAGCGGCAAGGACAAGACAAAGCGGACAGCGGAAGATTTTCTGTTTGTTGACCAATACGGGAAAGCGGCTGAAGCCACCAATCTCAAGCCGAGCGCTGAAACGCTGATTCATTGTGAAATTTACCGTCTGACAGGCTGCGGAGCGGTTTTTCATGTGCATACCGTGTTTAACAACCTGATTTCCGAATATTACGGGGAGCAGGGCTCTGTACCTGTGCAAGGCATCGAGCTGATTAAGGCTTTTAACATTTGGGAAGAAAATGCTGCCATCCACATTCCCGTGCTGCCGAATTATGCCGATATTGACTCGATTGCCAAGCTGGTGCCGGGTGTACTGAATGAGCGGGTTCCGGGCATTTTATTGCGTAATCACGGCATTTATGCGTGGGGACGTGATGTGTTTGAAGCCAAAAAGCATCTGGAGGCGTTCGAATTTTTGTTTGAAACGACGTACCGCTCCCTGCTGCTAAAGAGTTCAAAATAAAAACTGCGCCTTGTTTAAAATGAAAGCTCTGCTTGGCAGCAAAGCGTCATCCGCAGTTCCCGCTCGCGTTCAACAGCGGATCAATTCGAAGTGAATGGTTATATTCACAAAGAAAAGAATCCATTTCCACACAGGCTGACGAAAATGGATTCTTTCTTTGTGAAAGCAAATTCGATATTTTAAAAACTAATGTATCAACGATAAACCAAACCGCCATCCGTGAGTATGGCTTGACCTGTAATATAATCCGAATCATCCGAAGCCAAGAAAGATACTAAATTGGCGACATCTTCAGGCGTTTGATATCTTTTGAGGGCAATTCCCGAAGTAAACTTCTCAAATGCTTCCCCCGGTTTTAGGTCGTCGCTATACTTCACCATTTCTTCGTCAATCCGATCCCACATCTTCGTTTTTGCAACACCGGGACAATATGCATTTACTGTAATTTTATATTTAGCCAGTTCCTTAGCGGCCGAGTGGGTAAAGGATTTCACAGCATGCTTGGTCGCAGAATATGTGCCGAGCATTTCAAAGGATTCGTGGCCTGCTATACTGCACGCATTAATGATTTTTCCTTTGGCTTCTTGCTTAATAAACTGCTTGGCAGCTGCTTGAGTACCAAAAACGACGCCATTTACGTTGATATTGAATACTCTGTTCAGTTGTTCTTCTGTAATTTCCAAAAACGGAGCAACGGCGTCGATCCCCGCATTGTTAACAAAAACATCCAAACGACCAAATTGATCGACCGCTTCTTTGACCAGATTAAATTGGTCCTCACGGTTAGATACATCTCCTTTAACGCCGATAACATTAAAGCTCTTTCCTTTGAATTCAGAAACCGTTTCGTTTAGCAACGCTTCATTGATGTCATGAAGTACAACACTGAAACCATCTTTGCACAGCCTCTCTGCGATCCCTTTTCCTAATCCGCCTGCAGAACCCGTAACGATTGCAATCTTGCTCATAACTATGTTCCTCCTTTTATGGGAGAATTGTGTTAATGGCTTCTCACGTTTTCTCGCACACTCTTAAATGTATACGCAGCAATGGACAGAATATTCACTAGCCCTTTATGCAATAAAAAAACGCCCCCTATTGGGGACGCTCCAGCTTGAATTGCTCACCCAGCTTCGCATAGTCGTTTCCGGCCAATCGGCTCACCGGACGCAAATTTTGGGCAATGATGTAGGTATTTTGATACGCTTCCTCAGACAAATGATACTGTACCACGCGCCCGATCAGCAGATCACAGGCCGGTGCGCTCTCCGTACCTCCCAGCGGTATTGCCCGCTCCAGGACACATTCCATCCGTATTTTCGCTTCGCTTACACCCGGAACTGCAATTTTTGTACTTTGAATCGGCGTTAGTCCTGCTAACGTAATTTCACTCTCATCCGGCGACAGACGAGAAGCCGTCACATTCACTGCGCCTACATTGTCCTCATCTGTGATATGTACGACAAAAGCTTTTTGCTCCATCGCATTGCGCGCTGTATCTTTGGACACTCCGCCCACACGTTGTACGGATACGGACAGAAGCGGCGGCTCGGAAGCTACGATGGAAAAATAACTGAACGGGGCTCCATTCAGCACTCCTTCGCTGCTCAACGTCGTTACAAAGGCTACCGGCCTCGGGATAATACTTCCGCTTAACAGTTTGTAATTTTCGCGCCCTGTAAGCGTATCAGGATTTAAAGATATCATAGTTTTCCTCTCTTTCCAGATCACATTCCTCTTGCATTCAATCCACTTGGTCGAAGCTCTGCCCGATGATTCCATACACTGAATGAATCTACAGGGCTTCTCTTTAAAGTATCGCGTGAAAGAGGCAGAATGTAAAGCTGGAGCCAGAAGCTCCCCCTATTCCCCGATGATATTCCCCTGGCTATCACGTACAGTAACCACAATTCCCTTGGGAACCGCAATCGTAACGTCAAGCTGCTGCCGATCCTGCATAAAACGTGTTGGAATTTGGCCGAGCAGCACATATAACGTATCTCCGATTTGCTTTGTCTGGTATAGCTCTTGTCCTTTGAATTCGTTCTCGTTGCCTGTATATACATAACTTCCGAACACATGCACCTCTGGTGAGGTGGTTGTATCAATTTTGACCGCATACGGATTTTTTCCCTGCACAATCACCTTGGTCACGCCGGCAGGCATTTTCTCATGCCAATCGGGAAGAAGCCTTGTTTCCTGCACAGAACCCATCATTTCCCTGACTTGCGTAGTAAGTCCCAGTGAGCTGACCAAAGCAAATCCGATACAGAAAAAAACCAATACAGCCGTAATAAACATACTGAACAAATCATAACGAATGCGCTCACGTGTCCCTTTCCACGCTGTATACATTAAAATCTCCAATCCCAGTAAAACAAATACGACAGGCCACCAGGTCAATACCTGCTCCAGGACGCCAGTTCCCCAAAACTTGGAGGCAAACATGATACCTCCCAACAGGACAAGGAAAAGTCCCATCGACAGCCTTCCAACCTTCCATACCCCTGCTGGAGTGCTCGACGTCTTGGAGGAGTCGCTGTTCTTATTGAATAAAGCTCCTGATAAGCCTGTAGAGCTTGTTACGTCACTATGAGAGTGATGAACTCCCTTAACGGGAGCCTCACTTTTTGAAAATTCAGTATCCATTTTATTGCTTCTCCTTTGTCCGTTTCGTTTTGGAATTGCCAATCATCATCCAAATACCACCGCCGATTAGCAAAAAGGACACAATAATGGTTCGTAAATACGTGTCAACAAGATTGTAAATTTGCCCTTCTGGAAACAGGCGATCCAGCACAGGAACTAGGATGTTAATCAGAATGTAATAAGCACCCAGCGCCAGCAGCCCCAAGCCTACCCAGCGATGGTACTGTGCAAACATGCCGATCACAGGTTTGTCGATTAGTGGTTCCTGGCCATAGCGGCTTACCTGCTGCAATGCATCAAAAAAACTGTAAAACCAGACGACTGGAATCAGGAATAAAAAGAGCGAAAGATGCAGTACGTCCAGCACATAAATTCCTCCTAAAAATAGAAGCATGAGCTGAAGTCCCCGTTTTTGCAGACCGATATACATATGTCCGGCGCCGGGAAATACCGATAAAATGGTAGCCAGCATTTTGCTGCGCCGCCCCTCGACTCTTCCATGCTCCAGCTCCTCAAACAAAGTCCGGTCCTGAAGAATTTCTCCCGCTTGCTTGCGATGTACATGCTGTACCGCATCAAACATACAATACAGCCAAATAATCGGCAGCACGCCCGCAAACGCCATAAATCCAGATTCGTTTGTCACGCTGGTAATAAAGATAAGAATCACGCCAAAGCCGAAGAAGGACATCAGAAAAGATAAACCACGCTGCATCAGTCCCAGGTGGAGGTGTCCCAATCCGGGAATGAACGACAGCAAAATCGTGAAAAAACGTTCATTGTCCGATCCTTTTCGATCAGCGGGCAAACCTGCCGTTCCGTAGAGGCCTTGCTCATAAGGGTTATAACCTGTACCATAGCCTACTCCTGCTCCCGGTACATCCGTATTTGCATCCGTCATGCCCTCCGGCGCTTCTCCTGCCAATCCTTCACCTCCATAAGGCGCACCTTGAGCATAAAAGCCATAGGGGTTCGGACCTGCATGTAGAGGATATGGAGCAACTGCATGAGCTTTATTACGCAACAAACTGATTATGATATGCAGCATGCTCAATCCCCAGATCAGAAAGGCTACAAAAATACCAGCCAAAAAAGGCCCTTCGTCTCTCACTAATGCCGCAAGAAAAATTCCTCCCGTCAGACATCCAAAAAACAAAATCGTGTATACAAACGCATTGGCTTGCCGCTTCCAGTAATAGTGTCCTACACCGGGGATAATGTTCAACAGAAATGCCAGCAGTTTGCTTGGTTCCGTATAAGGCACAGCTACACTTCCTTTCCAATCTTGGAGTTTAAGCTAAGTCTGATTCTTTTAGGGCTTTAATTTGTCGAGCCAGGATGTCGCAGCTCGCATGACCTCTTCACTGTAAGAGACGCGTTCTTTCGGAGGAAGCGGCTTCCCGTTGTTTTGCAGCATGATTTTATCAAAAGCTCCACTGGACAGCAGGATCAAGGTCAGGCTTGCCGCTATGAGATAGTGGGACACAGGCTTTTCAAACCAGCGACGCTTCTTGAAAATGACTTGACTCGCTTCTGCATCTATATCAGGAAGAGCGGCCATGACTCTATCTGTGAAGCGCTCCGTATTCATCCGGGCAGAAAAATCTTGTAGTGTCGGTTCCAGTTGCTCCAGTGCAGCAAGATATACATCCAGCGCCTGTTCGTCTTCCAGCAAAAGCTTTTCCAGCCGCTCGGACTCTTCTAACGTGCAAGTTCCTGTTATATAAGCATGCCAATCCTTTAATTGCCCTTCCATCCACGGTTTATCCTGTTGTTCAGTCATTGCCATTCCTCCTCCTTCCAGTGATTTCGAATCCATTGCCGTGCCCGGTAAAGTCTGGACTCTACCGTTTTTAAAGCGACCTGCGTCTCATCCGCAATTTGGTCATAAGTTTTGCCCTGCATATAATAGGCTCGAATAATATCCCGATGCTGCTGGGGCAGCTGGGCGATTTTTTCCGATAGTTCTACATTGCGTTCCTCGCGGATCATACGCGACAGCATATCCTCATCCCGGGAAGGGAACTGCACGAGCGTTTGTGCAACGTCTACGAGCTCTGTGGGCCGCCTGTCCTGTTTGCGCTTGATATCCAGCGCTTTGTGGAGCGCAATTCGACTCAGCCACGTCTTGAAACCTTCGTTCCGGTACTGGGGGAGAGACTTATACACCTGAACGAACGCTTCCTGCGCGGCATCTTCCGCTTCCTTACTGTCATGCAATACTGAATAGGTGATCTGAAACACATGCTTGCTGTATAGTTCTACGATCTCACGGAACGCCTGCCGGTCACCAGACCGGATTCGCTCAATGATTCTCTCTATATCAATGACGCTCTCCCCCTTCCCAATACTATAGACGTCAGGGAATCTCCTCCCCCTGCATATTTTTTGAAAATATTTAAAAAGGACACACCCTCCAACCGGAGTGGTGTGTCCTCTATCACTAAAGCCTGCTTGCTCGCTTTAATTTTCTGCTTCATTGATGTGCACAGGCGATATCCCCCGCCTTGTCCATGGCATGGCCACTTCAGGCTGAGAGCCATCGTACACTGGTCTACTTCCTGCAAGACACAGACCGCTGCTTTAGCCGCGTCCGCCACCACGGAATCGCTGGGCGTATTCTTTGGCATCCTGTGCATTGCGGACACGATTTCGACTCCACTCCAGCAATATGCGGTCTATATACCGGAAGTGCACCTTTCCTGCAAACACCGCTTCCTTCAAAGCCAGCAAAATCAGCTCTTCGGGATAACGATCCTGATCCATCCAGCTGTTGATCGTCTCGTATTCCATCGGTGACAGCGGTCGACCAAATTCTTTCTCGAAAATCGTGAACAAATTTCGTTCTTCTGTAGACGAAGATTGCGTTATTCCATTCTGAATTTCCGGTTGCCCGGCAAACAAAAAGTCGTCCTCATCGTTTGGCTCCGTACGCTCGGCAATCATACATTCCGCCAGCTTGCGATACAGTCCCGTCAAATTGTAGCGTTCAAATTGTACGGATGAGCTGCGGTCCTCCACAGAATCAATTTTCAGAAAACCTTCTTTCGTCAGCTTGCTGAAATAGAGTGCGATTTCGTTCGCAGTGCATCCGATACGAGCCTGTAACTGCTCCCATGTCGGAAATTCATTACGTTCTGCCTGTTTAAAAGCAAGTAGCTGCATCAGCAGCAGCATTTCACCATCCGTCAGCCGAAGCGTCCGATAATGCTTGAGCAGGGCGTAGGGAATCTGAACCATTCCGGCTTCCATTGCAAAGGCTACTCCCTCCGCCCACCCTGCCGCAGATGTCTTGTCGAATGATCCGGTCATCGGTTACGGATACAGACGATACAGCATACGTGGGAACGGAATCGTTTCACGTACATGATCAAGCCCGCAAATCCATGCTACTGTACGCTCCAGTCCCAGTCCAAAGCCGGAATGCGGAACACTGCCATAGGTGCGCAGATCCATATACCACTGGTAAGCTTCACGTGCTAAGTTATGCTCGTTAAAACGCTCTTCCATCAAGGCCGGATCATCGATCCGTTGGGAACCCCCGATAATTTCGCCGTAGCCTTCGGGAGCGATCATATCGGCACACAGAACAACCTCTGGACGAGTTGGGTCAGGTTTCATATAAAATGCCTTAATGTGAGCCGGCCAATGTGTAATGAACACAGGCTTGTTGTATCTCTCGGCAATAGCCGTTTCATGTGGAGCGCCAAAGTCTTCACCCCAAGGAATATCGAATCCTTCACCTTGGAGGAACGCAATCGCCTCATCATACGTTATGCGCGGGAATTCGCCTTGAATTTGCTCCAGCTTCGAAACATCGCGTCCAATCGTTTCAAGCTCCTTCGCACAATTTTTCAGGACAGACTGTACGATATGGCTTACAAACTGCTCCTGGATGCGCAAGGATTCCTCATGATCCACAAAAGCCATCTCAGGCTCAATCATCCAGAACTCAATCAGGTGACGACGTGTTTTGGACTTTTCCGCACGGAACGTTGGGCCAAAGGAATATACCTTACCCAAAGCCATCGCTGCCGCTTCCATATACAGTTGTCCACTTTGTGTCAAATACGCATCTTCGTCAAAATATTTGATGTGAAACAACTCTGTTGTACCTTCTGCAGAAGAAGGCGTCAAAATCGGCGGGTCCACCTTCGTAAAGCCGTTGCCGTTAAAAAATTCCTGTACAGCACGGATGATTTCCGCCCGTACGATCAAAACAGCACGTTGCTTGGCTGAACGCAGCCACAAGTGACGGTGATCCATCAGAAAATCTACCCCATGCTCTTTTGGTGTAATCGGGTAGTTTTCAGTCAGATGAATAATTTCAATGCCTGTAACCGTTAATTCAAAGCCTGATTGGCTACGCGGTTCTTCACGCACGACTCCAGTCACATACAGGGAGCTTTCTTGAGTCAAGGATTTGGCATCATTCCAAATGCCCTCGGACACCTCGCTTTTTACAATAACTCCTTGAATATATCCGCTACCATCACGCAGTTGCAGAAACTGAATTTTACCGCTAGATCTTTTATTGTTTACCCAAGCGCCGATTGTAACCGTTTCCCCTACATGACGGCCTACTTGGGCAATCGTACTTTTATTCGTCATAAACGTCTCTCCTCTTAACCAAAAATCAAACAGCCCTTCCCTAGGGTCAGGCTGTTTGTTCTCAACTGGTTAATACATACATGCTGAAATATGTATGTATAAAATTCATTTTATTTCTGCTAAATTATTGTACCAAACGGAACGTGTCACGGGCAATAACCAGTTCTTCGTTCGTTGGAATCACCAATACTTCTACCTTGGAATTTGCCGTTGTAATCCGACGAGGCTCACCAGAGCGAATAGCGTTCAGTGAATCATCCAACTCGATACCGAGGAATGTCAGTTGCTCCAACACTCTCTTACGCAGAACAGCGGAATTCTCGCCTACACCTGCTGTAAATACAATTACGTCTACCCCGTTCATGGCCGCAGCATAGGAGCCAATGTATTTACGCAGACGGTATTCATACATTTCGAATGCCAATGTAGAATTAGCGTCGCCTTTTTCCATACCTTCTGTGACTTCACGCATATCACTGCTGATACCGGAAATCGCTAAAAGTCCACTGTGCTTGTTCAGCATGGAGTTAACTTCATTGACAGTCAATTCTTCTTTGTTCATAACATAAGGCACGATTGCAGGGTCCAAATCACCACTACGTGTACCCATCATAAGTCCTTCCAATGGAGTCATACCCATGGAAGTATCTACAGACAGACCGCCTTTAACTGCTGTTATACTACCGCCATTACCGATATGACAAGTAATGATCTTCAAATCTTCCAGAGGACGACCCAGGAATTTGGCAGCTTCTTTACTTACAAAATCATGGGAAGTACCATGAGCACCGTAACGACGTACCTTGTACTTGTTGTACAACACCCGTGGAATGGCGTACATGTAAGCTTTCTCAGGCATCGTTTGGTGGAACGAGGTATCAAATATTACAGTCTGCGGCACATTCGGCATATTTGCTTCTGCGGCTCTAATCCCCATCATGGAAGGCGGGTTATGCAGTGGCGCAAGGTCGAACAAGCGACGGATTTCACTTTTTGCTTCAGGCGTGATAAGTGCTGACTGCTTGAAGATTTCTCCTCCATGAACCACGCGATGACCTACAGCCTCAATTTCACTAACGCTGGAAATCACACCATGCTCCGCATCTGTAAGTGCATTGAGCACTTTACGAACCGCTGTGGTATGCTCCAGAATTTCGCTAACCTCAGTATATTCTTCTTTGCCCGTTGGCTTATGCGTCAGGATGGAGGAGTCCATACCGATACGCTCTACCAGACCTTTCGCCAGAACGGACTCATCCGTCATATCATACAGTTGGTATTTCAGGGAAGAACTCCCTGCATTGATTACGAGAATTTTCATATCCGGTCACCATCCTTGTCGTACTTAAAGAACCCTTCGCCCGATTTTACGCCCAGATTCCCTGCACGCACCATTTTCTTCAGGACGATGGACGGACGATATTTCAATTCGCCGAATTCGCGGAACATCCGCTCCAGAGCGGCCAGAACGGAATCCAGACCAAAGCGGTCAGCCATTTCCAAAGGACCATTTTGGAAGCTGTAGCCGATTCGCATAGCATCATCAATATCTTCAGCGGAAGCTACACCCTCTTGGAGCACATGTGCAGCTTCATTGATCAGCAAGCAAATGATACGGCTTGTTACGAAGCCTGGGGATTCATAGATCATAACCCCTTTTTTCTCTACTACTTCTTCAACAAACATTTTAGTGTTTTCAAACGTATCGTCCGAAGTTTTCAAGCCACGAATAATTTCTACAAGATCAATGCGGGATACCGGATAAATAAAGTGCATGCCAATCACACGCTCCGGATACTTGGTCGAGCTGGCAAGCTCGGTCAGACTCAGCGTGGATGTATTACTTGCAAGAATAATGTTGCTTGGACACACATGATCCAGCTCTTGGAAAACGGATTTCTTCTCGTCCAGGTTTTCTGTAATGGTCTCAATGACCATATCACAACCGCCAAGCTCCGCCAAATGGGATACTTTTTCTATGCGGGATAAAATCAATTTTTTCTCCGCTTGAGTAATTGCCCACTTTTCCAGCTGTTTGTCCAGACTCGTTTCAATCATATTGTAGGCGTAGTCTAGTTTCTCTGGTGTCTGCTCTACCAACAGCACATCAATTCCTTTGGACGCGAGCATTTCAGAAATACCTTGGCCCATGGTGCCGCCGCCGATGACGCCGATTTTTTTAAATTGCATGTTTCTTAATTCCACCCTTTCCTGGTCATTCTCATATATTGTATCCTTCTTTGTCGAAAAATACATGTTTATGTTCCAATAGATAATAATATCTTAGCACGGACTAAAAGTAAAAAAAAATAACCAGCACAAAAAATTATGCTGGTAATAAGGCATTTTCACTAAATTGACATCTAAATTGGTCTCCAGACAGTGTTTCTTCCTTCATCAGGATGTCAAGAGAGTTGTCGAACACAGGACGATGCTTCTCTAGCAGCTCTAAAGTTCGGGTATGCAGTCCATCCATAATCTGGCTGTTCTCCCGCATAAGTTCTTCTTTGGTTACCATATCCATGTTAATAATGCCAAGTGAAGTCAAACCGGAGGTCATCATTGTATGAACGATATTCAGCGCCTGCTCAAAATCATTGCTTGAGCCTGTACTGCGACCGCCATAGTACATTTCTTCTGCTACAGCCCCGGCGAGGGAGATCATAATCTGCTCCTCCAGGAACTGCTTGGTGTAGAGATAATGCTCTTGCTGTGGATTGTGCCGCACATAGCCGAGCGCTTTCCCGCGTGGGCTGAGCGCAACCTGGCTCACACTGCCGGGACGAACGATTTCGGCCATAATAGCATGTCCCAGTTCATGAATGGCTACACGCTTTTTCTCTTCCAGCGTCGATTCACGGTCCGTTTTCTCGCCCATCATCACCTTGTCAATGGCCATCGACAGATGTTTCTGGGCAATCATCTTCTCTTCCTGTCTCATTGCATAGATGGCCGCTTCATTCATGACGCTTTCCAGCTGTGCACCGGAAAAGCCATAGGATTCTTCAGCAATTTTGTCCAGATTCGTATCTTCCTGAATCGGTTTATTTTTGGCATGGATCTCAAGAATATGAAGACGACCCTTTTTATCGGGCAAATCCACCTGGATATGACGGTCAAAACGTCCTGGACGTGTTAAGGCACTATCCAGCATTTCTTTACGGTTTGTAGCCGCAATGAGCAAAATACGTGGAGTATCCGTTGAATATATGCCATCCATTTCTGTCAGCAGTTGATTCAAAGTCTGATCATATTCACGCTGCTGTCCACCCTCACGCTTACCGCCAATCACATCGATCTCATCAATAAAAATAATCGCATTTTCCTTCTTTTCCTTGGCGGCACGTGTACGTGCCTCCCGAAACAGCTCACGGACACGACCTGCACCCACACCAACGTACATTTCAACAAACTCACTACCTGAAGCAGCAACAAATATAGAATTGGTATAATGTGCGGCTGCCTTTGCCATCAGCGTTTTTCCGGTTCCCGGAGGGCCTGTAAGCAAAATGCCTTTTATCGGACGGATGCCAAATTTTGAAATTTCATCATGTCGATTCAAAAAGTCCATGGCCTCGCGCAGCTCCTGCTTGGCGCTTTCTTGCCCGCCGATCTCCTCAAAGGTCAGCTTGTCCGGGCCATTCTTTTTACGTTTACGCTCTTGCCCGGCACCGACAGCCAAACCGCCGCGCGCGTGCATGAGCATTAACAAACCGCCGAGCATGATGCCCGTGATCAGGAGAGGGATAATATTCACCCCGACAAAGATAAGAAATATGATGGTTACCGGCACAATGCCGATGAGTGCTTCCTTGATCCATCTAGGCATTAGGCCATACCCCCATTTGCTGAGATTGACGTGGCAAAACGATAAATTTGGTCGCTTTACCTTCGCTGAGCCGGATATAGACATTGTTCGAATCCATATCGGTATCAGCCTGAATACCCGTCTTTTTCTTTTTCATCTGCTCAACAGTAGATGAAATTTGAGTATATTTTTTATTTTCCATCGCTTCCGCTACTGGAAACATAGCCTCAGACCACCATTGATTCAGTGATGAATTGGAATGATCTGCAATGTCCAGCTTAATGGTGCGACTGCCAATGATGGACTGTCCTTTTTGCTTAACTACATTGACCAATCCGGCCACATCTGCCTGTGGCTTGAGATCCAGTTTCAATACAACCTCTTCCGGTTTAATATCTATTTGAGCGCTTGTCACGCCGGGATATTGAGAAACCAATGTTTCCAAAGGAGATTGCATTGTTACCTGACGGTAAATGAACCATCCTCCAAACAGCAGCGATGCTGCCAAAACTGCCGCAACAACGATAGGAACTGCACGCAATTTCAAATAACATCCTCCTCTCAAAATGTAAAACAAAGAAGAAACGGGACGAATGTCAACAACAACCAGACTTATGATCTTAAGCTTGCAGCAATCAGCAAGCCTTTATCTATCATATTTGTCTATCACTCAGAAATATAGTATATCATATCGTATATCGAATATCGAAGGCAATGTGTGGAGGAGTTGGGGTTGGGCAAAATCATTGGTTATGGGTGGGGGGAGGCGCTACGTGTAGGATTTGATCTTACGATCGCTGTTGCCGCCGGATTTTTTCGATTAGATTCTTATAGGGAAAATCCGGCGGCAGTATATGCTTCCGAAGCGAGCTTTCTTACAGAAAGCTTTTAGGCGAACGCTCCGCTTCTCCAGATTCAAATCCTCCACTCCGCTGCTGCCCGCCATAAAAATGAATTTTGCCTTAGGAGAGAGGTTGGGTAGGTAAAGATGCTTCGCTGGCTTTCAGCCGAGCTTCGCGTGTGTTGCTAGTTAAAAAGACGTAAATACGAATTTCATCGTATTTACGTCTTTTATTTTACTTCTGATGTCTATATTTATTTCACTATTCTGGCTTTCTTTGCGTTCTTTCAGGTACTCATACTCCTATAAGCAGCTTGGCTATAATAAGAATTTGCAAACAGCACCTGCACTGCATTTATAAGAGATTTATTACCTCATCGCTAATAACATAGCCTTTATAGAAACATCATGCCGCCGTCGATCAGAGGGGATTGTCCTGTCATGTAATCGGAATCCGGGCCTGCCAGAAAGGAGACAAAGGCTGATACATCTTCCGGTGTAGAGAGACGACCAAGCGCGATTTTGCTACCGAATTCCTTGGTGGCATCGCCTACAGCTTCACCTTTGGAGGCCGTAATTTCTTTATCAATTCCACTCCACATCGGAGTTTGTACAATACCGGGGCAGTAGGCGTTTGCTGTAATGCCATATTGCGCATATTCCTGAGCCGCGGTTTGTGTTAATGCTCGAACTGCAAATTTAGTTGCAGAATAAATGCCCAGATTGGCGTTACCGACATGACCTGCCTGTGAAGAGGCATTAATGATTTTACCCCCATGACCCAGCTCTCTAAATTGGGCTGCGGCCGCCTGAATGCCCCACAGTACACTGGTCACATTGATGTGAAACAGCTTATCAAAATCAGCCAGCGTAACATCATCCAGTAGCTTGGCGGGAGCAATCCCCGCATTATTTACAATGACATCAAAGCCCCCGAGTTTTTCAGATACTTCCTTCACAGCCGCAAAAACCTGATCCCGGTTGGAAACATCGACTTTAAGCGCAATCGAGCGCCCTCCTGCCTTTGTAATCTCACCAGCCACACTTTGAGCTGTGCTTTCATTCAAATCTACGACTGCCACGGCGAAGCCATCCTGACTCAGACGTAAAGCGATAGCCCGTCCAATCCCTTGACCTCCACCTGTTACCAATGCAACTTTCCCATCCATTTTTCCCATGTTCATGAATCTCCTTTTGCGAATAAGTAGTCATGATAACATAGCCACAAAATTATGGGTTACGTTAGTCCGCACCTAAAATTAAACCATTTTTAGGAAAAAATTATTATGATATATGTAATAGACTTCATATTTAGCCTCTTTAAGGTAATTGAAAAACATGAAATCCAAACTTATAAAATTACATTTGAAGGCACTGCGCAGGCGGATACGGATTTATACTCAAATAATCATGCTATGATAAATACGAATCAAACATAAAACCAAAAAGACGTAAACACGAATTAAATCGCATTTACGTCTTTTTTTAACTTTCAATCATCCCAAGCTATATAAACTGAGTTTAAAAGTTACCTTTTGCGCTACTCCGCAGCAGGATGGTGCTTTCCATCGCCATAGCCCCTAGAGCATATGTCAGAGGAGAAATCCGGGGACAAGACTGACTAATGTAAAACCTAAAACGGAGACAAGCGCAGCGCGGCGCCCGTTCCCTCCTACCTCATCTCCCTGGTGTTTGGAGTGACTCCTTGGCGATCAGCCAGCGGAGTGGGCCATTTGAATCTGAAGAAGCGGAGCGTTCGCCTTTGCTAGGGGATTCTTACCTTGAAATATTTAATATAATAAAGAATCCCGTAGCAACAGCGATCGTAAGATCAAATGGACTACGCAGCGCTTCAAACCCGCCTAACCCACCTAACCTTCCAAACCACCACCAGCCACTCCCACATCACTCTAGTAATTAGGCAAAGTATACTTTACCCCCGTCGATCCCCCATCTGAAAAACGGTAAAAGGTATAGTTATGATAGCTTCCATCATTGTAAAACAGCTGCCACACATATTCGCCATTGAACACACTTGGCTGGAGGCTCACGATCTCTGCATCTGGAAGTTGCTGCTGAATAATTGCCGTCATTTTCTCCTCGTCGACTCCGTTTTTCAATAGCTCGGTATGAACACCACTATTATCTGCGGCAGGTACATTAGGCTGCCCCTCCACTTTTTGAAAGGGAACCCACACCATTATATTTTCATTTTGGGCATTTTTCCCTTGAACTACCCAATATATCTGGCTCCATACTGACTTCCATGTACGAGTCGTGCTGACCAGACCACCCGATTGCTTGGCCTTTATGATAGCGGCATTTCTCTCGGCCACCTGGTCTTGCGTAACATAAGAATAATACCAGAACATGCTGACCAGGATCAGTATCACGCCCAAAATAGCGACCGCTATCCATTTTTTCTTATTTTTCAAAACCTGTGCTTCCTCTCTAAGGGGATGTGACACCTGAATTAGCGCGACAGCAGCCCTTCAAAGGCGGCTTGTGCCTCATGTTTGATGCGTTCCTCGTCCATCGTCAGGCACTCACCGTTTTTCACGACCTGACGACCGTCTACCCACACATGGGCCACATCCTTGGCACTTGCAGAGTATACAGCATGGGAAATAAGGTCCGTACGCGGCAGGAAATGAGCCTGATTCAGATCCAACGCGATAAAGTCAGCCTTGTTGCCTGCTGCCAGCACACCCACCTCTTTTAAACCAATCGACTTTGCGCCGTACTCGGTTGCCAGACGCAGTGCTTCATTCGCAGGAACCGCCGTAGGATCACCGGATACTCCCTTATGAATGAGCGCAGCCAGGCGCATTTCCTCAAACATATCCAGATTATTATTGCTGGCAGGACCATCCGTACCGAGAGAAACGGTAACCCCTGCACGCAGCAACTCAGGTACTCTTGCTACACCACTTGCCAGCTTCAGATTGCTGCCCGGATTATGGGAAACCGCTACACCACGTTCTGCCAGCAAGGCTATTTCCTCGTCGTTCAAATGCACACCATGGGCAACAAGCGAAGGACGGGAGAAAAAGCCGAGCTTATCCAAATGTGCAACTGGACGCAAGCCATAATCACGTACGTTTTGCTCAACTTCGGCAATAGTCTCGGACATGTGGGTGTGCAGCGGTAAATCCAAATCATGCGCAGCCTGTACAAATTTTTCAATAAATGCAGGCGGACATGTGTATGGCGCATGCGGAGACATCATTGTTGTAATGCGACCCTCTGCCTTGCCATGCCAGTTACGTGCAAAAGTCACAGCCTCAGCCAGCTTGATTCGCTGCTCCTCCTCTGAGCATAATCCAATCGCTCCACGCATCAGACTCGCACGAATGCCTGATTCTTCAGCCACACGAGCCACCTCATCCATATGATCGTACATATCCAGGAAGGTCGTCGTACCGCCTTTCAGCATTTCCAGCACAGACAAGGAAGTACCCCAGTATACATCTGAAGATGTAAATTTGGCTTCCATCGGCCACATTTTCTCCTGAAGCCATACTTGAAGTGCCAAATCATCACCATACCCACGCAGCAGTGACATCGCCGCATGACCATGCGTATTAATCAGACCTGGTAAAAAGAGCAAGCCTTTACCGTCAAACGCTTCCGTGTCTTCCTCTCCTGCAGGCAAAGTCTCGCCAATGTAGGTAATCCGGCTATCCTCCACAATCATATAGCCATGGATCACCCCGGCCTCAGGTCCGTTTACGGCAAAAGAGCCGTTTTTAATCATCCATTTATTCACTGTCATGTTGCGATTCTTCCTTTCCATCCTCTAAATAATAAGCCAAGCTTAGCAAATCGGTTGTAAAATCTGTGGAGTGTACCCGGATGTTGTCCGGGGTCTTCAGAATGATCGGTGCAAAATTCAAGATCGCTTCAATACCACACTCAATCAGCTTGTCGGCCACTTGCTGCGCTTCGAAATCCGGTACAGTAATAATCCCGATCCGAATATTTTTTTCTTTCACAGTCGCTTCCAATTGATCCATTGGCTGAACGACCAGCGTATTGATCATCGTTCCGGTCTTCTCTGGAACCGCATCAAATACGGCTACAATTTTCATATTGTCTTTTAAGTAAGCATTATAATTCGAGAGGGCTTGACCCAGATTACCTGCTCCGACCAATGCAACGTTGATTTGCTGGTCAATTTTCAGGATATGACGTATTTTTTCAATAAGATAGGTAACATCATAGCCGATACCCTTTCGGCCAAAATCTCCAAAGTATGCGAGATCCTTGCGGATTTGGGCTGGATTCAAATTCAGCCTTTGTCCCAGATCCTGGGAAGAGACCGTAGCCACTTCCCTTTTGTTCAGTGCATTCAGATAGCGTAAATATACGGGTAACCTCCGTACAACTGCCTCTGAAATTTTTTCAGATTTCATACTTGCTCCCCCTAATTGTAACGGATATGTCTTCGTGTACCTTTATGCGTCAGTCTCCGGGTTGGTTTGGAGCCATTCAGAGATGCGGGGCACCATTTGCTCCGTCGGCATATGCTCCATTTTGGGTCCCGGTAACGAATATAGAAAGTGCTTTCCGTAATAGGATTCGATGACACGTGTATCGTAAACGATGACGACCCCGTGGTCGCTCGCTGTACGTACCAAACGCCCAAATCCCTGTTTAAAGCGAATGACCGCCTGTGGAACAGACAACTTCATAAATGGATTTTTCTTCTGCTGCTGGAGCAGCTCGCTTTTCGCCTCCAGCAATGGGTGATTGGGTGGTTGAAATGGCAGTCGGACGATTGCCAAGCAAGTCAACGCCTTGCCCGGAATATCGACACCTTCCCAAAAGCTGCTGGTTCCCAGCAACACAGAAGCCTTGGCCTCCTGAAAACGTCGGGTCAGCTTGCTGCGGCTCCCACTGTCCACACCCTGTCCCAGCACAGTGATGTCGCTCGAAGACAATGCCTCTTTGAGCGGCTCATACACTTGCCGGAGCATCCGGTAGGAGGTAAACAGAACGAGCATTCTCCCCCGGGTCGCCTGAGCAGTCGCGCCTAGCGAGCTGACAAGCATATTAACAAAATGCGCATCTCCTACACTGCCCTTTACACTCGGGAAATCGCGGGGAATGACCAGCAGTACCTGATCCCTGTAGTTAAAGGGCGACGGGAGCTGCGAAGTCATCAGCCGTCCCTCATCTGCGGCTTCCTGCAAACCGAGCTGATCGGTCATGTACTGAAACGATTTATCCACCGATAAAGTAGCTGAAGTCAGAATGATGCTTCTTTTTTTGTCAAAAAACATTTCTTTCAACTGACGGCTCACATCTACAGGCACTGCATAAAATTGCAATGATTTACTGCGGAATTGCCCACTCGCTTCAAGCCAGTAGACGGTCGTCTCATCATCAAGACGTATAAAGAGACGCAAATTCTCCTTGATCCCGGCCAAATCCTTGAGCAGTCCCGTAATATCCGTAATAAGGCTGTCAGCCGCATAATCATCATATTCTTCCTTTACGTCCAGCA
This sequence comes from Paenibacillus peoriae KCTC 3763, assembly GCF_000236805.1. Taxonomy (GTDB): domain Bacteria; phylum Bacillota; class Bacilli; order Paenibacillales; family Paenibacillaceae; genus Paenibacillus; species Paenibacillus peoriae. The sequence goes on along the minus strand of NZ_AGFX01000011.1, from coordinate 723,787 downwards.
TGAGCTTGTCACCCTTGCGCAAAATTTCGCTTAGTGTGACATTTAGCTGATTTTCCAGCGCAGACGCTTGATCCCACTTGGCAGGCTTGGCCGACGGCTTGAGCCGGGCAGAAAACTGTCCCGTTTCACCCGGTGTCGCATCGGTTCGCTCCGGCAGCATACCGAATAGCTTGTCGCTTAACAGATCCCACGTCTCCTTGACCTCCAGCACAAGCGGATATAGCTGGTCGATAGTCGAAGCCCAATCTGCCGACTTTTCGTGTCCAGACTTTACCAGTTGCTGGCGCAGTGAAGGCAGCTGTCCATTCTTGCTGTCTTTGAATAGCCGAGTCAGTGTATGAACGAGTGTGAAATATTTCATATGCATGCCCAGATGCTTGCCAGCGACTTCCTCCAGGTGGTGTGCTTCATCAATGACCAGATGCTCATAGCTTGGCAATAATTGATGGCTTGCCTTGACATCCGTAAACAGCTTGGAATGATTCGTGATCACCACATCCGATATTCCCGCCTCATGACGTGCACGATGGTAAAAGCATTTGCGGAACCACGGACAGGAGCGGCCAAGACAGGACTCGGAATCACTTGCCACCGTTTCCCAAAAATCTCCGCCACGGTTGCTCAGATTCAGTTCTTCATCATCACCGGTTTCTGTCAGCGTCAGCCAGACGATCATCTGAGCCGCCGTTATTAAATCTTCCTTTGGTGTTGCGAAGTCTCTTCTGTTTATTTTATGTTCAAACTTGCGCAGACACAAATAGTGCCCCCGACCCTTAAAAATGGCAGCCCGGAACGGGAACGGAATCACCTTCGTCAGCATCGGAATATCGCGCTCGCGCAACTGCTCCTGCAGGTTGATTGTATGCGTACTTACTGTAACCCGCTGTCCATATTTTACACTGTGATACAGTGATGGCAGCAAATAACCTAGCGACTTGCCTGTTCCTGTCCCCGCCTCGATCAACAAATGCTTGTCTTCACTCAGCGCCTGATTTACATCCTCTATCATTTGTACCTGCGCTTCGCGCTCCTCGTATTGGCTTAAGGATGAACGCAATTGATCTCGCACATCGTCCATGTATTTCTCAAAGGAAACACCCGACAGCGGATTCGGGTCATCTTCTCTGCGCGGAGCTGCCAGCTCTGTCCAATCCTCCACCTTGAGTGCAAGCTGACGATAAAACTGATGCCCCTCCAAATCCTGAATGGGATCAAGCTCTTTCTCTTCACGTACCCCGTCAAGAAACCAGCCAAGATCACTGTCTTCTTCTGCAAACAAATCGCTGAGCCGCTGGATCGTGATTAAAGGCAACGCTTGAAGCTCACCCAGACACTTTAAGAACACCTCAGCCGTAGCCAGCGCATCGCTGTCTGCTTGATGGGGGCGATCATGAGCCAGCCCGAACTCAGCAGAAACAAACCCGAGTTGATAGGAGGAGAGCGATGGAAACATGATTTTCAGAAAATCCATCGTATCCAAAATTCTGCCGCTAAACGGCAGGTATCCGCACCGATCTAAAGCGTTTTGCAAAAAATTAAAATCAAATGCCACATTATGACCGACCAGCACAACATCATCCAGCAAAGGGACAAGCTCCATCATCATCTCTTCAAGTGCAGGAGCATCCTTAACGTCATCGTCTGTAATTCCGGTCAACCCCGTAATAAAAGGCGGAATGGATCTGCCAGGGTTCACATAAGAACCGTAAACACGGGAAATGCTGTTATCATGATCTATAATTGCAAGTCCGACTTGAATGATGTCATCCGCGGACTGGGTGCCTGTCGTTTCAAAATCCAATACCGCAAATTTCATTCGAGCTTAATCCTTTCTTTTGACACATACAAAAAATAATAACTCTGTATAACAGCATATCAGAAGATCGCCTTTTTGGAAATTAAGACAGCCAAAAAAGACGATGCACACGCCGCCTGGAGAGGTGGGCATGCATCGTCTTCCCCGGTGTCTGACAACTACATCCAGCTCATCACCAAGCTGTCGTAGCGAAGCATTTCGGTACCGGACAAACAGGCTTCCATATTGTGCAAGGGCTCGGGCATCGCAGGATCGAGCTGATGCGCGAGAGCAAAGCATTTTTGCGCAGCCTCTACGTCAGTCTGTTTGGCCATCAGACAGCCAAGCGCGTTATAGATGGCCGCTTTGAGTGTCGGCTGCTCAGTCAGGTCAAGCACCTGCTCAAAATGGCGTACAGCCTGCGCTGTATCCTCCAATTGAAAATACGCCATTCCTAAATACATACGACTTTGCCAGCTGTTCGGAAAATGCTGTAATACCTGCTCGAACTGTTGAATTGCCTCAGGGTACATAAGCAGTTGGTAATATCCTTGTCCCCGATTATAGGCAGGCAGCTCTTTTTCAGGCTGTTCCTTTCGAGTTAGCTCCGTGTCAGACATATCGGACTCTGCGGAAAAACCGGCCGCTCGCAGGCAAACCATTTTTTCCTCAAAGGCCAGCCATTCATCCATAATTCTGTCACTCATTTTCCGCAGCAAACTCCAATGCTGCAGCAGCTCCTGTTTGCGCGAGCCTTGGGCTGATGGGTAATGCTTCACGATATCATCTAACATGCTGTTCATTTCTGCGAATACATGCTGGAACATGTGCATCCCGCCCTTACGAAAGATGGATTAGTACACTCACATTTTTCGCCTAAAGGGCGGGTTTCATCCCCACTCCCATTCATTACATGATCGTAGCGTGTACTTCCTTATTCGCCGTTTGGGCTGGTTTATTATGCTCATCCACGAATACTACAGTAGGTTTGTATGTTTTTGCCTCTTCATTTGACATCGAAGCGTAGGAAATAATAATGACCGTATCACCAGGCTGCACCAGACGCGCTGCTGCACCGTTGAGGCAAATCACGCCGCTGCCACGCGGTCCAGGGATAACATAGGTTTCCAGCCGCGCTCCGTTGTTATTATTTACAATTTGAACCTTTTCATTTTCCAACAGATCGGATGTCTCCATCAAATCCTCATCAATCGTAATACTCCCCACATAGTTAAGATTGGCTTCCGTCACCGTCGCCCGGTGAATTTTCGATTTCATCATCGTTCTAAACATGGGAAAGCACCTCCGCTTTCTGTAATCTTATATTGTCTATCAGTCGGGTGTTCCCAAATTTCACCGCCAGCGCTACAATGATGTCCTCTTCAACATCACTTAACCGCTGCTCTGGAAGAATTGGCTCCAAGCCGGGAAAAGTTAATATTTCAATATAGTCAATGTCTGCCAAGGGCGAGGATGCAATGGTGGACTCCACCATTTGATATACCTGTCGGGTCGTAAACGTGTTCTGTACAACATCCTCACTCACTTCACGCACTTTGCGCAGTGCCTGAGACAGCACCAATGCCTGCTCCCGCTGCTCTGCACTCAAATACACATTGCGTGAGCTCAGCGCCAAACCGTCAGCCTCTCGGACGATCGGGCAAGGTACAATGGTCACATTCATATTGAGATCGGTCACCATCTGCTGTAGCACAGCAACCTGCTGCGCGTCCTTCATACCAAAGAAGGCCAGATCAGGATTGACCATGTTAAACAACTTGGCCACCACCGTCGTCACACCATCAAAATGTCCTGGGCGTGAAGCGCCGCACAAGCGTTCGGTCAAGGCGGATACGTGAATCTTGGTTCGGGTTGGCTGCGGGTACATTTCTGCTACAGTTGGCAAAAACACAATATCCACGCCTTCACGCCGTGCTACCTCCAGGTCACGTGCTTCATCACGAGGGTAGCTGTCCAGATCTTCATTAGGTCCAAATTGAATCGGGTTGACGAAAATGCTGAGCACCACTGTATCCGACATTTCACGCGCCTTTTGCATCAAGCTCGCATGCCCTTCATGCAAATACCCCATCGTTGGTACAAAGCCGACCTTATGTGACTGCTGCACAGAGGCAGAATCATTTACCGCTTTTGCTCCATTTGCGCCAAGCTGCCGACGTTCAGCGATAGCCTGTCGCAGCTCGGCCACTTCTCTTACGATGATCATGACCGAGATTCCACCTTTTCCTTAGCTTGTTCCTGTGATTGCCCTTTCGCCTTACCGTACAGAGCTTCCACGACACGGTCATCTGCACTGAACACATGCTCTTCAGCCGGAAAAGCCCGTCCCTTCACATCGCTCACATATTGCTCAATACTGCTGCGGATCAAGCCGCCTACATCGGCATAGGTTTTGACAAAGCGCTTGCTGTAATAAGGCGATGCGTATTGAATCAGATCGTGGTAGACCAGCACCTGGCCGTCGCATCCGCGTCCAGCGCCAATTCCAATGGTCGGAATGGATAGTTCTTTGGAAATGGCAGTTGCGACTTCCTCAGTCACCAGTTCCAGTACAATGCCAAAGGCACCCGCCTGCTCCAATGCCTTGGCATCCTCCATCAACCGACGTGCGTCTGCTTCGTCCTTACCTTGAATGCGATAGCCGCCAATCTGATTGACTGCCTGTGGTGTAAGACCGATATGTCCCAGTACAGGTACTCCTGCCTGAACAGTCGCTTTTACGACATCGGAAATTTCCGCTCCGCCTTCCAATTTGACAGCATGCACATGTCCTTCCTGCATCAGACGGCGGATGCCCTGAAGGCTTTCCGATACGCTGCTGTGGTATGTCATAAAAGGCATGTCCGCTACGATAAATGTATGCTCCGCGCCTCTTGCTACCGCCCGGGAATGGTACACGATATCGTCCAAAGTTACGGGAATGGTCGAATCGTAACCAAGAACCACGTTACCCAGTGAATCACCCACGAGAATCATGTCTATTCCCGCCTCCTCGGCTATTTTAGCCGATGGATAATCGTAGGCAGTCAGCATGCTGAGCGGAATGCCCTCCTGCTTCATTTTTTTCATTTTCACAATATTCAGTGCTTGTTTTCCCGCCATTGCGAATGGCTCCCTTCCATCTTTTTTTGGCACAAAAAATAACCTTTTATGAACGCCTGCATATGTGCGTCATTAAAAGGTCCGAACAGCCAAAAAAGACACTCATTTTGAGATCGTCCCTTCTGTCTCGGTCCTGTTCGGCTCAGAGCAGAATCCAACGTAACCTTCAAATGAAGTTATGATGGTTTTTACAAACTTGCTAAAGTAGAGCATGTGCCCTTGGAGTGCAGCTCGGACCGTCCGATGCCGCCTCCTGCACAGTATAACAAAAATCATCCGCTTTTACACGTGAAGTTTTACACAGGAATCGGAACGATTGGCGCTGTTATTCACAGCTATATTCGCTCTTATAATTGTATATCGCCTGAAATGACCTGAATTCGCTCTCCCTGATCCGTTTCTACCACTAGTGCTCCTGATGGGTCCAGACCAACAGCTGTACCTTCCACCGCTATCCCTTGTCCGGTATGTGCCCGTACGCTGCGGTTTATCGTTACAGATAACGCCTCCCACAGCATGGCTATCGGCTGAAATCCCTGCTCCGCATACAACCTGCACAGCTGCTCCATCTCTTCCAGCACCGCAGCAATCAATTCAGTACGGTCAATTTCACGCCCTGCTTCTATTTTCAAGGACGTTCCCAACGGAGTTAATTCTTCGGGATAATCCTCCGTATTCAAATTCACATCAATGCCGATGCCGGCAATACAATAGCGGACCCGTTGATCCTCGGTTGCCGCTTCCAGCAGGATGCCGCACACCTTGCGGCCATGAATAAGCAGATCATTGGGCCACTTGATGCCAGCCTCCACACCCGTCAGCCTACGAATGGCCCTGCACACCGCTACACCTGTAAGCAGTGTCAACTGGGGAGTCATACCCAGGGGCTGGGTGGGACGCAGCACCATGCTCATCCAGACGCCTTTGCCACGAGGTGAAAACCACTTCCGGCCCATACGCCCCCGGCCTGCCGTCTGTTCCTCCGCGATCACGACAGTCCCCTCCGGTGCCCCCTCTTCTGCCAAACGCATGGCATCCTGCTGTGTGGAGACCGTCGAATCCAGAATAACGATACGTTGACCAAACGATTCGGTTTTCAATGCACGTGCCAGCTTGGAAATCTCCAGTCGGTCTGGTTGGGACACCAAGCGGTAGCCACGACGCGAGGAGGCTTCAATGGTATAGCCCAGCTCACGCAGCTTGTTAATCTGCTTCCATATGGCCGTGCGACTGACTGAGAGGCGGCGGCTGATTTCCTCACCCGATACATAATCGGATGCCCCCTCCTCCAGTATGCCTAACAATCTTTCATGATTATTCATTACTTATCACCTGTTTCGCTTCCTGAAGCAATGCTTCTGTTTCATTCGGTATATCTCCGCAAGCAGCAGCCAGTAAAAGCCGTTCCATCGTCTGTCCCAGCCAAGGCCCACCCCGTCGATTCATCGCTTGAACCAGTATATTTCCTGTAATATTTAAATCCTTAAGACGAATCACTGCAGCTTGCTTCGTCCACATGTCTGCCAGCTCTGCCATCCTCGCTACATGCTTGTCTGCCTCAGGAGATAATCTGCGGAACGAAGCAGGCAATACCTTATTAAGCTCAAGCCAATCAGCAGCGGTATCCGGTCCCAGCTTGATTAACAGTTGAATCCAGCTGCGGCGGAGTACCTCATCATTAATCTCGTCCGAAGCGGTATCACCAGCTATTGCAACAGCACGGCTAACTAGCTCGGTCTCCCATTCCAGCAGATGAACCAGTCGCAGACGTACAGCGTTGGAGAAGGTCCAAGCTCTCAGCAGCTCATCCGCCGCCTCTGAGTTCAGTCTGCAAGACAATAGAAGCAGGCCCCAACGCAGTTCATCCGGCAGCTGCACGATCCCGCTAAGCGCGTCCCCTTCACATTGCTCCCAGGGAACCGACACCTTTGTGCAGGCCAGCAATCCGCTCCGGCTCAGCATGTCCAGACCGCGTAGCGGGTCTGGTCCCGACAGCATCTTTTCCAGTTCGACTCGCACGCGTTCCATCGCTATATATCGAAGTCCTTCTCTCCGCCCTAACATTCCTTTCCAGGTGTTGAACGCGATGCGGAAACGGAAAACAGATGCAAAACGAATGCAACGCAGCATCCGCAATCCGTCCTCTTCAAACCGTTCCTCGGCTCGCCCCACACAACGGACAAGAGCAGCGCGCAAATCGGCTTCTCCTCCAAACGGGTCCACTCGCTCACCATATTCATCCATCGCGATCGCGTTCATAGTAAAATCACGCCGCATCAGATCCTCCCGGATCTCCTTCACAAAAGCAACTTCCGTTGGGCGGCGGTGATCAACATAGCCGCTTTCCGTACGAAATGTGGTTACCTCGAATGCATGACCGCCCTGCATGACCGTAACCGTCCCATGCTGAATTCCTGTCGGAATGACATGAGGGAACAGGGCTATGACCTGTTCAGGTTCAGCCGAAGTGGTCAAATCCATATCGTGAATAGCGCGGCCTAATAGCTCATCCCGCACACAACCGCCAACCCAGTAAGCCTCGTGACCTGCTGTCGTAAGTGTATGTATGACCTCTTTGCCATGAAGAGCCATCTCATGATCCGCATATTGCCAGGTATTCGTGTTCACAGGGTTTCCCCCTTTGCAAATATTCAATAAAAAAAACGGACGCGAGTCCGCCTCCTTAAACGCAGATCGGTTTAAGCTCCGGCACCTCGCGTCCCAACACACGGTAATATATTTCTTCATATTGACGGCTAATCAGCCTATCACAGAAAACAGTGCGAGCACGTGTCAGACAAGCTTCACGGAAACGCTCTGCCATCGCTTCATCGGATAACAGCTCGACTGCATACTCAGCCATCGCCTCAGTATTGCCAATTTCAGCAAGATAGCCCGTACTTCCATGTACAACAAGTTCAGGTATACCGCCTGCCTGAGAGCCAACGGTCGGCACCCCGCAAGCCATGGCTTCCAATGCAACCAGCCCAAAGCTTTCTTTTTCCGAAGGCAGCAGCAGTACATCCGCCATGGAAATAACTTGTGCAATCTCATCCTGCTTACCCAAAAAGAATACCTTATCCTGTAAGCCCAATTCTTCGATTTTACAGCGGATTTTTGGAAGGTCCGGCCCTTCCCCGACCAGCAGCAGCTTCGAAGGTACTTTTTCCTGCACTCGTGCAAATATATCCAATACGTCTGCCACCCGTTTGACAGGGCGGAAATTGGAAATATGCATCATAATCTTTTCATCCGGCTGGGCAAAATCTCTCCGCAGCGCAGCCGCATCCCTTGGATAATACACGCGCTTGTCTACAAAGTTATAGGTCAAATCAATGGGCCGTGTAATCTCAAGCGCATCTATCGTTACACGAATCAAATCCTTGGACACTGCGGTCACAGCGTCGCTTTTGTTAATAGCCAGTCGAATCAGGTCCTTCAACGATTCATCCTGCGCCAGCACCGTAATGTCCGTACCGTGCAGCGTGGTCACCACCTTGAGGTGATCGCCGACCATTTCCTTGGCCAAATATGCGCATACCGCATGTGGCACGGCATAATGAACATGAAGTACATCCAAATTTTTCATTTGTGCGACCTGGGCCATTTTTGTCGCTAACGACAAATCATAAGGCGGGTATCTGAACACATAATAATCGTTAACCTCAACCTCATGATAAAATATATTTTTTTGGAATGCCCCGCCTAATCTGAACGGAATGCTGTTGGCAATAAAATGGACCTCATGTCCCTTCTCGGCCAGCAACTTGCCCAGCTCTGTCGCTACTACGCCGGAGCCACCCAGCGACGGATAACAGGTAATTCCAATCTTCAATTTGTCAGTCAAGTTAAGCTGCCCCCTTCCGTTCATCAGTAATGACTTTTAATCATAGTAACACACCAAATACAGTGCACATATCTGTCCGTTTTACGTCGGATGCTGTGCATTTATATGTCAAGAATTTTATAAATCCTTATGTGAATAGCTTAACCAGATGAGGTGTTTTGGACGCAAAGCCCTCTGCATATGAAATCAGCTTGCGCTGACCCAGCAGAGAATCCCTGGCTTTCACGCGCTCCACATAGCCCTGATTTAATGGTGTAGCTACCGTGTCCTTGCCCGGTGCAGCCTGAAATTGCGAAGCATAGCTTAACAGCGATTGCTCCTTGGCTTCGTAGTGCTCCGTAATGTCCACGATCAGGTCCGTTCTGCCGATGTCATTAATAAAATAAAAATATAATTGCTCCACCTGCACCGCAGGTTTTTCCGGCATAAAGCGTCGTAGCTTGGCGTTAAACACCGCTTCCTCCACCAGCTTACTGCACATCACATGATCGGGATGCCGATCCTCCCAATACGGAGCAAATACGACTTTCGGAGCATGCCGTCTGATTTCGGCTGTAACTGCAGCTACATGCTCGGGTGTCACATATAATCCACGGTCAGGCAGTCCCAAATTCGTGCGTACGGCAAGCCCCAGTACTTTCGATGCGCGCTCTGCTTCTGCCATACGAGTATCCACATCCCCATTGGAGGACATTTCAGCTCTCGTCAAATCGCACACGCCCACCTTAAAACCAGCAGCTGTATGCTTGGCAATCGTGCCTCCCATGCCAATCTCAGCATCGTCGGCATGGGCTCCAAAAATCAGTATATCCAGCGTCATTTGATATCACCCAGTTCGCCAATACCCGGTTTATATTTATGTACCAGCTCACGCCACGCAAAATCGCCGCGATCCAATGCTTTAACCAGTATTTCAGCCGTTGCAACATTGGTTGCCAGAGGAATCCCCTGCACGTCACACAGACGCAGCAAGGCACTAATATCCGGCTCATGCGGCTGCGCCATTAACGGGTCACGCAAAAATATAATCAAATCCATCTTGTTTTGCGCAACCAAGGCCCCGATTTGCTGGTCTCCCCCAAGCGGCCCTGACATGAAACGGTGAATTTGAAGCTTCGTTTGCTCCATAATACGCAGACCTGTCGTGCCGGTCGAATACAATTGATGGTCTGTAAACACATGCTCATATGCCGTTACAAAATTAACCATTTCATCCTTTTTACGATCATGCGCTATAAATGCAATCTTTAACATTCGAAATTCCTCCTGCCTCATTCTATATTTCCGTTCGTCAATTCATTCGCATTATTCTTAATCAATGTAATGCTCAAACCCGTACACAAGTCCAGGCTGCTCCATGACCTTTTGAATACCGATTTTGACACCAGGCATATAGCTTGCCCGCTCATAAGAATCCTGACGGATTTTAAGAGATTCTCCAAATCCTCCGAATATCACTTCCTGCTGCGCGAATACGCCGGGAAGCCGGACACTGTGGATACGAAAGCCCTGATAGTAGCCGCCACGTGATCCTTCCAGTAATTCCTCCTCTTCCGGGTTGCCCTGTCGCAGCTCCTGACGCCGCTCCGCAATCAGTTCTGCCGTTTTAATGGCCGTTCCCGAGGGCGCGTCCAATTTTTGGTCACCGTGATATTCGATAATTTCCAGATGAGGATAGTATTTCGCCGCCTGAGCCGCAAACCGCATCATCAAAATGACTCCAATGGAAAAGTTAGGCGCAATCAGACCACCAATCTGCTGTTCCCGGCACTGCTTGTCCAGTTCATCAATCTGCTCAGGTGTAAAACCTGTAGTTCCCATAACCGGACGAACTCCATGCTTGATCGCAAGCGCTGTATGTGTGTACGCAAAACGCGGCCCCGTAAAATCGACCATGACATCGGGCCTGCTATCCAGCAAAGCCTGCTCCACATCTTCCACAATAGCGATGCCCGCTTCCGGCAGTCCGACGAGAAGGCCGGCATCACTGCCGGCGTGCGTTCTGTTCACTGCGGCCACAAGCTGTAGTTCCTCATCCTGAAGAACCAATTTGACAACCTCACGGCCCATACGCCCTGCTGCTCCTACTACAGCTACTTTTATTGGCTCTGACATATCCCTACAACTCCTTATGCATCAATTTGTGCTAGATTTGTTCATTCATCCGTTGGCATAACTTCTTCATGAGATTGGCAAGCTGTACATTGTGAGGAAACAAGGCAGCCGCTTCGCGAGCAGCCTGCACAGCCAGCTTATATTGATTCAATTCGTCATAAATCAACGCAAGCAGCATAAATGCATCACCGCATAGCGGATCAAGGGCAATTGCCTGTTCCAGCAGCAAGATTGCATCTCGATGCAGCTGTGGTGTAGTTTTGTCGACATCCAGCATCTTTCTGGCCTTCTCCGTAAGTTGCCTGGCTTGCTGCGCGTGCAGATGAAGCACATATTCATCCTGGTGTGGAGCCAGACGAATCGCGTGCTCTGCGTAAGTGAGCGCCTGCTCCAAACGTCCGCTGCGAGCATAGGTAACCGAACACCGGAAATAATGCTCCGCATGATCAGGCTGAGCTGAAATCGCTTGTTCAAACCATTCCACGGCCTGCTCAAAATCGTTCTGCAAAATGCATTGATAAGCTTTCTGAACGTATTCCTCCGCCTTCATGACACTGCACCTCCGGGTAACCGGTTTGATACAGCATATGTACAAAACGCCTAATCGGTGTCCTTTTTGGTCCAGCGATTCGCGTCACGTGTATTAAATTTATGCATGACCTTATCATGAGCCTCGGTCAAATTTATACCCAGCGAATTCGCAAAGCAAACCGTGATAAACAAAATGTCTCCCAGCTCCAGTTCAATGGAATTGTCGGCCTCATCCGTTTTTTTCGGCTTCTCGCCAAAGGAGTGATTCACTTCCCTCGCCAGTTCCCCGACTTCCTCGGACATCCGGGCGAGCATCGCCAAGGGGCTAAAATACCCTTCCTTGAATTGAGATATATACTGGTCTACCTCACGTTGAATATCATCTAACGATTTTTCCATGAAGCATACAATCCCCCTATGTGCAGGTTTATTCATATGTTATCGTAAAGCACATTTTAAAACAAATTTTTTTTAATTAAACTTGTGCCTCCAACATGTGATCATTAGTCTTTTAAAGCTACCATAAAAAGGTATACTAAACATAAGGATCAACGGTTCACCCTAAATACCTAAAATCGTTCATCACCAAACTGCTATTGCGAGGGATTACATGAAGATATCCAAAATCATGGAACAGCTTAAAATGATTTTACCCATTCTGCTCGGCACGGCCATCTATGCATTCGGTCTGCTATATTTCATTATACCCAGCAAACTGATGGAAGGCGGCATTACAGGGATTACCCTGTTGCTGAATTATGCTTTTTCCATTTCACCTTCCCTCTCCACCTTGCTCCTGAATATTCCTTTATTTTTAATCGGATGGAAAATGCTTGGCGGCAAGCAGATTATATATACAGGGGTAGGTATCGGGTCGCTCACTTTTTTTCTGTGGCTGTTTGAAAAAATGATTCATTTCGGATGGATGGGGACATTTCAGACCGAACACGATTTTATACTTTCTTCATTATATGCGGGGGTTACACTCGGGGCAGGGTTAGGTATTGTGTTCCGCTTTGGCGGCACCACTGGCGGCTCGGATATTATCGCTCGTATTTTAAATCGAAAATTTGGCTGGAGTATGGGACGAATTCTGCTGGTGATTGATATTGTCATTATCGGTGCCTCATTGCTTTACATACCAAAAGAAAAAATTCTCTATACGCTAGTCGCCGTGTTTATCGCGTCCAAGATTATTGATTTTATACAGGAGGGGGCTTATTCAGCCAGAGCTTTTATGATTATCAGTGACCATACGATGGATATTGCCGATATAATTACAAAAGATATGGATCGGGGAGTTACGATTATTCCCGCTGTAGGTGCATTTTCCAAACAAGCGAAGCATGTTGCCTACTGCGTCGTGCCACGTCAGGAAATACGGCGTTTGCATCAGATTGTGAAGTCCGTCGATCCACGAGCATTTATCATCATCCAGGATGTACATGATGTGCATGGAGAGGGCTTCAAAGAGGAATAGCCCGGAAACCCGGGCGAGGACTAAAGTATTTAGAATGGATTAATGGCTAAAGCTACGACGGTTCGAATAGTTCAGACTGTTCAGCTGCTCAGCGTTATCCGAAGAACCCGGTTCTATATTTACGGTAACCTACATACGTCAGCACCAGCAGAACCATCATCCCGATTGCCAGTTCTGCTCGGCGTTCGCTTTCACGCGGGATAAATGGTGCCAGTGCTGTGGCATCCTTTTCACGCCCAAACAAAGCATTAAACGTAGGGTTGCCCTGTTCCAATGCCCCCCTAATCGCTGAGGCATTTACATTTTGCTGATCCCCCAATCCTTTGACGTAGGAAATCCATGAATCGGTTCGCACGACCTCGCTTGTCTTGCCGTGGATCAGTGCTGCTGTGCGGATCGTCACATAGTGATCCTCCAGCACCGCGGCTCCTGCTGCAAAACCCTTCATATTCCCTTTTGCAAATTGGGTGTTTAGGCCGCTGACATCTTCTTTTAAAATTTTATAATACTGCTGCCATAAAGGCTGGCGCGGATGGGCAAGCGCATCTGTCGCAAGCCGCAAATTGGCCGCTGCCTTCACCCACTCATCTGGCGAAGCTTGTACGGACTGTGTAGCCTGCTGCACCTCAAGAATGCTGCCGGATAAAGCATGAATAGCCTCTACAGATAACGCTGCCTGTACCTGACCGGTGCTGAACCATCGGATCACCTCGCCTACATCTGCGCGCGCTTTTTCAATATTCCCGTCCATTACATCCCGATACAGTATCGCAGCAGCTTGATCCAGTTTTTGAATTTCATTTGCATTACCTACGGATTTTGATTGTACAGACTCTGGCTGATCACGTGCTTCTGCTATACCTGGAGGGACGCAGACAGACAGCAGGACCATAGATAATACAACACCCAAAGCAACACGGAACGTAACACGAAACACCTGACCCCAAATCATGGGACATCCCTCCTCACCTTACTGTATGGCAAGGTTACCGGGACTAGAACTGGCATTAGGTGAATCGTATGAAGTCAACTACGACTCAAGCTGTATCTCGATGAGACGATGCCTTTTGATTGCGCGCCAGCATGGCCAGCCATGCTGCTACGATACTGAAAAGGGTCAGCATATAGGTAAAAGCACGCACCTGCGGTACATCATCTACTAATGTTTTCGGAAGGTACGGATAAATACCAAATGTATAATCCATCGTATCATTTAGCAGTGTCCACACAGCGGCCAATCCCAAAGCGATCCATTTGCAGGTAAAAAAACGCACAAATAGCAGTGCTTCGACGGCCATGGCCGTATGAGAAGCCACCAGCATCCAATCCTGCCATACCATATGCCCTCCCTGGGCGACACCCCAAAAAATAATAGCCGAGGCCCAGATGCCATACTTGACACTTGTGACCACAGCCAGCGCTTCCATGAGCTGACGAATGGCCTTCAAGCTCTTGCGTTGTGGAGGATAAAGCAGAAATACGATAGAGATCGTAAAAAACAGGCTGGCTGTCGGACTATCAGGCACAAATACAATTTGCCACAGCGGATGATAGTTTAGCGTATATTCCAGCTGTCCTTTATACCATATATACCCATACACAGTTCCAACCAGATTACACCAGAACAGCAGCCATAAAAAAGGCCGGCTCGTCAGGAACGACCGGCTCCACCAATAAGACAATGACACGTCCTTCATCCTCCGTTCATACGACAGATGCCCTTGCAGGCCCCATCCTATCAAAACTATATCATATCCGAGTATATAAGAAAAACGTCTATCGATGTACTTTCACGGAAGCCAAACCTGGCTTAGCGGAAGTATTTTTGCGATTATAGATTTTAAAAATGTTCAAAAAAACCTGACCGCTGCTACGGTCAGGTTGGTGATTATGATTTTGAACTGACGATGGGACTGGAATGGCAAGCCGAAGCTTCCTGAAATCGTTTTAACTCATCGCTCTCAGCTCATCCGTAAGATGACGAAAAGCTACTTCATCACCTGTGGCCAGCGCCTCATCAATATCCTTGTAGAGCTTTTCGCTCCGGTGTTTACGTAATGCCTCGTCCAAAACCATTTCAGCAGACAGGCCCAACATGACTTCATAAGTAACCTTCATTTTATCCATAGGATGCACCTCCAACATGAGTTTAAGAGATCCTATATTCTTTTCCTTTCGCCACATAGCTGAGTGCCGTTCGCGACATCCGCTGCAAATCCGCATCAGTCAGTTCACGCACCACTTTGGCAGGTGTACCAAGAGAAAGAGTATAGGGTGGTATTTTAGCATTTTCCGTAACGACCGACCCTGCTCCTATTAAAGCATATTCACCAAGTTCCGCTCCGTTGAGTACAATGGCCCCCATACCAACTAAAGTGCCTTTGCCCACCGTACAGCCATGGATAATGGCGGCATGTCCCACCGAAATATCATCCGCCAGCACCAGTGGCTGGTCCGTGTTCACATGTCCCACGACCCCATCCTGAATATTGCAGCGTTCACCGATGATGATAGGTGCCATATCCCCGCGCAGTACGGCATTAAACCATACGGAGGAATCTTGGCCGATCGTTACCTTTCCAACAATTTTTGCTCCTTCTGCCACATAGACAGATGAATGGAGCTGCGGCAAATTTCCGTTATAGTGAATCAGCATCATCTTCACCCTCTCATTTTGGGTGAAATTCTATCAACATGCTTGCTGCTTGTCAATGGAGCCGTATACCCGGGTCGTTCCTCCCAATCCGGCACTCCCCTGCCAGCTTCAGCCCCCAGGCCGTCATCTGTACAGATGGCTCCGTCGGGTGCTCACCTTGACGGAGCATACCCAAATGCAGCATCATTCGGATGATCCTCTGATCAAAGACCGAACGGGGCGTATCATAGTAAAACGGTCGAATCAGCGGCCCGATATGTACAAAAAGCGACTCTGAGGAGGTCCAAGGCCTGGCACATTCTCCAATCCAATAGACTAGAGAAAGCAGATTGGGAACGGCTCCTTTATACAATCTTAACCAGAACCTGAATAGCTGTATCATTTCATCCTCAATTGCGTGCTCCCTATGCGCCTCCCCCTTTGCCGTCAGCACAACCCGATCCCCCTTCTCCTCAATGTACCTGGAGTGACGGGCATAATCATACAGTAGTGCCATTCGGTCTGGATAAAACTTAAAAGAGGAACCGTATCCGAAACGCCAGCCCCCCTTACCCAGCAGGGGCTCTGCAATATGCAAATGCTCCATCAGTTGCTGCTGATTGCGACGGTACCAAGCCCCCTCGGGGTTTAACGGAACCTCATGCTGCTCCACGTATTGAAGGAAAAGCCGTAAATCCTCCGCCAAGAGATGTCCCTCTTCCCGGTACGATGACGGTTCACTTACCCGGGTCATTCCGTTTTGGAGATCACGCACCATAACACGGCGAAAGCGCTCCTTCATATCCAACGGAATTTGGAATAAATATCTCGTATTGTGCGTAGAACCGTTAAACAGCCAGCCGCTAGAGCGCAGGCGGGTCACGATGTCCCGTGGCCGCTCACCAGAATCCACGTCCCCCTCGACAGATTGCTTGGCAATCGCAATCAATTCTTCCATACTGAAGTAAGGTCGATCATCGAACAGCAGTGCATTCAAAAACCTTATCTCTGACAATCTCAGCTCCCTAACCTGCGTCTCAAAAAAACTGCTGCTACCGAGCTTTGTCAAAATACCCTGGATTAGCTCATGCTTGGAATTGGGCTTACAGTCACAATCGTAATACACCGCAATTCTGTTCAAGTGCACAATATCCGCAAATGTCAGCATATCCGCCAGATTCATCGTTCCATCGCCTCGCCACTGGACTGTCATCCGGAAATGATTCTTACCTGTTGTACCCACAGCTTTGACGGAATGCTTAGACTCTAAACCTCTTTTTTTGTAAAGGTATAATTTAAAAAACAAAAAGGGCACGATATTCTACAGTGCGTAGAATGTCGTGCCCTTGCCTTATCTTTCTGAATTACATTCACATTTTTCTTGCAAATGCTTCGTACAATTATACAACAATGGTGTCCAATCGGCATCTTCACGTTGAAGTATACTCAATGACAAATTTCCAATTCGTTCTGTGTACTTTTCCTGATACAAGGCCTTGTACAAATTAGCCAAAAAACCGCCGTGGGAAACAACCAGCAGATTCTTCTCCCGATTTTCTGACCAAATGGCTTCCATAAAAGCCAGCCCGCGCTGCTGAAGAGCCTCATCGCTCTCCTGCCCCAGATCAAGCAGGTGCCAGTCGATCCCCCACTTTTTCTCACGTTCGGCCTGTGTCATTCCCTCGACCTGACCATAAGCACGTTCTCTTAATCGATCATCCGGCTCCAGTAGCGGCAGTTGCAGAGCAGAAGCAATAATCTCTCCCGTCTCCTTCGCTCTGGAGAGGCTGCTTGTAATAAGCCCGTCCCAATGATAAGGTTCTTCCTTTAGTCGTTCTGCCAGCAAGCGTGCCTGCCGTCGTCCTTCCTCATTCAACGGAATATCACTGTGGCCCTGAATTTTCCCCACCGCATTCCAGTCTGTCAATCCATGTCTGATCAAACCAATAAGCATCGTGTCATTTCCTCCGCTATTCTGTTATTCAGGCTAATTTCTAACCCTTCTCGTCCGATGGATCCAGCCCAGAGAAAATAAGGCAAGCGCAAGCGCCAATATGGACAACAATATCCAATATTGTGGGTAGGTCGGAACAATGTTTGCAACCAGCGGGTCCATAATGCCCCTATTCATATCTTTAATGTGATATTGATATTGTGGAGATGTACTTGTAGTTTTCAGCAAGCCTGTTGGTAAAATGCCCGTGTCCATGACAGGTGCCGCTTGAGGGGGATTTTCCTGAGAGGAGCTTCCATTCCAATTCAAAAACAAAAAGCTGCACAAAAATACGGCCAAAAAACCGGCAATCCATACAGACATATACTTACGGGCTGCCGGGTTCACACGCGCACGTCGATGCTCGCCAGGAACAAGCCACGGTGACTCTTCATAAATCCGATCCATGACCCGGCGATTCATCGCCTCTACCTGCTGATCTGTTATTTCAAAAGAAATATCACGGATAGCGGATCGACTTTCTTTTGGCAAATTCCATTCTTTCTCTTCCGAACCAAGCTCCCACTTGTCAGACGAGCCTTTGGCTCGTCTGCGCTCCGAGTCTTGTTTCGATACATTTTTGCCTGTAGCGAACAAATCCTCAGCGTCCCTGGATTTCATTGGCTGCTCATCCCTTCGTTTTCCTCATAGAGAGGTTCAAAAAAATAAGGCTCCAACTGCGTCTTCACACTGGTTCTTGCCCGGAAGAGCAATGACTTTACCGCACTGACCGTCTGCCCTAAAATAGTCGCAATCTCCTGATAGTCCAATTGCTCATATTCACGCAAAATCAGCGCTGATCTCTGCTTTTCAGGCAATCTGTTGATCGCTTCACGGACCATCTCTACCTTCTCGCCGCGCAGGACGGCCTGCTCCGGAATCACATCCGGTGGTGCTACCGGCACATAACCGCTCTCCTCCAATGGAACCTGACCGCTACGATGCTTGCGAAGCTCGCTTAGCACTGTATTGCGTGCAATCGTATATAGCCAAGTGGAGAACGATGCGTCAACCTCACGAAAAGAATGCAGGCTCCGGTACGCTTTATAAAACGTCTCCGAACATAAGTCCTCAGCGATCATTTCCAGGTTCGAACTTTTCAGCATATGATAAACAAAAGCTAAAATTTTACGTTGGTGCCGCCTCATTAATTCTGAATAAACCTCAACATTACCTTGTTTGATTTCCTGAATCATCTGGGAATCTGTCATCATCCGAGTGAGACCCTCCTCGCCCATACATGTGCTGTTTCCCCACCCGATTCTGTCTATATATACCGAACAGGTCAAAAAAAGTTGCGCCCTCTGCGCAAATGATAAAACAGCATCATGGAACATTTGTTATTTTCTTACCCTATGTACTGCCAACATTAACGGTGCTATCCCCAACATTACTCAATATCCCTAAGGTCTTACCTATTGTACCACAAAATGCCCGCCAATAAAAAAGTCCAAAATCCCCGTAATTTCCATCAATGTCTCCCTGACGCTGGCAACAGATTCAAATATGCGACTTTTCAATTGATTTTATGTTTTTTCAAGCTAAAGTAGATGAAGTGACGTATCAATTGAATCCATTTCTTGGATACTATGTTTGAATAATTAGCAAAAAGAAAACGCTTTAAAAAACGATTGACAAAATGAAAACGTATACATATAATAAAAGTACAGTATGGTTTCTCTCCACTCCTATCCTACTCAGCTACTTTTAGAAAAGTAGCTACCACCTGGGGCCTTTACCCAGGTGGTCTTTTTTTTGTTTAAAAACAGAATTTTTTTATACAAAAAAGCGGACGAAGAAACCTTCGCCCGCTTCAGGCTGTCGAGAAAATCTTGACAGCCTATTTTATGTTGATTTTGTTTAAAACGACACCGCGTTAATGTTGTATATTATATTTTGCAGAAAGGTAAAGAAAAACTAGCATGAAAATGGTGAGCAAATTGACGAAGCTTAAGCTACTGGAACAAGCACGACGTTACAAACAGCAACAGATCAATACGTAGATGAATACACACAGAAGAGTTCTAGGCAAACCTGATATTTCCTTGAAGACGGTAAATCACACATTCAAGTGGGTCTAAGTTAAGCTAGATTTCAATCAATGTTGCACTAATCAGACTAGTACCTTTCCGCTTAATAATTATAATAAGAACTCACCTTTTTTCCATAAATTTGGCTAAGGTTTGTTTTACTCCAAGAACTGTAGAAAAAAGAATCAAAAAAGACTCTCACCAGCATTATGACTGTGGAGTCTTTTAAAGAGCCTATCAAATTCTTATTGTTATATACACCCATTATGAACTCAAAATAACACTAAACGGCCATGAAACTACTTAATAGCGGTTGGCTCTTGCGTATGCCTGAACATATGTACCTATATCACCAGTAATATCAATGTATAGATATCCTCCAGAAGGTATGTCTGTTGACCCTTCAGAAGTGGCTCTTTTACCGGAGCGAAATTGGTATATAGCAATTGGGCTAAAATAATTGCCATCAAATGAGTACATAAACTTTACTGTCGCTTTGCCTGGGCCATAGTAAGTTGAATCATATACCACATTAGCTCCCGTAAACTTTATGGTATCGCTGGTCACGTGTGTTTGCTCTTCCTGTTTAGAAACAGTTGTTTTATACGAAGCTGCTGAAGTCACGGAAGCGAACATAAAAAAGACGGCGATCATTAAAAGAAACAGTGGTCTATATTTTTTCAAGGTATACTCCTCCTTTGAAAATAGAATATAATGACCGTTTAGTTATCTATATATTACCTTTAGATTAATTATAATTCCATATCCAAAGTAAAAGTTTTCAAAAAGTTCAAAGATTATTTAAATCTTACTCATCTGCCCATGGTAATGGCACCTTGCGATAAATGCTTCCTCTTGCATAACGAGTCTGCTTGGTGTACAGCTTAAATTAATGGAAATCTCAATCATATTCCTTCATTTCATGATCAAAGATACCTGGAATCGCAAGTATGGTAAAGGGTTCAAGCTCCTACCCCAGCCTGAGGATAAGAGCTTGATCCCTTAAAACAAATACTAAATAGCTTTCTCTTCAGTTAAAATAAAAGTATACTAAAATTCCTCCGCTCTCTTTTTCAAAGTACTGAGACTTGTTATTTACATTGTTCACCACGAGTAAGGTTTTAAATAAATTTAAGTGATCAACATTAACATATTTCCTCGCTGTAAAGTAGAAACGACACCTTTTTTAGATACACATCTAATCGGTTATGAACACAAGTTTTTATCCTTTTCGGCTAGCGATATAAGTTCTTGCCCCAAGCTGAGGACAAGAACTTATATCGCTAAAACAAAAAAAACCGCCAATATGGCGACTTCTTATGCGTATATGTTCTTGTCCTTCGACGCGGTAAAAAGAAACATTGCACTAGGTGTAGTCAAAAGCAGACAATAAAAAAATCACACATGAACTGTGACTTCAGTGTGTCAAGAAAGTCCGATGATGGACTTTCCGACACATTATTTTTTATATGGATAGACTCAATTTTATGAATTATGGATTATTTGTTCCAGTACCCCTGTAAAACTTCAATTGCTCTACAGCTTGAAGCGGGCGAAGAAACCTTCGCCCGCTTTAAATCTTTCCCTACTCCTTCACTCCCGGAAAGTGTGTTGCTTTTAAGGCGGTCAGTAGCGCAGTGGTCCATTTGAATCTGGAGAAGCGGAGCGTTCGCCTTTGCCGCCGGATTTTCCCATTAAAGCATCTGATCAAAAAAATCCGGCGGCAACAGCGATCGTAAGATCAAATGGATCGCGAAGCGACCTCCTTAACAGACACCCGCTTTCCCCGACCTTCACACTACTACTTTATAGCTCATCGAATCAAGCAGGGTTTTCGCACGTTCCCAATCCCGCTCCTGACGGAAGGAGAGCCGCAGAATGCCGGGAACATCCTCCCGGCTTTCAATGATTTGCATATTGCTCAGGTTAATGCTGTGATTCCCCAGCTCCATTGCAATCCTGCCGATAATACCAGGGGTATCCGGTACATCAATATACAGATCAAACGTTGAGACGATGACACCTTTGCGGCGCTCCGGCAGTTCACTACGGAAATTACCTGCCGTCCAAAACTCGTCAGCGATTCCCTCTCCGTCTTGTGTTCTCAGTAAATGGGTAAAACGCTCAATCTGCCCGTTCCATTCTTCCAGCAGACCTAGTAAAACATCACGATTACTTAGCAAAATGTCCCGCCATACAATCGGATCACTAGAGGCTATCCGCGTAATATCACGGAACCCACCTGCAGCCAATGTGCGATACAGCGGATTTTCATTATTGTGCTTTCGCACCTGATTTACCAGGGCCGCTGCAATAATGTGCGGAAGATGGCTGATTGCTCCGACAATGTCATCGTGCATGTCAGGTTGGACGCGTACAACCTGAGCACCCGTATATTTTAAGAGTTGCTCCAGCGAGCTGTATGCTTCCTGAGGTACATCCTCTGCCGGAGAGAGTACATAATAAGCGTTCTCAAACAGCAAGGCAGAAGCAGCCTTGACACCTGAACGCTCCGAGCCGGCCATCGGATGACCGCCGATAAAATAAGCGTTATGCAAAGAAATTTCCGCTGCTTTTTTGGCAATCGACGATTTCGTGCTGCCTACATCGGTAATAATACAGCCTGCTTTAAGCGGCAGCTGACTTAACAGCTCCAGATAATGCTCCAGTAAACCAACCGGTACGCATAAAAAAATAAAATCGGCATCCTCTGCCGCCTCTTCAACCGAAAGAGTCGCGGTGTCCACAACACCACGGCTTAACATGGGTTCCACCAGTTCAGGGAGATGGCCATGACCCACAACGGTGATGCCCGGCTTCCCTTTAAAACAAAGTGCGAGGGACCCACCGATCAGTCCCACGCCGAAAATGGCAATTTTCATCAATTATCAAATCCCATCTGCGGAAATTATAGGCGTGCTTTCGCCGCTTCCGCCCCCAGGACCTGTTCCAACGCACGGATAAACAATTCATTTTGCGGCTGCGACCCAACCGACACCCTAATATATGTCGGATATTTATGATGACCAGCGCGAATGATCACGCCTTTACGAAGCAATTCCTGAAATACCTCACCGGATGGACGACGCACATCCAGCATAATAAAGTTACCATGTGCCGGAAAAGACTCTAACCCAAGACGCTTCAGCTCATTTTGCAAATAAGCTCTGCCCTCTGCGTTGCGATCCCGACATTCCCGAACAAATTCCTGGTCCTCCAAAGCCGCAATCGCCGCAGCCTGCGCTACCCGTGAAGTATTGAACGGCTCACGAACCTGATTGATCAAACGGATGGTAGGCTCGGCTCCCATACCATAGCCGATACGCAGCGAAGCCAGACCATAGATTTTGGAGAACGTACGAAGTACCACCAAATTCTCATACGCTGACAACAAACGAATTCCGTCTGGATACGAGCGATCCGTTACAAACTCGGCATAAGCTTCATCCAGCACGACCATCACATGCTTTGGCACCTGATCCAAAAAGGCAATCAGCTCTGCTTCGGGTACAATGGTGCCTGTCGGATTATTCGGATTACAAACCCAAATAATTTTTGTACGGTCATTGATTTGAGCCAGCATAGCATCCAAATCATGCACACCGTCGCGCAAAGGCACCTCAACAGCAACCGCTCCCTCAATTTCCACATTACTTTTGTATACGGAAAATGTCTGATCGGCCATGATGCTTTCTTCACCGGGAAGGAGAAATGCACGCGTAATCAACGCAATAATTTCGTCAGAGCCACAGCCATAAATAAACTGCTCCTCTTTCAGACCCGTCTGTTGGGCCAGCGCCTGTGTCAAAGCTACTGCGCTACCATCAGGATAGACGCTAATGTTGGCAAACTCCTGCTGAATGGCCTGTAATACTTTGGGAGAACTGCCATACGGATTTTCATTTGAAGCAAGCTTGATCACTTCATCAAGTCCCAACTCGCGTTTCACATCTTCAATCGGTTTACCGGGCTGATATACTGGCAAATGTACAATATGCGGTTTAGGTCTCATACCCCTACCTCCTCTATCCAATCAGAACTGAATGTGTTGCTCTCTATATTACGCCAAATTACTGCTTTAATTGTGCCACAAAATCACGAATTTGCAAAAGCCCTTCTTCTCTGCGCGCAGAATCCTCCAGCAATGGAATGGCTTCCTCCACCTGACGCACAATGGCACTGCCGACCACAACCCCATCACAAATGTCTGAGAACCGGACGACCTGCTCCCGATTTGAAATACCAAAGCCGATCGCCACCGGAATGTCGGTATGCCGTTTGACTTGCGTAATAAAGCCCTCTATCCCTTCAAAAAAGGAAGCTCTCTCCCCGGTTACACCCAGCGAGGATACACAGTATACAAATCCACGAGCATTACGGACAATCCGCTCGATCCGCTGCTCGGAAGTTGGAGCCACCAGCGGGATTAGATGCACTCCTACCTCTGCCGCCCGTGCTCCCAGCTCTTCCGCTTCCTCAAGCGGAAGGTCGGGAATAATCAGACCACTGATACCGTGCTTCTGCAAGCCAGCAAAAAAAGCATCCATACCCATCTGCAATACAGGATTGTAATACGTAAACAAAATAAAAGGCAGGCTCGAACCTGCCGCCCTAGCCAGAGAAGCCGTCTCCATACATGTGCGGATCGAGATTTGCCGTTTGAGCGCACGCTCAGATGCACGCTGAATGACAGGACCGTCAGCCAGCGGGTCGGAATACGGAACACCCAGCTCCAATATATCGGCTCCGGCAGACTCTAGCTGCCGAATAATCTCCACCGTGGTCTCCACATCCGGGTCGCCCACCGTCAGAAAAGGAATCAATGCCGTTTTGCCTTCATTTTTAAGACGCTCAAACGCCTGATCAATTAAATTCATGACGGATTTCCTCCCAAATACTTGATAATGGAGTCCACATCTTTATCTCCGCGCCCGGACAAGCAAATAACGATAATATCATCTGCCGTCAACGTAGGTGCCAGTTTGACAACCTGCGCAACTGCATGTGCCGACTCTAATGCAGGAAGTATGCCTTCTGTACGGCAGAGGAGCTGGAGTGCATCGAGCGCTTCCTGATCGGTAATTGGAACATATTTGGCCCGTTCAATATCTTTCAGATATGAATGCTCCGGTCCAACACCCGGATAATCCAGTCCGGCCGAGATGGAGTGCGCAGGCTGCACTTGTCCGTATTCATCCTGAAGCAGATAACTCATCGAGCCCTGGAAGACCCCTTGTGTTCCCTTGCTCATCGTTGCCGCATGGAATTCTGTGTCAACGCCTTTTCCAGCAGCTTCCACACCGATTAATGCAACGCCCTCATCCTCGATAAAAGGATAAAACATGCCGATGGCATTGCTTCCGCCACCAATCGCTGCTACGACGACATCCGGGAGTCTGCCTTCCTTTTCCAAAATCTGACGGCGTGTTTCATCGCCAATTACACGCTGGAAGTCCCGCACCATCATCGGATACGGATGGGGACCAACAGCCGAGCCCAAAATATAAAATGTATCATGGACATGGCTCACCCAGTAACGCAAGGCTTCATTCCCGGCATCCTTAAGTGTACGTGTACCCGAGGTCACCGGAATGACCTCTGCGCCCAAAAGCTGCATCCGGAATACGTTTAACTGCTGGCGCACAGTATCCTCTTCACCCATAAACACCTTGCATTCCAGTCCGAGCAACGCAGCCACGGTTGCTGTCGCGACACCATGCTGTCCTGCACCTGTTTCGGCAATGACCTTCTGTTTGCCCATGCGCTTCGCCAGCAACCCCTGTGCCAAGGCATTGTTGATTTTGTGGGCCCCGGTGTGATTCAAATCTTCGCGTTTCAAGTAAATCTTGGCCTTACCCAAATGCTTACTCAGACGCTCTGCATGATAAAGAGGTGTTTCCCGGCCAGAATAATCCTTTAGCAGTCCGTTCAGCTCTGCTTTAAATTCCGGATCGTCTGCATACTTTCGGTAGGATTCCTCTAATTCAATCAATGCGTTCATCAACGTTTCCGGTACGAAGCGTCCGCCAAATGTCCCAAAACGTCCGTTGCTATCAGGTAATTGTGTCATGCCTGCTTCACCCTTTCTACGAATGCCGTGATTTTTGAAATGTCCTTGACTCCATCTGTCTCTACGCCGCTGGACACATCCAGCCCTTCGGGATGATACTCGGTAACCAGCTTTTCCGCATTATCAGCAGTCAGTCCACCAGCTACAAATAAAGGAATTCCATGTTGATGGGTCCAAGCGTGATAGGCCGGAATTCGATCCCATGCAAACGTTCTGCCAGAACCGCCACCATACAGGGGATCATATGTATCCAGCAGCAAAGCGTCAATTGTACCTGCATAGGCTTCCAATTCGTCTGCCGGACGTTCCGTCTGGTCCTTACTCGTCTGCTGATAACTGTCTACAGACCAAGCCTTGAATACCTGTACGCCAAAACGCTCCCTGATCTCGCTGCAGCGCTGCGGACTCTCCTGTCCATGCAGCTGAATGACATCCAATGGAGCTTGCTCCATCACGTCATGTAACAGCGCATCAGCTGGATTTACAAATACACCCACGCTGCGCGGTTTGCTGTCCGGAGTCCATTCATCCAATACGCGAAGCAGCTCTTCAGCCTGTGCGCCGTCAATCCGGCGCTTACTGTCGGCAAACACAAAACCTATATAATCGACCGGTAAGTTTATCATAGATTTTAGCACTTCAACGCTTTGAAGTCCACAAATTTTTACGCCCGTTTTATTCATGCTATAACCCCGTCCATCAAATCCGCTACAGCTTGACCCACATCATTCTTACGCATCAGATGTTCTCCTACCAGAATGCCGTGCGCCCCTACCGAATGCAGATACTTTACATCTTCAGGCCCGGCTATGCCGCTTTCACTAATAAACGTAACTCCTTTAGGGATCAGTGCAATCAGCTCTTCCGTCGTTTGGAGACGGGTCTCGAACGTCCGCAGATTGCGATTGTTTACTCCAATCAGAGTTGCTGTGCCCAAATCCAGCACCCCTTTAAGCTCCTCGCTGTCATGCACCTCCACCAATGCGTCCAGTCCCAGGTCTTTGGCGATCTGTAAAAACGACCCCAAAACGCGTGGCTCCAGTATAGCTGCAATCAATAGCACCGCATCGGCTCCCAGTAGACGAGCTTCATAAATTTGCCGTTCATCGATGATAAAATCCTTTCGCAGCAGCGGAATGTTCACCTGCTCACGAATTTGCTGCAGATATTCTGAGCTGCCCTGAAAATACGTCACATCTGTCAGTACAGAAATACAATCGGCTCCTGCTCCCTCATAGGCACGGGCAATGTCCACCGGATGGAAATCCGGTCGGATGAGCCCTTTGGACGGAGAGGCCTTTTTCACTTCAGCAATCAGCCCCAGCGGCCGGTTGCGACGCACAGCTATCGCGTCCTCAAATCCTCTTGTTGCAGGCAATTTGGCAATCAGCCGCTCCGCTTCACTGATATTAAAATGCTCCTTAAGCTGCTCTACTTCCTGTCGCTTCGTCACCACAATTTTATCAAGATACATATTGATATTCCCCCGTCGCCTGTATTAATTGATCCAGCTTGGACAGTGCCAGTCCGGTGTCAATCGCTTCCGCCGCTAGCGCTACTCCGTCCGCCAAGGTAGCAGCTGCGCCTGCTACATAAATACACGCGCCAGCATTCGCTAACACGACGTCTCGGTAAGCTCCGCGCTCTCCGTTCAAAATCCGCCGTATAATGTCGGCGTTAACCTGCGCATCTCCACCCAGCACCTGATCGAGATGATGCATCTGTAAGCCCAGGTCCGATGGATGAAGCTCAAACGTGTGAACCTTGCCGTCCTTCAGCTCAGATACTCGCGTCGGAGCCGAAATACTAATTTCATCCAAACCGTCCAGACTGCTGACAACCATGGCCCGTTTGGAGCCAAGCTGATTCAGCACCTCGGCGATCACTTCCGTTTTTCCGGCGTCATAAATGCCCAGCAGCTGTCGATCTGCACCAGCCGGATTCGTCAACGGACCCAGCATATTGAACACCGTCCGTACTCCAAGCTCACGGCGCGGTGCAGCAGCATGCTTCATCGACGGATGATATAACTGCGCAAATAAAAAGCAGATGCCAATCCGGTCCAGACATGACCGAGCCTGATCACTCGTCAGGTGAATGTTGACTCCCAGTGCCTCCAGCACATCTGCACTCCCGGCGCGGCCGCTGGCAGAACGATTGCCATGCTTCGCCACCCGTACAGACAGCGAAGCGGCGATGATAGCAGATACGGTGGAAATATTAAACTTGTGAATACCCGAACCTCCGGTTCCGCATGTGTCCAGCAGACGAGTCTCACCTTCCCCAGTCTGCACTGGACTCGCGTAACTACGCATCGCCTCGGCAAATCCGGTGATTTCATCCACCGTCTCCCCTTTGATGCGAAGAGCCGCCAGCAGCCCGCCAATCTGCGCCTGTGTGGCACTCCCACTCATAATCTGTTCCATTACGCTGCGGGCCTCCGCACGCGAAAGATGCTGTCCCTCAATAACCCGGCTTAAACCCACTTGCATCATGTTATGTCCTTCCATCGTCGTCTCCTCCTCAAAATCAGATTTTTGTAAATTCCGTCTCCCGCCAAGAAGGGTTGCTTGATCAAAACTTGCTTAGGGAGTGTACAAATAATCCTGATTGATGACGCTGTTGTAGGGCTGTGTCGTTGCCGGGAACATCGCCTCTGCCGTACGGATTGCCTTCAGCATTGCCTTGGCCTTGTTCACCGTCTCCTGGTACTCACTTTCCGGAACCGAGTCCCACACAATTCCTGCTCCTGCCTGAACATAGGCCCGGTTCTTTTTAAACACGATTGTGCGAATAGTAATACAGGCATCCATATTGCCCGAAAAGCCCAAATATCCAATAGCTCCCGCATAGGGTCCGCGCGCTTCCCGCTCCAGCTCGGCAATAATCTCCATGGCACGCAGCTTCGGAGCCCCCGATACGGTGCCCGCTGGCAGGCAGGACAGGAAAGCATCAAAGAAATCTTTATCCTCACGCAGTTCACCCGACACGTTAGACACAATGTGCATAACGTGAGAATAGCGTTCAATCTCCATAAACGTATCGCATTTGACTGTACCGAACCGGGATACACGGCCCAGATCATTTCTGCCCAAATCGACCAGCATCAGATGCTCGGCACGTTCTTTATCATCCTTCAACAATTCTTCAGCAAGCGCTGCATCCTCTGTCTCCGTGACGCCACGCGGCCTCGTCCCTGCAATAGGGCGGGTTTCTACCCGACCGTTTTCTACCTTGACAAGCGCCTCCGGCGAAGTGCCCACGATGATCTCGTCATCCATTTTCAAATAATACATGTATGGCGACGGATTCATCGTGCGCAGCACGCGGTATACCTGCAAAGGAGAAGCCTCGGTATCAATGTGAAAACGCTGGGATAGTACAACCTGAAAAATATCACCAGAGCGAATATATTCCTTTGCCTGCTCCACGTTTGCAATAAACTGCTCCTTCGTCACATTCGATTGAATCTCACCCAGCTCTACATCATCTGGAATGGAACCTGATCCCAGTCTCTCCGGTGGTGTTTGCTTGCGCAGATACTGCGCCGTTTCCTCCAGCTTGCGCTCCACCTCAGCATAGGCAGCACGAATGTCCTCATCGCGGAACCCTTCGCCCACATGTACATTGCCAACCAGCAAAATTTGCTGCTTCACATGATCAAAAACAATCACTTGATCGCAGAACATAAAACGAATATCATCCATATTCAAGTCATCTACCGAATGCTCCGGCAGCTTTTCATAGTATTGAAGCAGATCATATCCAAAGAATCCGATCGCTCCACCTGTAAATGGAGGCATTTCTTTCAGTTTGGGGCTGCGATATTTGCGAAGCAGCGCCTTGAGCGCTTCAAGCGGCTTGTCGTTCAAAATTTGCCGTTTACCATGCTGCTCCAAAATCAAACGACCTTTTTTACCCGAAACCATCAGGAACGGATCGGTTCCGATGAATGAATGGCGCGCCCATTGCTCGCCTCCCTCTACACTCTCCAGCAGAAAGGCTCGGTCCCGCTCAGCATACCGACGGAAAATCCGAATCGGCGTCTCCATATCGGCCAGCACTTTTTTGTACACAGGAATCAGGTTAAATTCATTCGCCATCATTATCACTTGCTCCACATGCGGCGTTAACATGAGATCACTTCCTTTCCAATTTGGCGCAGACCCAAAGGAGAGAATATAAAAAAGCCCCTACCTGGAAGGTAGAGGCTGTCAGTTATTGAAATTATAAGAATGCGACCATATGTAAAAAGATTACAACAAACAGGCAAAGTATATACTTATCCCTCTGCATAACCCACAGGCTAACTCAAATAAGCTTCGCTGCCCAGGATGCATCTTTTCATAGGCATCAGCTTACTGTCACCGTCGGTCTCTGTAATCTCATATGGAATTGGCTCGGACTGCACTCTTCTCATCTCAACTGGCTCTGGCTAACTCTACTCAACTCTGCTACACACACTATATCTCATCGGATGTTACTTTGGCAACCATTAACTCAAAAAAGGGCGTTACTTCCCTTCGGAAGCCAGATCCGGTCTTAGCGCCTGCGCTCCGTTTAAATATACATGTTTGATTTCCCGTTGGGATTTATGGGTGTTCACCTGTACCAACAAACGGATACATTTGGGCAAACTACCCGCGACAGGAATTTCCAATCCACACATAAGTGGAACCATATCCCATCCGTCAAGCTGACGGATCGCCTTAGCTGGAAACGCAGCGTCCAGATCGTGGGTGACCGTAATCCAGACATTGCTAATGTCTTCAGGCTGAATTTCATTGTAGGATACGATTTCATCCAATAGCTGGCTGGTCGCTTCCAAAATTTCGTTTTCTTCATTATTCGCTACAGTCGTCGCGCCACGTATTCCACGATTGTACATCTTTACGCCTCCTCTTTTAACTGTTCAATGATTTGCCTGATGTCAGAGACGGGAATATCCTTCACAACCTCCACGCGCCCGATGCTGCGCGGGACGACAAAAGTAATGCTGCCTTCTTTAAACTTTTTGTCATGCATCATCGCCTCCAGCAGTCGATCCGTATCAAGATGTGCTGGAAGGGAGGTTGGCAGCCGCAGCGAAGACAGCATATCTCTTGTTTCTTCGACCAAAGCGGGATCTGCCCCGAGCTTTACACCCAGAAGCGCGGAACCGACCATCCCAATCGAAATCGCTTCTCCGTGTAAAAACTCGCCATATCCCGCAATGGCTTCAATGGCATGACCAATCGTATGACCGAGGTTTAAAATAGCGCGCAAATCATTTTCCCGTTCATCACGTGACACCACTTCAGCTTTCACAGAGCAGCCCTTCTCCAGTCCGTACTCCAGAGCTGCCGCATCCAGAGCCAGCAAATCTGCCGCATGATCGCGGCACCACTGGGCGAAATCAGCATCCCAGATCAAACCATGCTTGATCATTTCAGCCAGCCCGGCGGATACTTCGCGCTGAGGCAATGTAGACAACGTATCTACGTCATACAGCACGAGTTCCGGCTGATGGAAGGCTCCAATCATATTTTTGGCCAAAGGATGATTGATGCCGACCTTCCCTCCCACACTGCTGTCATGGGCCAGGATCGTCGTAGGAATCTGTACGAACTTGACACCTCTCATATACGAGGCCGCCACAAATCCGGCCAGATCGCCCACTACACCACCGCCAAGTGCAATCACGGCTGAATGGCGATCCAAACCACCCTGAATGGCTGCTGTTATGACCTGCTCAAATACAGCCAGCGACTTGGATGTTTCACCCGGCTTGACGACAAAGGATACCGTCTTATAGCCCGACTCCCGAAGATTGCTCTCCAGTGTCGCCAGGTAAAATGACGCTGTATGTTCGTCAGAAACAATCAACAATGGACTTTTTTGCGCAATTCCTCGTTCCTTCAGAAACTCTCCGGCCCGATGCAGCAGTCCACGCCCGATATGAATGGGATAGGAACGTTCTCCGAGTTGTACCGTCAGCGTACTCATCTTAATACCGTCCCAGTTGTTCTTCGTAGGATGCAATGTTCGCACGGATTTCTTCAATGGAATCTCCACCGAATTTTTCAAGCAAAGCCTTCGCAATTTCCCAAGCTACAACATGCTCCATGACCACACTTGCCGCTGGTACTGCACATGCATCCGAACGCTCAACCTGTGCAGTGAACGCTTCCTTCGTATCAATGTCGACGCTTTGCAGCGGTTTATACAAAGTCGGGATCGGCTTCATGACACCGCGAACGACAACAGGCATTCCATTGGTCATGCCACCCTCAAAACCGCCCAAACGATTGGTACGACGGTGATATCCACGTTCCTCATCATACAGAATCTCATCATGCACCTGTGAGCCGCGCAGTTCTCCTGCTTCGAAGCCGATACCGATTTCTACGCCCTTAAAGGCATTAATGGACATGACGCCTTGGGCAATGCGTGCATCCAGCTTCCGATCATATTGTACATGACTGCCCAAACCAATCGGAACGCCTTCCACGATACATTCCACTACCCCACCGACCGAATCGCCTTCTTGCTTGATCAGGTCAATGTACGCTTCCATTTTCTTTTCGGTTTCTGGATCGGTCACTCTCACGGAAGAAGCTTCCGTCACGGCAATCAGCTCGTCGATCGGCAAATCACGGTAAGGAGCCTCGATTTCGCCAATGCGGATGACCTGACCTGCCACCTTGATCCCGAACTCTGCCAGCAATTGACGGGCCAAGCCGCCACACGCGACACGAATCGCAGTTTCACGCGCGCTGGAGCGCTCCAGCACGTTACGCAGGTCCTTCAGGTTGTATTTCATTCCGCCGTTCAAATCGGCATGACCCGGACGCGGACGGTGAACCCGGCGCTTTTCTTCATCACTGCCTTCGATCGGCTCAATATTCATAATATTCTGCCAGTGCTTCCAGTCGTTATTTTCCACAATCAGTGCAATCGGCGCTCCTGTGGTATAACCGTGACGCACACCCCCGGCAATGTTCGCCGTATCCTTTTCAATCTGCATACGCCGCCCCCGTCCATACCCTTTCTGACGACGGTGCAACTGAAAATTCAGTTCTTCAAAATCCAATTTTAAATTGCTAGGCATGCCCTCTACAATTGCAGTTAGCTGGGGACCATGCGTTTCCCCCGCGGTTAAATAACGTAAACTCATGACGCGTTCCCCCTTTAAACTGTTAAACTGTGCATCGCTAAAACCTATAACTGTGCTTCATTATAGTATACGCACCTTTCTTTGACAAGAAAAGCCACAGGTATGCAGATAAACAAAAACACGCCCCTTAGGCAAAGCCAAAGGACGTGCATTTCCGATAAGCAAGCCATCAACGTGCTCATGATCCAAAAAATATCTAATTACGAATGATCAATATATGTCTGGGCTATGCTTTTTTACGATAAAAAAAGGTTTCCGTCGATTCCAGACCATATTGGTTGGGAGAAAAAATTTGCTCTGTACTGCCCACAAACAGTACACCGCCTGGACGGAGACTGGCTGCAAACTTCTGATACAGCTTATGCTTGGCCTCTTCAGTAAAATAAATCATAACATTGCGACAGATAATGAGGTCATAGTTGTCTTCAAACGAATCCAGCAGCAAATTTTGCTTTTGAAATTTCACAGCCTGTTTCAAACGGTCATCCACCCGAAACATCGCACCATCCGGTTTGAAATATTTGCTGGCTACCTGCTCAGGCACATCCTTGAGCGAGCGCTCCAAATATCTGCCTTCCTTGGCTTTAGCCAATGCACCATCATCAATATCGGAAGCTGTAATGGAACAATTCCCCAAGATCCCCTTGCCGTCCAGAACCATAGCCAAACTGTAAGGCTCCTCACCAGTCGAGCAAGCCGCGCTCCACAGCTTGAGCTTCTGCTTGCCTGCAAGCAGCTGTGGCAGAATCGTATCCCGCAGCACTTCCCACCGATTGGGATTACGCCAAAATTCCGAAACATTGATCGTCATACGATCCAGAAATTCATAAAACAGGGGTTTTTCCTTCATCATGGCATCATAAAAAGAAACAAAACTGGGAAACCCGTTTTTGTTGCGAAGTGTCGTTAACCGCCTTTTCATCTGTGCTTCTTTGTATTGTGCAAGATCAATACCTGTGCTGTCCTTAATTTTGCGGATAAACGTCGTGTAATCGGGGTCTGTCTGACCCAGTTCCAAATCCGTCATGCTACCATCCTTTTTCATACGAGATTAAACTTACATCCAGGTCGCCACACTTTTCTCATACCGAACCGACTCTTCCGGCATGAAAAAATTCGCAATCTCGCGTTCCGCGCTCTCCGGTGAATCCGAACCGTGTATGAGGTTAAACGGTGTATGTGCAGCAAAGTCTCCCCGGATCGTGCCCGGTAGAGCCTCTGTTACTTGTGTTTTACCAATCAACAGGCGGGAAAGCGTAACGATGTTATCCCCTTCCCAAATCATGGCAAAAACAGGGCCTGATGTGATAAAATCTACAAGCTCATCAAAAAAGGGCTTGCCCACATGCTCGGCATAATGCCGCTGCGCCTGTTCTTTAGATACCTGCACAAGTTTGCCACCCGTCATTTTGAAGCCTTTGTCTTCCAGACGACTGATAATACGTCCAATCAGTCCGCGTTGTACTCCATCCGGTTTAACCATCAAAAACGTGCGATCCATCGGCTCACTCCCAATCCAATCTTAATGTATTTATACAGTACTAGTCTGTATTGTAACAGAAAGCATGGAAGCGGTTAAAGAATTTTTTCACAGCTAGCTCAAAACACTACTTTAGTAGGAGCGGCGTGTCACAAAATGAGCGATATCGCGGAGCGTCTTTTTCGTTTTGACATCTGGCAGTAAGTCCAGCGCGTTCAGCGCTTTCTTAATATATCGGTCGGCGAGAATTTCTGCTTTAGCGATTCCTTCACTTTTTTTGATCATATCCACCGCTTTACGGGCATCTCCTTGCCCATCCCCGTCCTGAATACGACCGATTTCAGCCAGCAAATCGTCACGCAGCTCGGGCTGCTTGAGCGCATAAAGAACCGGAAGCGTAATATTCCCCTGTCTCATATCGCTGCCCGGCGGCTTGCCAATCTTTTTTTCCGTACCGCAGAGATCGAGCAAGTCATCCTGAATTTGAAAAGCCATCCCTACGTTATAGCCATAGCTGTACAGCAGGGAATTGGCTCTTTCCCGTGCCCCCGCAGCCATAGCGCCCAATTGGCAGCTAACCGCAATTAGCAATGCGGTTTTACGCCGTATGCGCAGCAAATAATTGCGCACACTTTGATCCACATTAAAAAAATCGCGGATTTGTTCCATTTCACCAATGGACATCTGCACCAGCGCCTTGGACAGCACCCGGTGAATATCCGGACTCGGCAATTCGGCAACCATAGACAACGCTCGTGCATATATGTAGTCTCCCGTGTACATCGCCACCCGATTGTCCCATTTGGACTTTACGGTGGGTTGACCACGTCTCATTTCAGCATCGTCAATTACGTCGTCGTGAACGAGAGAAGCCGAATGAATCAATTCGAGGGGTACCGCTATGTGTTTGAGCTTGTCCAGATCGTATTCTCCAAACTTGCCTCCGAGCAATACAAACACTGGACGTAAACGTTTGCCTCCTGCTTTAAGCAGATGGAGCGACGTATCATTAATCAACGGCTCCGTGCTGTCAATGCTGCGATACAGCTCTTCTTCTATGAAGTTCATATCCTTCTTTAATAAACCGAACAAATCCAATCGTTTCATTCTTTCACCCGTGTCAGCGTATTGTCACTCCAGAGAAGCGGCTTCACTTGCCGATCAAGCAGCCCCAATTCATGCGCATACTGAAAATAAAGCTCTAAGCCTCTTTGTTCCTTCTCTCCAAAATCATAACACAGATTAGTAAAGTAGCGCTCCCAATAATCTTGCAGGCCGCCAATTTCGTTGCAAGCCTCAGAGACAACAGGCGTCAGATCAGCCAAGCTGCGTTGCTTGCTTGCACGGAACGCAGCTACAATTTCAGTCACTGCATCCGGATTCTGAGCAGCAACAGCACGGCGGACAGCCCATACGGCAAAAGTCATGCTATACCCCGTCCAGCGTTTCCACTCTTCGCCCAGGTCCGTTACATGCAGATCTTCACTCCGCCAAGAAGCCTTGATCGCGTGATCTCCAATCAGCAACCCTGCATCTGCCTGCCCCAGCATCAAATCCAGATCCGGTTCACAGTCAAAATAGGAGGGCTGACCTTCCCATGCCTTTTGCATCAGAATTTTCAGCAAATTCACGGATGTAGCAGACGTATTCGTCAATGCAATCGTTCCGTTTTTGATTTCGTTCAGCGGCTTGCGTGAAAACAATAATATGGATTGCACCGGGCCGTCGGCACTAACGGATAAATCAGGCAACAGCAGCATCTCCTCCGCGCCCGATGCATATGCAAAAGACGACATGGCGCTGATATCCAGACTACCATTCAGCATCCCCCGGTTCAATTCAGCCGGGACTCTAGTAATCAGCTCAGCCGGATGGAGAAGCTCTGAAGAATTAAAATAATGAAAAATGGGCCAAGCGTTTGTATATTTAATTTTTCCGATAGTGATCGTCTTGTTGTCCGGTGTTGGCATCGGAATCCCCCCATCTCGTAAACAATTGATGTTCGATACGCAAGCTGTCTAATACTTTGCCTACGAGGAACAATACAATGTCATCCAGCGTCTTCGGATGAAAGTAAAAGGCCGGCATAGCCGGAATCATTTTGACGCCGAGTCTCGCAAGCTTAAGCATATTTTCCAAATGAATGGCATGAAGCGGTGTTTCACGAGGCACAAGGATCAGCGGACGCCCCTCCTTCATCATGACGTCTGCTGCACGTGCCATCAAATTATCGGACGAACCGTGTGCTACCGCAGACAGCGTTCCCATGGAGCATGGCATAATGATCATCGCATCCACAAGATAGGAGCCGCTCGCAATTGAAGCTCCGATATCTGTGAATGGATGGTATACAAGAGAACCGGGACGGCCTCCGAATTGTTCATTCAAAGCCCCCTCCCGGTCAGTCACGTTCCAGCCTAATTCCTCTTTCAGTACCCGCCAGCCGGCATTGGAAACAATCAGGTGAACTGTGTATTGCAAGTCCAGCAGTGTCTCTACCAGCCGTACACCATAAATGCTTCCGCTCGCGCCTGTAATGCCGATAACGATTCGTTTGCCTTGATGGCTACTCACCTGGTTAGAATTCATTAGAATTAACGCACCACCAAATCAATCAGTGTAAAAGCAAATACGACCATACTAAGTACACCGTTCATTGTAAAGAACGCCGTCTGCAAGCGGCTCAAATCTTTCGGTGATACAATATAATGCTCATAAAATAAAATAATGTACGAAATAATCATCCCTACAAGATACCACCAGCTTAAATCTGCAATAAAGAAAAGTACAATAAATCCGATTGCCGTAATGACATGGAATGCCCGGGCAATGTTGAGTGCACCTGCTATACCAAAGCGGGCAGGAATGGAATAAAC
Organism: Paenibacillus peoriae KCTC 3763; assembly: GCF_000236805.1. Taxonomy (GTDB): domain Bacteria; phylum Bacillota; class Bacilli; order Paenibacillales; family Paenibacillaceae; genus Paenibacillus; species Paenibacillus peoriae. The sequence continues at coordinate 686,656 of NZ_AGFX01000011.1, read as the reverse complement.
CCCCTCGTTCTGGTCAAAATCAATGTCCTGACAAGCATAAATAATATCAAATCCAGCCGTCCAAAATGCAATTGTGAGATACAACACAAGAGCAGTCAAATCTATTTGTCCCGTTACCGCAACCCATGCACCCAGCGGCGCCAAACCAATCGTTAGCCCCAGCACAACATGACACAGCCAAGTGAAGCGCTTGGTGTAAGAGTAAAAAACAAGCATAAAAAAGGCCAGCGGGAACAGCTTGAACGCCAGCGGACTTAGTTTGAACGATGCCCAGAATAACAACAACAAACTGATGATAATGAAAATGACCACTTCACTCGATTTGAGCAGCCCTGCCGGGATAGCGCGTCCTGCTGTACGTGGATTTTTCCCGTCAATCACACGGTCAATCATGCGATTAAAGCCAAAGGCCGCACTACGCGCGCCAACCATAGCCAGTAAAATCCAACCAATTTGCGGCCATGAGGGGAGGCTGCCTGTCACGACAACCGACCCTAATACAGCCCCCATAAATGCAAATGGGAGCGCAAATAACGTATGTTCAATTTTAATCATTTCCAAAAAAATAGCAATTTTCTTAAACATGCTGACTCTCCTTGATTCCAATATGCAATGCCGCGATGCCTCCGGTAAGAGAATGAGCCTGTACATCCTTTAATCCGGTTTCGCGGAAGATGTTAGCCAACTCATCCCTTCCTGGAAAAAGCGCCAACGAATCAGGGAGCCATTTGTATTGCTCATAACGTTTGGCGAACAATTTGCCGAGCATGGGCAAGATGTGTTGAAAATATGTGTAATAAATCCCCTTGAACGGCTGCCAGGTAGGCTTGGACAGTTCCAGACAAACGACTTGTCCGCCAGGTTTGACGACTCGTTGCATTTCCTGTAGTACACGGCGCAGATCAGGCACGTTGCGCAGACCGAAACCAATCGTCGCATAATCAAATGAATTGTCTGCAAAAGGCAGCTCCATCGCGTTGCCCTGAACAAGCTTGATTTGCTTTTCACGGGATTCTGATCTGATCTTGCGCTCACCTACATTAAGCATGTTCTGACTAAAATCCAGTCCAACGATGTGACCACTTTCACTTGCATGCGCCATCGCAAGCGTCCAGTCACATGTCCCACAGCAAAGATCAATAGCCGTATCTCCGTGCTGCATGTTCATTTTTTTCATCGTAAATTTTCGCCAAGCCTTGTGTCTGCGAAAGCTCAGTATATCGTTCATCAAGTCGTATTTGCCTGCTATACTTTCAAACACGCCATGAACGAATTGCTCTTTCGGCTTGGTGTCGCTTGCTCCCATGACGTTCACCTAACCTTCCCTCACGACCGGGTGCGGACTATTCAGCAGCTTCAGGAAAGGTTCCAGCATGCGTTCAAATTCCTCGGTCCCCGTATTTTGATCATCAGACAGAATTTGCCGGATGTGCATAACAGCCGTGCGAAGCTTGTCCAGTATCGCATCCTCGGCCTTGTATTTCAGAACAAGATTACGCCATGCTTCCGTATCAGTACCACTCTCTAAAAGCAGCGCCTGCTCGTTCTGGTCCCCGTTACTGTAAACATGCCAGAACATGTATCCGAAACGGGATTTGTCCGGTTCCACTCGCTTGTTCCATTCCTCCACAAGCATATCACAGACGGCAAATTCGTGGAGAAGCTGCTCCCAAACATCCCGATCCTGTTCTGCTACAAGTGAAGTTAAAGATAAAAAAAGCTCCTTTTTAAAACGAACCATCTGGGATAAATACTGAGCCGCATCCAGGCGGAAATGCTTCATCCCCCAATACAGGCTCATCTTACCGGCATTGACCTCACATACGGCATCACTCAGCTTTGAAATGGTCGCAATGCGGCCCGCCAATGCAAGCAGCTGATAAAAACGGCTGCTAAAATAATCCCCGGCCAACACTTTCAGCTGTCTGGAACGCATTTCCTCCGGACTTCGAATACCGGATAAAGTATCGATCATATCATGCGTATCCAGCCCCATCTGCAAAAGCGAGGTGACCAATGCGTACAGCTCATCCTCGCTGGCATGCAGCTCCTGCATATTCCGGTTTAAAAATACAAATAGCAAGCGGGTACGGCTGTCAGGAAAAGCCGGCATTTCCGTATGTTGTTGAATCATGTCGTATTCCACATATTTCCTTGCTAATTGGGGTACGCGATACGGTTTCATCCTAAGCCTCCGAGCCATGACTTTCTGTTGTATCAAATAATTGCAATGCCTTATATTATATCACAATTTAAAATGATTCGCGACTAAAGTACCGTAGGTCCAACAGCAGAAATATCTAATCTATATATACACCGCCAAACCTCTTTTGCCACATAGGTGTAACTGTAATGCGGAAACGGGATTTCAGTTGCTCCGGTAATTCTGCGCCTTCGCGGCTTCTCAGCTGTTCCAGCGCTTCGTTCGTCCACTCATTCCGGCGTATATCGGATGCCAGCAGCAAATGACGTTCACCCGACCATTTGTCCAGCGTCACCACACGGAGCAGCAATTGCTGTACATTCGTCGTTCCGTAAAAGCTAAAGGCAACAAGCTCCGCCATATTTTGATAAATCTCCAGCGGTGCAGTTTCTTCTTTTGACAGCTTTACATCCAAGGTCAGGACTGAATGTTCCCAGCTTACGCTGGCGATCGGTGTTGTCAAAGGAAGCTCCTTGAGCGTATCCACCAGATTGTCATCGGTCAGCCGCACTCGCTGCTGAGTCGATATCGCCGCCTGGGTCTCACGGACAGCCGCGGTCCCCGAATCCAGTGTATGTAAAGAGGGCAGCAATATGGCTGCCGCAGCGGTTATGAGAATCGAGCTGCCGAGTACAATCCAAGGTTTCATCCGAACCTCCCCTGACCCCTACTCCATAATGTGGACTTGCTACGGTAAAGGTCCTCACTCTCATTGTACAACAAAAAAAAGCAGGCTATGCCTGCATTTTAATCCTCTGTATCCACAACTCCGTGTTTGGTCATAACTACGGCTTTACCGCGAATTTTAATGGCAGAGGTGTGATCCGTAAACTGGACGATCATTACCTCGCCCTTGTCCAGTTTTTCTGAATGATGCAGGCGTGTATCTTGTCCTCTAGTCAGACCAAAAACCTGACACCCATTGCTTTTCGCTTTAATTACGACGTACTCACTGCTACCTGGCACGTTATCTTCCATTTCTTTTCCCCCCTGAGAGCCGAAGCTATACTTTTTATGATGGAGATTTGAGCTCGTTTTGTCAACTACATGCTTCTAGCATTACCTGCAACAATTAGCGGATCACGAGCCATACTATCCGTGCAGCCTCATATGTTAACGAAAGGAGCAAATCTGATGAAAAACTATCTTCCGGCCAATCTCAGTCCTGCCCAAATTGAGCGACTGCAACAGCTGGAGCATGAATTCGCCGAGCTGACAGGTGAACCACTGGTCCTGATCGCATATGCCTCGCGGAACGACAAGACAGTTTCCTCTTCTTCTGTCCAAAGTACCTCTACCCTGAAGTAAATCTGTCCTGGAGTATACAGAACAAAAAGAAAAGGCCGTGAATCAAATTCACGGTCTTTCCAGCGCAATGGGAATATGTAAGAAATCTTATTTAATTCCGTCCTTGAGCGCTTTACCCGGTTTAAATGCCGGAATTTTGCTCGCAGGGATTTCGATTTCTTCTCCTGTTTGCGGGTTACGTCCTTTACGTGCGGAACGTTCACGAACCTCAAAGTTTCCGAAACCTACCAGTTGTACCTTGTCCCCGTTTTGCAGTGCTCCGGAGATCGCCTCAAATACAGCGTCAATGGCTTTGGTTACGTCCTTTTTGGACAATTCAGTGCTTTCAGCAACCTGATTGATCAAATCCGTTTTATTCATAATTTTCACCTCCTAATTCAAGTGTAGTCCAGCATCAAGGTTATCGGTGCAATAGACCGATAAGAACGCCTGTATAAAATAACGCGGGCGGCATACTGCCTTCCATAATGTTATCATCTGTTTCCGTTTCGTCGTTAAATATACATAGAATATACCTAACCTCCGCAATGTAGGCCGAAACTGGCGTTTAATGGCACCCTTCTTGCGTGGAACAACAAGGTTTATAGTAATACAGTCCACAGACAATTTCAAGTACGGCGACGGTTTAACACGTAAAAAGTAACGGCCAGCGCGAGTACTAGCACTACGCCCTTGACGATATCATGAGCAAAATATTGCACATTCATCATCGTCAGTCCATTGACCAATACCCCGATCAGCACCGCACCAATAAAAGTACCGATGACATTAGGTTTACCGGCTCCAAAGACCGAAAAACCAACGAAAACTGCAGCAACTGCCTCCATAAGTAATGGAGAGCCTGCATCAATTTGACCCGAGCCTACACGGGAAGCATACAATATACCGGCTATTGCCGCAAATACGCCCGAAGCCACGTAGGCTAGTGTACGGACTTTTTTTACCCGTATGCCTGACAAACGAGCGGCTTCTTCATTGCCTCCAGTCACATACATTTGACGCCCATGCTTCGTGTAAGTCAAGAAAATATGCACCGCCACCACAGCCAGCAGCAGCAAAATAACTGAAATCGGAATGCCAAGCCATTTTCCTTGCCCCAACAGAAGAAATGCAGGGGATATCTCTCCCGGCGCCTTGCTGCCGTCAGGAAACTGCATATGGTTGTAAATGGTGTAACCTTGTGCATACGTTTTATGAATCCCACTTACAATATACATGATTGCGAGGGTTGCCAGCAAATCGGGAATACGTAGCTTAATAATCAGCAATGAATTCAGTAGTCCAACCAAAGCTCCAACAACCAAGGACACTACGATGACCACGGCCACAGGCTGTTCATACCAAATCATCAAAGAAGCTGAAACTACCGTCGTCAAAGATACCGTAGCTCCAACCGACAGGTCAAAACCATCTACGATTAGTGATAGCGTCACACCAATAGCCACGAAAGTCACAATCGCAATAGAACCAAGAATGTCCATCAAATTGTCATACGTCCAGAAATAAGGCAATGTGGCTGAAAAAAACGCCAACACACCAATAATGACTACTACAGCACCATAACGAAATGAGACGTTTAACCATTTTTCCTTCATGCATGCACCTCTTCACCGCCGCTAGCATACAACAGGAGCTGTTCCTGTTCCACTTCGCCCCGCGCAAATTCCTTAATTATTTTGCCATCATACATCACTGCAATCCGATCCCCAATGCCGATCCCTTCAGCAAATTCACAGGTGAGATAAATGATTGCTTTACCTTGCGCCGCCAATTCACCAATGATACGGAAAATATCGCTTTTTGCCCCAATATCCACGCCCTTGGTCGGCTCGTCAAAAACAAACACATCCGCTCCGGAATGCAGCCATTTGCCAATCGCTACCTTTTGCTGATTCCCACCGCTCAAGTATTTAACATTCTGGCGCAGAGATGGTGTCTTAATGCCAAGAGATGCGACAACCTTATTACCGTTAGCACGTTCTTTTGCTCGAGAGATGAAACCAAGAACACTGAGCTTGCCCAAGAGCGGTAGACTAAGGTTTCGTTCGACGTTCTCCTCTATCAGTACACCCTGCTTCCGCCGTTCCTCAGGTATCGACACAATTCCTTGCACGACCGCATCCGCAGGCTCTCTCAAACGAATGGAACGACCTTTATAGACCAGCTCCCCCTTATCGGGTCTGTCTGCCCCTGTAAGAAGCCGTGACAGCTCCGTTTTGCCTGCACCGACCAAACCCACAATTGATAAAATTTCTCCACATTTGACCTGTAAATCAACGCCGTGAACTCGTAACCCCTTGCGAAGCCCTCTCGCTTCCAATATCGTTTCCCCAATAGGACTTTCAGTTTTCGGAAACTCCTCTTCAAATGTTTTCCCCAGCATATGCGTAACAATGTCTCCTACACTTAAATCAGAGGCAGAGCCCGTGAACACTCGCTCACCGTCACGCATCACCGTCACACGGTCACTGTGCTCGATGACCTCCGGCAACCGATGCGTGATCAGGATGCATGCAACCCCCTCATCCTTGAGGGTATGGATCGTGCGGAACAAGCGGCGCGTTTCTTCCTCGCTGAGTGGTGCTGTTGGCTCATCAAAAATGATCGTCTTCGCCTGCTGTGTCAAAATACGTGCGATGAGTACAAGCTGCTTTTCTGCCAACGTTAATTCAGACACGTATTGCCGTACATCAATGTCAGCTTCCAGCCGTGCCAGCGCCTCACGCGCTCGTCTGCGCATAGAGCCCGGCGCGGCCCACCATCGTCCTTCAGGTGCTGACAGATCGTCCAAAATAATGTTCTCAGCGACACTTAACTGCGGCACAAGCGCCGAATCGACCTCCTGATACACACAGTGAATCCCGGCTCTTTTGGCCTCCCACGGCGAGTTAATGCTCAGTTCCTTGCCACTTGCTACGATGGTTCCCTGATCGGAACGATATGCGCCGGACAATATTTTCATCAATGTGCTTTTGCCTGCCCCGTTAGCACCTAACAGAGCGTGAATCTCGCCGCCATGCACTGTAAAATCCACCGCTCGCAGCGCATCCACACCAGCAAATTGCTTGCCGATTTTCTTCATCTCCAGCGTATATACTTGTGAACTCATTACTCATAGCAACCCCCTTACGCCTGCTTATGATAAAAGCGCGCCGAAGCGCGCCTGTGCATGATGCTTGCATTTTATTTGGACGTTTCATATTCCTTCATCCAATCCTTATAACCTTGCTCGCTTTGGCCCCATCCCTTCACATATTGAGACAGCTCGGATGTGGAAATTTGCTTATCCGGCAGTGCTTCCCGCTGCACATATACTGCCTTCAGTACCACTTTTTCCTCCGGTTTATCCCCATGCAGCTTCTGATAGGCGTAGCGTACTTGTACCCGCCCGATATCTGTTGGATCTACGGCTGCCGAAGCCACCCAAGGGTTTTTCGGGTTCTGAATCATTTGCAGATCCTCGTCACTCATATCAATACCATAGACTTTAATTTCCGTACGTCCCGCTTGTTGGATGGCACGGGCTGCACCTTTGGCGAATTCATCCCATGCAGCCCATACTGCTGTAATTTGGCCCTTAGGATATTGCTTCAATATGGCCTCCATCTTCGCTTGTGTGTCCAAAGCAGGATTCTGTGCCGAACCAAAAGTCGCAATTTCTTTTATATCCGGATTAGCTTTCAAAAATGCAGCGTAAGCAATCTGACGGCGTTCCATCGGTGCAAAACCGGCCACCCATACTTTGACGATATTGCCTTTGCCGCCTATATCCTTTTTCATTTGCTCCAGCGTCAGCTCAGCCATGCTTTGATCATCCTGCGAGAGCACTACCGCACCCGGAACGTTGACGGCGGCATCGAACACGATAACCGGAATATTGCGAGAGAGTGCTTTTTTCAGTCCTGGCTCCAGCAGGGCATCACCATGGTCGGTTAAAATCACATCAAACTGCTGATTAATCGCGCTATCCAGCAAGGAGGCCATTTTAGCCTTATCGTTATCTGCCACAAACTTGGTCAGTGTTCCGCCAAATTTCTTAACTTCCTCTTCCACACCTTGAACATACTGCTGCGAAAATGTGCCCGTGTTAAACTCCATAATCAGCGCAACACGTTTACCTTTTAGATTTGAACTGCCTGTTTTCCCGTCCGCCGTATTGGACCCCGCAGTGCTTGTCCCTTGAGCGCCGCTCTCTGTTTTCGGCACGCCACATGCAGTGACCAGCAAAACCAGCACCAGTAGCATGATGGCCCCCAGCCCTAGCTTTTTGTTTCTTTGCAGCTCTTTTTGGACATTCATAATTTCATTTCCCCCTCGTTCCATCCACAAAATGTTTCAAATTTGATATTTAATATATCGCGTTAAACCAAGTATGTAAATAGGTTTTGTGAATATAAAAATATTTTCCGAGTTTATATGACAAAACAACCGTTCCCCGATCGAAAATCGGAAAGCGGTTGCTATAAGCTCACATCTAATTGATTTGGAGCACTGCTTTACCGGAAAACTTCCGCTCCATCAGTTGTTGGTCAATCGTATTGGGAGAAATTGAAGCTGTCCGCATGAAGCGTCAACGGGAATATGCTGACCAATCACCCGCTGTTGAAACGTTTTACTCAGCAGGAGCTTAATGATGTGGCATGTCCTACTTATAAAAATCTTTTGGTTGGGCGTTCGCGTCGAGTGCCGGATCGTAAAATAATTATCCAGATTGTTTAATATGTGGGAATATTGGTTCAATAAAACAGCGGAAGCCTGGGACTTTATTTCCTCGTCCGCGGCTACCGCTGTCTCATTATTTGTGGATCAGTCTAATACTTTATTTTCTTATATTTTTTTTATTTGATTACGCTTAGAGAATAATAGCAATGAGACCGCCAGAGCCTTCATTGATAATGCGACCCAGCGTTTCCTGCAGCTTGTAGCGTGCATTGTCCGGCATCATGGCGATCTTGCCCTGAATGCCTTCACGTACAATGGAATGCAGCGAGCGTCCGAAAATATCTGAATCCCAAATTTTGATCGGATCATTTTCAAAATCCTGCATCAGATAGCGCATAAGCTCCTCACTTTGCTTCTCTGTACCGATAATCGGAGCAAATTCTGATTCCACATCGACACGGATCATGTGAATGGAAGGCGCAGTCGCCTTGAGTCGCACCCCAAACCTCGTACCCTGGCGAATCAACTGTGGTTCATCTAACGCCATCTCGGCCAGTGACGGAGCGGCTATGCCGTATCCCGTTGTCTTGACCATTTCCAGCGCCTCAGCGAAGCGGTCATATTCCCGTTTGGCATGGGCAAAATCCTGCATCATTTGCAGCAAATGATCCTTGCCGCGAATCTCCACCCCTACAACTTCAACCAAAATCTGATCGTACAGCTCATCCGGCGCATACAAATCAATTTCAGCTACACCCTGCCCCATATTCATCCCGCTCAAACCGGCCCTGTCGATGAATTCATATTCCATAAACTGACCGACCACCCGATCTACATCACGCAGGCGTCGGATATCTTTAACCGTATCGCGAACGGAATTTTCATAATTGCTGCGAAGCCAATGATCTTCGTTCAGTACCATGACCCAGCTCGGCAGGTTCACATTCACCTCATGCACCGGAAATTCATACAATACTTCACGAAGTACGCCTGTAACATCATCTTCTGTCATTGTCGCTGCGCTGAGTGTCATGACCGGAATATCGTACTTGGCAGCCAGCTCACTGCGAAGCTGAAGTGTTTCATCACTGCGCGGATGCGTGGAGTTAATGACCAGCACGAATGGCTTGCCAACTTCCTTCAACTCCTCAATGACACGCTCCTCTGATTCCACGTAAGAGCTGCGCGGAATTTCAGCAACCGTACCATCCGTCGTGACCACAACACCAAGCGTCGAATGCTCCTGAATAACCTTGCGTGTACCAATTTCCGCCGCTTCCTGAAATGGAATCGGCTCTTCAAACCATGGTGTTGAGATCATCCTTGGGCCATTTTCATCCTCGTAGCCCTTAGCTCCTTCTACTGCGTATCCTACACAGTCGACCAGACGTACATTTACCTCCAGTCCTTCTGTTACTTTGATCTGGACGGCATTATTCGGTACGAATTTAGGCTCCGTCGTCATGATCGTCTTCCCTGCCGCGCTTTGCGGCAGCTCATCTACGGCGCGGGCACGATCCGCCTCACTTGTAATGTTTGGCAGAACAATCGTCTCCATAAACCGCTTGATAAACGTTGATTTTCCTGTTCGGACTGCGCCAACGACCCCAAGATAAATGTCTCCTCCGGTGCGTTCGGCAATGTCTTTAAAAATGTCCACTTTCTCCAATGAAATCCCCTCCTCAAAAGTCTCCGAAGGAAAAATGCTTAAAGAGCATCCGCTTCGTGTTCAACCAACTGCTTGATCCCAGATGCGGCAGAACAGCCTTTAAAATGCCCGGAAGTCGTCCGCCGCCGAGATTCAGGAGACTGATGGAATCGGCGAAACGGCGTAAACTCGTACATGCATTTGGACTGATACCATCATATGTATCCCCTCCGTAAAATATGTTCAGTTTTTGAAAAAATAGAGTAGCCACAGCCATCATTACAAAACCAATATTTTACGTTTGGGTCCACTCATCTAATATATGCGGAGAGGGGGTTCCCCATGACTTCGGCGCCACGCGCCATATAAAAAAAAGGATGTTCTCCTGACCGCTTTGTAGGCGTCGGATAACATCCTTTGTTGTTATATTTTTCGATTACCACAGTTCGTCATCCATCGCTTGGCGCTCCAGTTGCTTCCTGATAGCAGCCTTAAGCCTATCCTCCGGTATCGTAGCCTCTACATCACCTTGAGCACGAGCCTGACAGGACAATCGTACGCCTTCCTCCAACAAAGATCCCAGCTTACGCTGCTCTGCATCATTGGGACGGCCTGCAAATGCAGCCCATTCCGGTGATATATGTACCTTACACATGAGGCAGGCCGCTTTCCCGTCACAGCGAGTGGGAATATATACACCTGCTTTACGGGCAGCCTGGAGCAATGTCGTACCCTGACCAACCTGTACACGCCTGCCTGACGGCTTGAATGTAATCTTCACATTCATGAACGGTCGCCTCCCTTCGTCTCTCCTCTTACACACGAGGCTTATACATCATGTCCCATCTGGATGATGGAATGCAGCTCTGGCCAGGGCAAAAGCTCTACCAGCCTGTCCAACTGCTCCTCTGCCCAAATGTTACTGATCAGCAGTTGCTTGAGTATCACCAGATGACGCTGTGGATCACGTTTCATAACCTCTGCAATCGCTCTATACCGGTCAGGGCGATTTCGCAACAAATTAAATAGCAACTCGTGACTGAGCGGCATCAGATGTAGTGAAGCACGCCCCAAATCAAGCTGGATTCCCGCTGACCAGAGGAGCCTTTCAACCTCCAAACGATATAACGCTCCGTTACAGAGCACCTCGAACCCCCCCACCAATTCAACTGGAAATCCCTCCAGCTCATAATGGCTTAGCAATGAAACGTACGAGCCGCTGCGGTCAACCTGCTGTTGATCTATATTTACACCCGGAGGGTGCGCATGAAGCTGTTTTGCTGCGTGAATATCCGCATAAATATCAATGTCCCGCGGCAAACGATCCAGCTCAACTCCCTGCACCAATAGTGAACAGCTTCCTCCCAGCATCCACGGAACCGACACTGTTGACCACCGTTCAGCCAAGCTACTCAGCGCAGCTGTCAAATCGTGAGGCAGTCTGTTTAATAGCGCCGATGGTATAGCCTCCTTCAACATTGTTTCCTCCTTACTGTCTTTCAACCCGTTTCCTATTGGGCATCATTATATCATGTTCGGCATGGTAGTTCGATATTTTGTGCAGTGAAAAGCAAGCGAAAGCATGCTTCAATATACAAAAAACCGCGAACCTGTCCGGTTCACGGTGAAACCCAACCATTTTCGGCCTGCGTTTTATTTTTTCATCATCATTTTCATCAACGCTTCCATATTGGAAGAACTCATTCCGCTCTTTTTGACGGCACTGACAATATCCCTTACTGTATCTTCCGACACCGGAATGTTGGCCATCGCAGATACCTGCTTAATAAGCTGACGCAACTGCGCTTCACTTTGAAGCGTTTCCGCCTTCACCGTGCCTGCCAGCTTTTTTACGGCATTTTCTGAAATGTTTTTGCCGCCTTTTTTGTTAATGGCCTTTAACGCTTCTTTCGGAAAGTTTTTACTCACAATCTCCCCTCCTCCGCCATTGCTCAACTCAGTCTATGAATGGTGAAGATAAAGGGTGATTAAGCTTACAAAAGACATGCCTAATGCCTAACTAAAAAGGCTATCTCATTCGTAGAAAAAATCTACTTACGAGACAGCCTTTACTATCTTTTGGGACCATTCAGCTATTATGAATGCCATTGCTCCCAAGTTTGCAGCGGCATAACTTCCATCTCGGTCTTAGGATCGCGCCCCATCAGTGCCTCGACCGCTTTGCGGACGTCACGTCCTTCGAACAGTACACCATACAGCACTTCTGTAATAGGCATCTGAACACCCAGCTTTTGTGAGATAGCGTAGGCCGCTTTTGTTGTGCGAATGCCCTCTACCACCATGCCCATGGATTCCAGCACAGCATCTAGCTGTTGGCCCTGTCCCAATAACGAGCCTGCGCGCCAGTTGCGGCTGTGACGGCTCGTTGCAGTGACAACAAGATCACCAATACCAGCCAGACCGGCAAAGGTCAATGGATTAGCACCCATCTCAACTCCGGCACGGGTAATCTCTGCTAATCCACGTGTCAATAAAGCCGCTTTGGCATTATCACCGAAGCCAAGTCCGTCCGACATTCCCGCGCCTAGAGCGATAATGTTTTTTAGCGCCCCGGACAGCTCTACACCCAGCAAATCACGGTTGGTATATACTCGAAAATAGGAGTTCATAAACAGCTCCTGTGCAGCCTGTGCAGCCTTCTCATTGGAGGAAGCTACGACGACCGTGGTTGGGCATTTTCGCACCACTTCCTCCGCATGACTCGGACCAGACAGCACGGCAATATCACCCTCCGCGATTTCCAGTTCTTCCGAGATCACCGTGGACATACGCTTGAGAGTTTCGGTTTCAAAGCCTTTAATGGCATGCACCACCAGCATATCCTTGGTAAAGTGATCTTTTAGACTACGTGCTACCTGACGAGCGGCAGACGAAGGGGATACGATAATAACAGCTTTAGCACCGGATACGGCAGTCTCCATGTCGGTTGTAGCGGAAATACGATCAGACAAAATGGAGCCGGGTAAATAATGCTCATTCGTATGCTTTTCATTGATTTCAGCTGCTTGCTGCTCATTTCTCGTCCAGACAGAGACATCGTTGTTATTGGTCGCAAGAACGGAAGCCAGGGCCGTCCCCCAACTACCCGCGACCAGCACAGCTATTTTCTCAGACAAGACGATCTCCTCCTTTGGAGCCAAGCTTATTTTCATTTCCCCGTACCAGCTTGACAATGTTGGTACGGTGTCTCCACACAGCAAACAAGCAAATGACTAGAGCTGTCCAGAAAAACGGCCATTCATATCCAAGCACGAGTAAAATCCAGGGGGTCAGAATGACAAAAATCAGTGATCCAAGGGACACATAGCGGGTTATTACGATAGCGAGAATCGCAATGATCCCGGCATATAGAGCGGGAAGCAAGGTCAGCGATGCTAATACACCAATAGCGGTAGCAATCCCTTTTCCTCCGCGAAAGTGAAAATATACCGGCCAGTTATGGCCTGCAATCGCCGCGATTCCGCACAAACCCGGTAGCCAAGCAGATTCTCCACCCAGCCAGTGCCCAATCAGCACTGCAATAACTCCTTTAAGTACATCCAGCAGCAATACCAGAATAGCTGGGCCTTTTCCAAGCACGCGCAGCGTATTCGTCGCACCGGCATTGCCGCTTCCATGCTGGCGAATGTCGATTCCCTTTAATTTTCCATACAGCAAACTAAAGCTGACAGAGCCAAGCAAGTAACTGAGTACGATGGCAACGATCTGTAAAATCAACCTATTCGCTCCTAACCTTCGTCAGACTTGCGCCGTGTAAAGATGCGAATTGGAGTCCCCTCAAAATTGAAGGCGGCGCGAATTTTGTTCTCCAGATAACGCTCGTAAGAGAAGTGCATGATTTCCGGATCATTAACGAATACAACCATCGTAGGCGGCTTGACAGCAACCTGGGTCACATAGTTAATGCGCAGACGACGTCCTTTGTCTGTTGGCGGAGGATTGATCGCTACTGCATCGGAAATGACATCATTCAGCAAATGCGTCTGAATACGCATAACATGCTGCTGCGCCACATGCTGTACAACGGGAAGCAGCTTTTGCAAGCGTTGCTTCGTTTTGGCAGACAAAAACACAATCGGAGCATATGTCATAAACAGAAAATGATCGCGGATTTTAGTTTCAAACTGATGCATCGTTTTATCGTCTTTATCCACGACATCCCATTTGTTAACAACAAACAGCGACGCTTTTCCCGCCTCATAAGCATAGCCGGCAATGTGCTTATCCTGCTCAATAATACCTTCCTCGCCGTTAATAACAACCAGGACAACATCTGCACGCTCGATAGCACGCATGGCACGCATTACACTATATTTCTCTGTCGTTTCATATACTTTACCGCGTTTGCGCATCCCAGCCGTATCAATCAGGACATATTTCTGACCGTCTTTTTCAAATGGCGTATCAATCGCATCACGTGTCGTGCCTGCAATATCACTAACAATAACCCGTTCTTCTCCCAGAATGGCGTTCACAAGTGAAGATTTGCCTACGTTCGGGCGGCCGATCAAAGCTACGCGAATAACGTCTTCATCATAGTGCTCTTCTTCAAGCTCAGGCAAATTGGACGTAATTGCATCCAACAGGTCACCTATTCCTGTACCGTGACTACCGGAAACGGGGATAGGATCTCCAAATCCATACGAGTAAAACTCATAAATCAGATCGGCACGATTGAGGTTGTCCACCTTGTTTACCGCTACAATGATCGGTTTACCCGAACGATACAGCATTTGAGCTACCTCTTCATCCGATTGCGTAATTCCTGCTTTCGCATCACTCATGAATACGATAACATCTGCTTCTTCTATTGCCAGTTCGGCTTGCATGCGGATGGATTTCAAAATGATATCTTCACCATCAATCTCAATACCGCCGGTATCAATAATACTGAAGGATTTACCATTCCACTCCGAAATACCGTAAATACGGTCACGAGTGATCCCGGGTTTATCTTCCACGATGGACAAACGATCCCCGATAATCCGATTAAAAATAGTGGACTTTCCCACATTCGGGCGACCAACGATAGCCACAACGGGTCTTGCCATAAATTCACTCCTCCTGTCATTCTCAGCTCTCATCATAGCAAAAAACATACCTGTTGGCGATATGGTCACGTAACAATAATCGGCGAACCCTCTGGGTCCGCCGATGGTGTACGTTATGCTTATTATAAAGTGTATTGATTCAAACTCATTTAAATTTGTTCAGCTTATCGCCAAAACGTTCGCCAAGCGTAATGCTCAAACCGGAATTGTTGAGCGAAACGTTCGGATTGTTCAGTTCCTCACGAGGCGCGCGAGCTGCACGTGGTGCTCTTTCTGCTTTTGGAGCAGCTTCAGGAGCTTCTTCAGTTTCTTTAATGCTCAGGCTAACACGTTTTTCGGAAGGGTTCATTTCAAGAATTTTAACTTTCACTTCTTGCCCTTCTTCCAGAACCTCTTGTGGAGTTCCGATGTGTTTGTGGGAAATTTGGGAAATGTGAACCAAACCTTCCACGCCAGGAGCGATTTCAACGAATGCACCGAAGTTAACCAGTCGTTTTACAACACCAGTTACGATGTCATTGTTATTAAATTGTCCAGCAGCCGATTCCCAAGGACCAGGCTGTGCAGCTTTCATGCTCAGGCTGATTTTTCCTTTTTCAGGATCTACTTTCAAGACTTTTACTTTTACTTGATCCCCTTCAGAAACAGCATCAGAAGGCTTATCAACATGAGTCCAAGCGATTTCAGATACGTGAACCAAACCGTCCACGCCACCTACATCTACAAAAGCACCAAACTGAGTGAGACGTTGAACCGTACCTACGATTTCTTGTCCTTCTTTCAGCTCAGCCATTACTTTTTGCTTGTTGGCTTCAAATTCTGCTTCCAGAACGTCTTTTTGAGAAAGGATCACTTTGTTGTTTTCGCGATCCAGCTCTTTTACAACAACACGCAAGGTGCGGCCTTTGTAATCGCTGAAATCTTCAACGAAATGACGTTCTACCATAGATGCAGGAATGAATCCACGCACACCCACGTCTACTACGATACCGCCTTTAACGACATCGTTTACTACGACTTCAAACACTTCTTTGCTTCCGAACAGCTGCTCCAGCTTTTCCCAAGCATTTTCGCTGTCGATTGCACGTTTGGACAGAACAAGCTTTTCTTTGGCATCATCGATGCTAATGATTCTAGCTTCGACTTCTTGCCCTACTTGTACTGCTTCTTCTGCGTTATCCAAACCAGAAGACAACTCGCGAATTGGAATAACTCCATCGTATTTATATCCAATGCTTAATACCGCTTGGTTATCTTCCAATTTCACGATCGTACCTTTAACGGTGTCACCTTTTTTCAGGGAGACGATTTGATCGAGCTCGTCTTGATTTGCCGCTTCAGCAGCTTCTTGATTTTTAATTTCTTCCGACATGTCAATACCCTCCTCAATTCAAAAAAACCATTTATTTAAACCTGCGCATGGCAGAGTTCAAAACATCAATAAAACTTTTGTTCTAGTTTTCCGAGCTTAGACATAATTCATGCAAGCCTTTCAGTTATTCGTAGGCTTGCCAGTTTCCTTCATCGTACGGATGCGGGACATAATTGCTTCTGTCGCCAGTTCAAGCGGGTCTCCCTCGATATCGGCACCTTTTTGGTAAGCATCCAAATTGACAGGCTTGCCGTATATCACTTTCGTTTTACGGAAAAGCTTGTAATCACCAACAATGGCGACCGGAACGGCAGCCGCTCCACTACGCAGCGCAAAGCTGGCAGCACCCTTTTTACCAATTCCTCCAGCTCCTCTGGAGCCTTCGGGGAAGATCCCCATCACTTTTCCATCACGCAAAATGTTCAATGCCAGTTTAATGGATTCCTTACTCACACCACCGCGTTTGACTGGAAAAGCTCCCAGCTTGTCAATCAGTGGACCCAGTACGGGAACATTAAAAAGCTCGGCTTTTGCCATAAAGTGAACCTTTCGCTTCAGCAAAATACCAACTGTAGGAGGGTCAAGATTACTAATATGATTAGAGCACAACAATACTCCGCCCTCAGCAGGTACATTGTCCCTGCCTACCGCTTCAAGTCTGAACAGAATGCGGTAAATGAGGCGCAAAATACTGACGCATACCGTATATATCATTGGCTGATCTCCCCATCCTTCTTCGCCACGCAATAAGATACGATCGTATCCACGACATCCTGAATGCCCATATGGGTTGTATCCAGTACGATGGCGTCCTCACTGCAACGAAGCGGGGATACTTCCCTCTCCTCGTCAAGCTTGTCACGTGCCGCAATGTCACGTTCAAGCTGCTCCAGAGTGATATCATCAGCTCCGTTCAATTCTTTAAAACGGCGAGAGGCACGTTCCTGAACACTTGCAGTCATGAACACCTTAACTTCCGCATCTGGAAGCACTGTGGTTCCAATGTCCCGCCCGTCCATAACGACGCCCTTGCGTGCAGCCATTTCACGCTGGTTTTCAGTCAAATGTGTGCGTAAACCCGCAATACTCGAATACTGTGATACCTTGCTGGTCACTTCCATCGAACGGATTACTGTAGTTACGTCTTCCCCGTTACAATAAACCTTTTGACCTGTGGGGTCCGGTACTAATTCAATCACCAGCTCAGGTACATGTTGAAGCACTTTTTCTACATTTTCCACTGGAATTTCCTTACATATCATATACCACGTTGCTGCCCGGTACATGGCTCCAGTGTCCACATATACATAAGAAAGTGCTTTCGCCACCAAGCGGGCCACTGTACTTTTCCCTGCACCAGCAGGTCCGTCAATGGCTACATTTATTTTTTTATTTGAAGATACTTGCTGCCTTGCCAACGGGGAATTCCTCCTAACCTAACCTCAAGAAAAAAGCAGGCATTGCCTGCGACGTGAAAATTATACCACACATTTATAGACGATGCAAAATGAACGGCAGGTTTACTGAAAAAGAATCACCCTGGATGATTACGATTTTTCCCGAAATTCCAGCTGTCTCTCAAAGCAATATTTAATCAGCTTTTGGCGCTCCTGATCAGCAATTTGTTCATATTTCAACATGATGAGCCTGCGGCCATTTTCCATCTCCTGAACGCGTATAACTTCAGACTGGAACCAAACATGCTCCAGCGTGCCGTTTTTATAAGGAACCAAAATCCAGCAGGACAACGATTCTCCTTCTTCTAGGAGGTGCGTTCCCTGAGTATGAAAAGAAACTCCCCCGCCTCCCACGTCATGTGTCTCTGCTACAAATCTTGATTCGTTTACACCATGTTTTACCGCAATTTCCAGGCTGGCCTGAACCCGGAGATAATTTCGACGCTGAATTTTGCTGATGCTATCCGGGTCCGGCTTTTGAATGCGGACCATCCGCAGCACATCTTCTTTAAAGCCCGTAACATGAGTATTAAAATAGTTTCTAATTCCACCCTCGCTCAAGAAAAATATCGACAGCTCTTCCCCCAAAAACAACTTTTTCAAATGCCCGGTTGTTTGTGACATGGGAATTTCAATCAGAAAGTCCTGTGACTCCTCTTCCGCAATACGCGACTTGAATTCAAAAATTTCGTCCTTGTGATCGCTACCAGCGAGTTGTATGTATAACACATCATTAATTTTAGGAAACAAACCATTCACCGTCCTTGTCCATTAAAAACTTTAACCAAGGTCTATAATACCACGACTTTATGCCTATTTTAAGCATTTTATTTGTCGGAACCATGATTAAAGCGCAAAAAACCCCCTTAATTCAAGGAGGTTTAGAGCGGTTAATAATTCATTTTTTCAAATAATCAGCGTTACGCATTGCTTGCAGTAGTCTTAGGCTCGTCCGAATCTTTTACCTGCTCGATCGTTTCTTCCATTCCCGTATCTGCATTAATGTATATCCGATAAACGGAGCCATTGATTTTTCCGCCGAATTCATAGCACAAAACTTCTTTCGACAGTTCATTTTTAATCAATGCTTTACGGTGGTAAGTCTCATGAAACCCGGGGTTCAACTTCGCCCGTGCAGCCTTCAAATCCAGTTTGGCTTTCGGGATATGACGGAGAGGATTGTGCTCGTGCACATAGTCGCTCGTTTGAAGCCCAGTCACTTTTCCGTTATCCAGGCCCGATCTGACTGTGATTTTTTCCGGATAGATAATCACGTCCCCTTGCACGCTTGCATATGTGATGGCGGCTAAATTTGTTCTTTCATCATAAGCAACCGGCTTCATTCCTTTGTAGCCCTTTTGTGCAAGAAATTCACTTGCATGCCGAATCGCCTCATTGCGGGTGACTTTTTTGGGACCTACTTCTCTCATATCGTGATAGGAAATGAGCTTGCCGCCCTTTTTCGTAAAATCCATGGTGGCCACAGCTTTCTGCTTGTTAAGCAGGGTAGCTGTATAGGACGCCCATTCAGTTCCTTTACCGTTTTCTTGTACACGAATCCGGCTTTCCGGTTTGCCTGTAAACTCGGCAGCATTCCGTTTAATTTGCTCGGCACTCACGACCGGGAGATTCAATTTTTTCACGGAACGCTTGGCATAAATGCTGGCCACGGAAGGTCCCCAATCCAGTTCCTTGTAGCCCTCCACCTTTTTGTCCACGGTTTTGAAGCCATCAGCGATCGTATTATCCTTTGGACCGGTTTCTGCACCTGGGGCTTGCTCTACATCAGTCCATCGCAAGTTTTTACTCAAGACCTTTGCTCGAACTTCGTGCATGCTTTTCGAAATTTCTCTGGAATTGTTATATAACGTTTTCAGATTGGATAATTCTTTCTTCGTTAAAGGCTCGTGATCCATGTCACGCACGGCAGTCTGATACGAAAATGTAGATAAATGTGACAGCAAATCCTTGGCATGATTGAATGGCATCACACTGAGAGGCAGCTGGTTAACCTCACTTTGGGCCGCACTTGTAATCCTCCACACGTTCATCAAACATTTGCGGTGCATCGCATGTGAAGTATTATGGACAGCAACCGCGTTACCCAGTTGGGAATGCAGTTGATCCATATGAAACGACAAATCATGAAACGCACGCTGATATTGATTTTCCGTTTTAATCGACATGCTTTTGGCCTGGATAGATACCTCTTTTCTCATCTGGCTTTCCCGATAACCCCACACAAATGCTCCTATCATGAGCAGGGCAACAATCGGGAACAATACGGAACTAAGTCGCTTATACATATTGGGAGTCTCCTTTCTTCAAGTACACTACCGATAGTGTGACAAGAAGAAAGCTCTCTTATGCATGGTTTTCCATGAGTTCAACAATAAACTCGCAATGATCGCATATACACCGCTTAAAGCCGGTCTGAATTCGCCCTTGCTCCATGCGTCCTCTAAGCACAAAGCGTTCGCCGCATCTTTTACAATGAATTCTCACTTTAATACGCAAAAAAGACACCTCTTTCTCTAACAGGTTTGTCAGATCAGTGTGTCCCTTTTTGTTACATATTAACCTTTTCTTCCCGTTTTAATAACCTGAAAGGAGAACGGTTGTTAGCATGAGTGATTTTCGCCATGCCTCCATACCACAAAAATGCCATCAGAGGAATGATAAACCAAACCCAGTCATGTTGGAATTTCGTTAAAATCAGATCATATACGCCGTGCCAAAACCATGGAAGCAACAATGACAGAAGCAGCATGTATTTGCTCTTCCACCCCTCTGAAAACTTGGCTTTTCCCAAGTAATAGCCCATCATTACTCCAAACATCGCATGACCAGACACAGGTAGCAGCGATCTCATCAGCATCATGCTCACAGAAGCATGCCCCGCCCAGGCATACAATAGATTTTCAACCGTAGCAAATCCGAGGGAGACCGCAGCCGCATACAGAATGCCGTCATAAGGCTCATCGAACTCGGTATGATTATATATAATGTGATACAACAAAAACCATTTAAAAAACTCTTCCACTCCGGCCGAAATGCCGAACACCTGGATTAACGTGTTATCTCCCAGCCAAAGCAGTAGCCCGCGTTGAAAAATCATAACAGGAAGCACCACCAAGAAGCCGAGTAGAAACACTTTTACAACCATGTGCAGCGGCTCCGCATCATATCTGTCCTTCAAGTAAAAATACATCAATAAGGCGAGACCCGGCGCTGTGGCTGCCGCTAAAACCGAAAACAGAAGCACCGATCATCCCTCCATAAAAATCAGTCGGCCCTGCATTCAGCGCAGAGCCGACAAATTCACTTCATATCAACTTTCTATAGCCCGATTAAGAACGGCTGTCAAAATGAGTGCAGATGACAGCAACAGCCTGTTCAGCAATGATCAGCTTGCCGTACTCCTCCAGCATTGCTGGTGTTACGGATGAGCCTTCCCCAAATTCAGCAAGAACCGCGATCAAG
Organism: Paenibacillus peoriae KCTC 3763; assembly: GCF_000236805.1. GTDB lineage: Bacteria > Bacillota > Bacilli > Paenibacillales > Paenibacillaceae > Paenibacillus > Paenibacillus peoriae. Next base: position 665,451 of record NZ_AGFX01000011.1, on the reverse strand, counting down.
GCCGCAAGCTTGGACTCCTCTACCTCTTCTGGCTCCAAATGCAGCATCCATTTGCCTCTATAATGATACAGCTTACCTGCTTCCGTAGTGTTGCTGCGGAGCATGTGAGCCGCTTCTATGAGTACTTCGAAATCGCTAAACGCGTAAACAATGGAATCACTGTGTTCCATCGTGACTTCCATTTCGTAGACTTCTTCTGGAAGCTCCTCATCGGGACCCGAACCATATTGCTGATGATCGTATTTCCCCCGAGTGACGATAACAACCATTCCCTGAGCAGGAAGCGCAAAGACTTCGACAGCTAATGGTCCCGTGGCATCGAAGCCCAGCTCGCTGTATGCCTGATCCATCATTTCGGTGAACAGCTCATGGACTCTTGGAATTTCTTGCCACATATCGTCTTTTTGAATACCGCGTTCGCTCAAATCGTCAAAGGTAAGGAAAATCCGTATCTTGTCCTGACTTAATCTTTCTATTTTCATACTGGACCCTCCTCCTGGCAGCCGAGTGTTATTAACAGATTATGATGCAATTATGATGCCTGTGATGAAAATGGTTCTATGTAATCATGTTATCATTTTATAATCGTAAATGCACGAAATAAAAATGAGAAAAAAAAGAATCATTTGAACGGCTTTCACAAAAAAGCCGCAAAATGATTCGGGATAGAGGTTCCGGGGTTATAATCCCGGTACGGCTGTATGAGTTTCCTTCAGTATTTGCTCGACCTCACGTTTAACATCGGGACTGCTGCTGATAAAGTCTTTAATCAGCTTCATATTTTCTTCTTTGCTTTGGACTGCATGAGCGGTTTCTGTTTTGGAACGATGATCCTGATCCTTATGGGTATCATGTTTATTTAGCGTAATATCGCCCATTCCGGGAAACGCAGCGTCCATCATTTTGGTGCGGGCTTTCTGCACCAGATTTTCGCCTTTTTTTCCATCCATGTTCATAGAAAAACCCAACATGTTACGGTTACGGGAGATCATAGAGCCTGCGACAGCGCCCAAAACGATTCCCAGGAAAAATGAAGATGTCTTCACAATTAGAACCTCCCTTTGTGGTAGAATCAAGCATAGTGTTCGTCAGGAAAGACAAACTCATACGGTATAAATACAGGAAGGTGAGATGAATTAATGGGTACAAAAACAGCAGCCATTTTATTGACTGCATGTCTGCTGCTTAGTGCTTGCACGGCGAACAAGCCGGAATCGGCGGCTGCCGGCAACAACCAGACTCCAGCGGCGTCTGAGACAAGCAACGGTAATCAAACAGACCCTAAAGACCATAACTCAGCAGGTAAAACAACGACACAACATGACAAATCCGTCGTTGACAACAGCAAATCGGGGGATTCAGCCACGGTGGCTGCCACCGATAAAACTTATCATTTGGACAAAGCATATAATGTGGTGCCCAATCAAGATGGAGTGGAAAAAAAGGTAATTTTGCTAACCTTTGACGATGGGCCCAAGGAAGCAGCCATGATTAATAAAATCATTGATACACTGGACAAGCACAAGGCCAAAGCTATTTTCTTCGTAAACGGTTACCGTGTGAAGGAGCATCCTGAGCTGCTCAAGCTTATCCATGACCGTGGACAGCCCATCGGCAACCATAGCTGGGATCACATCGTGCTGAAAAACAAATCGGAGGCTGAGGTCAAAAAGCAGATTGAAACCGTGCAACAAATAGTCAAGGATATAACGGGCTCAGCACCTGTGTTTTTTCGCCCTCCACATGGTGCAGGCGGGGACGTAGGCCGTAAGATTGCCAAGGAAAACGGTCTTCTGTACATGACCTGGTCCGTCGGTTCTCTGGACTGGACTATGAAGAAGAGTCAGCCTAATAAAACGGATGCGCTTCTCAAAAATGTAACGGAGCAGCTACATCCTGGCAGCAACATTTTGATGCATGAACTGCCATGGACAGCTGAAGCGCTGGATAGTCTATTGACCCGCCTGGAGCAAAAGGGTTACCAGTTTGTTGACCCGCAAAGCATTGAGATTCCTGCCAGCTAACTCCAAAAAAGGCCTTCATCTTCCGCATAAGCTTGTGCGGAGATAAAGGCCTTTTTCATACACCCTTTTATTACCAGAGCAATTTACTGATCGGTGGTGCTCCCTTGATACCCCACCATAGTAACGCTGCTGTAATAAGTACAAAAAGAGTACTCAAAAAATTTAAAAACCACTTGCTTACCCGGATGCGGCGGGACGGAAACATTTCTGCCCGCGTACCGTACTCACTGACAGGAGCGTCATCCTCCATCATCACAGCAACTTCTGGTGCAGCGTCAATGTGGGCCAATTTAGGCACGGGTCGTGAAGCACGGGAACGAACTGGTTTTGAATTGGACCTGTCCTCCTCCTTGACTTTGCGACCATTTCGACGACTACCATAGGTCTGCACTCTGCTAAGCTCCCGATTCATTCTTCATACCTCCGAAAACGTAACGCTAAACCGGATATAAGGTCAATCACAAAATGACAAATGATCGGCGCCCATAGGCTGCCGGTCTGTACGTAGATGTAGCCCAATCCGTAACTGCTAAGGAATACCCAGCCTGTTGGAATCCAATGCCGCAAATATCGGATATGGATGACTGCAAACAAAATGCTTGTCCAATAAGGTCCAAAGCTGTACTGAATCGCACCTCTGAACAAAAGTTCCTCACAGATCGAGACGACGGCAGCTATACAAATAATATGCCAAATCGGACGATTTTGAAACAGCAATTGGTTAATACCGCCGTCATCCATCGCATCCTCAGGCATAACTCGGGATAACACCAGATCCACCAGAAGCATAGCAGCAGCCAATCCCAGTCCCCACCACAAGACATGTAAACTCTTCGGCAAGGCAAACAGTTCCAACACATTTCTTTGCTGAAAAATAATCCAGACTGCACCGACCAGCAGGGTCAGTCCCTGGGTTAGATACAAATTGTAAAGCAGCAAGCGGTCATTCAATTCGTGAATTTGCGCTCTTTTCCATTTCACTTTAAGCTTTTTCATGATTAGTTAGTCCTCTGCATAGTCTTCTTTAGCATCATAGCCAAAAAATCGGGCGGATTCAAGGAGACCTAATTCTTAATTATTTAGCATATTATAGCTATTATCTGGCCAGCTATCTATACATGTCGCATCTCCTATTGACATGGCCATGTAAGCCGTGATACATTATGAAAAAATTATTTACGACAACAACCATGATGGAGAAAAGAACTTGATTTCGTCCTCAGAGAATCGGTGCTTGGGTGGAAGCCGATGGCGAAGTAATGTTCTTCAGCGCTCCTGAGTTATTGCACCGAGGCCTAGGAAATTTTATTCCGGCATTAGATGCAATCGGCAGAAAACCGTTATCCTTTCGGTCATTTTATGACCGCTGAAGGCAGTCCGTTGCGAAATGGCTGCGAATTAGGGTGGTACCACGATAACTCTCGTCCCTTACTATGGAGATAGTATGTGATTCGGGAGTTTTTTTGATGCCTGAAAACCGCAAAGCGGCTCCCCACAGAGCTTTTGCCCATTAGCTTTGACCGAAAGCTCGGTGTGTAATGCTATTTCATCCCTTTTCTGCGTCAATGCGTTATCACACAAGTGTTTGCCACGCTCTCCTGTACTTTTAGAAGCATTTCAAGTTTTTTCATGTTCTTTATGGAATGTATTTCAGTTAGAAGTACATCCTGTCCATAAAAGAAGTTAACTTTGAGGAGGAAACCAAATGTTTAAAGTGTTAGTATCCGATCCAATCAGTGACCTGGGCATTCAGCAGCTGATGGATGCAGACGATGTTACGGTGGACAAGAACACAGGTCTCAGCGAGGATGAATTGGTTCAAATTATTGGTGACTATGACGCACTGCTCGTCCGCAGCCAGACCCGGGTAACCAAACGCATCATGGCTGCAGGTAAAAACCTCAAGGTTGTCGGACGCGCCGGCGTCGGAGTGGACAACATCGACCTTGAGGCAGCAACGCAACGCGGGATTATCGTAATTAACGCTCCTGACGGCAACACAATTACGACATGTGAGCATACTTTTGCCATGATGATGGCTCTGGCACGCCATATTCCACAGGCGTATGCCAAAACCATCGCCGGTACATGGGATCGTAAAACATTCCTCGGCGTCGAGCTGCGCAACAAAACGCTTGGCGTCCTCGGTATGGGACGCATCGGCAGCGAAGTAGCCAAACGCGCCAAAGCCTTTGGCATGAACATTCTCGGCTATGATCCGTTTTTGACGGAAGAACGTGCCGAGAAGCTGGGCATCAAGCTGGCCAGCGTGGACGAAATCATTCGCAACGCAGATTTCATGACCGTACACACACCTTTAACACCGGAAACCAAGCATATGATTTCACGCCCGCAGTTTGAAGTAATGAAAAAAGGTATGCGTATCATTAACTGTGCCCGAGGCGGGGTTATCGATGAAACGGCTCTCGTTGAAGCCATTGATGGAGGAATTGTGGCCGGTGCAGCCTTTGACGTATTTGAGTCGGAACCGCCAGCACAGGACCACCCTTTCCTGAGCCATCCAAAAATTATCGTCACACCGCATCTGGGTGCCTCAACGGTCGAAGCACAAGAGAACGTAGCCATCGACGTATCCGAGCAGGTGCTGCACATTTTGCGTGATGAGCCGTTTAAAAACGCGGTCAACATGCCTCCTGTTCCATCCAATGTGATGACGCAATTGCAGCCGTATTTCTCGCTTGGCGAGAAGCTGGGCAGCTTTGCCGCTCAAGTGACGAATCAGGCTGTACGTGAAATCCAGGTGGATTACGCTGGGGATTTGTCCTCTGTTGATACGCAGCCGTTGACCCGATATATTTTGAAAGGTGTACTGAGCCGTCATCTCGGCAGTGATGTGAACATTGTAAACTCTGTACATCTTGCCAAAACACGCGACATCCATTTGGTCGTATCTCAGGCACCGGCTACCAAGGGCTTTACGAACCTGATCACCGTTACGCTCAAAACGCAAAGTGGCGAGGAGCAACGTGTAGCCGGCACCCTGCTTGCAGGTTATGGCGAACGTATCGTTCAGTTGAACCAATTCCCGGTTGATGTGGCACCAGAAGCCCATTTCCTGCTCATCTCCCACAATGACAAGCCAGGCATTATCGGCCGTGTCGGCACCCTGCTTGGTGAGAACGGCGTCAATATCGCCTCCATGCAGGTCGGACGTAAAATTGTCGGCGGTGAAGCCATCATGATCCTGACCGTTGATAAAGCTGTGCCAAAAGACGTGCTGATTCAGCTGGTTGGGTTGCCGGAACTGAATACCGCTCAAGAAGTAGTGCTAGATTAATTATAGCCTGTGCTAAAGAAAATACATTTACTTTCCCTATAAAAGTGAGGCGCCTGGGTAATCAGGCGTCTTTTTTCTATTGCCAATTTCAAGCATCTATCTTGGTGCTGAATGTTCCACGTTGAACAAGATAAATGTTGATTTTTCAACAAAAAGCACCCTCTTCCGAGGATGCTTTCGAACAGGGTAATCAGCTAATTTTCCTTAGACTGTGACAGAAGCTGACTTTGGTTTTTTGGAGATCGGCAACAGAATCGTGAACTCTGTCCCTTCTCCCAATATGCTGGCAGCAGAGATAGAGCCTCCGTGAGCCTCTACAATATTTTTGACAATAGCAAGTCCCAGGCCTGTGCCCTTATCCTCGCCTCGCACTCTGGCCTTGTCAGCCTTGTAAAAACGGTCAAAAATATAAGGCAAATCCTCGCTGGCAATGCCCACACCTTCATCCTTAATCCGGATGCGCACAAGCTCATGGCGTTCTCCCAACATCAGATCCGCCTCCATAGTAACCTTTTTCCCTTCGGGTGTATGCCTGAACGCGTTATCTAACAGATTGGTCAGTACCTGCTCCAGCCGATCCTCATCCGCATCAGCCAACAGCAGCTGTTGGCCCTGATCATGATAAACAAGAGTCAGCCCCCGCTCCTTCGAGCGTACCGTAAATTTACGGTGAACACGCTCGATCAGCTCGTTCACATTCACTTCCTGACGATATATGTCTGTATGACCTGCCTCCATGCGGGTCAGATCAAGCAAATCCTTAACCAGCCTTCCCATGCGCAATGATTCATCATGGATGACCTGCACCAACTCCTCGGATTCCTCCGGTGAACCAGCCATACCATCAAGCAACGCTTCACTGTAGCCCTGCATCATGGATAATGGTGTACGGATTTCATGGGATACATTGGCTACAAAGTCGCTTCTCATCTTTTCAAGCTTCACTTCTTCTGTGATATCCCTAAGCACAGCTACCGCACCGCGAATTACATTATCTGTGTACAAGGGGGCCATCTGTACCGACCAGGAGCCATTCTTTACATGAATATGGTCTCCGACGTCCTCTCCCTTGTCCATAACCGTATGAAACAGTGGCAGCAACGGATCTGGTACAGGTGCTCCAAACTCCTTCTGATCATGTCCTTGCCATTCCAGCTCTTTCCAGCTATCCAGCAAAGTTTGCGCAGGCGGATTCGTCAAAATAATTTGCCCGCTTCTGTCAAAGGTAATTACAGCGTCAGACATGCTTCGCAGCACACTGGATAGATGGTTTTTCTCCTCATTCAGACTGCGGATCGTCGCTTCCAGTTCCGTAGACATATGATTAAAGGTTTTCGCCAGCTCTCCGATCTCATCACTGGTCACCAGCGAAAGCCGTGTATCATACTTTCCCTCACGAATGGCATTCGCCGCCTGAATCAACAGCTGCATAGGCTGTGTGATTTTGGTAAAAAGAAATAAAGCAAAAAAGGTCGTTAATAAAAATCCGACAATGCATGTATAGGTAAACAAATGCTTGATTTCCGTCGATTCATGCGCCGCGAAATTTCTGTTGATATACGGCAACAAAAAAAGTCCCAGGAAAATAAGCACAGAGCCTACCAGACAAATGATGGTGATCCACAGCTTGCCTACCAGTGATCTCCAAAAGTTCACGTTATTTTGGAACCTCCAGCTTATAGCCTACACCCCAAACGGTTGTAATCATAGCCGCTGCCTCTGGGGATACCTTATTCAGTTTTTCACGAAGCCGCTTCACGTGTGTATCGACGGTGCGCAGATCACCAAAAAATTCATAATTCCATACATCTTTCAGGAGTTCTTCGCGCGAGAAGACTTTATCCGGCGACACTGCCAAATAGTGCAACAGCTCGTACTCTTTGGGGGTGAGACTGATCTCAATTCCGCCTGCACTTACCCGGTGTGCATCATGCTCAATAATAAGATTTGGAAAAACGATACTATTGCTTGGGACCGCTTCTTTGGTTAGAAAGGCAGTTTCCGAAGAACGGCGCAAAATTGCTTTAACCCGATAAATGACTTCCCGTGGACTAAAAGGCTTGACCACATAATCATCGGCCCCAACTTCAAAGCCTTGTACGCGGTTTACTTCTTCGCCTTTGGCGGTCAGCATAATGACAGGCGTCGCCTTGGTCTGACGCAGGCGTGTACATACTTCAATCCCATCTATCCCCGGAAGCATCACATCCAGCAAAATAATGCTGTAATCGCTCGCAGTCGCTTTTTGGAGAGCAATCTCCCCATCCTCGGCTTCATCAATTTCATAACCTTCTTTTTCCAGATACATCCGCAGAAGGCGGCGAATGCGTTCTTCATCATCTACAATTAATATGCGGTTGCTATGTTCTGACATATTCCCAGCCCCTTCGCTAAAAAAAGCATTCTCTCTATTTTACTATTTTCCCGCGCGTGGTCAAACTTTACTCTTGTTCAACAGTCTCTTTACACCAAAAAGGCCGGGGTTATGACCCCCGTCCTGTCCGTTTCTTTTTCGTGTTGTCTGATTTGGCAAGTTGAATGAGACGGTTGATTTCGTCTTTGGTGAGAGGTCTGGTCAGACCACGCTTCAAGTTTTGCAGCAAAAGATCCCCAAAGGCAATTCGTTTAAGTCTGATAACCGGATGTGAAATAGCCTCAAACATCCGTCTTACCTGGCGATTTCTACCTTCATAGATGGTAATTTGGATAACAGACTCCTTACCATCCGGGTCTACATCTTTATATTCTACCTCGGCTGGTGCAGTAATGCCATCTTCCAGCACAATCCCTTTTTTCAGCTTGTCCAGTTCGGTACCATGCGGAACGCCTTTGACAGTCGCTACATATGTCTTGGGCACATGATGCTTGGGATGGGTGAGCAAATTGGCGAACTCGCCGTCATTGGTAAGTAACAGCAGTCCTTCAGTATCGTAATCCAGACGACCTACCGGATACACACGTTCCTTGACACCTTTCAGGTAGTCGGACACGATTTTTCGACCTTCCGGATCAGAGGCGCTCGTTATAACCCCTTTGGGCTTGTTCATCATCAGGTAGATTTTTTTCTCGGTTTTGATCGGTCTACCCTTTACCGTAATTATATCCTGATCAGGGTCCGCCTTCGTTCCCAGCTCTGTTACGACAACCCCGTTCACTTCCACGCTGCCCGCCTGAATGAGCTCTTCACATTTCCGTCTGGACGCTACACCAGCCTGGGCCAATATTTTCTGCAATCTTTCCATGTTCGCTAATTCACCTCATGCTAATGATACCCATCTACGAACAAAATCACAACCCCCGTTCAAAAAACGATGCAGGAATCAAAATACAAGCAGGCAAATTGCAATGGCTGCGACAAAACCAACCACGTCAGAAAATAGTCCTACCTTCAGAGCATATCGTCCATTGCGGATACCTACCGCACCAAAATATACAGTCAGTACATACAAAGTTGTGTCCGTGCTGCCCTGAATGGTTGAAGCGATCCGACCGATCATAGAGTCCGGGCCATAGGTGCGAATCAGATCTGTCGTGAACGCAAGCGAACCGGTGCCCGTCAATGGACGGAGCAGCCCTAAAGGCAGTACCTCACCGGGGACGCCCCAGCTTTTAATCCATGGTGTAACCCAGGATATCAAATAATCCAAAGCACCAGAGGCTCGAAAAATGCTGATCGCTACCATCATGCCTACGAGATGAGGAATGATGCTGATCGCGGTAGAGAAGCCGTCCTTGGCTCCATCCACAAAGGAATCGTAGACGGGCACTTTCTTGACATATGCATATAAAGGAATAAAAGCGAGAATAGCCGGAATGGCCCAAGTCGATATGAGGTTAATAAAATAGAGCATGCCTCCCTCATCCTTTCCAAGTGGTATCCCTGTTCTGGACAGCGGTGATGCCCGTCCGTCGAGCTGCATGTGAAGATACAGGCGGCGCTGTCGAAGAGGACGCAGGGGTTGCCGTGGTTTGAGGAGGCTGTGGCGTCAATGCGGTCTGAGACGGCGGATTCGCTGGGGGACGGCGCAGTTCTCGACCACGGTACCAACGATCTGCCACTATCGCAGCAAAGGTTGCTATCGCAGTTGCCACCAGTGTCGTGCCGACGATTTCCGTCGGATTTGCGGAATGATAATTAAGCCGAATCGCAATCAACGTCGTGGGGATCAACGTAATGCTGGCCGTATTTAACGCCAGCAACGTACACATGGCTGGTGTTGCGGTCTGCTTGTCGGGATTGAGTGTTTGCAGCTCCTGCATTGCCTTGATGCCCATTGGAGTCGCTGCATTGCCCAGGCCCAGCAGATTGGCGCTCATATTGGACAAAATGTAGCCCATAGCCGGATGATTGCGCGGAACATCCGGGAATAAAAAGGCAACGATGGGAGCAAGCAGCCTGGATATTTTCTGCAAGAGCCCGCCGTCTTCGGCCAGCTTCATCATGCCCATCCAGAACACAAGCACGCTGATCAATCCAAAGCACACCGTAACACCTGTAGCCGCCCCATCAAAAGCTGCCTTCGTTACTACCTCAATATTTCCCTGTGCAGCAGCAAATACAAATCCGATAAAAATCAAAGCCACCCATATGAGATGAATCATGATTGATCCCTCCTATACTCCAAACAGATTTCTTATAATCACACTCCATCCGCTTGTCCAGCTGCGTTGCTGAGTGCTGCTTACAGGAGCTTGATCCGTTGGAACCTCCTGTCCTGGCTGTATCGTTCTTTGGGTGGGTAGCTTGCTACCTTTTGCATACACAGGAACAGAACCGATCAGTTTGCCTTCCAGTAGAAACTCGACACGCCCTCGTAAACCAAAGGATACGTCCGATCTGCCAGCAAAGCGGGACTTTTTATACAGCACTAATCTATTGTGCAGTTGGCTCTTCTCATCGTCGTGCAGTGGATAAGCAAAGCTCGCGCCCGTCAATAGCGGATAGCCGTTAATGGGTTGTTGCTTGTCCGTAATCGGAATGAGTGGATAATATCGAAACCCGTAATCCAGCATATGTGCATGGTCATTCCAATCATCCCCGTCATTCAAAGTAACGGCAGCAAGCTGGCGACCGTCCCGCGTGGCCGAACTGACCAGACAGCGAAAGGCTTTTTTGGTGTAGCCAGTTTTCACACCATCTGCCCCTTCATAGAGCCTCAGCATTTTGTTCTTGTTACGCCACGAGTAATCCCAGGGATCGTTGGGATTCGGTGCTTTTTTCAGTTCTGTCTTAACGATATGTGCAAAGGTTGGATTATGAAGCGCATAAGCGGTTAGCCGGGCCATATCGTTCGCTGAGGAATAATGCCCTTCGACATCCAGTCCATGAGGATTAGCAAAATGCGTATGGCTTAGCCCAAGCTGAACCGCCTTTTCATTCATCAAATGAACGAATCCCTCTTCTGTCCCACCCACATGCTCGGCAATGGCAGAAGCGGCATCATTTCCGGAACGCAGCATCAGACCGTACAGCATATTTTCCAGCGTCATTTGTTCACCCATTCGCAGAAAAATTGAGGACCCTTCTTTGGCATAAGCCGTCGAACTGACCTTTACCTGATCCTGCAAACGTCCGTGCTCAATAGCTACAATAGCAGTCATAATTTTGGTCAGGCTGGCAATACGCAGCTCCCGGTCACCCTCGGTAGCATATATGATTCTTCCTGATGTGACATCAATTAAAGAGGAGGCCTGTGCATGGGTTTTTAATGCAGGTGGGGATACCTCTGTCTTCATCGCACCCCGAACAGGCTGTGGACTCAGCAATGCGAGCGGCAATGACACAATAAGCAGCAGTGCCAGCGGCAAAACAAAGGCGCGTCCATTAGACGAAGGCTGGTTTTGGCCCGCGTGGATGTGTTGCTTCTTTTTAAACATTTGGATTCCTCCGGTTTTGAGCAAGTCTTGTACCATTCTATGTCCAAGCTGTTCAAAGTATGTCCACCTTTATAACAGAAAATTCCTCTATAAGGTAGCCTGATCAGGCAATTTACACTCCTGATCACATATATATGTAGTTAAGGATTTGCAAGATCCTGAGTAGCTAAATATTTAATATGGATGGGGGTACAGCATGCAGCGCCTACAGTTTGAATCGATCTTGAGATCCCGGATTGTAGAGTCCGCAGAGGCATTGGATCGAAGTGGCGTATCCTTTGCCACTTTTGCAACCGCGCGTCGTAATCCGCAGTTTTGGGATTTGACGGCAAAAGGTGGATTTCAACTCAAAGCAGGTGTTACTCCGGCGCAGGGGATCAGGGATATCTTTATACATGGTCATCAATATGCCTTTGAATGTGCAACAGCTATGGTGATTGTACTGTACAAAGCAGTGCTGGATTCCATTCTGGAAAGTGAATTTAACCGGATTTTTGCAGATATGCTGTTGTATGATTGGCACTATGACAGTGACCTCAAGCTCATACAGGAGCAAGGAAGTCATAAAGCGTCTCCTGGTGACATCCTGTATTTCAACAACCCGGAAGTGTCACCCGAAACATTGGAGTGGAAAGGAGAAAATGTCGTTAAGATGAAGGAGGAGGACTCGTTTTATGGACATGGGATCGGCATCTTGCCAGCAAAAGGCATTATTGATTCCCTCAATCAGCATCGCAAGCCGGGGGCTACCATATCTGCTTATTTAACGGATGAGGTGATTTATCCGGACTTCAGCTATTTATCCCAGTTTGCTCCCGAAGAGAACCGTGAAGCTGATTGCTTGCTGCATGGTTCGAATCACCGGGAACAAAATCTTGGCATACATGCAGTCATTGGTGGAAGGCAGTATATTCGAGCATAGAAACAAATGCAAGCAAAAGGAAGGTATTCCTTAGCCCTTGCTTGGGCTTTGGGAACCCTTCCCGAAGAAACATTTTTAGTTCAATAATCTTTACAAGTAAGCCGGACCAGAGTGACTATGATCTTGATTTGTAGTGACATCTACAGTTACCTTTGGATTTTGCATGTCGTCGCCTGCATTTCGGAAGATAGACTGAACCTTATCGATCAGGTAGGGGGTGGAGTCGATTAATTTCTCAATCAGATGTGTTTGATTGTCCAAAGGAACGATTTGTGCCCCCTGTTTGCCAACAACCAGAAAAGCAATCGGTTGAATAGATACACCGCCGCCGCTACCGCCACCAAACGGATGCCCTTCCTTCCCGCTATGATTACCCGCTGCCGAGGAAGTATGAAGTACCTCTTCATCAACATTAAAATCACTTCCCCCGGCTGCGAAACCAAACCCCACCTTACTGATTGGCAAAATAACGGCACCATCGGGTGTTTCCACCGCTTCTCCCACAATCGTATTTACGTCTACCATGGCTTTGATGTTTTCCATTGCGGTTTGCATGAGCCCTTGAATCGGGTGATCTGACATGATTATTCCTCCTCTGCTTATTTTCAAGCGTAGACTGCCTTTTCTTTCGCTATTGTGCTCAGAGCACTTAGAAAATATGTATCGCTCATCCCTCATGCCGGGTGGGCTTCTTGGATAAAACCCGTTTCCAAGCTTCCGGTCCACCCGGAACGCGCCATATACGATAAGCTAAAATGAGCATGGAAAAAAATAAATATCCGAGCGACACATTTCCTTCGCAAGTCAAAGTGGTAGTAAAACGCAGACGATTTGCCCAATAGGGTACAACAAACAGCTTGGGCGTGCAGTTCATGTGTACAAAGCTGGAAACAAAACCGATCAGCGTCGTTTTCAGCCCCCATAGAATACCGGTTGAGGTAGCCGTATAGGCTGCGTCAGCAAGACTGATATTGGTGGACCATTCCATTTTGGACATCGTCACATGGGCTAACGTATGCCGCAGCCAGTGACTTAAGGCTTTCGTTCCTTTGAGCAAAACTCGTACATCGTGTATAAATTGCTTGATTTTTTCTGCATCAATATTTCCACTATCCACGGAAGCATCGGTTTTATGTATGTTTTTGTTGCGGTCAAGCCGATAGAGAAGCCCTTTTTGCAGATTTGCTATCAGAATAGCTGGAATATCATAATTGATTTTGATCAACCCGTACAGAAATCTGATCTCCAGATGCGCCCGATCATCACTATCATGCTTGGCAATATCAAGCTTCCATCGGATACGAGAGAGCAAAACAGCCAGCACAAGTAATATGATGACGATGATGGCGATACCGATCCATTTCCACACTGGCGAGTCCTCCCAACCTTTTTCTATGGATATACCATGGCAAAAATAGTATGGGTTCTTCACAGGAAAATCATTCATCCTAAAATGGCAAACAGCCAGTCCCTCTCTGCGGAGAACTGGCTGTTTCTTTTCTTATCAGGCTTCAAGATCCGGATCGTTTGCAGCTGGCTGGCTGCTCTCCAGACGTTCGAACAATAATTGTGTCTCTTCCTCCAGATTGTCCGAATCCTCAAACATCTCCGGTTGCGGCAAATCCGCGAGAGAGCCTAGACCGAAATAATCCAGAAATGATTTTGTCGTTCCGTACAATATCGGCCGTCCAATGGCCTCTGCCCGACCTTTTTCCTCAATAAGCTCCTTGTTGACCAGCGTATGTATGGCCCGCTCGGATTTGACACCCCGAATATCTTCGATTTCGACTCTTGTAATGGGCTGGCGATAGGCCACAATGGCCAGTGTTTCCAAAGCCGCTTGAGACAGTGAGGCACGTGCCGGAGAATAAGCGAGCTTTTCAAAATAGGGTGCATGCTCAGGTAAGGTTGCAAGTTGATAATTCCCGGCAAGACGGACAAGTTGCAGACCTCTTCCTCCCTGCTCCATATCCTGCTTCATATCTTCCAGGCTTTTTTCAACCAGCTCTTGCTGCTGCTCTACAATGTCGGCGATCTGCTTGGCGGACAATCCTTCCTCTCCCGCGAGAAACAACAGTCCCTCAATAATTGATTTCAGCTTCAGATAATCCATTAACCCGTAAATCCCCTCTCCACTCCATTACAATATCATCGAAAATCTTCTCCTGATAACAGAAAATTTGCTTCATTTTCATCAGTTCGAGAATCGCCAAAAAGGTTACTACCACTTCATGCCGATACATATCCTCATGCATCAGCTTGGAGAACAGAAACCGCCCTCCTGTCCCGAGTCCCTCTAACACCCCGACAACCTGCCGGATGCGGTCCTTGACTGAAATTTCATCCCGGTGGACACGAGTTACCGTCGTACGTCGTTCTGCTTTACGCAATGCACGCTGAAAGGCCGCGACCAAATCGCTCGTATGCAGCCCGTGCACCGGATTTACAGGTTCGGTGGGCAGGAATGCACTCAGATCTTCCGGCTCTTTGCCGTAAATCAGACTCCGTTCCCATTCACGTTCACTCAGATGATGAGCAATTCCTTTATATTTACGGTACTCCACCAGCTTGCGAACCAGTTCCTCGCGCGGATCATAATCCTCTTCTTCATAATAATCCAAATCGTCATATTCCATCACAGGTGGTTTGGGAAGCAGCAATTTACTCTTAATCGATAAGAGCGTCGCCGCCATCACCAGAAACTCGCTCGTAATGTCCAGTTCCAACTCCTGCATACTGTGCAAAAAAGCCATATACTGATCCGTAATATCACTAATCGGGATATCCTGAATGTCGATCTCGGCTTTATCAATCAGATGCAATAGCAGATCCAGCGGACCTTCGAATGTTTCCAGCTTGTAATTTACGACTGTCAATGTGCTTCCCCCTGCCTTACTCCAATCATCATTCAACAATACCTTTCCCCATAGCACGTATGCTCGACGTTATCAATCCCTCTTTCTGTAGTATATACGTCATCGCCTTGCTTAACAATCCAATCCCTTTTTCGCTTTGCAATTACACCGTTCTTATTCAGTTGCTTATATCATTAAAATTGCTTGCCCAGGTTCGCCATTTCAATTGCAGCCAGCGCAGAATCCCAACCCTTATTACCAGCCTTCGTGCCTGCACGCTCAATGGCCTGCTCAATATTTTCTGTAGTCACGACACCAAAAATAACGGGTACACCCGTTTTCAGATTGATTGCCGCCACACCCTTTGCCACTTCGTTGCAGACAATATCATAATGTGAAGTAGAACCACGGATCACGGTCCCTAGCGTAATAACAGCATCATATTTGCCGCTTGCGGCCATTTTTTGTGCAATCAGTGAAATTTCAAAAGCACCAGGAACCCAGGCCACATCAATCTCATCTTCCTGTACACCATGTCGTTGAAGTGCGTCAATTGCACCGCTTAACAGCTTGCTTGTAATAAACTCATTGAATCTTCCTACTACAATACCATATTTTAAACCATCCGATACAAGATTGCCTTCCAGAAAACGTGCCATACTTATCAACCTCTCTTTTTTAAAATGATTTTTACAATGACAAACGACGACGATAGTCAATTAAATCCTGAATACTGATCAGCTTCAGCTGATGATGCTTGGCGAACACGGCCAAATCAGGCAGTCGGGCCATGGTGCCGTCTTCCTTTATAATTTCGCAAATGACTCCGGCGGGCTTGAAGCCGCTGAGTCGGGCCAGATCGACTGCCGCTTCTGTATGACCTGCACGCTGCAAAACACCGCCATCGCGGGCAATCAGCGGAAACATGTGGCCAGGCTTGCGGAAATCGGCTCCTGCGACTGTTTCGTCAGCCAAGGCGCGTGCAGTCAAGGAACGCTCGGCTGCCGAAATACCTGTTATTGTTTTCACATGATCAACCGACACGGTAAAGGCTGTGCCGTGGAAATCTGTATTCTGCTCCACCATTGGATGCAACTCCAATGCCTCGGCTCTTTGCTGGGTAATCGGCACGCAGACCAATCCACGTCCTTCAGTGATCATGAAATTAATGACTTCAGGGGTTGCCTTTTCAGCCAATGCAATAAAATCACCTTCATTTTCGCGCTGTTCATCATCCACGACGATAACGACTTTACCGTTCTTCAAATCCTCCAGCGCTTCTTCGATAGAATCCAGACGAATCTCTTCGTCCAGTTCCACCCTGTCGTGCTCCATTACATCAGCCGCTGCACTTGTTTGACTCTCTCTATCCATAGCGCTGTCCTCCTTATTTTTTGTAGCATAAGTACTCCTCTGGCAGATTTACCATTCCAGATCAGGCAAAGCCGTGCTTCGCCAGATAGTCCAGACTTATAGGAGCTTTTTCTGCTCCCTCCGTCGCCGCTGAGCCTCTGTAATTCAAAAGCTGTTCCACATACTTGCCCAGTATGTCGCATTCAATATTGACCGTGTCTCCCTCACGTTTGGCTTGTAAGGCTGTCTCGGATAAGGTATGGGGGATAATGGATACGGCAAAGGTATCTCCCGTTCGCTGCGCGACTGTGAGGCTGATGCCGTCCAGTGTGATCGAACCTTTGAGAAGAATATATTTGAATAATGCTTGATTAGAAGGCGCAACTTCGAACACAACCGCATTCTGGTCTGATGTCACCCGGCGAATCGTGCCCGTCCCGTCCACATGTCCCTGTACAATATGTCCTCCGAACCTTCCACTTGCCGCCATCGCCCGCTCCAGATTGACTCGGCTACCGGATTTGAGTTCTTTCAGATTGCTGCTGCGAAAGGTTTCCGGCATGACATCGACCTTAAAATCCTTCACACCGATCTGTATGGCCGTCAGACAAACACCATTCACGGAAACACTGTCTCCTATTTTCAAGTCGCCCAAGACGATAGAGCCCTCAATCCCCAGGACCATCGCTTCTCCGCTTTTGGAAATCGTTTGAATGCGTCCCACTTCCTCGACCAACCCGGTAAACATGCCCTTCACTCCTTTCCATCTCGTTTCAGTTTATCCCTAATTCATCAGTCGTAAGCGCAAAAAACCCCCAGTACGGAATCTATCCGTCATGGGGGTGATGAGAGTCGAATTTACAGTATACAAGCGCAGTCCATATGCATGTTGAAACGTCACGAATAATACGTATGCCAACAAAAAGCATGACTACGGTACAACCTAATGCGCTTAGAACACCTGCTGAAAAGAAGCTGAAAAAGCCGTCTCCCCGATGCCGCCCTACAACGAAATAAGCCGTACGTACATTTACGTATGCTAATAATCGGCACATGTCACGTCATGCACATGCGCTCCGTATCCTTCTCCCATCCAGACTATACTGTCGGTCCCGGAATTACACCAGGTCCACCTTCTGCTGATCGTTCAGCATCCGGGTCACGGACTAAGCCGTGCTGTGATCACACAAGCGATCCACATGCACGTCATCACCGCCGGTGGGGAATTTCGCCCCGCCCCGAAGGATCTTGCTCTTATTCAATTGAATTAACAGTAAACTTGTAACGTATATTAGCACCGACTTCTAAAAAAAGCAAGTTATCGGATAGACGCTCCTGCTTTTGTTTTAACATATTGGCTGGAGAGTTCTTCAAACCAGGTTTTATCATTCATATGAAGCGCCAGATCAATCAGATCAGCCAGTTCTTCCAAGCCGAGCTGTGTAGCATGGTCAAAGGTAATAACCGCCGAAGCTGTGGGTCCGTGGCCTTCTTCAGAGCATGCGTCATAATCCAGCCGTACTTCAACATGTCCATCAATAAACTCACATTTTAGAAAATAAATAATCTCACACATTAAAATTGGACGCACCTGCGTTTCCAGTACACAATCCATCACCTTGGCAGAATAATGCTGATTCGTCAGTGTAAATTTATGGTCCGTTCCCGCCAGTGATGCCCGCCCAAAATCATCTGTAAACTTCAGCTCAACGGGCTTGATGTTCATGACCTTGGGGATTTGCTTCTTTATAATTTCGATTATTTCAACTGTATTCAGCTTAATCATACCTGCACCTCATTGCATCTAAAAATTCAGAAGAAGACTGTTATTTATTCTTTTTCATATAGGCCTCCACTCCTATATCGGAAATCATTACCTGTTTTTTTATGCTTCATCCCATAAACGACAAAAAAGATTCTTTACGCAACAAGCGCAAAGAATCTTTTTGGATGATATAAAAAACCGAATTATAGCTCCGAAATTTCATGTTTCTTTTTCAATATGGTCCAGCGACGTTCAATCTCCTGCTCAAAGGTAGCCAGCGTAGCTTCCTCTTTAAGCAGATGCTTTGTTTTCCCCATTAATTTCAACCATTCAGCAGCTGGAATCCGTTTCCCCTTGTCTTCCGGGTTGTACGTAATCGTCGTACTACCCTGCTCAATTTCGTACAATGGGAAGAAGCAAGACTCGACAGCGGCCCCCACAATGCTGGTGCCCAGCCGATCTTCGGATTTCCAGTTAAGCGGGCAGGCACTTAGGATTTTACCATAGACCGTTCCCACATTATTCGCATACCATTGCGCCTTGGCCGCTTTACGCAGCATATCCTGCGGGTGGCTTTCAGCCGCCGTGAAGGCATACGGAATGTTGCAGGCCGCCATGATTTGCACAGTGTCCTTGTGATGCCCTTGCTTTCCTTTTTGCATCTTCCCTACACCCGACGTACTGGTCATGTGACCGAGCGGAGTGGAATACGATTGCTGCGAGCCTGTGTTCATGTATCCCTCGTTATCATATTCCAGCATGATCAGCTTATGATTGCGCAGAGCCGCACCAATCGCGGAGCCCATGCCAATGTCCATCCCGCCGTCACCACTGATCATAATAAAGGTCGGATCATCCGACATCTCAATCTCGTTACGGCGCTTCATTTCCAGGTAGGCTTCCAGCGCTCCCGAAATTGTAGCTGCCCCATTTTGAAACAGGTTATGGATCATCGGTTGCTTATGTGATGTATATGGATAACCCGTTGTCACCACATAGACGCAGCCTGTCTGGAACAATATAACAATATCGCCTTCAATCCCTTTGAAAAACAGCTCCAGCGAAGATAATGCTCCGCAGCCCGGACAAGCCCCGTGACCTTGCGTAAGCCGACGTGGTTTGGTCGTCAGTGAACGCAGCGGCGGCACCTTGACCTTGAGCTTGCCAGTCACCTCGTCCGGCGTGACCTGAATCAGTCCCGTGCGGTAATCATCGCCCCGTGGCGGCTGCATAACCTGCGGCATCACCTTATCCGGCGAACCCGGGTTAATGCCGTAATAATCAAACGGCTTCTCCGCACGGCCAGCTTCTGCCGTCTCGATCGCCAGTTGGAAGAACGCCTCTGCGTCTTCCGCATAAAAATCCTTCCCACCCAAGCCAAAGATGCGACACAATACAGTCGTCTTGTTCAGCGGGTCCTCCTGCAGAGCCGCTTTGATTTCGTGCGTCAAATTACCGCCGTCAGCGCCGTACGAATCCGCACGCTCACCCACCACCAGCGCCTTGACATCACGCAATGCCTCACGCAGCTGCGCGGCCGGGAACGGACGGATGATATTCGGACGAACGACCCCGGCCTTAATACCACGTGCGCGAAGTTGGTCTGCCACATCCTTGGCCGATTCAGCCGCCGAATTCAGCAGGAATACCGCAACCTCGGCATCTTCCATATGATATAGATCCAAAATCGGATATTCCCGACCGGATAAAGATGCATATTCTGCCGCAACCTGCTCATATACTCCTTCAGACCGTCTTAATGCCTCAGACTGCTGGAAGTGATTGTTCATTAGATCATCGCCATTCATATGGGCGCCTACCGTGACCGGTTGATCAAAATCCAAAAGATTCGGATGATTCAGATTGGGATTCGGTCCTACAAACCCCCGAACCGTCTCCGCATCGGCAAAATACTGCACCTTGCGCTTCTGATGTGACGTATAAAAGCCGTCATAAGCGACCATCACAGGCAATCGAACATCACTGTGCTCCGCAATTTTCAGCGCCATGATATTCATATCATACACAGCCTGTGGCGTGCTTGCCATCAAAATGACCCAGCCCGTATTCAAACCGTAGTACAGGTCTGAATGATCCCCGCGAATATCCAGCGGACCACTGACGGCACGTGTCACCAAATTCATAACCATAGGGAAACGCGTACCTGACTGAACAGGCAGCTGCTCCAGCATATACAGGAAGCCCTGCGAGCTGGTGGCATTCACCACTCTTGCTCCCGCTGCTGCGGCACCATAGCATATCCCCGCCGATCCGTGTTCTCCATCCGCTGCAACCAGCTTGATGTTATGCTGACCCCTCGTTCTCATCTGATCCAGGTACTGCGCCACCTCGGTCGACGGAGTGATCGGGAAATATCCCATCATATGATAATTGATTTGCGCAGCCGCTGTAGCGGCCATCTCATTGCCGGATTCGAACGTCGTTACTTGTGCGGCGCCTGCTTGTTTGAGCTCCTCCTCCAGTTTAGCCATTACGCACGACCTCCTTCATACACGGGAAATTGGTGGGCAATTCGATGCTGATCTGCCCATCCCCATTGCTCACGACGCGAGCTTAATGCTCCCGACGGGCAAATATCTACGCATTTTAGACATCCCTTACAATACTGATAATCAATCCCTTGCAAAAATGGCATCATTCTGCCGCGTTTGTCTGCTTGCTCCTCCCATACAAAGCAGTAATCCGGGCAAATTGAATCGCATTTGGCACAATGAGTACATTTGTCAGCCTCATATTCAGGTAAATAACCCTGGCGCGAGCCACTAAGATCTTTTGTAATGCTGTTCCCCTGCGTAGCAATAACTCCACCCAATGTTTGCGTTTCGTAGCCGAGCAAAGGCTGCAGACGTTCAAAAACCCGATCCTGTGTGTCATGGGTGACCGGATATACGTGCAGCTTCACTTCCTCAAACCCACGGTTAAACGTACGCAGGTTAGGCTCCACTAATTGTGGATATTTCTTTTCAAAGGTACTGCGAATAACCGATCTCATCGCTTCCGGGTCCAAAAAATCGCAGACACGGAACAAGGCTCCGAGCATGGACGTATTCAGTTTGGTTCGCTCCTCCAGTGCGATGCCCATTGCATCCACCACCGCCAGCGTACCGGATACCAGTCCCAAATCAGCCCGTATTTCTTCTGCCGGACGCGTGGAATTGACCACAACGATCCCATCGGCTGGAAGTCCGCTGATCACATTTACTGTTTTGTATAATGCTTCATGGAAAATGCCTACCACATGCGGTTGTTCGATCGGACTGTGATCACGGATATCAACCTCCGGATCACAGAAACGAACAAAGCTTTTAACCGGAGTTCCCTTCTTTTCAGAACCGTAGGACGAGAAATTTGAAGCATTCAGTCCCAAACCAAGCACCCCGGTTTCGGCCAGCATTTTACCAGCCAGATTAGCGCCGAGTCCACCAATAGATTCCAGTCGGATTTCAAAAAATCCAAGTCGATTAGTGCTCGTTAAAATAGACAATGTGATAAGCCCCCTTCTTTTGCAACCTTCATTAAGCTTTAATATTCATAAAATTAAATGAAAATGCATTCTAATGAAAAGGCTATCACAACGCTTACTTTTCGAATGTGATCTTACGCACTTTAATATTTACGTGATTGCAAAAACACAGTAAATCGTCAAATAAAAGACAACAAAAAACCGCCCTGTCCAAAAAGACAGAACGGCCAGCGTGGTACATCATAAAAAATCAGGCATTTAACGGCGAATTACGCGTCAAATACTTTAACCTCTTTCATTTTGTCACCTTGTTTTACAGCATCAATAAATTCCATACCTTTGGTCACTTGGCCAAATACAGTATGTACCCCATCCAAATGCGGCTGTGGAGCGTAGCAGATGAAGAATTGGCTGCCACCTGTGTTGCGGCCCGCATGAGCCATGGACAGAACGCCTTTCGCATGCTTTGTTGTGTTCGTAGCTGTTTCACAGTCAATGGTGTAGCCAGGGCCGCCTGTACCGTTACCAATTGGACAACCGCCTTGAGCAACAAAGCCCGGAATGACACGGTGGAAGCTTAGACCGTTGTAGAAACCGCTGTTAGCGAGCTTTTCAAAGTTAGCAACCGTATTGGGAGCTTCTTCCGGAAAAAAATCAATTTCGACGATACCGCCGTTTTCAAGATCTATTCTACCTTTTTTCATTGTTTGTATCTCCTTTTCAACCTGTTTTGAAAGCTAAATAACATCAAGTTCCAGTTTACTATGAATTGCTGCGCTTAGCAAAGCCTTGTCCAAAAAAAAGACCACTGTCCCGGTATCATATCCCCGGCCCAATGGTCTGCTTGCTCACACACATCAAAAATCAGGACGAAACCGTAATTTTGGCATTGGAATGAACTGCTGAACTGGCTTCGTCACGAACCAAGCGCTGTGGCACAACATCATTGCGTACGATATCCTCGTAGGTTTCCCGGCGCACCACCAGTTCGGCTTCACCGTTGTTCACGAATACCACCGCCGGACGGCGTATCCGGTTATAATTACTTGCCATGGAGTAATTGTAGGCTCCGGTTGAGGCAACAGCGAGCAAATCTCCGCTATTCGGACGAGGCAACTCCACATCCCAAATCAGCATATCGCCACTCTCACAGCATTTGCCCGCAATCGATACGGTCTCTTCGTTCGCATCCTGCGCCCGATTCGCCAGCATCGCTTCATACTTGGCCTGATATAACGCCGGACGCGGATTATCCGTCATCCCCCCGTCTACCGAGACATATTTCCGTACCTGTGGAATATCCTTGATACTTCCTACCGTGTATAAGGTTGTGCCCGAATCGCCTACAATACTGCGTCCCGGCTCAATCCAAATTTCTGGAAGTTCGTCATAAAGCCCGGAAAAATGGGTTTTAACCGCTTCGCCAATAGCATGAACATAGGTGGAAATTTTCAGCGGTGTGTCCTCTTCGGTATAACGAATGCCAAATCCCCCACCCAGATTAATCACCTTGAAAGAAAACTGAAGTTGTTCCTTGATTTCTCTGGAAAAAGCAGCAACCCGCTCGGCAGCCATTTGGAAGCCGTTCACTTCAAAGATTTGCGAGCCGATATGGGAATGCACTCCCAGCAGATGCAGATGATCCAGTCCGATAGCCTGCTCCACCGCTTGGCGCGCTGTACCGTTCGCAATGTCAAAACCGAATTTCGAATCCTCTTGGCCTGTGGCCATATATTCGTGCGTATGCGCTTCAACCCCTGGCGTAACTCGCAATAAAATATTCACCTGCTGTTTCCGCTCGGAGGCAAGGGCCTGCAGCAGATGCAGCTCCATCTCACTGTCGACCACGAAGCAGCCAATGCGCGCATCTAACGCCATTTCAATTTCTTCCGGTGTTTTGTTGTTGCCGTGAAAATGGATTCGCTCTGCCGGAAATCCTGCTTGCAGTGCGGTGAACAGCTCTCCACTGGAAACAACGTCGAGCGACATTCCTTCTTCTGCAGCCAAAGCACACATCGCCATGACACAAAATGCTTTGCTTGCATAGGCGACTTGAAACTTCAAGCCGGTTTCATGAAAAGCTTCTATAAACTCCCGGCAGCGCCGGCGTACTAACTGTTCATCTACAATATATAGCGGTGTTCCAAAACGCTCCTTCAAAAGCGTTGTATCACATCCGCCAATTTCCAAATGTCCATTGCTGTTAATTTTACTGCTTCCATGTAAATACATGTTCTGGCGCCTCTCTTTCTGGAACAAACTAGCCATATTCCATCGAATGTTTACACCAGTATAGCAAAAAAAACATCAAGAACAATGGATTTTTATGCAGATCATTTAGATTAATGCTCCTGTCCATTGCCTGAGTCCGAATCTGTATTGGCATCCGTATGGGGCATACGCGTATTGTCCCTCGTTTTATTAAATGACGGGCGGCTAGGCGCATCTAGTACAGGCATGCGGAACAAAATAGAACCTAACGCCTTGGCATTAAAAGGGATGAACGGCCACAAGTAAGAAGAATTGTATGACCGATGCATCGTCAGCATCAAAATAATCAGGGTTGTGCCCACGACAAAGCCTGGAACGTGGAAAATGGCTACAGCGATCAGTAGAAATAACCGGATCAGCCTGTTGGCCAATCCCAGCTCATAGCTCGGAGTGGCGAACATGCCTATCGCGGCTACGGCCATGTACAGCACAACCTCATTCACAAACAGCCCTGACTTAACCGCAATATCGCCGACCAGAACGGCTGCGATCAAGCCCATAGCGGAAGCCAGGGGTGTAGGAGTATGAACTGCCGCCATACGCATGAGATCGACCCCTAGCTCCACGATGATAAACTGGGCGATCAGCGGAAGGTGAGCTTGCTTTTGAGGACCGATAAAATCGAGAAATGCCGGTTTTAGTTCGGGATTGATAACCATAAGCAGCCACATCGGAAGCAAAAACATCGAGGCGAAAATCCCAATAAAGCGTACCCAGCGCAAATAGCTTCCCATAAATGCCGTTTGCCGATTTTCTTCCGCATGCTGACACAAGTCAAAAAAAGTGGTTGGCAAGATCATTACACTGGGTGAGGTATCTACGAAAATAACGAGTCTTCCTTCCATAATATGCGAAGCCACAACATCTGGTCGCTCCGAATATCGTACCAATGGATATGGATTCCAGCCTTTATTGATAATCGTCTCCTCTAATTGCTTGTCCGCCAGCGGAATTCCGTCCAGATTGACGTTTTTAATTTTATCTCGTACGGTATCCACCATCACCTTATCCACGATATCATCAATGTAGCCCAGGCATATGTCCGTCCTGGTTCGGCGTCCGACCTGCATAGCCTCAAACTTAAGTCCGGGGTCCCGCAAACGACGGCGTACCAGCCCAACATTCGTAAGCATCGTCTCGGTAAATCCGTCCCGGGCGCCGCGCACGACTCGCTCCAACGAAGGCTCCTCCGGACTACGCACGGGGTAATTACGGGTATCCAAAATGACGGAAAAACGCTCACCTTCCATAAAAAAGGCACTATAGCCGGCTAGTACCTTATTGATAACAACCGACATTTTGTCCGTCTTCTCCACTTGAATATGTGGGATATAATATTCAAAGTATGCTTGCAGCCCATCTGAAGTCAGATCATCCGGCGTCAGATAGGTGAGCCGCTTTAGCACCTCAAGCATGATCTGATCCTTGGCAAAGGTATTCAGGAACAGATACCCGATATGGCGACCACCCGTTGTCATTTCCCTGAATACAACATCAAAAGTCTCTCCCAGACCCAATACCATTTTGAGTGTTTCGCGATTATCCTTCATCTTTGGCGAAATATCATCTTCAATCTGCCAATATCGAATGGATTCCTCTACATTATCAGAATGCTCACTTTCTTTTTTGTGCTTAAGACGGTTCGCTTCCTGCTCTTGTTTTTGCTTCCATGAGCTCAGATTTTCCCCGTCAGTATCATTTTCCCTTCCAATTGCTCCGTCTGCCTGATAATGTTCCTGATGCTCTTGATCTGCCCTGTGATCCATCTCGTTGTCCCCTCTGCTTTCATTGTTATCGGTTATATATAAACCAGTCGAATAAGGAACCCGTTACCTTTCCAAGTACCATCGCCATCAGCAGGCCAAACATATACACGGACATATGAAGTCTCTTGGCCAGTATGGGCAGAAGATTTAATACCTCTGTTAAAGCTGCGGCGAGCAAACCAATAAACAATCCACAAAATAACCCGGGTATCCATGTGAAAAATTTAGGTAATGGCAAGCAAATATTCCAAAAATCAGCCACGGTTCCTACCACTGAACCTAAGATCATCGCCTTTTCGTATGCACGTGACTTTTTATACGTACGAGTGAGCTGTGCCAATCGCGGCATGATATCCAGCACAATAAAAAATGCGATTACGCCGCTCCCCACTGCCAGACCTCCAGCGATGCCCAAAATAATCTGCAGCGCGCCCTGTACAAATGTCATGGCTGCTTATCCTTTGAATGCAGGCGGGCCATTTTTTCATACTCCTCCGCCACAACGTACTGATCCACATTTTCCTGATACAGATACATTTCTACCTCCAGCGGCGTCGGCTCCTCGTTCCATTTTTTTTGGAACAAGTGATTGAAGAATACGATCATGCCAAAACCGATACCAATCGAGTAGGCAATTTGAAACAGGTACGGATGTTCATCCTTATGTCCCGTTATCATCTCCACAATCCGAACCTGTACCTCCATCATATTGACGTCGGCGTGAAAGTTCATAATCGTTAATGCAGAGCCAAAAAACAGAAGCACCCATACTAAAACAAACAGTATTTTGGATGGCTTACGGGGTTTCTCCACGAGTTCCACAAGTACATGCGGCTTGCCAAGGGATTCGACTACAACACCCGGAATATGTTCTTTAATTTTGGAAATGATCTGCAGCATGTCCACCAGGATCAGGTTGCCGTCCTTCTTCTGCGGCCGTTTGAGAACAAGCTCAAGCAGCTCGTTTTCCCATTCGGGATCGGCCAGCAGATGGGCCACATCTCCCAAATGCAAATCCTGTCCTTGTATCATGCGCACACGGCTGCGAAGCCGCAAGTAAACTATAGGAGCCACTGTAGGAGCCGGATTATGAGTCATCCGATCAGTCATCCGATCCCCTCCTTATCCTCGTAATTACCGATTATTATGGAACGAAGCAAGCAAATCTATTCTTCGACTTGTCCTTTTTCCCACGCAAAAAAGAGTATCCCCTGCCATAAAAGTTGGCCTCGGAATACTCTTTAGACTCACGTAGAAGGATTTCGCAAAATCCTGACCACGCTATTATTGGGCAATCTGATCGCGGATCAGCTGCAAAATCTTTTTTTCCAGCCGGGATACCTGCACCTGGGAAATACCAAGTCGACTTGCAACCTCCGACTGGGTCTGATCCCGGTAATAACGCAGGTACACAATTAACCGTTCCCGCTCGGAAAGTCCGCCGATGGCCTCATTTAGCGCCAGCTTGTCGAACCATCGTTCCTGCGATTCGTCAGCAATCTGGTCCATGAGCGTGATGGGGTCACCGTCATTTTCGAACACCGTTTCGTGAATCGAGGTAGGCGGCTTATTCGCCTCCTGCGCAAAAACAACATCCTCTGGCGTGACTCCCAGCTCATCGGCAACTTCCTTCACCGTAGGCAGTCGGTTGAGCCGTTTGGAAAGCTCGTCCTTCATTTTGCGGACCTTATTGGCCGTCTCCTTCAGGGAACGGCTAACCTTGAGTGTCCCGTCATCACGAAGAAACCGTTGAATCTCGCCAATAATCATCGGTACCGCATAGGTTGAAAATTTGACTTCATAGCTGAGATCAAACTTATCCACCGATTTTAACAAACCGATGCAACCAATTTGAAAAAGATCGTCAGGTTCATATCCCCGGTTCATAAAGCGCTGCACGACAGACCAAACGAGCCGGATATTACTATTGACCAGCGTCTCACGGGCATCATTATCACCAGACTGACTTCGTGCAATGAGCCGCTTGACTTCCGCATCCTCCAAATAGCTGTGTGAAGTTTTTTTTCCTCCTGCTTCCATAGGACCAACCCCTAATTATATAAAGCTTTCTTGGATTCAATCCTTTTCTTCATCCGGACCGACGTGCCTCCGCCCGGCTCACTGACTGCCTCAAACTCATCCATGAAGTTTTCCATAATGGTAAAGCCCATACCCGAGCGTTCCAGCTCAGGCTTGGATGTATACAGAGGCTGTTTGGCCAGCTCCAGATCCTCAATTCCCCGTCCTACGTCTTCAATGACCAGCGTAATCACGTCTGCTTCAATGCCGACTTTAATCGTTACAACGCCTGATGGATCACTGTCATATCCGTGAATAATACTGTTTGTCACTGCTTCAGACACCACGGTTTTCAAGTCGCTCAGCTCATCCATTGTAGGATCAAGCCTGGAAATAAAGGCTGCAACAGCCACACGGGCAAAAGCTTCATTCTCGGATTTGGCGGCAAACTGCAAGCTCATGAAATTGTTTCCTGTGCCTTCTCTCATGATACGACCTCCAGTTCCGTGAGCGCATTTCCCTCGTTGTCATATATAGGCATAATTTTAAACAACCCTGACATCTCCAGCAGTCGATATACTGGCGGATTGACATCACAGACTGCCATTTTCCCGCCCTTTTGCTTGATCAGCTTGTATCGGCCCAGGATAACGCCAAGCCCCGAGCTGTCCATAAACTGAAGATTCTTCAGGCTGAGCACGATGTGCTCGCATTGCCGACGCTGAATCGCCTCATCCATTTGCATGCGGACCATATCCGACGTATGGTGATCAAGCTCACCGGACAGTCTTACAATCAGTACCCCTCGGTGATGCTCCATTTCAATTTGCAGGTTCATGCGTACTCACTCTCCTCCCGGTCTTGGACAAGGATTTCTACGCTGCCGCAGACGATTCCTGCCCTCCGACAAAACTAGAAGAAAACCCCGTCCAATCTACAAAGAAAACAGATTCGACATGGTGCGTTTTAACAATTTCCACCATCCGGCCTTCTCAATAGCCACAGGCGAAGTAATCTTAAACTCCTTTAACCGTTGACCATCCTGATAGACAACCAGCTTGCCGACCGGATCTCCTGCGCGGACAGGAGCTTTCAGGCTTGGGGCCAGTTGCAGCTCATGACGCAGCGTTTGTTTAGTTCCACCTTTTTTCACCAGCACACTGTACGAGCGGTCTGCTTGTATTTTTAACTCTGGCAATACGCCTTTTTCAACTTTTACGCTTCCCAGCAAATCACCCGGCTTGTATATGGATTTCATTGTATATTGAGAAAATGCGTAGTCAAACATCGATGAAACTTCATTGTTGCGTATCTTGGTGTTCGGCTCACCGAGCACGACGGCTACGACGCGCAAGCCATCACGCTTCGCAGTAGCGGAAAGACAAAACTTCGCTTCTGACGTATAGCCTGTTTTCAGCCCATCTGCTCCGGTGTAAAAGCGAACAAGCTTATTGGTATTCACTAGCCAAAAGGGCTTGACCGAGGATTTGCGCAAATAGTCCTGATATGCTCCTGTATACTTCGTAATTTGCGGATATTTCAACAGCTCCCGGCTCATTACCGCAATATCATGCGCAGAAGAATAGTGATTTTTTACAGGTAAACCGTTGCAATTGGCAAAATGGGTATCTTTGAGTCCGAGTTGCTGTGCTTTGGCATTCATCATCTCGACAAAAGCCTGCTCGGACCCTGCAATTTTCTCAGCCATGGCCACAGAAGCATCGTTTCCGGAAGCCATTGCAATTCCCTTTAACATCTCGTCAACCGTCATTTCTTCTCCCGGCTCCAGAAAAATTTGCGAGCCACCCATCGAGGATGCATGTTCGCTGGCCCGCACTTTATCGGTTAACTTGAGCTTGCCGTTATTAATAGCTTCCATCGTCAGCAGCATCGTCATAATTTTGGTAATGCTCGCTGGGGGAAGCTTTTCACGACTATTTTTTTCATAGATAACTGTGCCTGTATCTGCATCCATCAGGATCGCCGAGAGAGCCTCAGGAGCCAGCTCCGCCGCAGAGCCTCCCTTGGGTTTGCTTTCAGGTTTGTTTTCTTCGGCCCAACCGCCGACGGGGACAGCAGTCAAGGCCACGAGACAAGCCAGAATGAACGCCACCACTTTTTTCTTCACAATCGGTTCCCTCCTCAACATATTGGCGGAAAGCACCGGAGCCCGTATACTTGCCCCTCCGGCCTATTCGCGTGCTGCTAACCATTGTCGTCAGATTGGAAGAAAAATATTCCATATGGTTGAAAACATCAAATAGCACCCATGCTGAGTCAGCACGGTGCGTAATTTCCAAGCTATTTGACTGAACACCCATATATCAATAAAAAAATATTTAATTAATATTGTACAAGGAGATACAATTTGTATAAAATAGATACATAACGTATCAAGGTGGTGAAGACGTGAAGCATATACTCACAGTGGCCGGTTTACTGGCTTTTTCAATTCCTTATGCCTGTCAGGGCCTATCTCCCAGAGTCATCACAATTGCCCTGCTCATTCTGTTATTCAGCTATATCATGCTGCTGCCTTCACTCAGAACGATGATCGCAACTTTAGCAGACAATCCGCTGCTAACCTTGCTCATGATGTACATAGCCGCCTCCTGCTTATGGGCTGAACAGGAGCAGAGCTCATCTATGCTGATGGTTCTCAAATTCCTTGCCTTCTCTACCTTCGGCCTTTATTTTGTTACCCACTACACAGCACAGGGCTGCATTCGCCTACTTGTCATTACATTAAGTATTTTGAGCGTACTCAATCTACTGGCTGTTGTGCTCGCTCCCTCCTTTGCTATTCATGCAGGCGTAGAACATACTGGACTGTGGAAGGGGATCTCCGGTCATAAAAACACACTCGGGACCCTCTCTTTATTAAGTTTTGTTTCACATGTCATATCCTTTTTCAAGGGAAAACATAAAGCTTTGCATGTCGGCTTTATCCTGCTCAACGCCCTATTGCTCATTAAATGCCAATCTACCACCTCGTTGGTGCTGACATCCTCGCTGTTCGCATTCATTTTGTTTATATTGCTATTCAAAGGAATTCGAAGTGTCGCGTTGCGAGGTTTTTTCATTAGTACTTCTGGCTTGCTTGTGCTTTTGGGCTTGGTATTCGCCTTTACTTTTGGGGATGCGATTGCAGCGGAGTTCGGAAAAACAACAACCTTGACCGGAAGAACAGAAATATGGCAGGGAATCGCTGGTGCTATTCAGAGCCATTACTGGTTTGGTCATGGTTACGGCTCCTACTGGGCAGTTCGGCCTAGTATCTATGCGGGTGGAATCCGATTTGATCTGACAAGCAGCCATAGCGGCTTCCGGGATTTGTGGATCGACGTGGGCCTCACAGGACTCCTCGCCACGATTGCACTCGTTACAATCACCTTATTTAAATTCAGAATTGGCAAAGCAGATATGTATACATGGCTGACAGCAATGGTCTTTTTCCTGTTCATCGTAATAAACAATATAACGGATAGTCGTTTTCTGAACTCATTATCCATCTACTGGATCATTTTTATGGTAATTGTCATCAAGGTGCAGGAGCGGCATAGACTGACTGTAGCAGAAAAAACAAATTCGGCAGCATTGAGCATATCCCCACTTCATTAGGAGATATTACCGCACTCAGGCAGCCCGACGCAAAAAAGAACCCCGTATCCCAGCGCATCAAAAGACGCTCGGATATGGGGTTCTTTGGCTACATGCCCGCCACTCTGACTCAGCGGCGGACCTTATCTACATTTGTGGAATAATCGCCAGTACAAGCTTCAAAAATTGCTCGCGTACCTTTTCCGCCGTCTCCATCACTTCACTATGGGACAGAGGCTGGTTCAGAATGCCCGCTGCCATATTCGTGATACAGGAGAAACCGAGCACCTCAATGCCTGCATGACGGGCTACAATAACCTCAGACACAGTCGACATGCCCACCGCGTCTGCGCCCAGGGTGCGCAGCATGACGATTTCAGCAGGCGTTTCATAGTTGGGTCCCAGCAGACCAGCGTATACACCTTCCTGCAAGCTGAAACCCTGCCGGGTAGCTGTTTGTTTGGCAATTTCACGCAGACGGCGGCTGTACGCCTCCGACATATCAGGGAAACGAACGCCCAACCCCGCATCATTCGGTCCAATCAGTGGATTCTGTCCTGTCAGATTCAGATGATCCGAAATGACCATCAGATCGCCTGCCTGGTAGGATGTATTTACGCCACCTGCCGCATTCGTTACCAGCAGACTTTGAATACCCAGTTGCTTCATGACCCGAACAGGGAAGGCTGTTAGCTGCGGGCCATAGCCCTCGTACATGTGGAAGCGCCCCTTCATCATGACTACAGCGCGACCTTCAATCGTACCTAACAATAATTCTCCCTCATGACCTTCTACCGTTGATACGGGAAAATGAGGAATTTCCTGATAGGGAATGCTAATTCCATCTTGAATCAAATCGGCCAGAATACCGAGACCCGATCCCAGAATAAGACCAATTTCTGGACGAATTCCGCTCTTGGAATGGATATACGCTGCTGCTTCCTGAATCATAGCTTGGTTGGCTGTTGACATCAATATCTCTCCTGACTTGGTACAATTGTTAAGTTATTGTGATCCTCACATTTTCTAATGACAGCAAAGCGTCATTACTGCATCGTTACCGCATCTTTAGCGATGTTCTTTGCTTTCATGTGAAGTGCGGCTGCTGCCGTGCGGGTGATGCTTTTCATATACTTCCTTCATATTCCGTCTGGCCGTCTGCGCATAAACCTGCGTTGTAGACAGATCGGCATGGCCCAGCATTTCCTGTACAGAGCGCAAATCGGCTCCGCCCTCCAGCATATGTACCGCAAAGGAATGCCGCAGCGTATGCGGCGTAATATCCTCGTTTATGCCTGCCTCCTGACCGTACTTCTTAATTATTTTCCAAAAGCCCTGTCTACTGAGGCGCTGACCAGATACATTCAAGAACAGAGCTTCCTGCTCGGCCTGAGCTTCTTCGTCCTGCATGGGTCGCAGCAACGATGGACGCTGTTCATCTATGTAGGTCTGCGCCCATTGTGCCGCCTCACGGCTAATCGGCACCACACGCTCCTTGCCCGCCTCGCCGCCACAGTGAACAAAGCGCAGATCGGTGCGCACATCACGCACGTTCAGAGCAATCAGCTCGGATACGCGGATGCCTGTTGCATACAGCAATTCCAGCATCGCCTTATCCCGTACCCCTTGAGGGGTAGTCATGTCTGGAGCTGACAGCAAACGCTCTATTTCATCCTGCGTGAGCACCGAGGGCTTCTTTTTGGTCGCTTTCGGCAACTCTAGCAGAACAGACGGATCTTGACCTGTAATCCCCTCCCGAATCAAAAAATGAAAAAAGGAGCGAATGGACGCAACACTGCGAGAGATCGTCGCCGCTGCTTTCCCCTGTTCCTTCAAACGTCCCAAATACAGCACCAAATGTGACCGCTGGACGTTGTCCGGTTGCTCAAGACCACAGGTTTCTGCGAACTCGGCAAACTGCTGTATGTCCCGATGATACGCTTCCAATGTGCTGCGTGACAAGCCCTTTTCCTCTTCCATATATCGAACGAAAGGTTGAATATACATTTTCATGAGTAGCAAAAGTCTCCTTGTCCTACCTACAGCGATTCATAGCTATTCCCCATACCAGTAAAAGAAACGTAAACGCTCCAATAACGCCATTTGGTGCTCAGTTTCCTCGGACAATGCCTGTCCGCTAATTACCTTGACTGCATGTCCTTCTGGTATCCGGTAATGATCCACAGGTGATATCCAATCTGTAAACAATCTGAGGCTATAAAAGAACATACACGCCAAAGCCCCGAACAATATGACTATACGCAGCCATTTTAGTACTTTTCGCATCGATATGACCATATGGATCAGCCGCCTTTTCCCAGAATAGAGAACCTATCAGGCTCTCTATGGGAAGGATATGACAAGCTATTCCTTTTTATACCGCTTGGTCCCATGCAGCACATACCGTACAGAAATGTCCCGCTCCTAAAAAGTCTCTAGCCAAAAAAGCTCTCCCGAACGCGTCTTCGTCGGTGAGAGCTTGGGTTGTCAGCTTATTAATCCTGAGATTTGTTTTTCCTGGTTTTGCCCAAAGACTTTTGAGCATTTATATCGTTCTTCGCCTTGCAACGATAGCAAATACCGTGGAAGTCCAAACGATGATCCACTACGGTAAAATTAAATTCCCGTTCCAGACGCTCTTCCAACGGCCCAAGCCAATCCTCTAGTATTTCATCTACACTGCCGCACTGCACACATATCAAATGGTGGTGGTGATGTTTGGACGTATCGCCACGCAAATCATAACGCGCCACGCCATCACCAAAATTAATCTTCTCCACGACATGCAGTTCACTTAGCAGTTCTAGGGTACGGTATACGGTTGCCAGACCGATTTCGGGAGCTTTCTCTTTGACGAGCATAAATACATCTTCCGCACTCAGATGATCATCTTCGTTCTCAAGTAAAACTCTAACGGTGGCTTCCCGCTGAGGCGTTAGTTTGTAGCCCTGGGATTGCAGTTGCTGCTTAATTTTTTCGATCCGTGCTTCCATGTGTCTCCCTCCCCCTACAAAGCTACTGCCTACTGCACTTTTTTCACTCCTATTATTATAGGGGGTCTATACAAATAAAGTCAAACATTTTGAAACAGGTTAAGATGGTACGGAAGCCGTTAGCATGGGAGTGACCCATTGCATCATGACCGGGGTGATCCAAGTTTCAAAGGACGCGCTACCGACGAGAAGCAGCATCATTACAGCCGTCAGTCCTGCATAAGACAGCAAAGGACGCAACATCCCGTCAGACGGACGGGTAGCGAGTATTTTAGTTTTGATCATATGAATGGAAAAGGTCATCGCAGCCACACTGCACACAAGCAGCACCGGAATCACAAGCAGGTTATGAGGAGCTACCGAGACGAGGGAAAATAACAGCCCTGTCCACGAGTATTGCCCTACCAAATAGCCCACTGAAAATCCGATTAGTACACCCTTGAGAAAATTCAGCACGAGAATACCGGGAAGACCGATGACCGAAAGGCCGCATACCCAGATTAAACCGACCCATTTCAAATGCAGAGACACGCTATCCCAAAAGGTCGAGGCCGCCTGTGGATCAGCAAAGCCCTGCTCGTTTTGATTGACCGTTGCAAAAAAGTCCTTCAGATAACGCGACAAATCCTGTAGCTGCTCTAGCGAGAGCGCATTTACCATCAGTGCGCCAAAGACAACCCCCACCAGAAACAGCACAGCCAAAAAAACATAATACGGCGTCTGATCTTTTAATGTATGACGAAACCATTGCATCGGCGTCCTGCCCCTTTCATCTGCTTGTTTGTCCAAAAAAACAACCGGAATCCGACAGCTGATGGCTATGAATGGAGGCAGTAAAGATTCGTAAAAGATGTGCCAAGCCAGCGGCGGCATAGATATTTTCAAGGTTATTTTATGGTTATGAACAAGCAGATGCCGATATGACTTTATCAGGACATGACTTTGCTAGGACTTGGCTATTTTGCCGTATGTTCCGCCACCGCCGGACACGAGAGAGAGTCGTCCCTCACGGGACAGAATAATTTGCTCTGCCAATACTTCCCCGACAACTGTCGCCAGTTCTTCCTGATTGACCTTATGCAATATATTCATTTCCGTCCCAAACGCGGTCAGCAGATGGTTCAGCTTGGCTTTGCCCAGACCGGGGATAAACTCAAGCGGAATCTGATAAATGTACGGTGGGCGATGTGAGGGAATCACGGGCTGTTCACGGTCGGCAATGCTCCATATTCGATCCAGCACGCCCCGCACCAGCTTGGGGTGACCACAATCAGGACAACGTTCGTCCACCATCTGTTGCTCGTCAATAATCGTACCACAGCTTGGACAGTAAGAACGGTGGTATTTGCCCAGCTTGGGGTTTAATCCGTAGTTGGCACACACCCTTCGTCCTTCCCGCCGCTCCAAAGCCATTCTGAATTCATCAAAGCACGGCTTCTTGAGCGATAATTTGTTGTATTCCCGTCCAATTTTTCCAAGTGAATGGGCATCGGAATTGGTAAGAAAACTGAAACGATCCAACTCCGAGATCATTCCAGCCATGGATGAATCTGCGCTTAGCCCCAGTTCCACTCCACTGATGAGCTCCATATCGAGCAGTTCCTCCATTCGGGCCGCAGAGCTGCCGTAAATGCCCTTATGAGGGGTAAACACGTGCGCAGGCACCATGATGCCTCCACGCCCGTAAATTTGCTGCTGTAATTCGCGTGGCGATGCGTAGATGCGTTGTGAGCTGAGATTGACATTTTTCATATGTCGGGCCATCCATTGCGTAAAATCCTCCATCACCGCCAAATTTGGAAAGTAGGCCAACACATGCGCTTCGGGACGTCCTTCGGCTCGGATTTCCAGCTCCGTGCCTAGCATAACCACCGTATCACGGTATGCGATGCCGCCGCCGTTGATTTCCGTCATTTCCCCTGTTTGCAAATAAGCTCGAATATCTTCCTGTACATTCGGTGCGTGGCAATCAATGATCCCGATCAGCCCGATCCCCTTGCGGCCGGAGGCTTCCTTGGCAATGTTAGCGAAGGTGAGATCACGGCTGCCACTGATTTTCACCGGATCTCCCTTCTCTGTTCTGCCAATATGAATATGGAGGTCAGCGAAATAGTCTGTAAGTTCTACCTTATTTCCGTTCATATTGCTTGGAAGCTCCCTGTGTGCTGTTGGAGCTGCCATGCATAGACAGCCAAAATCGTTTTGGCATCACTTATCCGTCCTTCACGAATGAACGCCTGCGCTTCTTCCAGCGTCACCTCAAGCAGCTCCAGAAATTCATCCTCATCCGGCTCCATTTCACCTAGCTCCAGCTCTTCGGCCACATATAGATGTATGATTTCATCCGCAAAGCCGGGGGAAGTATAAAAGGAATGCAGCAGCTTTAACGACTTGGCGTTATAACCTGTCTCTTCTCTCAGCTCACGTCTCGCCGCCTCCATCGGGTCTTCACCTCGCTCCAGCTTGCCTGCTGGAATTTCCACCTCACAGCGTCCCATAGCCTGTCTGTACTGGTCCACGACCAGCATTTTCCCCTGATGCAGTGCCAATACAGCCACCGCACCCGGATGCTTGACAATTTCACGTTTTCCGGTGGAGCCGTCGGGAAGCTCTACCGTGTCGACCTGTAGCGTAATGACCTTTCCTTCGAAAATCGGCTGCGTGGACACTGTCTTTTCCTCCAACGCAGGATTGGAATAAGGCTTGTGCTGCAAGCCGTTCATTTGCTGGTTCACTTGGTCGTTCATCAGATTGGTCTCCTTCTCTTCATCTATCTTTCGTTATCCATTATCGCTAACGATAGTCTAACTTGTCCAATTCGGACATATGCTGATGATACAACAAACTTTCCGTTATAAGGAGATGCTGAGATGAAAAGCTACCGCACCGAAACCACCCTCCATATCGTCGGTAAAGCCTGGCAGATTCAAGCTCTCTTGCGTCAATGGCAAAAGGAACACGGACCCTCAACCCCCATTGTTTCGTTGGCTGTTCCAAAAAAGGTTCAGGTCTAAAAACAAGAACACTTTGCCTGTCTTTAGCCTGAACCTTTTTGTGAATATGATACAAACCTTATTTGGTCGTCTCTTGAATCAAGGCTACCACGACTTCAGCAACCTTTACCAGATCATCAGCCTTGATTTTTTCCTCTGTTGTATGAATGTTCTGGTAGCCCACAGCCAAATTCACCGTTGGAATCCCCAGTCCGTTGAATACATTGGCATCTGAACCACCACCGGAATGGAAGGTCGATGTTGGCAGGCCCAGCCCTTGAATCGCCCGCTGCGCAACCTGTACAACCTCATCCTGCTCCGTAAAGCTGAATGCCGGATAAATAACCTCACTGCGGAAATCACCCTGTGCGCCAAATTCACGCGCTGTAGTTTCCAGTGCTTCCCGCATATGCTGGATCTGCTGGTTAACCTTTTCCTGCACAATACTGCGTGCCTCTGCGCGAATCAGTACAAAATCGCATACAATATTCGTTGCCCCGCCGCCTTCGAAGCTACCGATGTTTGCAGTGGTTTCTTTATCAATTCGACCCAGCTTCATGTTAGAAATCGCTTTGGATGCGACTTGAATGGCACTAATGCCATCTTCAGGGTTTACTCCTGCATGCGCGGATTTCCCTGTAATCTTCATTTCAATACGTGCCTGTGTAGGTGCAGCTATACAAATGGAACCCACTTCCCCATTGGAATCCAAAGCATACCCGAAGTCCGAATCCAGCACTTCCGGCTTCATCGCCCGCGCACCCATCAGACCGGATTCCTCACCAGCTGTAATAACGAATTGAATTTGACCATGGGGAATGTTCTGCTCGCGCACGACGCGAATCGCCTCAAACAAGGCAGCAATACCCGCCTTGTCGTCCGATCCCAGAATCGTTGAACCGTCACTGCGAATCCAGCCATCTTCACCCAACTGCGGCTTAATGCCTTTGCCCGGGGTAACGGTATCCATGTGGCAGGTAAAAAACAATTTGGGTGCTTTCTCCACACCTTCCGCTTTCCAGGTGACAATCAGATTGCCTGAGCCATGTCCGGTTCTTTCACGGGAATCGTCTTCCGTTACCTCCAGTCCAAGCGCATTAAATTTATCTTTCAAAACACGTGATATTTCCTGCTCATACTTCGTTTCGCTGTCCACCTGTACCAGTTCCATAAATTCCTGTACAATTCGGTCTCTCACTACTTTTGCTCTCATTAAACTTTCCTCTCTTTCCCGATTACGTTACAATACGAATAGATGGTCATCTATGACTTAAACCTTTACAAAAGGAGTTACACATGTCTAACAAAAAATGGGTTCGTTTTTTCGTTTATGTTATGCTTGCTGCTATGGTCGGCTCTACGGTGTTTATGGTCATCGAGCCGTTCATTATGCCACTATAATGGCCAACTGCGTTCAACGTATTCGCCCGTTTCATGGCTCCGTAAAAGCTGTGAGCGGACAAGCTGTTGTGAATGCAAACAGGCGGGCTGTCGTGTCAATCACGTAATAGCCCGCCTTATCTTTATGGTTTGGAATGCGCTTGCCATTCCGCAGCAAACGAAAATTGCTGTTCGAAGTGGGGAACAATTTCCTTCGCAATTTGCTCCACCGAAAAAGTCTGCTGTGTACAGTCCTCCAGTGAAGTCACTCCATATTCCTGAATGCCACATGGGACAATACCTTTAAAGCCCTCATGCTGAATCCCTGATTTGATGTTGAAGGCGAAGCCATGACTGGTTATAAAGCCTCGACGGTGCTTGCACTTGTTGAATTTCACACCGATGGCGGCAATTTTAAGATTCCCGACCCACACCCCTGTATATTCAGGCTTACGATTCCCCTCAATCCCGTGAGCTGCCAGTAGCCGAATGATTACTTCTTCCAAACTCCGAAGGTAACCGTGCAGATTCAACGCCTCCCGATTACCGAGCATAAGCAGAGGGTATCCGACAAGTTGTCCTGGCCCATGATATGTAATGTCTCCCCCACGGTCAATCTGAAAGACGCTAATTCCCTGAGCCTCCAGTTGCTCGGGTGTGAGCAGCAAATGCTCGGGATGCCGCTGAGAGCCAATCGTGTAGGTCGGTGGGTGCTGGAGAAGCATAAGCGTTTCCCTTGCTTCTCCAGCATCCAGCTTCCCTACGATCTCCTTCTGAACGTCCCATGCATGAGCATATTCCATTCTATCTATATAGGTTACTTCGAGTGGTCGTCTGTCCACGGCCTGTCACTTCCTCCCCGTCCATTTACCCAAATGTTCGGATGACCCAGCTGTTCGAATAATTAGTACAGCTTCGTATCCAAGGTGTAGCCTTCCAGGTTTTCTTTGACCCGTTGCAGGAATCGTCCGCAAATGACACCGTCCAGAATGCGATGATCCAGCGACAAGCACAGATTAGCCATCGAGCGAACCGCAATCATATCATCAATGACCACCGGTCTTTTGACGATGGATTCAAAGGTGAGGATGGCTGCCTGCGGATAGTTGATCACCGGATAAGACAGAATTGAACCAAAGGAGCCCGTGTTGTTAACGGTGAATGTTCCGCCCTGCATATCATCCAGTTTGAGCGTTCCCTCCCGTGTTTTACGAGCCAAATCTTCGATTTCACGAGCCAGGCCGGCAATATTTTTCTGATCCGCCTTTTTGATAACAGGGGTGAGGACTGAATCCTCCGTACCCACAGCCAGTGAAATATTGATATCTCTTTTGACGATAATTTTATCCACTGCCCACACCGAGTTCATGATTGGATATTCCTTGATCGCATTCACGACTGCTTTCATGAGGAAAGCGAGGTACGTAATGTTGATCCCTTCTTTTTGCTTGAACTCGTTTTTGATCTTGTTGCGGAGCATCACCAGATTGGTCACATCCACCTCAATCATCGTCCAGGCATGTGGAATTTCTGAAACACTTTGCCGCATATTGCGGGCAATCGCACTCCGAATAGGTGTCACATCAATAAAATATTCTGATCTGTTATGGCTGTCACCCTCAACCTCAATCATAGGAACCTTTGGCGCCTCCGTTAAATGAATACCGCTGTTGCGCACCGGAATAGCAGGGTCCATATGTTGAATCGGTGTACTTAGCTGAGCGGCGGAAGGCTGTATTCCAGTAAAAGGCGAGCCTTGTCCCTGCGCCGTTCCGGTTGGCTGTTCTGGTACTACAGCCTGAGCAGAGCCACCCTGCTGCACATAATTCAGGACATCCTTGCGGGTAATTCGTCCCCCCATACCCGTGCCCGGTACTCGACTTAAGTCCACATTGTGTTGAGCAGCCAACGTTTGTACCGCCGGGGAAAAACGTCCCCGCATCGACTGATCAGAAGCAGCTCCCTGCTGAGCTTGTGTATTGCCAGGGACTGCTGGCGCAGCAGAAGTTGCTGATACCGCAGGTACAGCCGACTTGGTCTGGATACGGCAAATCAACTCACCTACTGCTACCGTCTGACCTTCTTCTGCTAACAGATCACCCATAATTCCGTCCAATGTGGATGGGATTTCCGCATTTACTTTATCTGTAATGACCTCGCAAATCGGTTCAAACTGCTCCACCGTGTCACCAGGTTGTTTCAGCCATTTGGCAATAGTCGCCGATACGAGCGATTCTGCCAATTGAGGCATGGTCACGTCGTTCCATTGGGTTTGGTCTGACATTTTTTCAGCTCCTTAACATCATAGGAGGGCGCGTTTTCCGCTGCCCTCGCTACACTTTTGGAATGCTTTCGTCCAATCTGCTCCATTCTAAAACATGGCAAGACGACGCATGGCTTCCTTCACTTTGTCCTTATTCAACATATAAAATTTCTCCATGGGTGGACTGATCGGCATGGCTGGTACATCAGGAGCGCACAGTCGCTCAATCGGGGCATCCAGCTCGAATAAACATTCCTCATTAATAATGGCTGATACCTCAGCGCCGATGCCGCCCGTTTTGTTGTCCTCATGCACGATAAGTACCTTGCCAGTATGGCGCGCAGCCTCAATAATGGCCTGACGGTCCAGCGGCTGGAGTGTGCGCAAATCCACAACGTGTGCGG
This sequence comes from Paenibacillus peoriae KCTC 3763, assembly GCF_000236805.1. Lineage (GTDB taxonomy): Bacteria > Bacillota > Bacilli > Paenibacillales > Paenibacillaceae > Paenibacillus > Paenibacillus peoriae. Next base: position 624,184 of record NZ_AGFX01000011.1, on the reverse strand, counting down.
TAATGCCCTCTTCCTTCTCCAGTTCCTCAGCAGCCTGCATCACAAAATGCAGCGGCTGGCTGTAGCCAATAACCGTAATATCGTCACCCTCACGCAATAGATTGGCCTTGCCAATCGGGACGATATAATCATCCTCAGGCACTTCACCCTTGATCAGCTTGTAGGATTTTTTATTTTCAAAAAACAGCACCGGATCAGGGTCACGAATGGCAGCCTTCAGCAATCCTTTGGCGTCATAAGGTGTAAAAGGCGCTACAATTTTCAGTCCTGGTGTACCAAAAAAGATCGACTCCGGACACTGCGAGTGATACAAGCCGCCAAAAATACCCCCGCCGATTGGCGCGCGGATGACAACAGGACAATTCCAGTCGTTGTTAGAGCGATAGCGGATTTTAGCCGCTTCACTAATAATCTGGTTCGTCGCCGGAAGCATGAAGTCCGAGTATTGCATTTCAGCAATCGGCTTCATTCCGTACATGGCTGCACCAATCGCAACCCCGGCAATGGCCGACTCTGCCAATGGCGTATCCATGACACGCTGCTCGCCGAATTGCTCCATAAGACCCTTGGTCGTCGTAAAGACGCCGCCCTTCACGCCGACATCCTCTCCCAGTACAAAAACCGTTTCATCCTGCTCCATTTCTTCTTTCATGGCCAGGCGAATCGCATCAATATATTCCATAATCGCCATAATTACCGGCCCTCCCCATCGCTGTCGGCATACACATGCAGCAGCGTATCTTCAGGCTTCGGAAAAGGAGCAAGATCTGCATATTCAATCGCTTCCTTGACTTCGAGCAACAACTCAGCCGACAAATCAGCGTCCTTGGCCTCATCCCAAATGCCGCATTCGATCAAATAATTTTTCATGCGGGCTACACCGTCCTTGGCCCAGTTCTCATCCACTTCTTCCTTGGTCCGGTAAGCCAGATCATTATCCGAGGTAGAGTGAGGAGACAGACGGTACATCATCGCTTCGATCAACGTCGGACCATCGCCGCGAACAGCACGTTCACGCGCTTCCTTCACAGCCGCATATACGGCCAGCGCATCGTTACCATCGACCCGAATTCCAGGGAACCCGTAGCCCAAAGCACGATCGCTCACCTTGCCCGCCAGCTGTTTATGAATCGGTACTGATATTGCATACTGATTGTTCTCGCACATAATGATGACCGGTAGCTTCTGTACACCTGCAAAGTTACAACCCTCGTGAAAATCCCCCTGATTACTGGAGCCTTCCCCAAATGTGACAAACGATACAAAATCCTTTTTCTGCATTTTGGCAGCCAGCGCTACACCCACTGCATGCGGAACCTGTGTTGTCACTGGACTGGAGCCTGTCACAATTCGCAGCCGTTTACTGCCAAAGTGACCCGGCATCTGGCGTCCGCCGCTATTCGGATCATCTGCCTTGGCAAATGCTGACAGCATCAGCTCGCGCGGAGTCATCCCCACAGCAAGCACGAATCCGTAATCCCGGTAATACGGAAGAAAATAATCCTTCTCCCGATCCAGACCGAAAGCCGCCCCTACTTGTGCCGCTTCCTGACCAATGCCGGAAACGTGAAAATTAATTTTTCCTGCCCGCTGCAGGAGCATATTACGCTCATCAAATCTTCTTGCAAGCAGCATATATCTGTACATATCAATTACTTGTCCGTGGGTAAGTCCCAGCTGTTCATGTCTGAAACCAGCGTCTACAGCGCCTTTTGAACTCATCGAGGCACCTCCTTAAGTATCAAAACGTCCTACTACCAGCACCTAGTACCATCTTGTCTTAAAACCTGGTACTAAACTCTGACTAACCCCATTATAATCCTTTTCTCTCCAAAAAGAAAAGCACCGATTTATTTGAATGGTTTATATGCCGATTGCCTGTCCATCAACCGCCAGCATCGCTTCTCCCAAAATCTCTGACAACGTCGGATGCGGGTGAATAAGCTGTCCGACTTCCCAAGGCGTGGCATCCAGCAATTGTGCAAGGGCCGCCTCGCTTATAAGGTCCGTCACATGCGTGCCGATCATATGTACACCGAGAATATCATTCGTTTCCTTGTCAGCGACTACCTTGACAAACCCGTCCCGACTGCCGTATACGAGCGATTTTCCGATAGCTTGAAAAGGGAACTTTCCTGTTTTCACCTGATGTCCCCGCTCACGTGCCTCTTGCTCCGTCAAGCCGACACTTGCTGCCTCAGGACGTGTATAAATGCAACGCGGAATCAGATGATTCGGTACGCTGTGAAAATCTTCGCCCGCCAGATGATGAACCGCCTGTAAGCCTTCATGACTCGCCGCATGCGCCAGCTGTAAGCCCCCGATGCAATCCCCGATGGCATAGATATGCGGTTCATTCGTCTGTAAATGCTCATTAACCGAAATAAAGCTGCGTTCTACCCGAATATCGGTATTTTCCAGGCCGATATTTTCCACATTCGCCTGACGGCCTACTGAAATGAGCAGCTTGGAGGCGCTGAGGGTTTCGGTTTCATCCCCTTTTTGTACGTCAATCTGTATGCCTTCCCCATCCTTGCCATACGTTTCAGCCAGCACCTGCGAGCCCGTCAGCACCTTAACCCCACGCTTGGTTAACAAGCGCTGCATTTCACGCGAAATATCCTCATCCTCAGTTGGAATAAGCCGATTGGCTGCCTCCACTACGGTAACCTTTACGCCAAAATCATTTAGCATGGAAGCCCATTCCACCCCAATGACACCCCCACCTACGATGATTAGGGACGCAGGTAATTCTTCCAGCATCAGCGCTTCGTCACTGCTTAGAATAAATTCGCCATCCGGCTCCAATCCGGGCAGCACACGCGGGCGTGATCCGGTCGCAATAATGAGATGGGCAGGAACGACCGTCTCCATCTCACCATCTTCCAGCTCCACAGCAACTGCACCGCTTTTTGGTGAAAAAATCGACGGTCCAATCACGCGTCCCTTACCGCTCAGTACCGTGATTTTATTTTTACGCATCAAAAATTGAACCCCCTGATGCAACTGCTCTACCACGGCTTCCTTACGCTCCTGTACTTTAGGGAACACAAGCTGCGCACCCGACGTCTCGATGCCAAATTGCGCACTTTCCTTAATTGTTGCATATACTTCCGCGCTGCGCAGCAAAGCCTTGCTCGGAATACAACCACGATGCAGACAGGTTCCGCCAAGCTTGTCCTTTTCGATAATAACGACTTCCTTACCGAGCTGGGCCGCACGAATCGCCGCCACATATCCCCCGGTTCCCCCACCTAAAATAGCGACATCACAATGTATAGTCATGCTTCTCCTCCATTAACTATGATTATATAGCTTATTGTACTCTCTTTATTTCTCTATACAAAATATAGCGTTTATGCACACAGCTCATTCGTACAGTGCATCCCGCAATTTAGTAGACATCCTTGGGTTTTGAGCTGACTTGGCTCGCAACGCATTACGGAACGATTCATTTTGCTGGCGCAGAAGATTCAGTTCTATCTCCAGCTCAGAGATCAATTCCTGTGCTTGCAGGCTTATCAGCCCTTGCTCCAGCAATGTTCTTTTTCTAGCATTATAATCCGTATCATTTTGGCCCATGCCTATCCCTCTTCCCTTCTTTCCACTACACTTCACCATATCATGCCCGTGGCAGCAGAGCAATGACGACCACATTTACATTCAAAAACAGATATACACAAACATGTCGAAAAACAATATATTTTCTCTGGTCTGCATGCTACTCATTATGGTAATCTATAATGGCATTTTCTTTAGGAAAATGATGATTCACATCGTTATGCGCATGATATAGAGAGGGGAATTCGCGTTGCCTACAGGACGAATTACGATTATTACAGGCCCCATGTTTAGTGAAAAATCCGGTGAATTGATTCGCCGCTGTCAAAAACTAATCCAATACGGGCACCGCAAGGTGATTGCATACAAACCGGCTGAAGATAATCGCTACGCCAAGGACGAAATTGTAAGCCGCATCGGATATCGGCTGCCCGCTATTTCTATTCCAAGAAAACTCACAGATGAGCTAGTTCAGCGTATTTTGGAAGAAACGAAGGAGGCCGACGTGGTCGCCTTTGATGAAGTCCAGTTTTTCAGCCGTCATATTATGGCTCTGATACAGGAGTTGGCTTATTGTGGCAAACACGTCATTGCGGATGGCTTGAATCTGGACTGCCGGGGCAAGGAATTCGGCTATATTGGCGGTCTGCTTGCCATGGCGGATGACATCGAAAAGCTGACTTCTTTTTGCGCCGTATGCGGTAGCTCGGAGGCAGTATTTACCCAACGGATGGTAAATGGAAAGCCATCCACAGTAGGGCCCATCGTGATGATCGGCGACTCTGAGGCCTATGAGCCGCGCTGTCGCAAATGCTTTATACCGCCTCATAAAGTAAATTGCGATTAGCACGCGATCACCCATGACTTTTTTCTTGCATTTTTTTGGAACGAATGGAGCCACCAGCCCGTATATCCGGTTAAGCTGTACAAGCTTCTAGTTTATCGTTTGTATACATGACCATGAGATTATCGGGGGGCGTGCTTATGAGTTTTTTCAACAAAATCTTAGCAAGCGCAGGAATCGGATCAGCCAAGGTCGATACATTGGTGGATCAAGCCGTATACGTGCCAGGAGAAGAGCTCAGTGGCATCATGCGTATCAAAGGCGGTAAAATTGATCAGGAAATCGGCAAAATCGACATCGAGCTCAAAACAGAATATATCGTAGAGCACGATGATAAAAAAAACACCACCACCTGCTGTATCGCACGGATCAAGGTGTCTGACGGCTTTCATTTAAAGCAAGGACAGGAGCTTGAAATCCCCTTTTCCTTCCTGCTTCCGCTAGAAACCCCTGTCACTCATGCCAAGCAGCCTGTGTGGCTGGAAACGGCATTAGATATCGGCATGGCTTTGGACCCGACTGACCGTGACTCACTCAAAATCGAGCCGCATCCCTATATGAGTACGGTATTTGAAGCGGTTCACCTGCTCGGCTTCCGATTCCGCTCCTCCACCTGCGAACGCCATCCCAAGCTGGGACGCGGTGTTCCGTACGTGCAGGAATTTGAATTTGCGCCTGGACCGGAATATGCACGCGATCTCGAAGAGCTGGAGCTGATTATGCAGTTGGAACCTGAAGGCGTGCATGTGCTTGTCGAAGTAGACCGTAGAGGCAGAGGATTGTCCGGCTGGCTGGAGATTGCCTTTGATATGGACGAGCGTCACGCCTGGTTGAGCTTAAGCCGGGAAGAACTATCCTATGGACCAGATCACATTGCGGATGCGCTGGAGGAATTGATCGACAGACAGCTTCGCTAAAAAAAGCGAATGCAATCCTAAAAAATCCCCACCGTTAACTACAGGTTGGGGATTTTTAACTATATTTTTGGTTGTCGACATCTGTATAGACTAAAGTGGCAACATATCCTGTCTTTCTGCCTTAACCCTGCACTCCTTGCATGCCCCGTAGAGGGAACCGTTATCGTCAGCATAAAAGATTAATTTGTCTTCTTTTCTACAAAAGGAGCATTTTTGCTTACCCCTGTGCTGTATAGGATCAGACAGCCCAAACCCAGATTGGGCCTGCCTGCCTGTGGCTTCTGTCGTCGTGCTAGAGCCAGAGGAAGAGGATACCTTAAACTTGGATGCGTTCCCAACGCGGGACTGTCGGCCAGGCTTACGAGAGCGAAATTCAACGACATTGCTGCCTCGCTGTTCGTTCAGTTGTTTTTTACTGCTGCGACCACGCCATGTCATAACAATCCATCCCAACGCCACCACCAATACGCCGATGACCACCCAAGTTAGGCTATTCCACATGTTCTCATCCCGCCTTCGTTTCGCTTATGATCATACTCCAGCCCACAGTATTATTTATCATTATACCATTGAGTGAACACAATCACCATATTAAGGAAAAGGGGGATATGGCAGAAAAAACCGCTCTACAATAGAGCGGCTTTCCCCTGAAGCTAAGAATTATACTTTGAATTTACCGATTTGCCCTTGCAGATCCTCTGCCATCGTAGACAGGTTTCTCGCAGATGAGGCAATTTCCTCCATCGAGGCTAGCTGCTCTTGAGTTGCAGCAGACACGTGCTGTGTACCAGCTGCAGCTTCCTCGGCAATTGCCGAAATTTGCTTGACAAAACCAACAATCTCATCGGTACTTGCAGACATTTGCTCCGAACCAGCAGATACCTCTTCTATTTCGCTTGCCACTTTATTCACGGTTTCTTGAATCAATTCAAAGGATGCACCTGCATTTTGCACGACTTCCCGACCTGTCATGACATCTTGCCCATTGGCAGCTACCGCCTCAATCGCTTGTGCGGTATCCTTTTGAATCAAGCCCACAAGCTCTGTAATTTGTTGGGCTGAATGAGCAGATTGTTCGGCCAGCTTGCGCACCTCGCCTGCGACTACAGCGAATCCGCGACCGTGTTCTCCTGCGCGTGCCGCTTCAATGGCAGCGTTCAGAGCCAGAAGGTTGGTCTGACTTGAAATATTGGTAATGACATCAATAATTTTGCCAATTTCATCTGAACGTTCTCCCAATCCAGCCATCAGACCTGCCAAGCTATTCATGGAGTCATTCACAGCATTCATCTGTGTAACAGCCTGCTGAATCATCTGGTTGCCTTCAGCCGATTTATGAGCCGCATCCTGCGCTGATGCAAATACATTTTGCGCACGGATGGCAATTTGTTCTACACCGATGGACATTTCCTCGATAGCCTGGGACGATTTGGTCACCATATCCACCTGGTTGCCCGTTCCTGTAGCCACTTCTTGTACCGTTTCGGTTATTTGTGCAGAAGCTTGGCTATTTTGCTCTGCGCTGGCTGTCAATTCCTCTGACGATGTGGTTACCAGCCCAGTCGTGTTGCTAACGGACTGAATCAATTGACGAAGGTTTCCGACCATCGTATTAAAGGAATGGGCCAACGTGCTGATCTCATCCTTACCCTTTACAATTATAGCTTCATCAGTAAGATCGCCCGACGCAATGCTTTCAGCAGCACGACTGATTCGCAAAATGGGTCTGGAAATAACTTGGGCGATGATGAATGCCATAATCAGTGCCACCACAACGGCCGCAACACTCAAAATGATGACCACTTGTCTACCTGAGATAAAGTTGTCAACGCCTTTTTGCGTAATCTGTTTTGAACCGTCTGAGTTCAGCTTGAGAAGCTGATTGATCGTATCATTCGCACTATACCAAAGCGCATAGGACTCTTTGTGAAGAATGCTGGATTGAACATAATCGTTAGCTTTGCCTGCTGCAATTACCTCTGGCAGCTTTTCCAGGTACGATGCATATTTTTTGGAAAAATCCTCGTACATTTCGCGTTCTTTTGGAGTGGCAATTAATTTTTCATAGATTTTTCGTCCGCTCTCGACCTTTTTCAAAACCTTATCGTATTCCGCTTGAACCTTCTCCATTTCCGCCGGGTCACGTTCTACAATAATATTCAATGAGAGCCGTTCGACATCTGATACATCGCCGTTTAGCGTCCCCAGGATAGTCACACTCGGCATCCAACGGTTATCGATCTCCATTGAAGTGTCACCCAGGTTTTTCATTTTTGAGACAGACACTAAACTAATGACGATCAATAAGGCAATAACCGAAAGAAAACCCACTAACAATTTTGCTCGGATATTAAACTTCATACTTTCGCTCCTTAATCTCTTGTAGTAGATATTATATCGACAACTATCGACAAATTGTTTATATCAAATTTAAGAGATTTTCAGAACTGTATCCAATAGGGAAATGATCTCTTTGTACAGGTTAGTGCAGCTAATTTCGGTTAATTTTGTAAACTGTGTTGAGGCTATTATATTTCACGATCTCCAACAATTGTTCCGCCATATAGCGAGGAGAGTGCTGAAATTCTCCATTTACCCACTCTATGATCATCCCCAGAATAGCATAAGCATAATAACTAGACTGAAGCTCCTGATTTATGTGATTATTCTCCTGTGTATTTATAAGATCCTGTATTGGAAGTTTTTTGAGCTCATTGCAAATCTTTGTCTGGACTCCCGGAAGCATATCTGTTTTCAACACAATTTCATAAAAATTTGCATACTGCGCAATGTGCTCGAAAATTTTAATTGTGGAAGCCACCATGTCTCCCACTACAAAAGTTTCAACCTGACGGTAAGGTTCCCGATAGGAATCAGCTAAATCCAGTAGAACCTCATCAATGACCTCTCCCAACAGGTCCTCCTTGTACTGATAATGCTTGTAAAATGTCCCCCTATTGATGTCTGCTCGCTGGACGATATCCGTTATGGTTATATCCTTTAATTCTTTTTCTTTTAAAAGGCACACTAAAGATTCCCTCAATAGTTTTTTCGTTCTTCGAATTCGTTTATCCTGAACTAATGTTGGATCAATCATGCTGCACCGCCGTTATTTTAAATTTTATATACAGATGATAGAAATGCTGTTCAAAAAGCAACAAATTGCTGCTTGTTTGCTGATTGTGGTTTATTTATTTCTTTGATTATACTATAAAAAGAAGGGAATTATACTTTAGTAAACAGGTGTTCGATAAAGTACATTGCATATAACTGAACATGCGGAGGGATCATCATGAAACTTCAAGGTAAAGTTGCAGTAGTCACCGGAGCTGCCTCTGGGATGGGCAAGGAAATAGCCATTTTGTACGCTAAAGAAGGGGCCAAAGTGGTTGTATCTGATATCCATTTAGATGCGGCTAACTCAACCGTAGCAGAGATTGAATCACATGGCGGAACTGCTATTGCTATTGTAGCGAACGTTTCCAAAGAAGCGGATATTCAAAATCTAATAGATACCGCTGTAAGCACGTATGGAACGTTAGATATTTTAGTTAACAATGCAGGGATCATGGATAATTTTGTTCCGGCTGCTGATTTGACGGATGAGCTCTGGGAACGCGTATTTGCCATTAACAGCACTGGACCTATGCGTGCCATTCGAAAAGCTCTTCCTATTTTTACTGACAAAGGTGCTGGGGTCATTATTAACATCGCTTCCCTGGGAGGGTTGCAAGGCTCTCGAGCAGGAGCAGCTTATACCGCAGCAAAACATGCTGTTGTCGGCCTAACTAAAAATGTAGGGTTCCAATATGCTAATAAAGGTGTACGGTGTAATGCGATTGCTCCCGGCGCTGTAATCACCAATATTGCAGCTTCCATTAACGAACCCAATGCATTTGGTATGGAAAGAGCAATGGCTGGGCAAAACCTGACTCCTAGGGCCGGGGAGGCCGAAGAAATCGCAAAGGTTGCTCTCTTCCTCGCATCAGATGATTCCAGCTTTGTAAATGGAACTGTTATTACGGCTGATGCTGGTTGGTCCGCTTACTAAAGAGTGAATAGTTAAACAAAAAACCAGTCCAACACAAAAGTGTCGGGCTGGTTTTTATTGTTATGCTACGATTTTCGGGCACAGCGTTTCTTATTCTCTTCATGCTTTTAGCCCTTTCAGGACACCTTATTCTCAATCCGCAGCTTGTCAGCGACCATCGCGATGAACTCTGAGTTGGTTGGCTTGGATTTGCTGATGTTAATGGTGTAACCGAACAGTTGAGATATGCTGTCGATATTGCCACGGGTTCATGTGCATCAATGCTTTGGCCAGTAGGTATACATCGTTTTAGTGATATAGAAATTCATATGTAATGTATCTTTATATTCTGAATTTAAGATCCATTCGTAGCTGGCTACAATTTACGTACAAGCTTCCTAGGCGAACAGTAAAGCATGAAATTATCCAATTGAAATTTAAAATCGTTCATAAAAAAATACCGCTGATCTATTAGTCATGAATGCCCCAATAGATCAGCGGTATTAGCTGAATTGTTATGCTTCACCTTACTTACAATCTGCAGTTTATCAGCCATCACTGCGATGAACTATCGATTTCTAAGGTGAGCGTTTTAATTCGGAATATACCCTGCTATGCCTTCTAAAGAATAACCGGATCTTCCATTACCAAGCTCGTTAAAATCAGTGGTATAGAAGTGATCTGTACCGTTATAGTATCTATATAGTGGCAATGAGTTTGGTTGCTGTTGTGAGAAAATGTAACCTTGTATGCCTTCAAGTTTATAACCACTTCTACCGTTGCCTAGCTCATCAAAATTAGTGGTATAAAAATGATCTGTACCGTTATAGTATCTATATAGCGGTAGTGTGTCTGGTTGCTGTTGTGGGAAAATATAACCTTGTATGCCTTCAAGTTTATAACCACTTCTACCGTTGCCTAACTCGTTAAAATCAGTAGTATAGAAATGTTCAGTGTTGTTGTAGTAACGATACAGCGGAACGGTTCCATCGGCTGCACTTACAGAGCTAAATGTGGAGAACATTGCAAACATAAACAATAGAATTGCGGCGATTTTTTTCACAACAACCGAGCCTCCTATGGGCATAGTATTTGAGCTGGCCAGCTACCATTCTAGTATTACATTTATCTAATCCATTTACAATAGTAAAAAGGGACTAATATGTTTTTTTAAAATTTTTATCCATTTTTTTAATTCTTTTATCCACTTCGTTTTGTCAAACACTTCCATCCAAGGTTGTTTAGTGCTTATATAAAAAATACCACTTCTTTACTGGTCTTGAATGGCCCAATAAAGAGTGGTATTAGTTGATCGACTATTTAGAAGTTCATCGGTGTCAGGACACCTTATTCTCAATCCGCAGCTTGTCAGCGACCATCGCAATAAATTCACTGTTAGTTGGCTTGGATTTGGAGATATTAATGGTGTAGCCGAACAGGTGGGAGATGCTGTCGATATTGCCACGTGTCCATGTGCATCAAGGCTTTTGAGGTGATTTAAAATAATATATTCATAAGTTATATGCAATCAATTTTTATCAATTGGTTGGTTTATGGTCAAGTAATTTAGTGGCTAATTTGTTTTACAGCCTTAACCATATCATAGCAATTATAAAAAATCAATTTATGAATGTAGCATACCCCCATAAAAAAACTGCCCGAAGGCAGTAAAATAAACAAATACTATGATCTAAAATTAAAAATTTTATCATTTATCATGCACCAAAATTTCTTATAATTATCAAAGACATCTTCCTCAACAAAAAAAATTACCTTATTTATAAATTGATAGTCCCAGTCCGTTTGTCGCGTTAACATCATAAAGCAATTCAATTTTGTAATGCTTATCTGTTGCTGATTTCATTACCATATCCTGTTCACTCTCTGAAACTACATTCAAATCAGTAAATTGACGTTTCAGGCTCTCTTTCCATTCCCTAAAAGATGTAAATTCCTTTTCTTGATACATTTTGTACATATCTTCATCTACAATTAACCCATTAGGTTCTTCCCACTTATCCACCACACGCAAAAATTTGTAATCCAAAACATTTATAAAATCATCAACATTAGTTTTTTTATAATCACCTGTCATATCACCATTCATAATTGCTTCTAGATAGTTATCACAACAGTTTTTGCCTTCGCTTCTGGTGTGAAGTAACTTGTATTAATAAAATAGATCAGTGTAGCACAAATCAGTACAACAGAAGTCAAGATTAACACTGTCAAAGGTTTAAATGCTTTATTATTCGTATCTTGTGGAACGAAATTATTAACCACAATACATAAGGTTTTCCTCATATTCAATATTACATTTTTTACAGTACTTCATTGAAATGTGTCCCCCTCAATATGTATTCCATCTGTACTCAATTGACCTGCCACAATAGCATATTCGTTTATAAGGTCTTGTAAAGTTGTTTGCTTACTCAAATTTCTAGCCTCCAATTTTTTATAATTCCGTACTGTAAAATGCCAATTTTATTTGTTCTCTTTCACGTTCCAATTCGACACGCAACCATACGCTCGATCGCCTCCTTTCAAGCTACTTCGCTCAATGAACAATGGTTTGCGAATGTACACCCTCAATTTCTCTGATTTTTAAACTAACCATGTCAAGACTAGAGCGCATTGAATCTAGCTTTTTAGTGGTGTCATTGGTTATTTCTTCAACATCACTAACATGCGCTCTTGTCATAGCTTGAATAGTATTTTTGACCTCCTCTACATATTCCCTAATCATCTGCTGGCTCTTCTTTGTCTTAAAATGAGAACTGCACATCAAATTGACACCCTTTTCAATCACTTTTTCAGCATTATCAAAAACCTCATTGAATTTATTCATCTCATATTTTCTCCTTTTTATATGTATTGGTGTTAATTCTGTTGCTATTTTTACGGCTCCTACTTTAAGCATATGGCAAAGGCTGTAAATCGTTAAGGTATGTCACATTTTTTTATTCTCCACATCTTTACACAAAAAATTAGATATATATCTAATCACTTGATTCAATTAATCTTTTTGCTACTTATGCAATGGTAACGATTAGAAAATTCCCCTTATCGGGTCGTGTTCTAACATTTACAGCATGGCATACGCCACATTGTTCATTTGTACACTTCTCAATCTCGCCATCTGATTTGCAAGTTTCAGCCTATTTCACGCTAATTTGAGCCATAACTTGCAAAACCAAATGTGCAAAAACTCAATGATATCAACACTTTTTTATCAATCTCGCCACTTTTCTATATAATATATATAGGGAGATTAGATACATTAATATTCTGATCAAGTTCAATAATCTAAATTAGTATACCCTCGTATGAGGAGAGACAAGGTATTGGAAATGTTTTCTCCAATATCCTTCCCTCGCATAAGTAGCTTGAACATTACAATCTAATGATGGAACGGTATTCAATGCGAATCTGCTTTGTGTTTATGTACGTTTGAACTAGGCTTAAGTCCTTATTGATATATCTTGCAAAATGATTACTTTTAATATTGAATTGCTTGGCTATATCCCTCTTTGGATATGTTCCCGGTTGTTGTTTAAGTAACCAATCCATAATTTTTTCTGTCATTGTATCTTCATTTGATGATCCTGAATCACCTTTTAATTCATGTCTGCTAACAAAATCATCTACGGTTAATGGAATTGGCTTGGCTATCTTGATATGTTTCAATTGCTTGGCTACTCCGCTAAAAACCTCTTCATCGCTTGTCACTATGTATATCTCTGCTCTTGGATTAGGATTGCGCTGTACCCGTTTCACCGTCTGATACATCTCTGATATGATATCGCTCTGTCTGATTTTCTCCAAATCTCTGTTTTTGAAGCCTCTAGTCTTATCCTTTTTTATAATATCTAACGATACTCTCCAATCATGCTTATCTGTATACTGACACAAATGAATGACATGGGATTCCAAGCGCTGGTTAGGTGTACCAAGCAAATAACAACAGTCAAAGTCACGCCAAGTATTTTTTCCAATTAGATTCCCGTACCAGTTAACCGATATAGATTCGCCATTATATTCATCGCCCACAGCAATATCGGTGAATCCAACTTGTCTGAGTTGACGAATAAAGCCACCTTCATCACCGTTATCAGATAACACGAACTTCTTATGCAACACAATCAGATAACGTTTATCAATCTTAAATTTACGTTTAATGAAATTTGTTATCTTTTCAAAGTATTCATTCTGATTAGTTTCAGTGTTCAGCTTCTTCTCAATGCTGGTTTTGCTGGTGTTGAATGTAATGTGCGTTATAGTTGAGCCTGAATGGTCAATAATCTTGGACTGCTTATCTAAAACAAATTTGATATTTCCATTTTTCACATTATATAAATCGTCTATCTGTCCGTTAGCGTCCAGTATTATGTTGTTGGCTAGACAAAACAGTCTGTGATTTCTGTTATATGTACTGAGTGAATGATAATTGTAATAGCATGTATTTTGATAGAATAATTGAAGTCTTTGAACAATGCCCATGAGATTATTATAGGCTGCTAAACCTTTGTTACGGATAATCTCAAATTTATTTTTATCTAAGGCATTAGACAACTCGTAGATCGGCTCTAAGCTATCAATTCGGGGATGACACCTTATGATCCCTGTGCTTGAGAGTTTTTTCCCTTCATTTGTCTTCATACGCTCACATGCATTAACCTGATCAAGCAAACCTTTGGTCGCATCATACAACAAGGGATGAAGAGTATGCGGTAAAACAGAAAATAAATTGTTATAATCCGACCTGCTGAAACTGACAATATCAAAGTCAATACGTTCATCTATAATCTGTGTGTGTTTGCCCTCTGTGAACCATCGTCTTAATTCATTGTTTTCACACAGCATTTTATAGCGTGAATGCGTAATAATGAGAACATCCGAGTCACGTACAACCTCAAGATTCTGCCTATAGTAACTCCAATTGTCAGAGGTAATCCCAATAACATGCTGACCTTTGCCTGTAATTCGTACGCTACTGTCTCCAAATCCTTGGTATAACTTGTCTACATTTTCACCTATGTACTGAGCCGAATCTTCAACATCTTTAGCAAACCGCTTTACTAATAGAAACTTCCTATATGGCTTCCCATGATTTTGTCCTGTGAACTGGTAGGACTCTATGTAATCTCTCAAAATCTTATTTGTTTCCACAGACTTCCCTAATGAAGCCTCCAAATCAATAACTACAAACGTATTCGGGTTAGTCCCCCCTTCTAATATCCTACGTTTCATGTTCAGAATTTTATTGGTGTACATCTCGCCATAAACATCAACAAATGTTGGAATAGAATGATTGGAATGTATTGGTTTAGCCCCTTACTGGCATTCTGCTGGCATACTCATGAAACTCATGATCGGTTTTATAATCTGCCATTGCCTGTTGTAAGCGTTCACTAGAGCAAAACAAATAAACATTCCTGTCACTTTTTAAATCGTCACTCACAGCAATCAGCATAAATCCCTTTAATTGAAGATAAAGAGATAGTTTTCGCGAATGAATGACAGTTGTCCCATTAGAAATATAGACCACTCCCGTCTTTTTGATATCCAGTTTTCAAAGATCGCACAACAAATAAACTTAACGATCCAATTTGACAGAACAAACAAACCAATCTCCACAATCTTGTTTTGACTTATCCATCAATCTAGTATTCATTTTTGTCGACTTGCTGTGTTGTAAATCTACTTTTAAATTTAATGCTATCGTTGGTAATGCAATATGTATTATCTTTCTACTACTTAACTTTTGTTTACCTGAAACTATTTTATCTCCGCCTCATTTTGTATCTCCTTTTCTCCATCGTTATATTTATCAGTCACTATTTCAGTATAGTTTATAGATAGATTCATGTCAATATATATTTTATATACTATATTGATATACTTTTAGCTACAATGATTTATTATTACTGAAATATGCATATATAAAGGAAGGGAAAATTCCAGTTCGCTATTTTGTTGGGCAGATTGCTCAATTCATTCTCGCCAATTGTATCAGTCAAATCTTTCAGATGAACCATTGTTCCTTCTGCTTTATTACCTGCGCTCAAGCAAAACAATATGTCACGGTGGTATTGGAGCATGGTGAGTTAAATTCAACGCACCTTCGTTTGAAGCAAGGTGTATGCAAATACCATCCCCCTTTATTCAGATTGGACAACTATAAAAAAGCTCACTCCCATTTTATTGTTAAAGGAGTAAGCTTAACACTGACTATCTATCCTTCGTCTCTTCCACCATAATTCATTAATCTTCCAAACTATAAATACTTGCCCCCACTTGAACAAGGTCAGGAGATGCTAACTTACCAATACAAATACCAATATTTTTTCTTTCAGCCATCGAAGTTGAAATTTGAATTGAGCTAACGTTCAATATCACCTCATTTTTATCTGCATTTTTAATAAGAATTTTATCTCCTATGATTTTTTTTATTTCTGGGTAGGTTAAATGATCCAATTCTTTGTTTGTTCCTACTATGATTGTTCCTTCATCTTTTGACTCAAAAGCCAAACTAGCATCCATTATTTTTTTCATATTTCAAACTATCCCCTTTTATCTCTCTTCAATATAAAGTTCTCCCTTTACATCACGTATACGCAAATCAGCACTTTTTAATCGGGTTATGGCATCCCTCAGTAGCGTCATCCTTTCTATTGATGTTAAATCGGGAGCAAACCTTGCTGCTCTTATACTAGCTTGAGCTTCATCTAGCGCAAAATTTCTTTTAAATGTATCTGGAGTAACATCATATAATTCAAATGCTTTCCCTGCCTTATATGCCTCATAGTGTCCCACAATTTCATGTGCAATCGTTGCCTTGGATGACACACGCGAGTTAGCACTTAAGGTTCCAACTCCTGTATGCTCTGCAGGTAATACATCTGTATTTATAATAAATCTATCGTACATCATACCTGTATTCCAATCATCATAATAGCCAGCTTTACTTATTATTATGTTATCCTCAGGAAAGTTTAGTGATTTAGTATATTGAATTATCTCCGTTTTTTGGACATCCGTTAATGGCAATTCATTACGCAAACCCTCTGAAGAAATTTGTCGTAAGTCCACTGCCCCCTTATACTTAAATGAAGATTTCAAACTAATCTTTGGCTTGATTACTGAGCTAACTCCTCCAAATAATCCTGCTGTACCGATCATATTAGCCCAGTGTTCCTTTGACCAGGCATTTGTAGGGAATATAGCTTCTCTGATCGTTCCATGTACACCAAAAGTCCAGAAGTTAAAAAAATCATTTGCTGAATCAAACTGCTTGGATGCTCGCTCCGCATATCCTTGATACAGACCTTTCGGAATACCAAATGTCCAATAGTCTAAAAATCCTCCTAATGAATCATAGCGTTTTTCATACCTTTCCTCAGCAGCGTTCATGAAATCTTGACCAAGTTCCAATAAACTATCTGCCGATTTCTGAAACGCATTTCGTGTATCTGGGGCAGGAACAGCACATGAATTCGGTGGAGGTGGTAAACAACTTGCGTCAATGTTACCTGCTTCCATCAGGTCAGCTAATCTGAATTTATCTGCATGATGGCGTAGTTCTTTTGCAATAGAATCCGTCAGGCTAACAAAGTCAGCCATATTCTTCTGAGAGGTCTGGAAGGAATAGTAAAAATGTTCTTTAGTCAGTCCTTCCCACAATTGCCCCATAGATGAAATTTGTTGTACTAAATTACTATTCATTTGAGTTACCGTTTGTTGTGCAAGCTCAAATTGCTTAGATACAGACATAAGCTGTTCTGGTGTCACTTTAATGGTTGTCATAATATACCTCTGTTTGAGTTCGTTATGACATAATAACACTATTCAAATTTATGGAAAACCATCTTAATTCCTAATTGTTATATGAAGAATTAACCTTTCTACCTATGTCTAAAGGCCTTATAGTGCATAACGACAACCATATCCTGCAATTCAGGAAGTGTTATGTAATTGTTTTTCATATTCAGTTCGTGAGCAATATCCGCTTCTGTTTTGGACAGGGGATTATTCCCTATTCTTCTTTCGATGAATATTATTTGCTCATATAAAATAAAATGCACCCCAAAATTTCATTGGTTGAACTTATTAGCTCCCACCAATAATCATCTTAGAGTACATTATTTCAACGCCCTTTTTCAAAAATTGGTTACACGTTTAAAATCCTCCCACTTGATCTTGAAGTTGGATGTGACTATGCGACTGAACAGGCACGGTAACAATAAACAAAAAACTAGCTGCGGCGATCAGCAGTACCATTTTTTTTAACATTTTTTAACCACACCTTTTCAATAAGTTTTAGAAATCCCGTTTTAGTTTCTGGAACGGCATAATCCTGAAAATGTAAAAACAGACCCATACAATTTATAAAGTAAGTCTCATTATTTATTATATCCGACTTTAGCATTGCATACATCAAGTATTTAAAGCCATCGTTATACATCGACCGATACAAATAATAGTAAGCTAACTCGTATTCAAATCGGGCAAGCTGCTCTGGTATGACTTGCTTAGTATACATGTCAGATGATGACTGTCCCAGTTTGACAAAGGAATCAATAAGCGTTTCAAAACACTCTAGTACGTGATTAACATCTAACTGAAATCGATTAGCAGCAAACATTACGTTCAACAGCTTAGTAACCATTTCTTTATCGACTTTTGATGCAGCAATGTATTCAATATAATCTGGAAGCACACTTGTATCTCCAGACAGGAGCTTATTAACGTAAATATTACAATCCGCCCAATCTTGAAACAGCTTTATCCAGTGTAAAGTATTCTCATCCTTCTCTATGACCCAATCTAAATTAGCGTAGGCATACGTATATTGTAGAGCCTGTTGATAATCGCCTTGGGCTTCACAGACACTGGCACACAACAGATCAGCATAAGCAATGTATCCAAATAACGGCCCCCTCGTTTCCTTTTCATGCTCCCTGCTCTTACGATTCTTCTGCTGATGCTTCATTGAATATTGGACTTCCGCTTTTTCTCTCATTTTCCTTGCCATTTCGTCAACCTTGTCCCATTTACGCAAAGATCTGTACAAGTTTGCCAAATCCTTTAACGCATCAAGTTGGTCTATTTCATCTAGGCGCTCAACAAAAGCCTCTAATAACGTAGCTGCTCTGAAATTGCGGTTCTGATCGTCACCAATATGAATTGTGAATATACGATATTGACAGACTGCCAAGCGTTCAGAATGCTGATACTTTTCCACTTCCGCCACATTCTCATAGATCGGCAGCGCAGCAGCATATTGTCCCTGTGAAAATAATTCTTCTGCAATATAAAATAGTCTGGGCGAATACAGCAGATTGTCCATGATCTGTCCAATCATACGACGGATCGCATCCAGCTTGTCCAGTTCCGCACAACGATATAACAATGGTTCAATTCGGCGCATATTGGGGGAACGGTTAATGATGTAGTTTTCTATGTAAAGGTTGTAAAAGTAGCCTTCCGGTAAGCCCATTGCTAAAGTAATTCGGTCAAGCTGCTGCACGGAAACAGGACGATGCTGAGTAATCCAATTACTAAGTGTTCTTTGATGAACCCCAGAATTTTCTGCAAATTGAGCCAACGTCATATTATTTTGTTTCAAATAGTCTTCAAACTCTGCCGAAATCGTAGGTGTATGCTTCATGCTATAACCACCCCTTATCAGGAACTTGTAGGATATCAACTCATAAAAAAGGACTATTACAATCTGATGATTGTATAGGCTTTCCGCAATATCATACCATTTTTTAGAATAAAATCATATACCTTTCATATTTGAGTTCAAGATACCTTTTTGGATGGTTTCCGATAATTTCATGGTTAAAGGTATCATCATTTTGCTTATGTATAATTTATTTGGAAAATCATAATACAACTGATCCAATACAAAGTCACCTGATTGAATAGTTATACTCATAATCATTTGTAATTTATCAGTAGATTCACCTTAGATTCGATGCATAGCATATAAGTAACCTTCACGATATTTAGGATGGTATCGAGTCAAAAATTAACTTCAGTATGGAAAGGCATGTGCTAGGAGGAATTCTGGAAAATTAAAGAGAGGTTTTTTAGGTGTAAATCCCCCCTCATTTTAATTCAATTATAATATATGGATATTAAAAACAAAGAAACCTTGACATAATCGTCTAGGCTTGTCTAGATGCACAATCCACATTAATATCTTGCTGACTTCAAGTCTACTTGTAGTTATGTAACTGCTGTTTCGTGATACCAAGTTCCTGAGCAATATCGGTTTGTGTTTTTTGGTGAGTAAAATTATTTGACTCACCAATTACATATGTGTGTTAATTGCTACCTTCTGTATTAGCGCTTCCATCTCTCAACCATAAATCCTTTCTAGCTCGACAATACATCTAGCAAGTTTCAGCAAATACAAAAAAGACTAGATGGAAAATCCCATCTAGCCTTCCACTAAACTGATTATATACAGTGTGCCACCTTGTTTCCCATTGATCCATATTAGGAATGATTACATCCCTCCGTGCGTCTCTTGAGTTGTGATAGATTTATTTACTTGTACTGGAAATTGACTTGGAACAACCAACACCAACATTAAGCTAGTGACCAGAACGATTATTGGTAATTTTTTTCTCATCTTCGTTCACCTCATCAATCAAAGTTTGGTAGGAAATTATTGTTTCGGACGATGCCTCTTTTCTATATCTCTCGAATAACTTGACACACTTAATTATACATGACTTATTATTAATTGCAGAAGATATTTCCAAACAGTTGATTAAATATTTAAAACCATTATGATACGTTGTTTTACGAAAGTTGTAATCAGCTAATTCTTTTAAAAAATGAGTGAATCGCTCCGAAACAAATTGCCGAGTGTACACGCCTACGCTTTTTTGTTGTTCCAATAAAGACTGAATTTCTGATTCAAACTGCTTGAGTACATCATCTACATTAAAATCATATTGATTAGCTGCCTCAATTATGTTTATCAATGTAGGTAGAACCTCATTTTTATGTGAACTAGCGTAAGATAAATAATCGGGGAGTACACTTACTTCTCCAGACAATAATTTATATGCGTAAATGTTGGCTTGCGCCCACTCTTGAAATCGTTTTTTCCAATCTTGCGTTTCTTCATCCGTCTCCTTTACCCAACTTAAATCGGCATAAGCATAGGTGTATCTTAATGCTGCTTCATAGTCACCATATGCTTCATATACACTAGCATGAAGTAATTGAGAGAAGGCAAGATATGCAAATAGCGGTCGGCTAGGCTTCTTCTCTTCTTCTTGCCTTGTACTCTTCTGAGGACGTTCTTTAAAGTATTGAATTTTGGTTTTATCCTCTAAGATTTGAACTACTTCTTCTACTTTATTCCATCGACGCAATGATCGGTATGTATTCGCCAATTCCTTCAATGCATCAAGCTGATCTATTTCATCCAAACGTTCAACATAAGGCTCGAATTGAATGGCTGCATCATAGTTTTTCTCTTGATCGTCTCCAACACGAATTATAAACAAACGATACTGGCAAATTACAAATCTATCCGAATGTTGACTCTTTTCCCCTACTGCTACATTTTCATAAAGGAACGCCGCTGCTTCATTATAACCTTTTTTAAAAGAATCCTCGGCTACTTTAAAAAGTGAAGGAAGATAAACAGGATTATCTAGCAACATACCTACAACTCGTCGCAAGCAATCAAGTCGGTCAAGCTCCACGCATCGGTACAAAAAAGGGCTAATTCTTCGCCAGTTCAGCGGTTCTTCCTCAATACATTCTTCAATGTAACGTTCATAAAAATAGTCAGGTGGTACATTCATCCCCGCAGTAATGCTGTCCAGTTGGTGAACAGAAATAGAACGATTGCCTGTGATGATGCCGCTAACAGTACCTACATTTAAATCAATGATGTGACCAAACTCAGTCATACTTAAGCCTTTTCGTATCAGATATGTTTGAACTTCTGCCCGTATCGTAGGTGTGATTTTCATGTATAAACCACCCTTTCAGCGTAAACTCACTATAAATGCATAGTTAAAAAAATTATGTAATTTTGAAACAAGTAGTAAAATGGCGGTTTAATTGCTCATAATTGTACCATATTCTGGAACAAAATCATATACCTTTCAGATATTTACTTAAGATACCTTTTTGGGTAGTTTATAAAGACTTCGTGATTAAGGATATCATCATTTTGCTTATGTATAGTTTATTGTGGAAAATCAGAATACAACTCATCTAATACAAAGTCACCAGATTGAATAGTTATGTTCATATTTCATTGTGATTTATCTATGGATTCATCTTAAACTTGATGTGTAGCATATAAGCAACCTTCAGGAATACGAAACTGTATCGAGTCGAAAAATAACATGAGTGTCGGAGTAGATGTGCTTGGGGTATATTTGGAAATTAAAGTGTTGTTTCAGATGTAAAATACCCCCCACCGTATATTCTGTATCTATCGATATTGATCAGCAGATGCAATACAAGCCTAGACATATTATCTAGGCTTGTAAAGTGTACGTAATGTACACACATAAATTTAGAGTCTGTTCATCTTCTCAATCATCTTTTGCTTTGTAGGATTAGCATACAAGAGCGTAGTATGAATGTTACTATGCCCTGCTTGATTCGCTACTTCATGGACTGACATATCACTTTCTAACGCATAAGAACAAAAGAAATGCCTCAGATCGTGAGGAGTTATTTCCTTTCCAACAATAGCTGAATATTTATTGAAAAGCTTATTAATAACGGTTCTATCTAATTTACCTCCTCTGTTACTTGGGAACAGATAATCACTTGTAATACCTTTGTCTGAGCGATCTTTAATCCAACTTTGTATAGCTGTGCTCGCCTTGTCTCCCATAAACACAGTTCTAGTCTTCTTTCCTTTGCCTTCAGATACGATTAACTCTCTTGAAGTCAGATTAAAATCATTCATGCCGACATTTAGAGCTTCACTAATCCGTAGTCCACAGTAGGCCAACAATGACACGATAGCATAGTTACGTTTTGACTCATGTTCCAGCACCAATTGTCTGAACTTCTCAACGTCAGCAAGTCCAACAGTAGCCAGTGAAGCATATTGACGTTGAATCTTTAACATATCCTTTTTATTAATTGCAGCCTCTGTCTGTACTCCTGATTCAATCAAGTAATCGTTAAACTTGATGAGTGCGCTGATTTTAGCATTAATGGAAACAGGGGCAAGCTTCTTCACTGTTTTGAGGTAACTTATGTAATCCTTCACATTCTCTCTATGCAGCTTCTTGAACTCTATTCCTTTGCTCTCATCAAACCATTTCACAAATCCACTTACATTAAGTATGTAACTTTTAATCGTATTCGGACTTTTTTCATTCTGCCGTAAGTATTCTTCAAAAGCTTGGATCATCTTCACCACTCCCATACAATTATGTTGCATTCAATTTGAGGAGATTCCTTATAAATTATGTTGCATTTTATACTCTAATTATACTGTTATCCCATTCATTTTGCAACATAATCTACATTATGTGGCATTACTAAAATTGATGAAAATTATTAATTATACAACGTTCTGCCCGAACAATGGTCGGTCAAAAATAACCATCTTGAAATTCAAGACGATATTAACCAAATTGGTTATCACTCATATGAATAGTTGCGACATCGCATCCAACCCAATGACCAACTTAGAAAATTTCGAAGTCGATATACTAGTTGACGCTGTGTTAACCATTATAGGGGTATGCCCAACTTTGAGCGCACTATAGAGATAACCTGCATCGACACCCGTATCGAAGCTCAATCGTGAAACTTGGCCTTATGTTCATAAATTCCATATTCCATATGGTTTTTTGAGTCATTGTGGTTCAAAATTGTACCTGAATATATTTACATCGCACCATATCGTAAAAACAGCAAAAGAATAGATAAATAAAGGGATTCGTGAAGAATTACTTTGCATCGTGGTTTCAATCGTAGGTATCGAGAAATAGTGTGTAAAAAAGCTTGATACATCAACGGATTATTCGATTTTTATAAATTAAATTGCTAAAAATCTAAAATTGGAAAACCCTTTATTTATCTACGTTTTTAAACACAGCACACACGTATCGTGAATCGTAACACGAATAGCGGAGTGGAAGTGTTATTTTCATGTATTTTCACTCTATCAAGTTGGTTCTATATACATAGAAGAAACTCAACTTTACCTCTCTAACCTCACGAACTGTAACTGTTGATCCCTTAAAATTAGTTCAATGCAAAAAAAATAACCCCGGAATAGTCCGGGGCAAAGTCTCTATTCTGTTTCAACTTTAGGGAGAGTTATGTGTATAGAAAGTGATGGTTTATCATAATTTACTTTCGCACCTATTGATTCACTAATGAACCTAAGATTCACATATAAAACTCCATTGACTAAAGCCGGGGATTGCGTCAGGTTATACTTTTTGTTATTCACATAACCATCGTTACTATCCTGAGCCAATTTTATTACAATAGAACCGTCCTTACTTGAAGCGAGTACTATTTTTTGAACGTTATCCCATTTAACTTCCATGTCATATCTTGCGAAGATATCACGAAATGGAACCATTGTTACTCCAGAATAGGCAATAAAAGTTTCAGAATCAAGTCTCTCATTATTAACATATACTTTAGGTTTGGATACATCTTCAGCATAAATCGCTCCAGAAAAAACTGCTGCTATTAATAGCATCAAAAACAATATGATAAGATTTCTTTTCATTACAAATCACCCTTAATTATTTTTTTCAACCGACACACGTTAAATCCTCATCACCTCTCCACGAAATACCTATTAGTCATATACCACGCTTTACTTTTTACTGTATCCACCATGTCTTTCTTTCCATCCAAAAACACAATATCACCGCATTTTTTACAGCCCCACTTGTTCCTCTTGTACGCTGATCCTTCTATATATGAAGCTCCACATTTACATTCTACCTGAATCAATACCTTGTGCTGGCTGTATGCACTTGCTAACTGCTCAGTGGCCTTGCTTGCTGCTGTAGGTTGTATTGCTGCTACATGTTCCCTCTGCTCTGAAAATTCATTATGTACCTTGAAATCTGCTACAAGCTCTGGGTTTAAACCAAAATGTTCTTTGCCTACTGTTGTTACATATTTACTTCCTACACGATACGATTCTATCCAGTCCTGTATTTGTTTACTGGACAGATTGACAGTTCCTTTAATACCGCTGTTTAGTGTGTAGGTCATTGTGTGTAACTTGTTTTGATTCATTTTATATCAACATCTCCAATACTATGAATTGATTGTCTTTGAATAAATCTTCTTATTGAGTATGTCTTCTTTATCTTAAATCCGTCCCTAGAATAAATGTCTGGTTTATCAGACAATAAAATATAACCCTCCTTAGCTGTTTTTGCTCTTTTTCACACTTCCTTATAATATAACAGATAGGGATAATTCCCCATATTATTTTGGATAAGTATAGTAGATCCATCGGCATAATTATTTATTGTTTTCCAATTCACTCCAAGCAATAAAAGAATTTCATTAAATCTTTCACTTTCATTTTTTACCATTAAATTTCCAGTTCTTTTGCATCAAAAACATAGTATATATGGACTATAATTCCTTTTTCAGGTTGACTATAGGTATATAAAATAAATATACTAGCTGTATATTGAAAAAGGAGGAAAAAAATGAAGAAATTAGTAGCGAAATTTTCAAGCCTGCTTTTAGTTGGATTAATGTTACTTCCTACAGGTGTACACGCCACATCTAGTAATGATTCTATTTCAGCAAAACCAGCAGTTGAAGGTGAAATTGTTCAAGCATATCGTGTAACTGACAATGGATTAGTTGAACTTAGCAAAGAAGAACTCCAAGCTTATAAAGCTCAAGAAGAAGAGGCTAACAAGAGCGCACAATTAGAGTTAGACAAAGATTCTAGCCAAAAAAATTCACAAAATAACGGTGCTATTACACCAAATGCAATTAACGAATACTATTGGCGATATGAACAATCCACATTCAAATCTGCTGTTCCTATGGATTCTCTTAGAAAACGTGTTTCCCCATATGTATATAACCGCACTCAAGATAATGCTACAAGAGCAATTTCCTCTTCTACAAGTCAGACATGGCAAGCAAATATTAGTCTTTCCTATGAGCACAAAAATGCTGTTACAGGAACTTTAGGAGGTGGCTGGTCTAAAACAACTACTTTTTCTGATACAACAACCACTACTATAAGACCTAATTATATGAGTTGGGCTGAATTTACACCTATTATGGATAAATCTTTCGGTTATTTGAAAGAATACTATTCGTTAAACGGCTCAGTAAGAACAAATAAATACACTGAGATATACATCGCAAGGGAAGTTAGTGGTCGTACTGATGGTATCTTAACCGTTAAAACTGCTCCTATTAATTAATCAGAGGGAGGTTATTCTAAATAGGGATAACCTCCTTATTTTCTTGTGCCAGACAGTTAAGAGATCATAGTACAGATTATTGTTGTCTACTTGATGATAAGCATTTATTTATCTTTTTTTACTTCCCCAATAATGATATAAGTAACTCCTATGATTAAAGATATAATACTTAGCACGAGTAGAACATCATGTCCTTTTAACCTATCCAATGCTATATCCAATGGCGAATCAGCGTAATTTACTACACCACTTGTTACAATAAAATATCTAGAGACAAACAATATAGATGCTATAAAACAAAATGAGACTCCAGCCGCTCTCCTATTCATTAATCCAGCTCCTTTTATAGTATTGTAAAAATATCTATTTATGTTTAATTATACATCATCATCTTTTTATCAGCAACGACCTATAATATTGGTAACAAAAAAGCCCCTATCGCTAGGCGCTTAGTTACATATCAAGGGGGGCTAAATTTGACGCTCCCTGAACTATATGCACTTTCTCTCTTGTTTCAGTTTCCTCTTTACACGTCGAATCATAGTAAGTTGCTTCCTAATCTCTAATCTTCTCTCAAGCCTTACATCCTTCCCTGCCGCCCCTTTCACCAATCGTCTACAAATGATGTTACATAGCCTTTCTGTCAGCCTGAGCCAGCACTTTCAGACTGATTAATTGACCATCCCAAGTCTGTAAGAAAAGTTTACCCCTTATGAGTCGTCCACATTTATACATGGTTATCACTCCTTGATTGATTTAATAGGATGTATTGTCAACGTTATAGTGCTTATTATGATGATAAAATGACTCTTTTACATTTTGATTTTGAGTATCGTTCATAGGATATTAAAGCCCCGAACATTAAAGACATATCTGTATTGATGCAGTTCGAGGAAACAGGAGAATAACCTACAATCATCACCTACATAGATACGGCAAAGAGCCTAGAAATTTATCTAGGCTTATTTGTTGAATATCATATTCATTAAAGATTGCTATTTAGAGCTGAATTATAGCTTTAAAATAGCGATTGTTGATATTTTAAAATCTACATTTTATGATAAAACAGGATCTAACAAGACAACACCAGCTATCCCCTTTAAAAGAGAATCGGGCGCTCTATCTAAAAATTCCTTATAATTTTTGCTCGTTGGAAGAAGAATTACTGCTTTAGAAAGATCAAAAGTAAAATCACCCTTTACTCTCCATTCTCTTTCATGAGTCCAATCGGTTATTTTACTTTTATCTGTCAAGTCAAAATCAACAATTCTCCACCATTCTTCTTCTGGTAGATATTCCTTTGCTAGAGATGATTCATCGTAAATAACTGGTCGCCCACCTTTTTGGTAAACATAATGCTTAGGAAATGCCAAACCAATAGGTTTATACCTAATCTTTGACCAACTGTTGAGTTTTCTAATTTGCTGTTCATGGAAACAATTCTGAGAGAGGCTATATGGAGGGACATCTTGAAAGCAAACTGCCTTATTTTTACCTATGATGTAACCAGAGTTTTTGCTGCCAATCAAAGTTTTCTCTTGCAAAATTTTCAACAATACATCTTTGCCATCAAGAAAATCATTGGATTTAGTTAAATGAAATAAATAACTACTCATGTCTGTCCTGCTTCTTATTCTATTCAACCATTCTTTAGAGGTATAGGCCATTGATAATTCTCCTTACATTTTGATCTAACTTTCATTTTATTCCAATCCCATCATTTCTTCTAAATAATGTTCATAGTCAGCTTCTTTTTGCAATTCAGCCAGTATGTCACCATGATCATCAATTTCCACCTCAAATCTTGCATTATCAATATGTTCATTAAGTTTATTGATATATTTAGAGAAAAATTCTAAGCTTAACTCATAAACTAATTGCAATTTGATTAACAATCTTAACATTTCCTCATCAGAAATTTCGATTTCATAATGCATAAATTGATTTCTCATTTTATTGAGATAAATCAATGAATTATCGTACTCATCACTTATTTCGAATTCATTTTTTTTGCACTTTTCAATTGCCTCCATCAATGAAACTGTCTTTAAATTTGGATTTACTTGAAAAACATTATCCCTTTCCGTTCTAATCTGCTCCTCTTTTGCAATGTTGTACTTTTTTATATTAGAGAAAATCAGTTCTTCTCCCTTATTTTTCAAGACAAGCTTAAATAAAATTTCAATTCCGTGATTAAGGAAGAACACAATATCTTTAAGATAATGATCTAGCCCCTCCTCTAATTCGTTCAACTTTTGCATTTTATCATATGCAGATTTAAGAGAATCAGTCCCGTTTTGTAGTAGATTCATTTTTATCATAAGTTCACCTCTCCAAGATAAAACATGCCTTTAACTTACCAGCTACCAGAATACTTATTCACCGTTATAGGATAATGATAAATTTCAATTACCTCATCGATAAACCCTCTCCGTTGAGCTGCCAACAAAGTCTCATACATATTCTTGCGTCCCACTGGGTTGTCTGTATGTAAATAAATCTTATCAGCCCTCAATCCATGCTCACAGAAGTACTTCACCAAGTCATATCCATTAGGTAGCTCTTTGCCATCAACATCTTCGCCTAGATCATGGTCTAACGTAAGAAATTCTGGTTTCAAGGATATGTATTGCTTCATAGTATGTGCGAGCGACCACAAAGCCATCTGGACAGTCTCTGAGGTCGTCTACGTAGAGATTAATCTTATTTGTCATGGTCGCACACCTTTCATTTAAAACACATCTTTTATTCTATTACTTAAATTTGTTTGATCTACGGTATGAATCTAATGAAAAATCCTTAAATGTTTCATATTCACTTCTAATTTCATCATCAATGTATTGCTCGCCTATCTTCCATGCATTTAACTCCATTTGTTCTTCATGGCCTTTGTTATAAAAAAGAAAACTATTTCTCTTATAATCAATTAAGTGTCCAGTTTCGTGTGCAATTAGAATCTTTATTAAATTGGCTATTGTCGACACGCCAGCCTGATCAAAAAAGCGCGGGTTGTTAAATACATCTTTTATCTCATTGGGATCATAAATAATTATCTCAGGAGCGTCTGCTACCATTTGAAATCCCTTCTCCAGCTTTTCTTCTTTTACCGCTAGATTCAACTCAAACTTCGTATTAATAGTTCCGACCTGTCTACGCACCAATTTTCGGATTTCTCCCACATGAGTTGTCTTCAATACATCCTATCCTCCCATTTTATTTCGTTTGTTATTCCACATATCCCCTATTAACTCAGAAGGAAAATTAAAAACGGTTCTTTGGCAACTTCACTTCCCCTTTTTCACTATTCCAACCAAGAGTGAAAACAGTTTCTTGGTGGCGTTCTACGGGATGTCCGTAGTCAGTCGTATGGATATTAAGCAAAATCCAACCTTCCCCAATATATTTATTAGCAACTTCGACAGATTGTGTCTGATATAAGGAAGCGATTTTTTCCAAACCTCTATTATCTTTTTCCACTTCTACCACTCCATTTCAAATTAAAATAATAAAACAGTCAATTGATTAGTTTTACAACCCAAATCTCATGTCGATCCTTTAATGTATCTCTTTCTTCTTGATAAATTTCTCTAAGAAAATCCAATCTTTGATGACCTTCAAGCAAATGATAGGGGGTTCCCCAAGAAAGAAATTTATTATTTTCTAGAACAATAATGGGTTTGGGCCATGTACGATTTTTAAGCATAAATCTGATCAGCCAGTTTTCTTCCTTATATACATTATGCCCCATTCCACCAAGTTCATCGAATTCAAATGTATTGATTTTAGAATAGACCTTATCAGTATCCCATATTTCCCTTTCAAATTTCATTTTTTCAATTCCAAGGCTGATATAACGAGCATCAATATATTCGTAATGTCGATAAATCCATTGTTCGATTACATCAGTAGGAATATCTAAACCCAAATCGGAAACTCTCTTTATATAATTCTCCAAACTCTCTACTCTTTCCCCAAATGTATCATATGAATGAGAACCGGGATTAAGTGCATTCCATAAATTTTTATCATTCATACGAATGCCCCTTTTTAGTAATACATGCGTTTTTGGTGAAATAGTTATTTCAATTGATCTCATACCTTAAAAAGAGCTTACTAAAAAAATCAAGCACCATTTTATCTACACTGTTTTCATTTATAAATTCAAATCCTCCGAATCTGAAAACTTCATACCCTAAAAGTCTAAGATCTCTATCAGCTTTCATCATCTCAGCATATTTCTTAGGGTTTGGTTTATTATCTTCAGAAGAATAGTGTTGTTTACCATCAATCTCGATTACAATTCGAACGTTATTTGGTAATAGCAATAAAAAGTCCATTCGTTGTCTCACTAAGCGTGTTTCATTCGGTACTATTTTAGTAACATAGGGGTCATAATGAAGATATACTTGAGGTATCAAAGCAGGTAAACTATTACCCATTCTTTCTCTAAAGTGCTTGAAATAAAATTTAAAAAAGTTTCTTTCTGGCCCTTTATCTAATGACCTAATCAAACGCTTGTACATCGCTCGTTCAACATTTATTCCTTCCTCCTCAGATTGCCTATCTCCCCACCAAGTTACTAATTCTCTCCACAATAATCCTTCCAATATTGGCAGATCATATACTAGACAAAACTCTTGATTTTTGACTATAGCTATCTCATTATTAATCGAATCGCTTATAACAATTTCAGGTTTAGGGCCATCTGCAGCGAATATAAGATTTTTGAATTCTCCTTTAACACCTTTAGTAGTTTTTATAATGGTGTATAATGGATAACCTGATATCTGTGAGGTCACTTGCATTTTGTATCCATCTTTAACTAAATGATAATTCAATTTTTCAATAAATTGAGGATCAACCTCGCTTCTGACACGCGGATGGACAATTTGTTCTGTGAAACGAATAAATTTTTCATCTGTAATATTATAAATCTCAAGAACATCTTCAAATAATTCCTGAAATGACCAATCATCATTTGCGATCATGTGCTGAGTTATGTCCCCAGTTGCATTAAAAAACCTCGAATCTGTTGAAGGCATGGAATCTAAATCCCATGTTCTCTTCAGAAAGTCAATTAAATTCATATCACCTTCAATGTACCCTAGCGACAATATTTCTTTCATAATGTTTTTTCTTGTTATCTGTGTGATATTAAATATTCCCCTTGGAGAGATCGTATTCAGCATTCTATTTAAATCAACAGAATTATAATCTTTTGCCACTCTCTTGGCTAAATCAATTAGAAATAATTGATCTTTACCTCTTAGTCTACGTTCTACATATTTAGACTTACCCGCAAAGGCCTCGCTTTCTTCACCATAGTCTAAGCCGTAACTAGAACAGATGTCTGGTATATCGTATGATTTCACCTCAGATGCTAGAAAAGATGCTATATGTTGAACTAACTCTATATGATTCATTTTTCACCTCGAAATCTGAATAATGATGAAATAAATCTTTAATAATAGGAACAATATACCATATATCAGCACACGTTCGAGTATAATTTTTTTGATTCCGTACACTTTACAATGATATACTCTTTAGACGCTCTCACGTTCGTTCTAAGGCTGTTATTATATTATGAATATGGAAGTTCTCAAAACTCCCGTAACTCTCACCTGTGTTGGCTTAACACTCTCGTTTGAGCTTATCTCACTTACTATGTTATCCTGATGATATTCGTAATCTTTTAAGCTCATTTCACAATTCACAGTTGCAGTTTTTTCTCTAGAATAAACTTTCCAAATCCATTGTTACGAAGAATGCTGTAGCGTACAATTATTTT
Source organism: Paenibacillus peoriae KCTC 3763 (assembly GCF_000236805.1). Lineage (GTDB taxonomy): Bacteria > Bacillota > Bacilli > Paenibacillales > Paenibacillaceae > Paenibacillus > Paenibacillus peoriae. Next base: position 592,599 of record NZ_AGFX01000011.1, on the reverse strand, counting down.
GTCCATGTGTGTATAACTCCTTTAATTAGATTTGTTATGAAACAGTTTTACAAACGTGATAACGTATCCCATTAGAAGGATATTATGCAGCATTATCACGTATGTAAAACAACTCTCACAACTACGTGATAATGTATATCATAAGAATTTTGATCAGACGTGCCTCCCCCGCATTTTCCTCAGGAAGCAGCACCGAATGGAACCCTTCCCGCTTTGCCAGATCCACCATGGACAGCACCCTGTTCACAGGACGAATGCTACCATCCAGCGCCAGCTCGCCAATAAACAACGTCCTTTCCCCCACTGGTTACAGCATCCTGTATGCAGTGTCCTATCATGTCCTCACATACTTTTGCTTATTTGAGTAGTTATTCCTCTATTAAGACAAGTTCATCGTATTTGGCGGCAATATTGTTAAAATTCACTTTCTACTTCCCCACTCTTGTTAAATTTTAAGTGTATTCAGTGGACTATGCAGTTGAGCTTTTCCTCTCACCTCATCATCGGTGAAGTCGAGGTATGCTTTTTGCGTAGTCTCCACAGAAGCATGACCTAAGATACGACTCAAAGTAAACCAATCACCACCTGCCAAAATATAGTACTTCGCATAATTATTTCTTAACTGATGAGGATGTACATTTAACCCGATAGCCTTACCAGCTTGTCTTAGCGCATATTCATAGTTTCGTACATCCAACTGCGTACCCTTGGTTGTGGGAAATAACCATTGCGACTCTTTATAGCGATCACGATGTTTCAGCCAATTTTTCAGCTCCATACTCAATTTTGATGAAAAGTAAACGAATCTTTGCTGCTTATTTTTGGGTTTGACTATAAGGATTGCTCGTTTATTAAAGTCAATGTGTTTCGGTTCCAGATTTACACATTCATTAATTCGCATTCCAGTATCGAGTAGCAGACGGAAGATCATCCAATTGCGATAGCCATGGAACTTTGTAGTATCGAATTGTCGTAAAATTAAAACAATCTCCGATTCACTTAATGTGTGCTTTTGCTTTCTCTCAACTTTTGGAAGTGCTATTTGTCCAACTGGATTTTTTTGTATCTCCCTCTCAATAGTATGAAACCAATTAAAAAACACTTTGATATTCCGAACGTAATTTGCAATTGTCGTTGCTGATACAGGCTTATTATAATCACCTCTTAACTCAGGATGATTTGAGTTTCTTGATTCCTCTCTCGAAACAACCGAGTATTTCCCCCTATCTTGCACATACTTTACGTACATTCGGATATGTCCGCTTCCCACCTCTTTAAAATCTGTAGTCTGATGTTCTCGTTCCAGATACACTGCAAATAATTTTAGTGTTTGCTCGTAGCTGGCTAATGTTCTTTTTGCAAGATTACGGCTTGTACAATACAACATAAAATTTTCAATTTGGAATGTAATCTTCGAAAACATAAAAAATCCACCTCCTGATTTGCCAAATTACTTGACCAATCAATTGATGGATTCATACATATACTCGTAAATATATTATTGGTTTTCACTGCCAAACCTTCACAGCAAAATGAAGAATTGGTTGGTTTCACCTTCAGGCTCAAGCCTTACCACGCTTACGTTCAGGACACCTTATTCTCAATCCGCAGCTTATCTGCCACCATCGCAATAAACTCTGAGTTGGTTGGCTTGGATTTGGAGATATTAATGGTGTAGCCGAACAGGTGGGAGATGCTGTCGATATTGCCACGTGTCCATGCTACCTCGATAGCATGACGAATGGCGCGTTCCACGCGGGATGCCGTCGTTTTGAATTTTTCGGCGATTGCCGGATATAATGTTTTGGTGATCGCACCTAAAATTTCGATATTATTGTACACCATCGTAATGGCTTCGCGTAAATATTGATAGCCCTTAATATGAGCGGGTACACCGATTTCGTGAATGATGGCCGTAATACTCGCGTCCAGATTCTTGGTCTTGCCCATCGGCACGACATTGGAACGCATGGATGAAACGGTCACTGGACTGTTGCTGACTAGCTGTGGCCCCACCAATTGGCGAACACGGCTGGCAAGCACTTCCATGTCAAACGGCTTTAAAATATAATAAGATGCCCCGAGCTGTACGGCTCTCTGTGTAATATTTTCTTGACCGAATGCAGTCAGCATAATGATTTTTGGCTGTGGAGTCAGGTTCATTTCTCTTAAACGCTCCAATACACCGAGACCATCCAGATGAGGCATAATAATATCTAAAATAAGTACATCAGGTATGTTGCGGGATTCTGCGATGCGTTGAAGCACTTCTTCACCGTTATAGGCGATTCCTGTAACTTCCATATCCTCCTGATCGGAAATATATTCAGCAAGCAAATTCGTAAACTCCCGGTTGTCATCAGCCAACAATACCTCAATTTTTTGCAATGTACTTCCTCCTTATTGAGTGTTAATCCGTTGGGATTTCTGTTTACAGTATACAAATATTTCTTGTCGGAGTATATGATTTCGACATCGAATTATGAATTCCTTCTGTCGAAAATTATTTTTATTTATTTTTTTTATTGTTTCCATTATAATTAAATTTTTATCTTGCTTTTATGAGTTAATCCCCAGTTTTTCGACAAAAAAATCTTAGGGCCACTAGCTCGCCTTAAGATTAGTTGTCATGCTCACATTATTTTGCATGATTCCTGCATCACGCAGCATCCATTCGATAAAGCAACCGTAGCCTGATTTCGGATCGTTTACAAATACATGTGTCACTGCCCCGATAAGCTTGCCATTTTGAATAATTGGACTACCGCTCATGCCTTGTACAATCCCTCCAGTCTTCTCCAGCAGTTTTGGATCTATAATACGGATCACAAGTCCTTTGGTTGCCGGTTTGTCCTGTTGAGAAATGTGCACAATCTCTGCTTTAAACCGTTGAATCTGCTGACCTTCGAGTACGGTCAATATTTCTGCGGGTCCTTCCTTTACTTCATTGGCAAGAGCCACTGGAATGGGCTTTGAATATAAGCCATATTGCGGCTCATCGGACATTTTCCCAAAAATTCCGAAGTTTGTATTACGTTCAATGTTACCTAATATCCGATGATCTTTCAGAAAATGAGCGCGCTTTTCTCCAGGCTCCCCACTTTGACTTTTTGCAATTGACGTCACATTGGACTGCACAATCTCTCCGCTCCCTACGACAATAGGGGTTTGAGTATTCATGTCCGTAATTACATGCCCTAAGGCCCCGTAAACACCCTGATCTGGAGCGTAAAACGTTAAAGTACCTACACCCGCAGCCGAGTCTCTAATGTACAATCCTAGCCGCCACGCTTTATCGTCTGAATCATAAGCTGGTGTTAGCTTGGTGGAAATCGTCTGCTCCCCTCGACAAAGCGTGATGTCAAGCGGCTTTTTGTTCTTACCTGCTTCATCTACCGCCTCTGCAACCTTCGCCAAGCTATTCAGCGGCTTGCCGTTCATATGCGTAATCCGGTCCCCCAAACGAATTCCTGCTGTCTCTCCAGGCGACACCTTGCGATCATTACTTTCCTGGATGACATGGTGACCGACGACAAGCACTCCTGAGGATTTTACCTTGACCCCAATCGTCTGTCCTCCCGGATATACTTTTAAATCGGGAATCACGCTCTCTTGAGCTGTCCTCGTGCTTTTGGAGCCGAACCAATCCAAAGAAGCTTGTGAAGGCAGCGCTGCATGCACATACTTAGCGTTACCAAAAGAACACATAAGAAAAACAAGCAAAAGACCGAGCAATTTGATCCTGGAGTAAAAATTCAATGGCTGTCACGCTCCCTTTGCTTCTTTCGCTTGACGAGTAAAGGTGGTCGCCAATTGCGTACCTATAAGGTAACCTTGCCCCCAGGCTTTTATAACTGTTAATCATTACGCCAGCCGCTCTTTTCAGGCTTTCTTTCCTTCCGCCAAATTCAACATTTCCTGTGCGTGATGCAATGTTTTTTCGGTAATTTCTACGCCGCCCAGCATACGTGCCAATTCCTTGACACGCCCTTCTTCAGTTAATCCCTCAATTTGTGTCATGGTCCGTCCATCATGAACGTTTTTCTCAATTAAATACTGGTGATCCGCCATACATGCCACCTGCGGTAAATGAGTAATGGAAAACACTTGACAGACAGAGGACAATCGATACAGCTTCTCGGCAATGGACTGAGCTGCACGACCACTCACTCCGGTATCCACCTCATCAAAAATGAGTACCGGAATTTGATCATGACGAGCAAAAATGCTCTTCATTGCCAACATAATACGTGACAATTCACCGCCTGAAGCGATTTTGCCTAGTGGACGAAGTGGCTCTCCAGGATTGGGAGAAATAAGGAATTCCGCATTATCAATCCCCTGCTTGGTAGGTCTTACACGAAGTCCTTTATATTCATATCCTCGTGGATCTTCAATTGCATCAATACGAACCTTGAGTGACGTTCTTTCCATTTGAAGGTCTTTTAATTCTTGCTCCACTTGCTCTGCAAGCTCCTCCGCGCAAATTTCACGCGCTTCCGTAAGCTCTTCCGCAATTTCCAACAAATTCGTAAGCAACTGATCCCGCTTTGCAATCAATTGCTCCAGTCGTTCATCCTTATTTTCCAGCAGGTCGGTTTCCTGCTCAATACGGCTATAGTATTCCAAAATCTGCTCGATACTATCACCATATTTTCGTTGTAGCCCGGTAATTTGATTCAAACGTTGTTCTACTTCGTGCAGCTTCCCCGGATTAAATTCAATATCCTCACGATACGAACGTAATTGAAATGCCGCATCCTCCAACTGGTAAAAAGCTGATTGAATCTGCTCGGCAATAGGCTGAAGACTTTTGCTGTCGTAGTTTTGGACATCATTTAGTCTGGACAGTACATCATTGATCACGTCCAGTCCACCTCTGCCATTTAGCAATTCGTAGGCTCCTGATATCCCATCCATCATTTTCTCACTATGGGATAGCTTGACCCGTTCTTCTGCCAATAATTCATCTTCCCCCAATTTCAGCTCCGCTGCAGCGATCTCTTCCAGTTGAAATCGATACATATCCAATAGCTGATAAGCCTTTTGGCTGGAGCTTTGCAATTCCCGTACTTCTTTTTCAGCTTTGACAAAAGCATTGTAGTGCTCTCGATACAACGCTTTGACCGGACCAATGACCGAATCCCCAAACGTATCCAAGAGCGCCAAGTGACGATCTGCACGCAGCAAACTTTGATGCTCATGCTGTCCGTGGATATTGACCAACTGCTCGCCTACCTCACGCAACATCGTTAAATTAACCATTTGCCCATTAATTCGTGAAGAGCTTTTCCCTTGCACTGTGAGTTCGCGACGAATCAGCAAATGCTCCTCCGCATTGGCTTTAATACCTTGTTGCTCCAGCGTACTCCACACTGGATGTTTGGCCGGCAGTTCAAACAAGGCTTCCATCTCTGCTTTATCACACCCGTAACGCACAAGATCAGCAGAGCCTCTACCCCCTGCAATTAGACCTAACGCATCGATAATGATGGATTTACCAGCACCTGTTTCTCCACTCAAAACGTGAAAGCCTTTAAAAAAATGAACATCAACAGCCTCTACAACTGCCAAATTTCGTATAGACAAAGTGACCAGCATCGTTCTTTCACCTCAAGATGTACAAATTAAAATGCTTGATCTGCAATTAGGAAATGAAGCCCATAAGACGATTCACGATGGCTTCGCTGTTCTCTTCCGACCGGCAAATAATCAGAATGGTGTCATCCCCGCTAATCGTACCCATAACCTCAGGCCATTCAATGTTGTCCAGTAAAGCAGCAATGGAGTTGGCTGTTCCCGGCAGACATTTCATCACAATCAGATTTGTTGTATGATCAATATGCAAAAAATTGTCAACCAACGTTCGTTTCAGCTTTTGCACCGGATTATACCGCTGGTCTGAAGGCATCGAATATTTATATCTGCCATCATCCATTGGAACCTTAATGAGCAGCAGCTCCTTAATATCCCGTGATACAGTTGCCTGAGTCACCTGAAAACCAGCCTTGCGCAATGCTTCAACCAGTTCATCCTGTGTTTCAATCTCCTGTTGTGAAATAATTTCCCTGATTTTAATATGTCGTTGACCCTTCATATAATCCTCCTGTGGATTAATCTTCATATTCCTCTTCTTCGAGGTCTTCCATTAATGTAATAAAGCGAATACTTTGCTCGTCCGTATCGACGTACAATACACCCGCGCATCCCGGATAGAGCAGCAAATACGGCAAGAGCCTGTCCCGCAACTCAGGACCGCTCCACTGAATTGGTTTCTTCCGGCGTGATGTTGTAACCATATATGTCGAACCGTTTCGTACAGCTACGTAGTCTATAAACAAACGACTATACACGGTATTTCCATTCACTTTAAAAGCAAGCGGTATTTTCATTTTTCCGCCCACCACCTCATAGCCCGCGTTTTCAAGCAGGTCCACGGCAGGCCCTTCGTCCAGATCCTCGTTAATCGGTATCGTCTTCAATACAAGTGGTTCCGGCTCCTCTAACCATGCACGCAGGCTGTATAAAGCCCATATTGCTAATATCACCCCGATCACAACAATGATAACCGTATCATATCGTGTGTCCATGAACCGATCACCTCATGGACATATTCTAGGACAAGACGTAAAATTCCTCTATACTCCTCATTATAGGCGAACGTGAGTTCGATAATCAATCCCCCACACCAAAAAGGGATTCCCTTAAGTTCACCGAACTCATGAGAACCCCTGAATGTTACTTGCGCGACGGACCATTGTTAAAAGTCTGACCTGCTTCCTGAACGGTACGCTCAATCAATGAACTGAAATCGTCGTTCTCCAGTGGCAATTTTGCAACCATCGCCTCGTCCAAACGCCAATGCGCCAAAAATTCAATATTGCCCTCTCCACCTGTAATCGGAGAATAAGCCAAGTCTTGCAGCGAGAAACCAAGCTCTTGCGCAAACATCAGGATGGTCTGCAACACTTCTTTATGCGTAGCAGGATCACGGACTACACCGGATTTTCCGACCTTTTCACGGCCAGCTTCAAATTGCGGCTTGATCAAAGCTACAATATCGGCAGGCTGTTTCAGCAATGCAAGCAGCGGAGGCAAAATAATGCGTAACGAAATAAAAGAAACGTCAATACTTGCGAAATTTGGAACAGGACCGTTCAAATCCGCAGGTGTCACATACCTAAAATTTGTTTTCTCCATGACACATACCCGCGCATCATTACGAAGCGACCAGTCCAGCTGATTATAGCCCACGTCAATCGCATATACGTATTCCGCTCCATGCTGAAGCGCACAATCCGTAAAACCACCGGTGGATGAGCCGATATCCAGCATGGTCCTGCCGTTCATATCGAGCGCAAATTCGCGAATAGCCTTTTCCAGCTTCAATCCTCCACGACCTACATACGGATGCACCGATCCCTTAACTTTAAGCTCACTATCGCGCGGCACCTTCATACCCGCCTTCTCAATCCGCTCGCTGTCCGCCAGCACTAGACCTGCCATGATAGCGGCCTTGGCTTTTTCACGGCTTTCAAAAAAGCCTTGTTCTACAAGCAATACATCAATGCGTTCCTTCGGAACAGACATGTTAATCTCCCTTTAGGCAGCCAAGCTGCATTTGTCATACTTTTTTTATAATTATTATCATCTTAGCACCGGGTTCCCTTATACCGATTGTCCGATGCCATAAGCTGGCTCAGCGGCCCATTGACGAAGCTTGAGGCATACGGCTTCAACGGTGAGACCCACTTCAGCACGCTGCTCTTTAATGGAGCCATGCTCCACAAACCTATCGGGAATCCCCATTAGACGCACCTGTGCATTTAGAATTTCTTCATTCGCGTAAAATTCCAGTACGGCGCTACCCAAACTTCCCGCTTCAGAAGCTTCTTCCAAAACGATCAGCTTCGTATGCTGGCGGGCCAGCTCACGCAGCATTTCCTCGTCCACTGGCTTGAGAAAACGGGCATTGACGACACTCACCTGCAGGCCTTCACGTTTCATCGCCTCCGCAGCCTCCGCCGCCACCTGCAGCATCGGGCCTGAAGCAATTACAGCGTAGCCCTCACCTTTGCGCAGAAGCTCCCAACTGCCAATCGGTATGGCTTTCAGTTCCGAATCCAATGGCACACCCACCACATTAACACGCGGATAGCGATAAGCAATTGGGCCATCATCGTAGTCCAGCGCTGTTTTCATCATATGGCGCAGCTCATTTTCATCCTTAGGCATCATAAGCACAAGATTAGGGATATGACGTAAAAATGCTACATCGAACACGCCATGATGCGTTTCCCCGTCTGCCCCGACAAAACCGGCACGATCAATCGCAAACATCACATTCGCATTATGACGGCAAATATCATGTACAATCTGATCATAAGCACGCTGCATAAAGGTGGAATATACCGCAAATATCGGCTTCAGTCCCTCCATCGCCAATGCGGCACACATGGTAGCTGCATGCTGCTCGGCAATGCCGACGTCAATCATCCGTGTAGAGAACTCCTCGCTGAACGGCACCAGTCCAGAACCACCAGGCATAGCAGGCGTAACCGCTATAATGCGTTCGTCCTGTTCAGCCAGTTCAATCAGCGTCCGTCCGAAAATTTCCGTGTACATAGGATTGCCCACAGCCTTGAGCACCTGACCGGATTCAATTTTGTACGGACTGATTCCGTGCCACTTGTGTGAATCTGCCTCCGCAGGCTTGTAGCCCTTGCCCTTAGTGGTTACGACATGCACCAACACAGGACCCGTGACGTTATCAGCCTGCTGGAAGGTTTCGATCAGCTTCGGCAAATCATGTCCGTCGACCGGACCGAGATACGTAAGTCCCAGTTCCTCGAACAGCACGCCTGGAACCATCATATATTTAAAACTGTCCTTGACACGGCCAGCCGATTTGGCAAGTTTACCGCCAATAGCGGGTATTTTTTTCAACAAAACTTCGAGCTCATCTTTGGCCCGCAAATAGTGACGATCCGAGCGGATTTTGCTCAAGTAATTATGCATGGCCCCAACATTCGGCGCTATCGACATTTCGTTGTCATTCAGAATGACCATCAAATTTTTACGTTCATGACCGATATGATTCAACGCTTCGAAGGCCATGCCTCCGGTCAACGCTCCATCCCCGATCACCGCAATAACTTTATTGTCCTCGCCCTTCAAATCCCGTGCCAATGCCATTCCCATCGCCGCAGACAGAGACGTGCTGCTATGACCGGCTTCCCAGACATCATGCTCGCTCTCGCTTCTCTTGACAAATCCACAAAGTCCATCACGCTGACGAAGAGTATCAAACCGATCCATTCGCCCTGTCAATATTTTGTGCACGTAGGCCTGATGTCCAACGTCATATATCATCTTGTCCTTCGGACTGTTATAGCAGTAATGCAGGGCGATTGTGAGCTCAACCACTCCCAGATTCGATGCCAGATGCCCCCCAGTCACGGACAGCTTCTCAATCAAAAAGCTCCTGATTTCCTCGGCTAGAGAAGCCAACTGCTCAACCGACAGTGATTTCAGATCGCCTGGTTGCTTTATGTGTGGAAGCAGCACGCATATCTCCCCGCTTTCCTTCAAGTTTGTGTGTAAAGTTAACAAATATTATATCACACTTTGTGCCCTTGCCTAAACGCAGACAAGTCAAAGCTGCTTTAACCGCACTAATGATCACGCTTCATCAGGTAATCCGCAATCTCCAGCAAACGCGACGAATCCGGGATACCGCCTTCTATTAACGCTTTTTTGGCAGTTGCCGTGAGCTTCTCTACTTGCTGCTGAGACGCCTCCATACCGATAAAAAACGGATAAGTCACCTTCTCCTGTTCAACATCGCTTTGTGTTTTTTTACCCATTTTGCTCTCATCGCCTATGAGGTCCAGTATATCGTCCTGAATTTGAAAAGCCAAACCCAGATCGCGTCCAAATTGGCGAAGCGCTTCTAATTGATTCTTGTTCGCTCCTCCGATCCGTCCACCTGCCAAGAGGGAGAAAATGATCAAATCAGCGGTTTTATGGAGATGGATATATTCCAGCTCCTCGATGCCTGTCAATCCCTGCTCGCCAGACATATCCGCGACCTGACCACCTACCATGCCCCGTGCTCCGCTCATTTCGGACAGCTCCTCCACGATGGACAGTAGCGCATCGGATGAAATCCCGTGACGCCGACCTGCTTGTACGACGCTGTAAAAGGCATGGGTCAGCAGCGCATCACCCGCAAGGATAGCAACCGCTTCGCCGTATACCTTATGATTCGTCAGTTTGCCCCGGCGGTAATCATCATCATCCATAGCTGGCAAGTCGTCGTGAATGAGGGAATACGTATGTACCATTTCTACTGCACATGCCACCGGCAACGCAGCCTCCCTGCTTCCGCCAAATGCTTCGGCAGCCGCGATCACAAGCAGAGGCCGCAGACGTTTTCCGCCTGCGGTGAGTGAATAATTCATAGATTCTCGAAGAACTGCGGGAATGTTCCAATGGGCCGGGAACTGCTCGGTTAACGCAGACGAAACCGCGTCTGCCGTCCCGTTCAAATACTCCTTGAATGATGGTCTATTCAACCCCTTCACCACCGTTTTCATCCAATCCGCCGCCGAAAGGCTTCTTGCGCAAATCTCCATCCTCTTCCACGATCATTTCAATTTTACGTTCGACCTGTTCCAGCTTCTGACTGCAAAGCTGAGACAGCTTCATGCCACGCTGAAACAGATCAATGGCTTGCTCCAGAGGAACGTCACCGTGCTCCAGTTGCCCGACAATTTCCTCAAGAGCAGCCATCGCCGCTTCAAAATTCAGTTCCGTTTCATTCGCCACCGTGCTTCGCGTCCTCCTTCATTCCCCATACTTGGCAGTCCAACTGCCCGTCACTCACTTTAATCTTGATGGAATCTCCCGGCTGTACGTCTTTGAGCGACTTGATCAGCCGTTTTTCCTGCTCATCATACACCAGGCTGTAGCCTCGGGCCATGACCTTGAGTGGGCTCAGCGCATCCAGTTGGCGAATGCCCGCGTGCAGCTGCTGCCGTCCCGATTTCGTAATCGCATGTATAGCTGACTCTAGCTGACGTTGCGCCATATCCGTCTGCTTGCGCGCCGAGCGAATTTGTTCACGCGGGTTAAAACGCTCCAGTACCTGACGCATACGCGCGTTTTTTTCCGCGTTTAAGCGCGCACGGTTGCCCGCTGCACGGATCAGCCGCTGATGCAGCATGTCCATTCGCTCCGCATGCTGCAGCATGTAGCGGCGCGGATGCAGCAGCACCGGCGAACGCTGCAGTCGGGCTAAGCGATCACGGCTGGTTTCCAGCCGCTGCCTCAGAGCGTTGCGCAACCGCTGCTCTCGCTGGAGCAGCTGATCCCGCAGCTCTCCCTGATGAGGCACAGCCAGTTCGGCCGCTGCGGTCGGCGTAGCGGCACGCAAATCGGCCACGAAATCGGCAATGGTAAAATCCGTTTCATGTCCGACCGCCGAAATAACCGGGATGACCGATGCATAGATGGCGCGCGCAACGGCCTCCTCGTTAAATGCCCACAGCTCTTCCAGCGAGCCGCCGCCCCGCCCGACGATCATCACCTGCACCTCCTGCATGCGATTCATGGCTTCAATCGCCTTGACGATGGAGGGCGCAGCCCCTTTGCCTTGTACAAGCACAGGATATAGGACAATTCCCGCCTGTGGGTATCGCCGTTGAAGCGTCGTGATAATATCCCGTACAGCCGCCCCGGTCGGCGATGTAATCACACCGATCGTTGCCGGGTGAGCCGGCAAATTACGCTTGCGAGCAGGTTCAAATAACCCTTCGGCATCCAGCTTTTGTTTGAGCTGCTCGTAAGCAAGATAAAGGCTTCCGATGCCATCAGGCTGCATTTGGGTCGCATAAAATTGATATTGTCCATCCCGTTCGTACACGGATACGTTTCCCCGGGCAATAACACGCGTACCTTCCTTAGGCACGAAAGGGAGCCGCTTATTATGGGTCGCAAACATAATCGATCGTATGCGGCTCCCCTCATCCTTGAGCGTAAAATACATGTGACCACTCGAATGATGCGTAAAGTTAGAAATTTCCCCGCGTATCCATACGTCGGACAGCACCTGATCCGATTCGAGCTTCATCCGGATATAACGATTCAGGTCCTTTATTGAGTAAATACGCTGTTCAGCCACAGGCAGTCGTCCTTATGCCAAACCGTGCGACCGCTTGGCCGCTACGAGCGTATTTTGCATCAGCATCGTAATCGTCATTGGGCCTACTCCGCCGGGAACAGGCGTAATCGGACCGGACACCTGCTTCACGCTCTCAAAATCAACGTCACCCGCCAGCTTTCCGTTCTCCAGACGATTCATTCCAACATCGATCACTACTGCACCGGGCTTTACGAACGAAGCATCAATAAAATTGGCTTTGCCGATGGCAACGACCAAAATATCCGCTTGCCGGCTTAGCTCGGCGATATTCGCTGTGCGGGAATGACACATCGTTACTGTAGCATTTTCCCGCTGCAACAATAATGACACTGGCTTACCTACGATATTACTGCGACCAATAACCACCGCATGTTTACCCGCTATTTCGACCCCTGTACGCTTAATCAGCTCAATCACTCCAGCGGGAGTACAAGGCAGCAGGCTATCGTCACCGATGACCAGATTACCTACGTTTACCGGATGAAATCCATCCACATCCTTCTCCACGGCAATGGCATCAATGACCGCTTTTTCATGAATATGCTTGGGCAGCGGCAGCTGTACCAAAATTCCGTGAATATTGCTTTGGTGATTCAGCTTGTCCACCAGTTCCAGCAATGCTTCCTGCGAAGTATCCGCTGGCAGCCGATGAACCTCGGAATAATAGCCGAGATCATGACAAGCCTTTTCCTTGTTTTTAACATATACCTGCGAAGCGGGATCTTCACCTACCAGTACAACAGCCAATCCGGGTTGAAACTGGTGATCTTTCAGACGAATGACCTCTTGCTGAATGCTTGCGCGAATATCCTGAGAGATTTGTTTACCATCAATGATCGGTGCCGACATGTTTAACCACTCCCCAACCTGATTCAGTAGTTCAACTTAAAAACGTGTTTTTAACTGCTCCAGCTCTTGGATCACTCGACCCAGCACACCATTAACAAATTTGCCCGACTCTTCGGTACCAAAATGTTTGGACAATTCGATAGCTTCGTTGACTGCCACCTTGGCTGGAACATCCTCACGGAAAATCATTTCATATACGGCAAGTCTTAATATTTGACGATCCACGCGTGAAAGTCTGCTGATCTGCCAGCCTTTAAGGTAATCCACCAACAGTCCATCAATGGCTTCCTTGTGTTCCCACGTACCACGCACATGCTCCAAAACATACGATCTCAACGCTGCTGCGTTTTTAATGACAACTTCCGCTTCGTTCTCCTCAGCGGCTTCCTGAAGCAGCATGTCCACCGCTGCTGCTGCATCCACTTCATTCATTTCCATATGGTACATGCTTTGTACCGCTAATTCCCTCGCCAGACGTCTTTTCATGCCCTGCCTCCTACGCTTGCCTGTATCTATTTTTCATTTTAACCATTTTCACAAAAAAACCTGTGAACGCATCCTCCAAAACGTTGGGCGCAAAAAAGCTACAGCTCTATTTTGGAGAACACGTATCACAGGGTTCATTTAAAAGGACGCCAACGCTGCGACAGCCAATCGCTCCATTCCTTCCAAGGGAGGAGGGAACCGAGCGCTGAATCGCTACGCCTTCCTAGCGTATATCCGATGAACACCATCAATGCAAAGAACAACATATTCCAAAAGCCTGCCCACAAGTAAATGAAACCAAAAAAAATGCCAGCCGTAATCCCCGTGATCCGGCCCTTGTAACTTCCCCATATTTCTTTCCAGGGCATCAGGGAAAATCACCTCTATTCCACACGACTCTTAAAGCTTGGTGACTGAGAAACATTAGCGATGTACACCGACACATTGGACACAGGAATACCTGTAATTTCTTCCACATGATCGTGTACCCCCTTTTGTACCTCGGAGGTTAACACCGGAATGGAGCTTTCCCCGTCTACAACCGCCCGAATCGTAATATCAAGTCCCGATTCCAGCACGCGAACACGTGCCTTCAAGTCCTGCATCCCACGAAAGCGGGATGACGCTTTGAGACACAGATTTTCAATGGTATCCACCGAAATCTGAATATCGCCGTATTCCGTTCGTTGATCAATTGAATGCTGCACGGATTGGCTCCGGCGAATAGAGATATAAAAAACCCGGAGACTCAACAGCAGCAGAACCCCAGCAATGATCAAGCTGGCAATCCATACGACTCGCTCATCCTCAATACTTAAATCATACGGAATGGCCCCGCTCAGGAGGAGGATGGCGAGAATGGAAATAATTCCGATACTCAAGCTGTACAAGAACAGCAGAAGTCTGTCCATAACTTTGGCCACGAAACGCACAGCCTCCTTAAATTAGAGTAAACCCTCGACCCAAAAGGGTCGGGGGTTTGTACAAAGTATCGCTCTATTTAACCCGTCCGGCGCCCAGAACTTCCGGCTCTTCTACTTTTTCGGCACTTTTGAATTGAACATCATGAATTTGCACGTTCACTTCAACAACGTTAAGTCCTGTCATCGTTTCAATGGAACGCTTAACATTATGCTGAATAGCAGCAGCCACCTCAGGCAGACGGTTACCGTACTCAATAATGACGGAGACGTCTACAGCCGCTTCACGCTGTCCGACTTCCACTTTTACACCCTTGGACAAATTTTTGCGGCCCAGCAACTCAGCAAATCCGCCGGCAAACCCGCCACTCATTCCCGCTACGCCTGGCACCTCAACGGTAGCCAGTCCGGCAATCACTTCAATCACTTCCGGGGCAATCTGAATCTCTCCAATTTCTGTACGTTCGAATTCGGTTGGCACTGTGCTCATACCTTCAACACCTTTCGGTCAGAATAAGTTTCATTCAGCTTTGGGATCAAAGCAGACATGCTTACTTATTATCCATACTATATCATTTGACGTTCATTATGACAAACGGAGGAAATATACCGATTAAACTTCGTTTTCCTCTAAAAATTTAATATCAAAATCGCCTTTAATAAAGGTCGGATGCTCCAGCAAGCGCTGATGAAAAGAAATCGTAGTCGATATCCCCTCAATGGCAAACTCACTTAAAGCCCGCTTCATTTTGGCAATCGCCTCCTGCCGTGTCGGTGCCCACACAATCAGCTTGGCGATCATGGAGTCATAATAAGGAGAAATGCTGTAACCCGGATAAGCTGCGCTGTCTACACGTACCCCGAAGCCGCCTGGCGGCAGATAAAATCCGATTTTACCTGGTGAAGGCATAAAATTACGATCCGGGTCCTCGGCGTTAATGCGGCACTCTATCGCCCATCCATTGATGACCACTTCTTCCTGTGTAAAGGATAGCGGCTTCCCTTCTGCAACCGAAATCATTTCCTTAATCAGGTCTACACCGGTAATCATCTCCGTTACGGGATGTTCTACCTGAATACGTGTATTCATTTCCATAAAGTAAAATTGATTGTCCGGTCCAAGCAAAAATTCGAGTGTACCCGCGCCAGAGTACTGAACGGCCAAAGCTGCACGAACGGCAGCCTGTCCCATTGCTTCGCGCACATCCGGTGAAAGTACAGGACATGGCGCTTCCTCTAATAACTTCTGACGGCGGCGCTGCACAGAGCAGTCGCGTTCACCCAAATGCGCAACATTGCCGTGCTTGTCCGCTATAATCTGAATTTCCACGTGCTTCATACCGGTCAAATATTTTTCCAAATACACACCCGCATTCCCAAACGCTTTTTGCGCTTCCTGCTGGGCAGTAGTAATTTGCTGAATGAGGTTATCCTCATCCTCGGCAATACGAATACCCTTACCGCCGCCACCTGCAGTGGCCTTGATAATAACAGGATAACCGATATCGCGTGCGATGCTAATCGCATCCTGCAAATCCTCGACAAGCCCATCCGAACCCGGAATAACCGGAACTCCGGCATCCTTCATCGTCTGCTTGGCTACGGCCTTGTCCCCCATTTTGTTAATCGCCTCGGGAGAAGGACCAATAAACGTAATATTGCACGATTCGCAAATTTCAGCGAAGTCGGCGTTCTCCGCCAAAAATCCGTAACCCGGATGGATGGCATCACATTCAGTCAATGTAGCAGCACTCATCAGATTCGTAAAATTCAGGTAGCTGTCCTTGGACAGCGTCGGTCCGATACAGTAGGCCTCATCTGCGAGACGCACATGCAGCGAATCCTTATCGGCTTCCGAATAGACGGCAACCGTTGAAATATTCATTTCGCGGCAAGCGCGAATGATGCGAACCGCAATTTCTCCACGATTCGCAATCAATACTTTTTGAAATGTCATGACTTTATCCTCCCTGGGAGCAGTCTTGTTGGGCCCTCGAAAGAGGGCTCAAGCAAGCTTCTTACTCCGGTTTCACAAGGAACAATGGCTGGCCATACTCGACCAGCTGTCCGTTTTCGGCCAAAATTTCCACAATTTCGCCCTTCACTTCGGCTTCCAGCTCGTTCATCAGCTTCATCGCTTCAATGATACATACCGTTGTTTTATCGCCCACTTTGCTGCCGATACTCACATACGGAGCCGCATCCGGCGATGAAGAACTATAGAAAGTGCCTACCATCGGAGATACGATTTTATGTAGATTGCTTGCATATTCCTTGGTTTCCCCAGCATTTGCTTGTCCAGCATCGGACTGTACTTGTGGATTCGGAATAGCAGCTTGTGGTGCCGCTGTATAAGCAGGTACTGCCACAGGAGCCTGTACTGTAACGATCTCGCTTTTGCCCGGTTTGCGGATCATAAGGCGAGTTCCTTCATTTTCAATTTCAAGCTCATGTACAGACGTTTCATCCACCAGCTTGATCAATTCCTTAATCTCGCTTAATTTAAACATCTCTATTAATCACTCCTTCAGCATTTTGCCGGTTGCTGATAACATTGTTGAAACAGCTTTATGTATTATATCACAATCATTAAAAATAGAAAGAGCCCGGGATTATGCAGAAATCCGGGCTTTTTCGCGATCTTTGTCTTATTGTGTAACATACTGCACGCTGATTTTGTCCTGCGTGACATTCAGTTCTTTCATGACTTTATCGACAATGGTTACCGCTTGTTTGGCATCCAATTTCTCACTCAGAACAACTACTTTGTATTTATCAGCATCTTCCTCACGCACGACAGCATTGGCAAACTGCTGCTGAAGCTCTTCTTCAATTCCAGTAATTTTGGCCTGTTTATCTTCCAGCACATGCAATTCCTTTTGCGCCTCTGCAGCTTTCTTAGGTGTACTGTCGTTCATCGCAGTTGTTAGCTCGTCATTTTTCTTTTGATTTTCCACATCCCGTTCCAGCAAATAGTTATCAATCACCGCTGCTGCTGTAGGTTTGGCCTCTTGCTCTGTGGTCACTTGATCAAGTACTTGCTGATCGGTTTTGGCGGTTGTGTCTGTCTTAGCTGCAGTCGTATTTTGATCAGATGCAGCCGACCCAGCAGCAGGGTTAGCTGCCGTGTCCTTATCGCCTTTTGAGGTTTCTGTTCCTGTGACCGACTTCGTGGAAGAAGCTGCTGCGTCGCCATCGACTTTTCCATTCGTCACTTCCCCATTCGTCACCACTTCATTCACTTTCAGCTCGTTCAATTGCTCTACTGCCTTCGAAGTTGCTTCCTGTGCGGTTCCCTGCTTATCCTTGCTCACTTGCTCACTGTCTGCCACTGGCGGGTTTGCCGGGCTTGAGTCCTCCGTAAACAAATAATACGCAGACAGCACGACCATTAAACTCAGCATGGACACCAGCCAAACGGTTTGTCTTTTATTATTCATGTTCCGTCCTCCATATTCATTAATGGTTAATATCTTAGCTTTTTTGCGTGTGAACCCCATATTATCCCTGCTTGCGCGGTACAACTGAGATTTTGTAGGAAGGTACATTAAGCCCCTTCTGTACAGCATCAATAATGAGCTTTTTCACCGTAGGGTTTTCTGCCCCCATGGCCACAACGAGCACTCCCCTCACCTGTGGCTTTACTTTTTTGGTAACTATCGGGGTGTGCTGACCTCCTGACGATTCATAAGTGACGATCTCTCCATCGCGTGTATATTGAGTGGTATGCCGTTGGCCGCCATTAGCGTCCGTTTCGTTATTTTCTTCCTGCATATCCTTCACATTGCGCTGGACGATGACCTCTTCGGTGGAATCTACGGTAACCATGACATCAACCGTTCCCACACCTACAATCTGCTCCAGCATCTGCTTCATATTGTCCTCAAAGACCTTCTCGATCCCGGCAAAAGAGCTCTTTTCCCCCGCTGTTGTCTCTAGTGAAGGCTCATTTTTCATCACGCCAGGCGGTTCACGCCCTACGTTTTCCGGGTCCACCTTTTTCACATTGACGAATGAATTAAAAAGCATGATGGCTACACCGATCAGACCTAGAATAAGCAGCCAGCGAAACGAATTGAACCTTTTGCTTCCCTCCTCCCCTCCCCCCATCCATTTCTCCAGTTTTTTCATCCATTTGCCCATTTCTGCTCACCTCCTGTTACCATTCGTGTGTTCCGTTCTGTGCAAGAAGTACTTGAACATTTTTGCTGTCGATCCCCCATTTTTCACGCAGCACCCCCGTAATTAAACCAAAAGCTTGTGTACTCGTTGCTGTTGCATCTTTGGCACTTTTGGCAGGGTTTCGGGTATTCGCTTGCGTTCCCTCAGCTTGATCGGAAGTATTCGAAGGTGTTGGCTCTACGTGAATATGGACTGTTTTTTCAGCAACAGGCTCTACCATAATTGGCTTGGAATCCGCGCCAGGCGGGGTGTTCGTGCTTTTCTTTTCATTTTCTGGCTGCTGCTCTGCTAATTTGACTACAACGGACTGAATGCCTGTTCCAGCCTTTAATCCCGATTCCTTCTGCTCCATTTGTGCCAATGTAACTTGAACCGACTGAATGGGTAATCCGGTATACTGCTCCAACTGGGCTTTCATTTCTTTGGCTACTTCTTGGCCGGCCCATTGCATGGAGCTCTGCTCCTGCTGTTGCTTCAGCTTGTTGCCTTTTGCTAAAATCTCCTCCAATGTCGGTTCCCTCTGACCCATTTCTGCCCGACGTTGAAGATCAAATGCTCGCCCCAAAATCTCCGAGGGACTGGTGCTCAGCAGACGTACGACCGGAGAGAGCAGCGTCAGTAAAATAAGCAGGCTGAGTACGAGCTTGACATACCTTTCCATGGATCGGCTCGGTAAGATCATATCGACAAAAGAAGCCAGCAGCACAATCAGCACCAGTTCCTTAAGCCATCCTCCCAGCCAGGTCACGTCACTCCCCTCCCTCCCGTTGGATTGCGTGCATTGATTCACCTCATCATGACCGTCATATTGCCTGCTGCGAGCATGACAGTAATCGCAAGAAAGGACATTAAGCCCACTGCCGCCAGCGCTGCGAAAACATAAATCATGCTTTTGCCGATCGCATCCAGACATTCCACTATGGGCGTTTCTCCCAAAGGCTGCATGATTGCAGCAGTTACTTTATAAATGAGAGCCAGTGTCAGAATTTTGAGAGCAGGGAAAGCGCACAGGAATAAAATAATAATGACTCCCACCAGACCAATGGCATTTTTAACAAGCAACGAAGCCGAAATGACTGTATCTGTCGCATCCGACAACGCTTTGCCAACTACTGGAACAAAACTGCCCGTAATATATTTGGCTGTACGAATCGTTAATCCGTCCGTAACCGACGACGTCAAGCCCTGTACCGAAATGACTCCGAGGAAAACCGTCAGCAGCACCCCCAGCACCCCTACTCCAGCATTTCGCAGCAGATCGGCTAACTGGGTCAGCTTGTATTTACCTGTAAGTGAGTTGACCAGATACAGCACGGCCGAGAAGAAGAGCAGCGGGAAAACCAGCGTATGAATGACTGCCCCGACCGTGTTAATCATAAAAACGATCAGCGGGTGGGTAACCGAAACCGTGACGACGTTACCCATGGAGGCCAACATGGTAAACAGCAAGGGCAGCATTGCCATCATGAAGTGAATCATGCTGTCAATAGCTTCTTTGGCATAACCAATGGCTACACTAAAACTGTTAATCGCCAGGATGATAATGACCATGTACACGATGGCGTAGGCGACTTTACTGACCTGCTTGCTTTCAAAAGCGCTTTGCAGCGTTTCCAGCACCATACTCATAATGCTGAGCATGACAATGGTGACGAGCAGCTTGGCATTTACCCGGATTTCATGAATAAAAAAATCAACGATAGCGCTCAATACACTCTTAATGCTAAATCCTTCACCACCGGGAAGAAGCATGTCCATGAAAGAAGGCATTTTCTGATCAGGGAAAAATCCGCCGTATTGCTGCATTAGCCCATCCCAATAGTGTTCAACTTCATCTTTTGGCATTTGCTCCGCCTGCTGTTTGATCCATTCGTTGGAAGGCGTATCTGCAAAGAGAACCGCAGCCGAGGCGCACCAGAGACATAGCAGCAAAACTGTAATTACTTTGAGATTCGGCATGCCCCCCATCCTTTTCATGGCATCACCCCCTCAGGCGGGCATCAGCTTCAGAATTGTGTCAATAATAATGCTGATAATTGGGATGGCAAGCACCATAATAAGCACCTTTCCCGTAAGCTCAATTTTGGAGGCAATGCCGTCCTGCCCCGCATCCCGAACGATCTGCGCTCCAAATTCGGCGATATAAGCAATTCCGATAATTTTCAGTACCGTTTTAAAATAAATCATGTCCATACCTGAAGATCTGGCCAGTCGCTCCAGCACGGCAACTACAGATCCGATCTTGCCAATCAGCAGCAGGAAAATAACGACTCCCGCAGCGGTTGCAATTAAAAAGGCAAACATCGGCTTCTGTTCCTTAATGACCAAAATGAGGACTGTGGCAATGAGTGCAAATCCCACCACCTGAATGATTTCCATGTATCCACCTACTGAAAAAGAAAGATTGATTTGATCTCTTGCAGAAGGTTATCCAGCATTCGTACCACCATGAACAGCACCACAACAAAACCGATAACCGTAACCCAATGGGCCATGTCCTCCTTGCCCATTTGCTTAAGTACGGTATGAATCATGGCGATGATAATGCCGATTCCAGCTATCTGGAAGATCGCGTTCACTTCTAAATTCATTCGAGCACCCCGCTAATAGATCAAAATGACGATCAATGCTCCGATCAGCAGTCCCAGGCTTCTGCTCATGCGCTCGTATCTCACCTGATCTGCCTGCGCCTGCGCTTCTTCATGGGATAACTGCTGGATAGTTAGCGCAATGTGCTTGATCTGGTCTTCACGGTCGCTGGTTCCGAGGCTGTAAGCAAGCTGCCGCATCGCCTCCTTCTCGGCCTGCTGCATAGAGGAACGGCTCCACGAATCTTCAATTGCTTTATGCAAGCTTTCTCTGGCGGTCAGGCCAAAAGAGGGGTGCATCCAGCGTGAGGCTTGTGTGAACAAGGTTCGCAGCGGCTCCCGCAGCGGCTCTCCTGTCTTGGCGAAAGCATCCGGCAGCGGGGACACTCCGTAGGAGACCTCGGTGGTCAGTCTTTGCAGCGCAAGAATTAGTTCCCTGATCTGCCGCGGCCGCATCGCAAACTGCCTTGCCCGCTGCCAGCCTGCCAGCGTAGCGGCTAGTATAACCAACGCGGCTCCCAGCAGCTTAAGCATAGGATATGCCTCCGTTCTGCCCATCTCCAGACAATGTCAGCCTGCGCTGCTTGGCATCTGCCAGCCGGAAGGAGACGCCCCGGCTCGTCCTCTCCAGCATGACATAGAGCTGAAATAGCTCCTGCCCTGCTGTTAGTCCGGCAAGAGCAGAACGGGTCGCCATTTCGGCTACATCACGGCCATGTGCAGAGGCAATGACTGCGATGCCCGCATGTAGTGCTTCACGCACCGCCTCGGCATCCTCTGGTCGCCCGATTTCATCGACAATGAGCACATCCGGTGACATCGAGCGAATCATCATCATCATGCCTTCTGCTTTTGGACATCCGTCCAATACATCGGTGCGAGGTCCGACATCAAATCCGGGGATACCCTTGTGACTGCCGGCAATTTCAGAACGTTCGTCTATAATGCCTACCTTAAGTCCACTTCGTCGCCCCCCGTTACTTCCCACCCCTCCGTAGCTTAGCTGCCGAGCCAAGTCCCTAAGCAGTGTCGTTTTGCCATGCTGAGGAGGGGATAAGATGAGCGTATGCCGGACTTTTCCGGACTTTTGATCCGCTACATAAGGCAATATCCGATCAGCTACACCGGGAATTGCCCGGGCAATTCTTACATTAAAGCTGCTTATATCCCTCAAATGCTCCACTCGTCCCCTGCTAAGCACGGTTCTTCCCGCCAGCCCAATCCGATGACCGCCGGGAATCGTAATAAAACCTTTGCGCAGCTCCTCCTCCATGGTATACAGGGAATGATTGCTGATAAAATCCAGCAAACGGTGGGCATCCTCCCGGTTAGGCTTATAGGCTTCCATATGGTTCAAAGTCAGTCGACCCGCGGACGTTACAAAATGATGTTCACCATTCGTGTTAATTTCCAGCGGCCTTCCCTCCCGGACCCGAATTTCTTCCAGTTGCTTAAATACCGTTTCTGGAAGCTTTCCGAGTATACCGTGCAACGGTTCGGGAAATAACTCCAGCCATTCCATACCGATGCCGCCCCCTCACAGTTGTCCTTTTTCTTTAAGACAAGTCTATGGCTGACTCTCGCTTTTTATGCCGAAAATATATCGAAAACCTAGTCGAGAATTTCACCGCTTCTATCAGCACTTAACAGGCCTTTTCTTCACTTGTTCAAGCTCCTTTGCTTTATTTCCTTAAATCAAAAAAGAGCACCTCAAAGCCTTGTCGGCAAAGGGATACCCTTGAATAGAAAAGATAGATTTACAGCAAAAAGAGGCTGCCCCACAGTCAGACTCATACTGTTGGACAACCTCTTAACCTACCACAACATTCTATGATTATAAAACTATAAGCAGCTTTATTAACGACGGTCCTTCGGTCCACCCACAAATACTTGCTCCTCGGTATCCAGGTTGTACGCTGTGTGCAGCGCCTGAATAACCTCATGAAGCTTACCAGCCTCAATGACACACGATACTTTAATTTCAGATGTGCTGACCATTTTAATGCTAACGCCTTGCTCTGCCAACACTGAGAACATTTGCGCCGCAACCCCCGGGTGGCTAACCATGCCTGCGCCCACAATGGATACCTTAACCAGGTTTTCCTCAGATGTCACTTCACGATATGGAAGCTCGCCGCGAATACCTTCCAGCGTCTTCAGTGCTGCTTCACGGTCCGTTAGAGCTACCGTAAAGGAGAAGTCTGCTTTACCCGCTTCAACCCCGCTCTGTACAATAATATCTACATCAATTTTGGCTGCCGCCAGTGTTCCGAATACTTTTGCGAGTACACCAGGGATATCGGCGACGCCCAAAATGCTGATTCTTGCTACATTTTTATCATATGCAATCCCACTGACTACAACGCCCTGCTCCATTACTGCATCCTCCTTTACGACCGTTCCTTCATTATGGTTAAAACTGGACCGTACAATCAACGGTACCCGATTATGTTTGGCATATTCTACGGCACGGGGATGCAATACAGCCGCCCCCAGATTGGCTAATTCCAGCATTTCATCATACGAAATTTCTTTCAGCTTGCGAGCAACCTTCACGATCCGTGGGTCTGTAGAATAAATGCCGTCTACATCTGTGTAAATTTCGCATGCGTCAGCTTGAATCGCTGCCGCCAGTGCAACCGCCGTCGTATCGGAACCTCCACGTCCCAGCGTCGTAATGTCTCCCTCGGCAGACATCCCCTGGAAACCGGCTACAACGACAATCTTGTTGCTGCTCAGTGCATCCAGCACACGCTGAGGCTGAATGTCCGTAATCCGTGCGCGACCAAAATCAGATTCAGTACGGAAACCAGCTTGCCATCCCGTAAACGATACCGCCTCATGACCCAACTGCTGAATAGCCATTGACAATAATGCGATCGAAATTTGCTCGCCTGTCGTCATCAGCATATCCAACTCACGTGCAGGCAACTGCTCATTCAGCAATTTGGCCTGGTCAATCAGTTCGTCTGTCGTGTCTCCCATTGCGGAAACGACCACTACACATTGATGCCCTTCACTCTGTTTCTCAACAACGCGTTTTGCCACGCGTTTCATGCGTTCCGTATCACCGACGGAACTGCCTCCGAATTTCATGACATACAAAGACAACGATATTCACTCCCTCAGACTCAACAGTATGTAACCTTGAGATGGCACAACCGACTTGAACGTGACATCCTGCGGCATAAACTTTAGTACAGTATAATACGAAAGTGCTATACGGAGCCAATGTTTTTTAATCATAAATCCTTATAAAAATATCCTCTGCCCTTAACAAGGACAGAGGACTTTTAAAAACTGGAAAAAAATTATGCGCGAGACATGTATTTACCGTCACGAGTATCAATTAACAATACGTCATCTTGGTTAATGAACAAAGGAACCTGAACATTCAGACCTGTTTCCAATTTGGCATTTTTGGTCGCACCTGTAGCCGTATTGCCTTTAATACCCGGTTCGGTTTCGACTACTTTAAGCTCTACGCTCGTAGGCAGGTTAATCCCCAGAATTTCTCCGTTATAGCTGACAATATTTACATTCATATTTTCTTTCAGGAAGTTAAGCTCCCATTTCAGCTGATCGCTGGACAATGTGAACTGATCGTAAGTTTCGTTGTCCATGAATGTATGATCATCTGCACTTGCATAGAGGTAAGATACACCACGATTTTCGATTTGTGCACGACCAATCGTTTCACCCGCACGGAATGTACGTTCAACGGTGTTGCCGTTGCGCAAGTTTTTCAGCTTGGAGCGTACGAACGCTGCACCTTTACCCGGTTTTACGTGTTGGAAGTCCAGCACCGTAAAAATATCTCCGTCTACCTCGACGGTCAAACCTGTTTTAAAATCATTAACGTTAATCACTAAAATACCCCTCCTACAGGACAGTTATCGTTATTAAACGACCGTAAATTCCTTGCTTGAATGTGTTAATACTTTGATGCCGCTATCTGTAATAACGATATCATCCTCAATCCGCACGCCGCCCAATCCAGGTACATAAATACCCGGCTCGACCGTTACAACCATACCCGGCTCCAGAATATCATCACTCACCTTCGACAGACGTGTGGATTCATGCACTTCCATGCCCAGACCATGACCTGTACTGTGCCCGAAATGATCTCCATAGCCATGACTTGCAATGATATCGCGAGTCAGCGCATCCGCTTCTCGGCCAGTCATGCCAGGTTTAATATGTTCCAGAGCGTGAAGCTGCGCCTTGAGCACAATATCGTAGATTTCACGCAGCTGAGGCGATAAGTCCCCTTGCGTAGCTACTGTACGAGTCAGATCGGAGCAGTAGCCATCCAGCAATGCGCCAAAGTCAAACGTAATCAGTTCGCCCGCTTGTACCAACTTGGCGCTGGCTACCCCATGAGGCAATGCCGAACGAACCCCGGATGCCACAATCGTGTCAAATGAAGAAGAGGTAGCTCCTTGCTTGCGCATGAAAAATTCCATTTCCAGATCCAGCTCACGCTCGCTGACACCCGGTTTGATGTAAGGTAAAATGTGTGCAAATGTGGCGTCTGCCAAATCTGCTGCCCGCTGCATCACTTCCAGCTCTTTAGCATCCTTGTACACCCGCAGCTTCTCCACAATGCCTGACACCGGAACCAGCGTAAGAGGCGACAAAGCTTCGCTGTAAGCTTTATGCGTAGCAACAGATACATCGTCTTGCTCGAAGCCTGTTTCACTGATCTGATGGGAGGACAGCAACTCTTTCACTGTTTCCATGACCTGAGCAGCGTGCTGCACCACCGTAAAACCTTTAGCTTGTTCGGTCGCCTGCGTCATATAACGAAAGTCGGTCAGCAGGTAGCTATGGGATTCCGTGATCAGCACATAACCCGCCGAACCTGTGAAGCCTGTCAAATATCGGCGGTTGACAGGGCTAGTAATCAGCATGGCACGCAGATTTTGCTCGCCAAGCGCCTGCCGCAGCTTTAACACCCGATCATTCTTCATCTTTCATTCCGCTCCCCTCTGTCAAATAACCAAATGCTATTTTAACACAGGGGATAGGCGCTTGAGAAGTTTTTGTTACGTTCAATCCCCAGCTTCCTCAGGCTCGCGCTTTCTTTCATCCGTATACTCCACAGCAATCGTGTAGCCAATAAACAAGCCCCACAATAAAAACAAGCAAATTTCCGTATATATGGAATTCCATGTTAACTGATGAGGCGGATTCATCATCCCGAGCTTGGGACCGGTTAATACAAATAAAATAACCCACCAGACCAGACCGTAAACGATGCCGGGCATAGGTCCTTTAAATCGGCGGAGCATCAATGTGTACACCAATGAAGCTATAACGGATAGTGCGATAAAAAACAGCAAGCCTACCAGATGCCCTGCCGTTGTTTTCATGAACGAATGCTTGAAAAATGGCTCTGCCAGAAAGCCGGGTGCTACTATCGTAAAGTGCAGCGTAAAAAATAGCCAACGCAGCAATCCCCAGAACAAACCTGCAAAAAAACCAAGCTCCAGCGCAAAGGGAATAAGCGGCGTATGTATTTTGCCTGACTGCTGTCTGCCCCTACTGCTATTATGGTTATGGCTGCGTTGTTCCTGAGATTCACGGGACCGCTCCTGATTACGTCTCCCCTTCGGTACGGAATAGGTTTCACTCATGTCGTTGCTCCCCTTTCATGATGCTGCACGTTGTGATGCGTTTGTATATCTATTTTGCTAGGTAGTATGCTCCGAAGGGGTGAGTTTAACACTGACGTTAGTGAGTTGCATGCTTATGTGACCGCTACGCGAACGGATCATTCTTCCGATCGCTGTTGCCTCCAGATTTCTGATTTATACCCTCAAGGGTAGAAATCCGGAGGCAAAGGCGAACGCTGTCGCTTCTTCAGAACGATTCCGTTCTCTCCGCTGCTTTATGTGGTTGTGCCAACTTTTTCATTGACGGACTTAGTAAATAAACGTATTTACGTCCATTATTCAACATTCAAAAGCTCAGAGTCTAAAATTAGTTTTTTATACATACTTGCGCTTAAAGTTAGTAATATCAGGCTTTTTCACAAATCCGATAAAGAAATTTAATACAGGGACACCGCTTCGTAAATATTCCACAACCGAAATGCTTTAAATTCGGAAAAAGCTAAAATGGGGCTATAGCCCCGCAACATACTCCTAAATAGAGGTTTAAAACACGATTTTACTCCTCCACCCCAAACAAATTGAGAGGCGGGTAGTAGCGGAAAGCTCGGAATCGTCCTGAAGAAGCGTTAGCGTTCGCCTTTATTCACGGATTTTAACCTCTACATCTATTATTCAATCCAAAAAAATACGGGAATAACAGCGATCGGAAGGATGATCCGAGCTTGGAGCGGTCTAAATGCTGCTTCTCAAATTTGCCCCAACTAGATATTCCCTCCCAAATTCGATACAATATACAAAAAGCATGTATCACGTATAAAGAGAGGTGAGTCGGTTGTCACAAGCATCGAAGCCTGTAAGTTACGGTGGTCAGGCAGTCATTGAAGGTGTCATGTTCGGCGGCAAGCGTGTCAATGTCACGGCAGTTCGCCGCAAAACCGGCGAAATCACATATTTGGAAGTACCGCGCAAGGAGCAATCCTGGGCATCCAAATTTCGTAAAATACCGGTGCTGCGGGGGATTGTAAGTATCATTGATTCCAGCGCCAAGGGTACCAAGCATTTGAATTATTCAGCTGATGCCTATGCAGATGATGAGCTCGACCCAGAAGAACGTGCGGAGCAAAAGAAAAAAGAAGAATCCCGCTGGAGCCTGAGTATGATCATCGGCGTGGCGGCGGTCGGGATTATCTCCTTTTTGTTCGGCAAAATTGTATTAACCCTCGTTCCGGTTGTCGTAGAAAGCTTTCTGTTTGGCAATCTATTTCACAATCAGATTTTGCATAACCTCGCCGAAGGAGCAATCAAGCTGATTCTGTTGCTGGCTTATTTATGGGGAATTTCCCAAACTCCGCTAATTAAACGACTGTTTCAATACCATGGTGCGGAGCATAAAGTAATTACTGCATTTGAAGCAGGAGAAGAATTAACGCCAGCCAACGTGCAAAAATATAGCCGACTGCATTACCGCTGTGGCAGCAGCTTTATTATGCTCACTGTGATTATCGGCGTACTCGTCTATTCCCTGTTTACGTATGATAGTCTGTGGGAACGTATGGGACAACGGCTTTTACTGCTTCCGATTGTGTTGGGCCTGTCTTTTGAATTTCTCAAACTAACCAATGCCCTGCGGGAGATCCCGGTACTTCGTTATTTGGGCTACCCCGGCCTGTGGCTGCAACTGCTGACCACCAAAGAACCGACCGATGATCAAGTAGAGGTATCCATTGCTTCTTTTAAGCGTATGCTTGAATTGGACGCTGAGTTGGAAAATGCACCTGCAAAGGAAACCTTCAACAACCCGGTTCTTGATCCTGTGAAAGGATGAGTAGATGATGAACAGACATGCGGTTATTTTCTGGCTTACCCTTGCTTTGGGTGCATATGGGATTGTGGATATGGTATGGAAAGGTAGCTTGGGCTTTCTCGTGAGTTTACTGATTCCTGTCCTTGTTTTTACAGTTATTTTTCTGCTATACAAATACTTGCCGGGACGACGAAGCCGTTCTCCCAAAATCAAGCCCTCTGCGCGTACGATGGCCAAAACAGCCAACTTACGCAAGCAGCAGACTTCAAGCAAGCGCAAGGCGTATCCTTTTCATGTCATTGAAGGTTCTAAGGGTAAAAATGAAGAAGAGCAGCCTAAGTATCATTAGTCAGGCAATGACCACGTTTGATGCAGTAAAAGGAGCCATCCCCGTGTAATGAAATATGTCCGGGGAGCGGCTCCTTTTTTACCCTTCTAATCTAATTTAGCTGTTGGTAGTGATTACTTCATGGCGTACATTGTATTTTTCATCAATTGATACTTGCTGTACTGCTGTTGATAGGATGTAATGCTCCATTTGTGGAAAAAGGCTTCCCCTGCCTGCACACCGGAAGCATACAACAAATCACTCTGCTCTGGAGAAATGTTGAATTGCGCGGTGCGGATACCCAATGTTGGGATTTTAATAGTCCGGTATCGGTTCTCCTGCTCGATATATCGTTCATCGTGCGCCGATAGCATCGTATCAAAAATAGCCTGCAGCATCGTCAATGGCCCCCGGATATAAGAAACCTTGGTTTCCGTCCCCGTTCTGCCCACCATCTGAAATCCTACCGTTGGAATCGTTTTGGCTTCACGTTCGTTCACAGGCTCATCAAATAGCCACAAAGGCAGATTGCTTAGCAAAGCTCCATCAACAACAAAAACAAATTGTTGGGAAAAAGTTTTCCCTTTGGCAAGTGCAGAATCAAGTCTTAACATCACCGGATCAAAAAAATAAGGGATACTTGTGCTCATTCGAATGGCCTTGGCGACCTCCAGCGAAGAAGGGTTGATACCAAAACGTTTAATATCTTCAGGCAGTACCAAAATGCGGCCATTCGTGATGTCTGATGCGATAATGCGCAGCTTGCCAGGGGGTAAATCCGCGAACGTACGGACTCCCTTGGCTCGCAACAGCTCACGTACCCAGTGCTCTAGTGCTTCCCCTGAATAGAGTCCTTTTTTCAGGAAGATACGAGCAGCCGGTCCAATCCACTTGATGTTAAACACCGGAGAACGCCGCAACAACTTGACCAAGGGGGTTTTCTCAATCACGGCTTTCATTTCATCTGCCGAGTATCCCGCAGCCAATAAAGCAGCGACAATAGCTCCCGATGATGTACCGGCTACACGATTGAATACAGTTCCATGCTCCTCCGCAGCCTTAACTGCACCCGCCAGCGATATACCCTTAACCCCTCCACCCTGGAACACAGCATTGATCAGCATAGATCAAAAAACCTCCGTTCTCTTGGGAGTAAGCAGTTCTACTGCTTATGTATGAGAACGGAGGCCTAAATAGAACCTATTTGATCCAAATTTTATCACATTTGATAATAATTTTGAAGAAGTTGAATGAGTCCGTAAGGATTTTTGCGCAAATGCTGTGCACTAAAGTAAATATCCCCTTTGACCTGCTTATAATTTTCGTTCAGTTCAAGCTGCTTAATGAGCTCTTGAGCCGTTTGCCAGCCCTTTTCTGGGGTGCCGATTTTATACGGAGAATGACCGATATACAGCTTA
This sequence comes from Paenibacillus peoriae KCTC 3763, assembly GCF_000236805.1. Lineage (GTDB taxonomy): Bacteria > Bacillota > Bacilli > Paenibacillales > Paenibacillaceae > Paenibacillus > Paenibacillus peoriae. The sequence continues at coordinate 562,198 of NZ_AGFX01000011.1, read as the reverse complement.
ACATCTGAATTTTTGACCTCATTGGACCACCATGCGACAAGCTTGTCATAACCGGCTGCCGGGAAACCGATACTCCAGTAAATTTGTGGAGCTACATAATCAATCCAGCCCTTGTTGATCCAGGTCCGTACATCTGCAAACGTCGTATCATACGCCGTAACGCCTGCCTTCGTGTCTGATCCGGTTAAGTCCTGAGACTTGTTGCGCCACACCCCAAAAGGACTAATCCCGAATTGAACCTTGGACTTGCTTGCATGAATGGTTTTGCTCAAATCTCGAACAAAACTGTTTACATTATCTCTCCGCCAGTCGCCCTTGTTCGAGATATTGTTGGTATTATATGCTTTGAAGGTCGCATCATCATCAAAAGTTCCGCTGTAAGGATAGAAATAATCATCCAAATGAACGCCGTCAATATCGTAGCCGTTCACCACTTCCATAATCGCCGTAATAACATGCTGACGTGCGGCTGGAATTCCCGGATTGATGTACAACTGGCTGCCATTTTTAACAATCCAGTCTGGATGCTGTTTAGCTACATGATTTGCAGCTAATCCGTTGGTGGTTCCTGTTGAATTAGCACGGAACGGGTTAAACCAGGCATGAAATTCCATTCCTCGCTTATGCGCTTCACTGATCATAAATTTTAAAGGATCGTAGCCTGGGTTTTTACCTTGGGTGTTCGTCAAATACTTGCTCCAAGGCACGAGACTGGACGGATAAAGCGCATCCCCACTGGCACGAACCTGGACGAACACCGCATTAATGCCCATGCCCTGCAAATCATCGAGCATTTTAGTAAACTCCTGCTTTTGCTTATCGGCACTACTTCGGGCCGCCGAAGAAGGCCAATCTCCATTAATCGTAGAAATCCAGGCTCCGCGCATGGAAGTCGAAGCTTTCACTTGAACGACATTTCCGTTTGCAGAATTTGAACTGTTCTCGCTCGTAGATGTGGACGGCAAAGTACCCATCGCCTGCCCATCATCGCTGGCACCTTGGCTTTCCTGATTGACAGATGCAGACGTATCTGGAATAGTGCTATTCCCCGCAGAGGTGCTTGCACCTGTAGATGCCCCTTCTTTACCACTGCTTAACGTAATGACCCGCTGTGTTGCCTGCCAGTCTACTTTTAAACCCAACTCTTCTCCGACAAAACGCAGCGGCACCATGACCCTCCCGCTTGTCATGCGGGCAGATGCGTCCAATCGAACAGATTTGCCATTCACGGTTGCGCTTTGTCCGCCGTTCTCCATCGATATATTTTTGTTCTGCGCTGTAATCGTTACCGTACCGGATGCTTCCGACCAATTCACCTGAGCGCCCAATCCCTCACTGATCACCCGTAATGGAACCATCGTTACATTGGCTCCCTGTACAATATACGGTGACGCATCACTTTGCAGGGGCTTTCCGTCCAATATAATCTCAATATCTCCGTTTGGAGCTGCTTGAGCTCCAGGCATAATGGCCGTCTGCACTGCCAAGAGTAAGCCCACAGCCGATGCCCCTATTCTCTTCCAATTCATTTTGTTACAGTCCTCCGCTACCCAGTTAATTTTAACCCCTATCTTGTCCTGCTATATAATGGATAGACGCTAACAGCTGGATGTTTGTTGCGGTTGGAACCAATAAAAAAAGCATCTGTCCTTACGGACAATGCTTTTTAGGAATCCCCACTCAATTCCTTGTGTATATCATGAAGCTGGCGCAAGCGATCTTCATCCCGTCGGAAATATTCGACCAATGTTTCAATGCGGGTGATAGAATCCCAGCTCAAATGGTGCTCAATACCTTCCACGTCTTTATAAATCAGGTCCTTGTCAACCCCAATCATATCCAGAAATTGCTCCAGTAGCTGGTGACGATCAACTAACCGTTTTCCAACCTTTTTCCCTTTGGGCGTCAAAATCAGTCCTCGATATTTCTCATATACAAGATAATCGTCCTTATCCAGCTTCTGAATCATCTTGGTAACGGACGAAGGATGAACCTCCAGACCCTCTGCGATATCCGAGACACGAGCGTAGCCTTTCTCATCAATCAGCTGGTAAATGCGCTCCAAATAATCTTCCATGCTTGGCGTTGGCACTTATTTCCCTCTTTTCTGTAATTGAACGGGCGCTACCGCCTTCATTTCCTGCGTTAAACCTACATATGTAATGATACATGTTATCATTGTCAATTGGCAAGTCTCCCACCGTTGCTCACAGCTATTGCCATGATTTGTTCAATCTTAAGAGTATTTCACATAATCAGCATCCAGTCCGGGGTAATCCGTTGTAAAAACAAGGTTAGATCTGTCATATGATCGGTCACCAGCAAAATACCAGTGATAACAAGCAGTATGCCGCCTGTTTTGATGATGATTGAGGTATAACGAGAGGATAGCCGAAAAGAGCCTGCCAGCAAAGCCAATGCAAAAAATGGAATCGCAAAGCCAAGCGCGTAGCCTGTAATCAGCTTGAACCAGGTGTGATGCTCAACTGCCGCCAAAGCGATAATAGCTGTCAGCATGGGACCGATACAGGGGGACCAGCCTGCCGCAAACCCAATTCCGATCACAAAGGAGCCGGCATAACCGGCAGGCTTCCATGTCCAACGAAGCTTATGCTCCCTCATTAAAATCAAAGGACGTACCACACCAAGAGATACCAAACCCATAATCAGAATCAGCAACCCAGCCAACACTCTCAGCGTATCCCCATAATTACCAAACCATTCTCCGAGCAGCCCGACGCTTGCACCAAGTGAATAGAACACGACCGAAAAACCCAGTACAAAAGCAAGCGTGTGCCCCATCGTACGGTAACGCACCTCTGCTTTATGCCGTCCTTCAGCAAGTTCACGGGCCGACATCCCCGTCATATACGATAAATAAGAGGGATACAGTGGCAAACAGCACGGTGAAAAAAAAGAAACCAGTCCGGCTATGATCGCCAACCCGGCGTTAACATCCGTCATTTTCATGTCCTCCTACCTGTCTTAAGTAAACACGGGCAAACAAGCCCTACTTACTACAACATACGTGAGGCGGGAGCAAAATATGATACAAGCCAAAAAGCGCAGGCCCGGACATGAAGCTGCCCGGACATACGCTGATACATCTTTTCTATTTATTCTACTTCACAATCGCACCATTTGGCATACCTTCCGGTACGGTGGCCAGCGTAAGCTGATCTCCATGCGATGCTGCCAAAATCATACCTTGTGACAGCTCTCCCCGGAGCTTCACAGGCTTGAGGTTGGTCACACAAATCACCTTACGTCCAACGATATCCTCTGGCGTGTAAAACTTGGCAATTCCCGATACAACCTGGCGCTGCTCATAACCGAGATCAAGTTGAAGCTTCAACAGTTTGTCAGCCTTCTTCACAGGCTCACAGGCAATAACCTGAGCGACGCGCAGTTCTACCTTGGCAAAATCCTCAATGCCAATCTCTTCCTTCGCCTCTGGCGCCTCCTGACCTGCCTCAGCCGCATTTTGTGGCTGAACCTGAGCCACAGCTTCCTCCGGCTTCTTGCCTCCCGTCATTGCTTCCACAATGAAAGCAACCTCCTGCTCCGAGTCCAGACGCGGAAAAATCGGATTGCCTTTGACCAGCTGCGTTCCTTCTGGAATTCGTCCAAACTGCTTGCCGCTATCCCATGTAGTTAGCTCACCTTGGCTGATGCCGAGTTGTTCCCAAATTTTATGAGGAGCACGCGTTAAGAACGGTTGCAGCAGGATGGAAGCGATACGCAAGCTTTCTACCAAATGCACCATGACGGATGCCAATTCACGGCGTTGGTTCTCATCCTTAGCCAAATTCCATGGTTGCGTCTCGTCAATATACTTGTTGCTGCGGCTAATAAACTGGCTAATCGCTGTCAAAGCCACGGAAAACTCCATGTTTTCCATCGCTTCTTCTACTTTACTGTAAGTCGATGTTGCCATCTCTACCAAAGCTCCGTCGAATGCTGTTACATTCGCTTCATAAGCTGGAACCTTGCCTTCTAAATATTTGTCTACCATCGCTACAGTACGGTTCAACAAATTGCCCAAATCATTGGCCAGATCCGAATTCACCCGATCCACAAAACTTTCTGGTGTGAAGGTTCCATCCGCCCCGAAAGGCACCTCGCGCAGCAGGTAGTAGCGAAGCTGATCCAGACCATAACGGTCAATCAACGTTACCGGGTCTACGACATTGCCTTTGGACTTCGACATTTTACCGTCTTTCATAAGCAGCCAGCCATGTGCAAATACCTTTTTGGGCAACGGAAGATCCAGCGCCATCAGCATGATCGGCCAATATATCGTGTGGAAGCGCACAATCTCTTTACCTACGATGTGCACATTTGCAGGCCAAAATTTATCATACAGCTCAGTATTGGAGGAACCATAACCCAGGGCTGTAATATAATTGGAAAGCGCGTCAATCCATACGTATACGACATGCTTCGGATCACCCTTCACTTTAATGCCCCAGTCAAAGGTTGTGCGGGATACTGCCAGATCCTCCAGCCCCGGCTTGATGAAGTTATTAATCATCTCTTTTTTGCGGGATTCCGGCTGGATAAACTGTGGATTCTCCTCATAAAATTGCAGCAACCGATCAGCATACTTGCTCATACGGAAAAAATAGCATTCTTCCTTGACCAGTTCTACCGGGTGTCCACTATCCGGACTCTTGCCTCCAGCCACTTTGCCTTCAGCGTCCTTCACCACGTCAACCAGTTGAGTTTCGGTGTAGTAAGTCTCGTCAGGAATACTGTACCAGCCTTCGTATTCTCCCTTGTAAATATCGCCTTGCTTCAGCAAACGGTCAAAAATGTCCTGTACGACTGTCTTGTGACGTTCTTCTGTAGTACGGATAAAATCGTCATTGGAAATGTCGAGCTTCCGCCACAAATCTTGAATCCCTGCCACGATATCATCAACGAAACGTTGCGGCGTTTTACCGGCTGCACTCGCCTTCTGCTCAATCTTCTGACCATGCTCATCCGTTCCTGTCAAATAGCGAACCTCATAGCCTCGCAGCCGCTTGTACCGAGCCATCGCATCACCCGCTACCGTCGTATAAGCATGACCTATATGGAGCTTGTCACTGGGATAATAGATCGGTGTCGTAATGTAAAATGTGTTCTCATGGGACATGTGTATTCCTCCTGTTTTGTTTTCCTGTTACTCCAATTCATGATTTCGACACAAATTGGGCACAAAAAAGACCCCCGCCCCTATGGGACGAGAGTCACCTCACGCGTTACCACCCAAATTCCCTGTATCCTCGCAGACTACAGGCTTCACCGGTCACATCTGACCGCCCATTAACGCTGGATCACGCCTTTCCCTTACAATTGCCCCACGCTTGCACAAAAAACGTTGGCAGATACGCTCGAAAAAGGTTCCTCCAGGACCATATTCAGGCTTCGCTCCAGACCGGTTTGCAGCTAAACCCGGCTCTCTGTACTGGACTCTTACCCTACTCATCCCTTCACAGGAAAACAATATTAACCAAAATATAACCAAATCCACGCAGCGATGTCAAGTCAGCTTCTTCCCAGCATCTTCTCATCACGGTCAGTCAACCGGTCTTCACCAGATTTATCCGCCCGCTTTTGGATAGGAGGAACCAAATCTACCCCGCCCGGATGAAAGGGATGGCACTTGGCTATGCGCTTGGCGGCCAGCCATGAGCCTTTAAGCGCACCATGCACCTCTACCGCCTCCAACGCGTATGCCGAGCATGTTGGATAAAATCGGCAGGTCGCCGGCTTTAACGGTGAGATATAGGAACGATAAAACTTGATCGGGGCCTGAACCACTCTGCGGGTGGTGATTTTCATTTTAATAGCCCCCGTGACTGCTCGTCTGCCTGAATCCTCCATCAGAATTACGCTCATTATGCCCGTTTTTTTGTTGGCAATCTTTGCAATACCCGAAAATTTCAAATTTGTGCTCAACGATTTGGAACTGATCCGTCGTATCTGTCATCTGCATTGGGCAAAAAGAAATCGGTAATGTTTTTTGACAGCTCAAGCAAATCATATGATGGTGATGATGATGCTCATTACAGCTTACCTTGAACTTCATTCCATCCTCAAAAGATACCTGCTCAAGCACGCCCAACTCCTGCATTACACGCAGATTACGATAAACCGTATCAAAGCTGAGTCCACTATATTTTTTACCCATATATTCATAAACGTCTTTGGGAGACAAATACCCTTCATTCTCGGAAAATAACGTGGCCAGCGTCTTGCGCTGATCTGTAATACGCAGCCCTTGAGCGGACATTGTTGCGATGATTTCATCCTTTGTCAGCATGCGTTTCACCCTCCCCTGTCTGTAGTTTCAGGTATTCTGATGCAGGCTTAGGCTTGCATCTATTTATTATACCACGATTAAAGTCAATATTATAAGAGATATTCGCACCTGTGAGTAAGAAAAAGACGTTCTCCAGGACTGCAAAAAATCCGCAGCAGGAGAACGCCTATATTCTGCAAGTGACATCTGACTTTTAAACGGTGAATGATGAGACCAATGGTCTAAGCCGGTGAACAGCACCGGTTATTTCTTATTAGTTTTTAATAGCTGGCAATGGCATAACGACTACAGAAACCGGTAAGTTGCTTCCTGCTGCTGCAGTGAAATACATCTCTACACTTTCCTCGATATGACCTGTACGATACAGCACACTCATCTCATTCGGTGCTTGCACAGAACCATTCGTTGGAATACCCACAACCTGATTGTTGACCATCGCATAGCCGGCATATTCACCACCACGCGGGTTGAAAGCAATCAGGGAATACGGCGCTACATGGTCCAGCTTAACTTTATAGACGACACCAAAGTTACCGGCATTGGAAGCAGCAGAGCCGTCCAAACCGTCAGTTCCCAGCAGGTTCGGATCTACTTTATTGTCGCCAAGAACGATACGCTGAGCTGTTTTACCAACCTCTTCCGTATAATTGAGCGAGATATCGGAATTCGCATACGTTCCACGGTTATGAATGCCGTCCTTAGGCAGTTTTGCAAGAGTAGGCAGCGCAGTCAACGGATCTGCATTTGCATCTAGCACAACAACTGTGTATTGAATAGGTTGATCCGTATACAAGTCGGACAAAAGAGAAATGACCTGTTTTTGCTTGATTTTTTGCGCATTCAAATCCTGTAAAATAACGCGGCTTTCGCCCGGATTCAGAACTGTACTGGAGCGTTTGCTTCCATCCTGCATGGATTGAAAGTACCGCTGAATCGAAACCTTACCCGCCGCCGTAGCAAACTCAGATGGTCCGGCGAAACCGGAATTTTCGACATTCAGATTGGTAGGCATAATATTATTGTTGGTTGCAATAACGTACATTTTTACATCTCTGCCCGTTTCATTCACATGATGGACGAGTATACGCGTGCTACCTGAGCCCGTTTCCTGATAAACGATGCCATCCTGGAATACCCGTTCCGGACTGTTAGCACGGATCAGAAGACGTGGTGAAGACGTACTGGTCACTGGAATGGTAGCCATAGTAGGCACCTGACTGCCGTCTACACTATATTTATCACCATAAGGCGTGAAGATTTTGTTGAAATCATCTTCATTGTAGAGCAGTTCATTGGTAATTTTAATCGTTTCGCTTACAGTACCTGTTGCACCGTGCTTATCAGTTACGGTCAATGTGATGGTCACGTCACCTGGCTCGAAAAATGCCAGTTTCTTGTTTACCCAATCACGCTTGGTAATCGCATTTTCATCATCGGTACTCAGATCGGTGATCGTGATTTTCTCACCCATTTTGTATTCTTTTTTATCTGTTGTAAACAGAGCCACTGGCGGCTGATTCGGTGGTTTTACCGTAATCGTAACTGAGTATGGATCACTCCAGTTCCCTGCGGAATCAAGAACGGAATAGGTAACTACATATGTACCCGGCTCCTGAAAAACGTCCTGCTTCCCTTCCCAACGTTGATTCACAATCGGAAGACCTGTGGGAGAAGATTCCTTTGTCAAATATATCACTTGGGTTTCGCCCGCGTAGATATCTTTTTGCTGAACCGTGAAGGAAGCTTTAGGTTTCTGATTCAAATCCAAAATAACCTGCTTGGTTGTATTATTCACAGTATAAGGAATATTTAAGGCCTGTGTAATAGAGGTCAGCGGCACCATAAATACGTTCTTTTGCTGAAAAGCCGGCCCCTTCATTTGTCTAGCTTCACCGTTAACCGTATAAACCTTGCTGTCCGTCTTGAAGCGCAGCACGTTTGTCCCTTGGGTGATTACGGTTTCTTTGGTCGCAGTGTCATAACTAAATTGTAATCCGACGCGGCTGACAAGCGAACGAATAGCTACATAGGAAACCCCGTTCTTGACTGTCATTGGCTGAGTCGCCGTGTACACCTGTCCATTCTGTTCCATTTTTGCGCTGTTCAAATACAAAATCAATTGATTTGCATTCATGGATGTTGGAGAGCCACCAGGATTGGTGATCGTTCCGTCTCCTCCATATACATCACTGGATACGTTTGATCCGTTGGTTGTATCTGTAGGTAAGCCAGACAATGGATCGTTGCTTGCACCTGTGCTATCAGGTGTTACTGTGCCGTTTGGTGTTCCCGTGCTATCTTGACCTCCGATGCTATTCTGAACGCCGGATTCTGCAGCATTGGTCTGACCCTGCTGTGTGCTAACCGAATCGGTAGATTGAACGGTTGTTGTTGCTGCTTCTGCTCCTACAGGGGCTACTGCTGCCACCTGTGCTACCGCAAGCGCGGTGAGCATGGTCCACTTCTTGAAATTCATTGTCTGTCTCCTTCTATCCCAAATTATTATCATTCCCGTAAAAAGTCATACTATTAGACGCGGCAGTAATCAAAAAGTTGCTGGGTAATTTTGCCGAACTTAAAAAAAAGGAAACTCCCTCCTGTGACTTCAAAAAATCAACAAAAAAAACCGCCACTCATCTAATCTGATGTAGCGGCGGCTGTATAAGCAGCAAGTAGCTTTGAAGCCATCTTCATTATGACGGGTGACAGACAGCATTCTTCCCTGCAGTCTCCAAACGACCCTCTTCAATGAGTCGATAGGCACGTTGAACTTCTTCTTCAGTAGGGGACGGAACCCCTTCCAGCGGATACGCCTTGCCGAGCATTTCCCATTTGTATACACCCATTTGGTGATAAGGTAAAATCTCGAACTTTTCGACTCCGTTCAACGTTCCAATAAACCGGCCCAAATTCAATAGATCTTGCTCGTCATCATGAATGCCCGGCACAAAAACGTGTCTAATCCACATTTTGCGTCCTTGTTCAGACAACCAGCGTGCTGTTTGTAGCATACGGTCATTGGACTTGCCCGTAAGCTTAATATGCTTGTCGTTGTCAATATGCTTAATATCCAGAAGCACCAAGTCCGTTACGTTCAGCAGATCCTGGATACGGCCCGCGTCATTAAAGCCGTTACTGTCCAGTGTCGTGTGCAAATTCCAGCGACGCTTCACTTCCGTGAACAGCTCTGCTACAAAATGAGCTTGCAATGTCGGTTCTCCTCCAGATACGGTCAAACCACCTCCTGAAGATCGGTAGTAGGCTAAATACGGTTCTATTTCAGCCAATACCTCCTCCAGTGTCATCGGATTGCCTTCATTTAAAGCCCAGGTGTCCGGATTATGACAATATTGACATTTCAACAAACATCCTTGCATAAAAAGCACGAAGCGGATGCCGGGACCATCGACAGTCCCGAAGGTTTCCAATGAGTGTATGTGGCCTTTCAACATGTTGCATCATCCTTCCCGCATCCGCTATGCGTGCGTCGTTGTAATATATGATAGGTTAAGCCTAATTACATTGTACCATGGAATGTACGGTTAATTACATCCATCTGTTGTTCGCGAGTCAGCTTGATGAAGTTAACGGCATAACCAGATACACGAATCGTAAGCTGTGGATAATTTTCCGGGTGTTCCATGGCATCCAGCAGTTGCTCACGAGCAAATACGTTGACGTTCAAATGATGCGCATGGCTTCCGAAGTAACCGTCCATCATCGAAACGAGGTTCGTTTTGCGTGTTTCTTCTTCTTTACCCAGTGCTTTAGGCACGATGGAGAAAGTATTCGAAATACCGTCCAGACTGTGCTCATAAGGCAGCTTAGCTACAGAACTCAGAGATGCCAAAGCACCTTTTTTATCACGGCCATGCATTGGGTTCGCACCTGGCGCAAACGGTTCGCCTGCTTTACGTCCATCCGGTGTTGTACCTGTTTTCTTACCGTACACCACGTTGGAAGTAATGGTCAGGACAGATTGAGTAGGAAGAGCATTCCGATAAGCTTTGTGCTTGCGAATCATACTCATAAAGGTCTCTACCAGTTCTACTGCGATGGTATCTACACGATCATCGTTGTTACCGTAGCAAGGATATTCGCCTTCGATTTCAAAATCAACGGCAACCCCTTTTTCGTTACGGATTGGTTTTACTTTTGCAAATTTAATAGCGCTCAAGGAGTCAGTTGCAACGGACAGACCCGCGATACCACAAGCCATGGTACGAAGAATATCACGGTCATGCAACGCCATTTCAATGCGTTCGTAGCTGTATTTATCATGCATGTAGTGAATCACATTCAATGTGTTCATGTACAGTTTTGCCAGCCATTCCATCATAGGTTTGAAGCGGCTCAACACTTCTTCATAATCCAGCACTTCACTTGTAATGGCTGGGAATTCAGGCCCTACTTGAACGCCGGATTTTTCATCCTTACCACCGTTAATGGCGTACAACAGAGCTTTAGCCAAGTTGGCGCGAGCACCAAAGAATTGCATTTGTTTACCGATTTTCATGGCGGATACACAACAAGCAATACCATAATCATCGCCATAGATTGGACGCATCAGATCGTCATTTTCATATTGAATGGAGCTGGTTTCAATCGAAACTTTTGCACAATATTTTTTGAACCCTTCAGGCAATTGTTCCGACCACAGCACAGTCAAGTTAGGTTCTGGAGCAGGTCCCAAGTTGTACAGCGTGTGCAAGAAGCGGAAGCTGTTTTTGGTAACACGAGTTTCTCCAGTGACAGACATACCACCAATAGATTCTGTTACCCATGTTGGGTCTCCACTGAACAGTTCATTATAGTCAGGTGTGCGCAGGAATTTAACAATACGCAGCTTCATGACAAAATGATCGACCAATTCTTGAGCTTGTTCTTCTGTCAGCGCGTTTTCTTCAAGATCACGTTGAGTATAAATATCAAGGAATGAAGATACACGTCCCAGGGACATTGCTGCACCGTTTTGTTCTTTGATCGCTGCGAGGTAGCCAAAATATACCCATTGGAAAGCTTCTTTCGCATTATTGGCTGGTTTTGAAATATCAAAGCCATGTTCAGCAGCCATTTGTTTCAATTCATTCAAAGCACGAATTTGTTCGGAAATTTCTTCGCGCAGACGAATTACGTCCTCTTCCATCGCGTCAACTTCAAGGCTTTTCAGTTGAAGCTTTTTATCTTGGATCAGGAAATCTGCTCCATACAGAGCTACACGACGGTAGTCACCAATAATCCGACCACGACCGTATGCATCTGGCAAACCAGTAATAATACCAGCTTTACGAGCTGCTCTCATCTCATCCGTGTAAGCATCAAACACACCTTGATTGTGCGTTTTACGGATATGCGTGAATATATCAACAATGCTTTCAGGCACTTCAAAGCCATAAGCTTTACATGCGTCAATCATCATCCGAATTCCGCCGAACGGTTGCAAGGAACGCTTGAACGGTGCATCTGTTTGTACACCAACAATTTGTTCTTTATCCCGGTCCAGATAACCCGGTTTATGTGAAGTAATAGTAGATGGCGTATTCACGTCTACATCAAGTACACCGCCGTTTGCCAGCTCTTTTTTAGTAAGATCAGATACAATATCCCACAGTGCAGTTGTGTTGGCAGTAGGGCCAACCAGGAACTCTTCATTACCTACAAAAGGTGAAATATTGGTTTGGATAAAATCGTTAACGTTGACTTCTCTAGACCATTTTCCTTTTTTAAAACCTCTCCAGCCAGCTTGTTGTCCTTGTAAATCTCTCTCAATCACCGACATGTAAATCCCTCCAAATTGTTTGGTCTTCCGGGTTTGTGATTTTTTTCACTATTTTATCCCGGCCTTTTCACCGATGCCTTATGCTCAGTGTCGGGACCTTTCTTACACCCTTATTGTAGAATAATGACAGAGTGTAGTATGTGATAAAAGTCACAATACGAGTGATTTTTATCACTTTATTTTCCTCTTGCTCCCGCCTGATCCTGAACCCTTGTTACTCACCTCCCTTCCCAAGCCAACAGGCCCTCTATCAAAGAGAGCCTGTCGTGGTATTGAACGGGAAAATGCTTGTTACAAGCCTCTTCATACCTATTATATTATTGGTCAAAACGTCCGTAGAAGGCATTGCGGTATACATCAGCCAATTCAGTAACCAGCGGCAGCTTCGGATTCGCAGTTGTACATTGATCCTCAAAAGCGCGGTCAGCCAAATAATCCACACGTGCTTCAAAATCCTTCGGATCGAAACCGAGTTGTTGGAACGATTCCTCGATACCGAGTATTTTATTCAACTTACGGATCGCTTCGATCAGGCTGTTAACTCCTTCTTCAGTGGTGCGAGCAGGCAATCCCAGTATGCGAGCAATCTCTGCATAGCGCTCATCCGCAACAAAATGCGAATATTTAGGGAACGAAGCGAATTTTGTCGGTTTTTTCGCATTGTAGCGAATAACGTGCGGCAACAAGATCGCATTCGTGCGACCATGCGCTGTGTGGTACTGACCGCCCCATTTATGCGCAAGACTGTGGTTGATACCCAAGAATGCATTGGCAAACGCCATCCCTGCAAGCGTGGAAGCATTGTGCATTTTTTCACGTGCTAGCTTATCAGCAGTCAGAGCTGATTGCTCCAGGTATTGGAATACCAATTGAATGGCTTTAATGGCCAGACCATCTGTGTAGTCATTGGCCATTACAGACACGTAAGCCTCAATGGCGTGTGTCAGTACGTCCATACCTGTATCCGCTACAGCTGTTTTAGGCAGCGAATATACAAACACAGGGTCAATAATTGCCACATCAGGGGTCAACTCATAGTCAGCCAGCGGGTATTTCGTGTTGCCCAGGTTTTTATCTGTAATTACCGCGAAAGAAGTAACTTCCGAACCTGTACCCGAGGTTGTAGGAATGGCTACGAATTGTGCTTTTTGGCCCAGACGTGGGTACTTGTAAATCCGTTTGCGAATATCCATGAATTTTTGTTTCAGGTTGTTGAAATCTGTATCTGGATATTCATAGAACAGCCACATACCTTTCGCCGCATCCATTGGGGAACCGCCGCCCAGTGCGATAATGCAATCCGGTTGGAAACGTCTCATCATTTCAGTACCACGCTCTACCGTAACTGTCGATGGATCCGGCTCTACTTCAGAGAAGACCTCGATCGCAACCGGTGTTTGGCGTTGGTGCAAATAATGAATAACGCGATCCACATAGCCAAGCTTCACCATCATAGGGTCTGTGACAATAGCTACACGTGTGATATCAGGCATTTTAGCAAGATATTGAGTCGAATTTTTTTCAAAATAAACTTTGGAAGGTACTTTGAACCATTGCATATTCACCGTCCGCTTCGCCACCCTTTTCACGTTAATCAAATTGACTGCCGATACGTTCGACGAAGTTGAGTTACGTCCGTACGAACCGCAACCAAGCGTCAACGATGGAAGGTTGGTGTTGTAGATGTCACCGATCGCACCATGTGTGGAAGGTGCATTTACAATGATACGGCCTGTTTGCAGACGGTTTGCGAACCGGGCGATAACGTCCTCATCGCTCGAATGAATAGCGGACGAGTGACCCATGCCTCCGAACTCCACGACTTCAGCAGCACGTTGAATACCTTGTTCAGCATTTTTTACTTTATAGCAAGCCAATACAGGGCTCAATTTTTCCGCGGACAATGGGTATTTTGTTCCTACCCCTTCAATCTCAGCCACCAAAATTTTGGTTCCTGCCGGTACGGTGATACCGCTCATTTCAGCAATTTTTACAGCAGACTGTCCGACGATAGCCGGGTTCACTGCACATTTCTCTACATTCATAGCTCCTTGAGTGAGCTTAGCTGCTTCTTCTTTATTTACAAAGTAGCATCCGTTAGCGATCATCAATTTTTTCACTTGCTCGAAGATTGGCTCTTCGATAATAACCGCTTGTTCGGAAGCACAGATCATACCGTTATCAAAAGATTTCGAGAGGATCAGATCGTTCACGGCCTGCTTGATGTCCGCTGTTTTTTCAATGAAGCAAGGCACGTTACCAGGACCTACGCCCAGAGCAGGTTTACCGCAGCTATATGCCGCCTTAACCATACCTGATCCACCAGTTGCCAGAATCAGTGCCACATCCGGGTGATTCATAAGTGAATTTGTCTTATCCATCGAAGGAGCTTCGATCCATTGAATACAATCAGCAGGAGCCCCGTGTTTAACGGCCGCTTCAAGCAAGATGCGGGCTGCTTCCGCGCTACACGATTGAGCGGATGGGTGGAAACCGAAAATGATTGGGTTACGTGTTTTAATGGCAATCAACGCTTTGAACATGGTAGTCGAAGTCGGGTTTGTCACTGGAGTGATCCCCATAATGATACCGACTGGCTCAGCTATCTTTTGAAAACTGTCAAAATCATTATCTTCAATGACACCGACGGTTTTTTCATTTTTGATGCTATGGTAGATATATTCTGTTGCAAACATGTTTTTAGTGATTTTGTCCTCGTACACACCGCGTCCTGTTTCTTCAACAGCCAGTTTCGCCAGGTACATATGTTTATCCATCCCTGCGAGTGCCATAGCTTGTACGATTTCGTCAATCTGTTCCTGATTCATACTCATGAAAGCTTGCTGTGCCCGGTTCGCCCGGTCAATCAGCGTTTGAATATACTGCTCTGCGCTTTGCTCTTTTTGGATAACCTCGTTTTTAACAGCCATTTCCCTCATCCTCCTGTTATCTTGTATAATATCTCTTGTTCACGCACTGATCGTAACACAGCTTCCCAAGATATTTTGTGATTTTTTTCACAATCTATTTTAAATTTTTTGTTTCATGAAGTGAATTTAATCACAAAGTTTGCAAATCTGCCACTTTTACCCCCTCTTCTTGCCCCCAAAACTCACAGCACAGGTATATAATGAATTTGAATTGATCAAGTTGCAGATAAAAAACATAGGAAACAAAGGGGAAATGGACGATGAGAAACCCTACAAACGTAATGGAAGCTCGCGGTAACACCAGTTGCTTCTCGGAGGCCAGCTTCAACCGGCTGCAAGTGATGATGAAGGATCGGGTCATGCCCGAAAGTTCGCACCTGTTCTGGGAAGGAGACACAGCGGATAAGCTGTTTTATATCAAACGCGGACGCGTGAAAGTAACAAAAACAACGGATGAAGGTAAGGAACTTATTCTATATATGTATCAAAGCGGCGATCTTGTGGGTCAAGCTGATCCATTTTTCGGGACTAAACATTCCTTTTCTGCTGAGGTGCTGGAAGACAGCGATATTGGTGTCATTGATCATACAGACCTGGAGCTGCTCATTTGCCAGCATTGCGATTTTGCCATTGACTTTATGAAATGGATGGGGTCGCATCACCGCATTACTCAGACCAAGTTCCGCGACCTGATGATGTACGGTAAGCCCGGTGCTCTCTGTTCGACCCTGATCCGATTGTGCAACACCTATGGCGAGCCTCACGGTGATCATATTCTGATTCATAAAAAAATCACTCATACGGACCTTTCTAATATGATCGGTGCCACCCGGGAAAGTGTAAACCGGATGCTAAGCGATTTGCGCAAGAAAAATGCAGTTGAATATGATAACGGCATGATTGTGGTCAAGGATTTGGAAATGCTGCAAAGCGTATGTCATTGTGAATTGTGTCCAATTGAAATTTGCCGGATCTAGTTAATCTTTTCTAAATACAAATGGGAGTGTTTTATGCCATTTTGGCAATAAAATACTCCCTTATTTTATTGCCTGTTCTCACCAAAAAGCAACTAACGATATGCCTTCTTGATCCATCTCACCTTTAGAACTGAAAGCACAGGTAACTTAAATTCCCCATCTCATAGCTTCGATGGATGACCTTGGCCTTGTTCGCTGGATTACCACTCCCCATTGCAATAAACAAAGGCACAAAGTGCTCTGCTCTTGGTACCGCCTGACGGGCATACGGCGCTTCGCTTTCATAGCGATCCAAAGCCTCTATATCCCCATTTTGCACCTTGTCTATAATCCAGTCATCAAAATCAATAGCCCACGGTTCTGTTTTCGTTGTTCCCCATTGGACGATGCGCAGATTATGGACGGTTACACCACTGCCAATCACCAGAATATCCTGTTCCCCCAGTCCGCGTAGCACTTCACCAATGGCATATTGTGCTTTGGGCGAGAGATATGGATTTACAGAAATCTGAACGACCGGGATGTCTGCCTCAGGATACATTCGGTGCAATAGTGTCCAAGACCCATGATCCAGTCCTCTTACCTGGTCAGTTTGTGCGTCAATGCCCTTTTGTTCATATAATTCTTTCAGCTTATTTGCCAGTTCCATCGAACCATGTGCAGGATATTTCACCTCGTACAGTTCTGGCGGGAAGCCGCCAAAATCATAAATGGTATCATATACGCCATCCATCGAGCTGATTGTCAATGCCTGCGTCTCCCAATGGGCAGTGAAAATAACAATAGCCTTGGGACGAATACTCTTCCCTAATCGCTCCAAAAAAGCAGTATAGTCGGTCTGTTCAATAGCAAGCATCGGTGACCCATGGGCCAAAAACAAAGCTGGTGTCATATGGAGGTCTCCTTATCATTCATCAATTTATTTTTCTCAATTAGTAACTTTATGTAAGTTATAATACATAAGTAACAAGGTTATGTCAATACAGAGTTTTGCATATACTTAAAGATCAGCAATTGTTAAATAAAGATTGATATAGGTATAAAGTCATAGTAATATATAACTAATAAATTTAAAAAATCTCACCACATTTCGATATAAAGGACTGGTTTCGATGGAGATACATACTGCTAATTGCCCAAAATGTGGTTCCGTTTTCCGTCAAAATCTTAGAAAACTGTGCAACACTTGTATCCAGGAAGAAAATATATTCTTTGACCGCTGCTCCAATTATTTATGGAAGCATCCTGCTACGCACACCCGCCAGCTCAGTGCTGCAACCGGAACACCCATGAATTTGCTTACAGATTGGGTAAGAGCAGGCAAGTTTCCCTCCACATACTGCCAGCTTGATTATCCTTGCGAGTCCTGCCAATCCCCCATTTATGCAGGAAGACTGTGCCATTCATGTCTAGGTACATTTCGCACAGCCGCACTGGATATTCAAACTCGTATCCCACGCCGCACGGCAACCGGATTATTTTCGATTGCGGAACGCGTCAAAAGCTTTTAAGCGTACTAACTTATCTATATTGATCCATTTGAGGTGTAGTGGAAAATAGCCCCTGCATACAAAATAAAAACAGCCTTTTTCTAGGAAAAGGCTGTTTTGCTATGAAAAACACTTATTTAGTTTGGTGCTCATCTAATCCATTCTTCAGCCCAAAATTGAATCTGCTCCATTACTGGCTGAAGTGCACGGCCTTTGGTTGTAAGCTCGTATTCAATGCGGACAGGAGTTTCCGGGTAAACATGACGTGTAAGGATTCCTTCATTTTCCAAGTCTTTCATCCGCTCTGATAACATTTTGTCACTCATTGTAGGAATCAGATTGGAAATATCCTTAAACCGCTTGGGACCGCTCATCATGGATTGAATAATCAATCCGTTCCAACGCTTTCCCAGACATGAAAAGGCGGTCTCAAAACGCGGACACATTTTTGTAAGTTGCGGTTGACCCTCCAAATTTTTCACCTTCTTTTGCATTTCGGTTTGATAAAGCTTTCCTTTTGTTAGTATATATCATTTTAGCATACTTTATCCCGAAAGAAAACACTTTCTTCTTAAATTAATACCTGCTCCGATAAAGTTGCCATGACCAAAGCTGATTATACAACAACAACAGCAACAGGTATGTGTCTAAATCGTTAAATGAAAAGACAGGCGGAATCTCTTGGGATTCTGCCTGTCTTTTCATTATTGCACTTGTTGAGACATGAAGAATGTCTTTATACCAGCACTCTACCGAGAGGTCTTATCGCCTCGCTTCTACCATATATTGGGTTAATTATACCTGTCGAGCAGGCCCAACGGATGCTATTAGCAATGACCTTCAATATATCAGGCTGGTAATAGGTCGGATATGTTTCATGACCTGGACGGAAATAAAATATTTTACCGCTGCCTCGGCGGAAAGTACATCCGGTTCTGAATACCTCGCCGCCTTCAAAGTTACTAACAAATATCAGTTCATCCGGCGTAGGAATATCAAAGAACTCCCCATACATCTCTTCGTGCTCCAACAAAATTTTGGAATTTACTCCTTCTGCAATGGGATGTGATGGATTTACGGACCAGATAATCTCCTGTTCGCCTGCAACTCTCCATTTCAGATCACAACTGGTGCCCATCAGAGCTTTGAATGGCTTGGAAAAGTGGCCCGAGTGCAGAACGATCAAGCCCATTCCATCCTGTACTCGTTTTACAACACGAGCTGTAACTTCATCACTCACCTGATCGTGGGCTTTATGCCCCCACCACAGCAGCACATCTGTGGAATTCAGGACTTCCTCTCCCAAACCATGCTCAGCATCATCATGCAGAGTAGCCGTTCGAATAACAAATTCCTCACTGGCCAAACCGTCTGCCAGTGCCTTATGTATCCCGTCAGGATACACCTGTTTTGCCTCATCCTTCTGCTTCTCGTTCAGAAATTCATTCCAAATGGTGACGTTAATCATCCACATTTCCCCCTATTAGGTTAGACCCACCACATCTCGCTCAGCGGCTCTTCAATAAGAACCTGTCGAAGATTGTGAACGGCCTTAGTAAAGCCTTCCTCTACGGACATCAGACCATCTTCATGCTCAATGCTTACTACATAATCGTAGCCTACCAGACGGAGAGCACTGATGATATCCGCCCAGGTTTTAATATCATGTCCATAGCCGACGGTACGGAACTGCCATGCGCGATCCAGCATATTGGTATATTCCTGCATATCAGTAAGTCCGTATTTATTCACATTGATCGGATCAATCGTCGTATCCTTGGCATGAAAATGATGAATGGCTCCTGCTCGGCCTAAAATTTGAACCGCTTGCACCGGATCAATGCCCTGCCACCACATATGACTCGGGTCCA
The DNA here is from genome assembly GCF_000236805.1 of Paenibacillus peoriae KCTC 3763. Taxonomy (GTDB): domain Bacteria; phylum Bacillota; class Bacilli; order Paenibacillales; family Paenibacillaceae; genus Paenibacillus; species Paenibacillus peoriae. Next base: position 542,841 of record NZ_AGFX01000011.1, on the reverse strand, counting down.
GATTGGCACCAATAACCTCCCCGACCGCTTCACGCAGACGAAGCAAGGTTGCTGGCGTATGAACCGAAAAGCCCCCGTGTAGCTCCAGTCCAATTTTTACATGGTGATCTGCGGCAAATTTCCCCGCCTCACTCCAATAAGGAATAATTTTGTTCTCCCATTGCCACTTTAGCACTTCCTGAAAATCATTAGGCCACGGAGCTACCGGCCAGTTCGGATACTTCGCATCCTCATGATCACCTGGGCAGCCAGAAAAAGTGTTGACAACGGGAACTTCCAGCTTTTCAGCCAATTGAACGGTTTTAAGAAACGTTTCATGATCTGCCTGAGCCAAGTGTTTTTGCGGGTGAAGAGGGTTGCCGTGGCAGCTAAGCGCACTAATCGTGAGTCCCCGGGACTCCACTGCTTTTTTGAAATTTTTGAGCGCCGTTTCGTTGTCCAGCAGTTCATCCGGCTTGCAGTGCTTATCTCCCGGATTGCCGCCTGTACCGATTTCTACAGCATCCAGTCCTTGGGAAGCTACATAATCCAGCGCTTCCTCCAGTGAACGTCCACCGAACAACACCATAAATACTCCAAGTTTCAAACGAAATCCCTCCCTGTATCATATGTGAAAAAAGCGGCTTTAATCAAAATAAACTGCCTTCCCCGTACGTGCCGATTCATAAATGGCTTCCAGAATTTCAGTAACAACCAGTGCCTGTTCCGGTTTCACAAGCGGCTCTTTGTCGTCCAGAATGGATTCGATCCACAAACGGGCTTCCCGGTCTGCCTCATTTTCCGTTTCTCCGGAGTAAAAGGCCACACCGCCCGCATCCAGATCTATTTTCGTATCAAACAAGCGGCTATTCTTTTCTCCGTTAATGCGCAATCCATCCTGCATATCGGCTCCGCCTTCCGTTCCGCATAGCAGTGTCTTGGCTTCGCCAAATTCTACAACGTTTAACGCCCAGCTGGATTCCAGAACGATCGTAGCTCCATTTTGCATCGTAATAAAACCAAAAGCAGAATCCTCCACCTTAAATTCCTCAGGATTCCAAGGTCCAAAGGCATTCGCCGCATTTTTACGATCCCCCAGCTTATGGAAGGTTGATCCCAGTACGCTTTTAGGCTTGTAATTATCCATCAGCCAGAGTGTCAAATCGAGTGCATGCGTACCAATATCAATAAGCGGGCCCCCGCCCTGCTTCTCTTCATCCAAGAATACTCCCCATGTCGGAACCGCACGTCGACGCAGAGCGATCGCTTTGCCCAGATAAATTTCGCCAAGCTCTCCCTGCTCAACCAATTGCTTTAAATACAAGCTATCATCACGATAACGGTTTTGATATGCAATGGACAGCTTTTTACCTGTACGCTTAGCCGCAGCAAGCATTTCCCGTGCCTGCTCGGCCGTTTTGGCCATCGGCTTTTCACATAACACGTGCTTACCTGCCTCAAGTGCGGCGACCGTAATTTCGGAGTGTGAGTCGTTGGGTGTACATACATGTACAACTTCAATGTCTTTATTTTCAAGCAGCTTTCGGTAATCACTATACACTTGGGAGCCTTCAGCCCCAAACTTTGCCGCTGCTTCCTCCGCACGCTCCAGAATGATGTCGCAGAAAGCGACGATCTCTGCCCGCTTTTGCTTGGCAAGACTCGGCAAATGCTTGCCGTTCGCAATGCCCCCACAACCAATAATCCCGATTTTGAGTGTTTTAGACATGTATATTTCCTCCCTGAGCTGCGTATTGTTGGAGCCATTTCAAGCTAGTTTCAATGCTTTCGATTGGAGGATTTGAGCAAAAATCCTGTTCGACGATGATCCAATCGACACCGGCCTGAATAGCGGCGTCTGCAATGGCCTGAAGCTGTACTTCTCCTTGACCAAGCTCTACGGTAACTGCTTTTTGCTGTTCGTCACGTGCCATATCCTTTAAATGAATGATAGGCAAGCGTCCACGATAACGTCCGATGTATTCCACAGGATCATAGCCTCCATAGTATACCCAACAAGTATCCATTTCGACCTGTAACAAATCCGCGGGAACTGCATCATATATAGCATCAAATACTGGACGATTGCTCATTTTCTCCGTCAATTCAAAATCATGATTATGGTAAGCCAAAATCAGACCCTGTTCCTTCACCTTTTCACCAATACGATGCAGATTGGCAAAAAGTTCATCCCACTGGCGCTGTTCGTCGGTTAAATAAGGAACGACCAGGTACTTATTGCCCAATTCCTTGTGGTATGCAATCTCTTCATCCAAATGATCCAGCAAGCGGGTATATTGGACATGAGTTCCAACAACTTCCAGATTCAATTCATCCAAAAGCGCTCTGACATCCTTGGCACTGCGTCCGAAAAAGGTATGAAATTCCACCCCTTTATAGCCAAGCTCAGCTACCTTGCGCAGTGTACCTTCAAAATCCTGTTCAAGATCTTCTCTTACTGTGTACAATTGCAATCCTACTTTTGCCATTGCCCTTCACCTCTTCTATTAGGATGGATGTACCGTTATATCTGTTCCTTCATACAAATCCTCGTCCGGCTCAAACGTGCTCTCCAGCGTAATATGCTTTCCTTCCAATGAGGAGCGTTGAAAAGCATGCATGGCTTCCAACACATGATAGGCTAGCTCCGCGTTGGCACGATGATTCTTTTCACTGCGAATGGCTCTCACCATCTCGCCTGCACCTATTCCACGCTCGTTTTTCCCACATGCAAAAAGAGGCTTCAACACCTCCATGTTTTCCTCTCCAGGCCGACGAAGCTTAACATCTCCGTTAAAAAAGTTAGGGTCTGGTAGACTCAATGTCCCTTTCGTTCCGTAAATTTCAATACGCGGCAGCTCGGAAGCTCCCTGAATATCAAAACTGGTGATTAGCGTTACAATGGCTCCGTTATGAAAATCCAGGGTCCCGGCCAGGTGCGTTGGTGTCTCTACTTGCAGTGGCGTGCCGCTTTTGGGACCGGAATGTATATAACGTTCCGGAATCTGAATCCCTACGGAGCCGCTGATTCGCCGAATCGGCCCAAGCAGGGTGATCAGCGAGGTCAAATAGTAAGGCCCCATGTCAAACATCGGCCCACCTCCAGCGGCATAGAAAAACTCCGGATTCTCATGCCACCACTCTGGGCCCCTGCCCATTAAAAAGGCCGTAGCAGCTACTGGCTGACCAATGATTCCGGTCTGTATGGCATGGCGTGCAGTCTGAATCCCCGCACCGAGAAAGGTATCCGGAGCACAGCCGACACGCAGGTTTTTTGCTTTGGCTACATCCAGAATGCGTTTGCCGTCCTCCAAAGATACCGCCAAAGGCTTTTCACTGTACACGTGCTTGCCTGCCTCCAGTATCGCCACATCGGTCAGTGCATGGCTGCCGGGCACAGTCAGATTAAATACAAGCTCAATCTCAGGCTGACGCAGCAGCTCATCTACTTTGTATGCGTTTTCAATGTTGAATTCATCAGCCTTCGCCCTCGCCCTTTCCTCCAGCAGGTCAGCGACAGCTACCACCTCAATAAGCGGACTGTTTCGCAGATTTTCAAGATATACCGTGCTAATGTTGCCACAACCGATGATTCCGGCCTTCATTCGTTCCACATCGTCACACTCCTTGGCCTCAAACATGTACTTTGTGATCTAGCATGTAAGCTTTACAGTTCACATGGTATTCTATTTCGGTTTCGTTTAAAATGAATAATATGATTAAAACATGAACAATCTGGTCAATATTTGAAACAGCTAATTGCCCAAAGGAGTCATCATATGTCTATCGTCGAGTCTTGTCAGGTTCTTACCGCAGGCTATTCCTTTCATCGTAAACCCTTTTATTCGAACCAGCCTGATGGGATTAAAAATTATTTGTTTCGACTGCAAACAGACGGACGCTGCCAGGCCCGCATTAACGGAAAAATGACACGAATTGAGGCGGGAGACCTGCTGCTGTTTAGTCCAACCGAGCCCTATGAGCTGGATATTCACAATGAGTTGAATTCCATGGGTGAACAGATCGTGGAAAGCGGAGATTACCACATCTTTTTCGGTGGCTCCTGGGTAGATGAGTGGTGGAATCACCACAAACGGCCTAACCGAATCAAGGTTCAGCTCACAGAAGCCCTGCTCGGCCTATTTCGCCAGCTTGTGATGGAACAGCGTCGTATTTCTAATCCTTACCCGGAAATTTCAAGCTATTACATACGCATTTTATGTTTGGAGTTCGACCGTATGCTGTCCGAGCATCCTATTGCTACACATCATAATTACCTAGCTTATCAGATTAAAAATTATATTGAGGAAAATGCATCCTCCAACTTCAAACTGGATGACGTTTCTTCACACATCGGCATCAGCGTATCCCGAGCCGTGCATTTGTTCAAAGAAACCTTCGATACAAGCATTATGCAGTACACGCTGGACATCAGGCTTAACATGGCGAGGGAGCGAATCATTTTCAGTCCTATGTCACTGGAACAAGCTGCAGAATCGTCCGGATTTGCAAACTATACGTATTTTCACCGGGTATTCCGTTCCCGCTTTGGCATGTCGCCCAAGGAATTCAGAGTGATCCACCGCGAGCAATTATAAATAAAAGAGAGAGCGTTCGACTGAACACTCTCTTTGTCAAACTAAATGATAAAGCGGGTACTACTTACATACCACAGCTGGATTGTTACGGAGTAATCGTCAGCATTACTACCGACATCGGCGGCAATACAACATCCAAACGCTGACCCTGCTGCTGGAAGGACGTAAAAGCTGCCTTTTTTACGCGCTCCGGCTGGTCAAACGTATTATGTGCCTGCATTTCATCGCTGGCAAGGACAACTCCACTGATCTCCTTAACCTCTTCCAGTCCTCTCAGCTCCAGATTTAAATTTGCAGACTCGCCCGGATGGACATTGCACAAGCTTATATGAATATAGCCATCCTGTGCCTTGGAAGCGGACACGCTTATTTGTGGGATGGAATCTCCATCGTATTCATAATTGCCTAGCTTGGTATGAGTAGCGAGTGCTTGTGCATCCTGATGCACCTTGAACATTTCAAATACATGATATGTCGGTGTCAACAGCATAGCAGGTCCTTCGGTCAGAACCATCGCCTGCAAAACATTGACCATCTGGGCAATATTCGTCATCTGCACACGGTCATGGTGATTATGGAAAATGTGCAGGTGCAGCCCGGCTACAAGCGCGTCGCGCATCGTATTTTGCTGATAAAGAAAGCCCGGATTCGTACCCAGCTCGGTCAGGAACCAGGTTCCCCATTCATCGACGATCAATCCGACCCGCTTGTCAGGATCATATTTGTCCATAATGGTAGAATGGCGGGTAATCAATTCGTCCATGCGTAATGATTTTTTCATCGTCTCAAACCATTCCGCTTCATCAAATCCGAGTGCTTGCCGTTTCGCTTCCCAAGTACCCGGGACCGTGTAGTTATGTAAGCTCAAACCGTCCATAAGATGCCCGGCTTCTCGCATCAGCACTTCGGTCCAACGATAATCATCCACATTCGCCCCGCCTGCAATCCGGTAAATCCGGTTTTCGCCATAGTTGCGAACATAGGTCTGATAGCGGCGATACAGATCGGCATAATATTCTGGACGCATATTACCGCCACAACCCCAGTTTTCGTTCCCCACTCCAAAATATTTGAGCTTCCATGGTTTGTCACGACCGTTCTCCTGACGCCATGCAGCCATAGGTGATTCCCCGTCAAAGGTCATGTACTCTACCCATTCCGACATTTCCTGTACTGTGCCACTACCCACATTTCCACAAATATAAGGCTCGGCATTTAGCAGCTCACACAACTGAAAAAACTCATGTGTGCCAAAATGATTATTTTCAACCACACCACCCCAGTGCGTATTTACCATTCTCTTGCGATTTTCTTTCGGTCCGACACCGTCTTTCCAATGATATTCATCGGCAAAGCAGCCCCCCGGCCAACGCAGCACAGGAATATTCAGCATTTTAAGCGCTTCGACCACATCATTGCGAATTCCGTTCGTGTTCGGAATCGGAGATTCCTGCCCAACCCATAAACCTTCATAAATACATCTTCCAAGATGCTCGGCAAATTGCCCGTAGATATTCTTGTTAATAACACCTTGTTCCCAATCGGTATTTACAATTATGGAACCCTTCACAACAAGCCCTCCCCTAAAATATTAAAAATTCCTGTCTCGTCCGCATTATGATTGCGTTTTCAAAATAACGAAAATGTAGCTCTTTCTGCCGAACTTTTTTTACTAACCTAACCTTTGTGTTCTAATCAAGTCCAGTAAGCATTTAATTAATAAAAACATTAATAATTAAACAAAATCATTTTACACGTTTAATATATTTTATTGTCTACTATTTGTCAATCTTAAGCAAAAAGGTTCATTCAAACCAAAAAGCCTGCCATTAAGGCAGACTGGGATGGGGGATATCATGAGGACGCTCCTTGCCAGCGTGAACCACTGTAACTGGGACAGTTATGCGTGGCTGCCAAGGCACGTACACGGACAATGCTTCCGCTAATGCCGCATGTATGCCCGGCCATTAAGTCTTCGCATTGTGAGCAGGCCAACAGTCTGGCCTCATACACTTCATCATTCACACATTCCACTTTGGGTCTCATGTTATTTAGAATTCTGGTAATTTGTTCCTCTGATATCGTGATGTCTCTTTCGCAGCCCTTACAGGTGCCTGGTACCGTTACATCTTTCATCGTCAGCTTACCCTCCTGATAACAAGATCCTAATTCAATACAGTTGATTCCATACTTTGTTATTATAGCATTTTCCTTTATTCAGGCTGACCTTATTTTCGTTCCTGCGGAAGCTGGGCAGCCGCCTCAGCTACGACCATCGCCAGGTCCTCGTTTCCGAACATGGATAGCACCCCCAATACCGTATCGAGCGGAATATCACCCGCTTCTTCACGCGATACAGTCAGCTTGCGTACTCGTAGCAGACGCTCGTTGCTATCTTGCTGTGGATACGCTGCACGATATAATTCCTCCGGCTCCAGCCCATGATTGATGCACCATTGCGCAAACACCAGAATCATCATGTCCTCTTCCTGCTTGTAATTTTCGATAATGGCTTCCTCTAGCTGTTTACCACGGTTGTCCTCTACCATTTATTCATTTCTCCTTCAACCTGTTTCTTGATGTCTGGATTCGTACCAGTTCGTCTGCCAGCATATGGCTTTCCAGCACCTTTCCAGCACTTATAGCGCACTCCTCCGGACGATGAATATGCTCCAGAAAATGGTTCACGACTCCGCTGAATCCCCGTCTTTCCAAAATCGTGTCCCAGCTTCCGAAAACTTGCGTTTGTGGCAGCTTGCTTTTTTCCGTGAAAACAGCCTGTTCCATATTGGTTACCTCAGCAGATCGACCTGCCCCATGCAGCTCCAGCCTCTCTATGTCAGCTCCTGCCTGTCTGCTCATACTATAGCTGCCGAAGGCCTCTCCCAAACGTACGGAACCAAATGAAGCGTCCATATACCCTTCATTCGTCGTCGTCAGTTTACTGTGCAGCAGCTCATAATCATTGCCGCCAAGCCACAATAGCAAATCAAGCATATGAATCAAATCATCATAGACCGTTTGTTCAGCAGGTCTCCGATCATACCCCGTTCGGTGTTTAATTGCTGCACATTGACTGAAGCCGCCCGCTGCCTCCAGCCATGCTTTAGCAGCTACATAATGCGGAGCAAAACGTCGGTTAAAACCTACCGCCAACAGCACGGCTTGTGCCTCCGCAAACGCGGTCATCTCCATACTTTGACGAACATCATAGGACAACGGTTTATCTACATACACCGCAATTCCTTTTTCAATACACGCCATAACCAGATCAAAATGAGCTTCCGTCGCAGCATGTATAAATACAGCTTCCGGCTCCCACGCCAGCATCTCCTTTACATCTGTCGTTCCTTTCGGCAACCTGTATTGCTCCATGATAGAATTAACCGGCTCCTGCGAACGGTTCATGACACCTATAATGTCTACACCTTCGTGTGCAGTCAGCAATGGCAAATACACCTTGCGAGCAATACCTCCCAGCCCTGCAATGGCCACTCTTGTTTTCGTCTGCTTGTTCATACTGTTATCACCTCTAATTACTTATTCATCTGTTGTCTAGTTTACATGGAAGTCTGCTGACAAGCAAAGAAAAAGAGACTGCTCCGGTCCAGTTGGACTTAACGGAACAGCCTCTATGTAATAATGTCCTACTTATGCTGTAATGACTTAAAAAGGCTTGCCTAGGCGTGAAGCACTTGTTTTTTTGCTTTCTCCGATTTTATCTTTTTAACACGCAGCCCAATGGCTACAACCAGAACTACAATCAGAGCTTCAAAACCGTATTTAACGACCCCATTTGCAAACCACTGTGCAATTAACGGCTCAGCCACTACCATTTTGGCAGCGGTATAAGCTAATACAGCAGCTCCAATCGTAATGACGACCGGATAACGTTCAGTCAGTTTCAAGATAATCGTACTTCCCCATACCATGATTGGAACGGAGATCGCCAGACCAAGAATAACAAGCAGCATATTTCCATGAGCCGCTCCCGCGACAGCAAGTACATTGTCGAGTCCCATCATTGTATCCGCAATTATAATGGTGCGAATCGCTGCCCACATTTGATTGGTTGCTGAAATTTCGTGCTTCTTTTCTTCCACCAGCAGCTTGTAGGCGATATAGATGAGTGCAAGTCCCCCGATTAATCGCAAGCCATAAATTTGCAGTAAAAACGTGACCAATACCGTAGCAATCACACGAATGATGACTGCGCCGATCGTCCCCCAAATAATAACCTTCTTTTGGTTGGCCTTGTCAACATTGCGAGCTGCCAGGCCAATTACGATCGCATTATCTCCAGCTAGCACCAGATCAATGATAATGATGGACAATAATGCGGTAAAAAACTCAATTGACAAAAAATCCATACGTTCCTCCCACCTTCTTTATTTATTTGTTATACTGTTCATAGTTCAGCGCTTTATATTAAAAAAGCGCCGCTTCACGGAAACCCGGAAATGGCGCTTGACCCAAATTTAGCATCAAAAAAAGACCATTTACCCGGATTCCGAAAATCCTGGCAAAGGTCTCGCTTACAACATAACGTTGCCAATAAAGCCGGGGATTTATAATCCCGTAATGACGACTTTACTCGTTGAGCTACTCCCCTTTGGGAACTATTCTATTACTGGCAGTATAACACACATAATTGGGAATGTGAACCCTAATTTTTCCGTATGAGCGATCAGCCAAACAGAGATAATGAAAGAGGTATGTAAATGAAAAAATGGCTATTCGCCGCTGCTTATGTTTCGCTGCTCTGCATCGCGTTTATCTACAGATATGATTGGCTTGCTTGGGCAAATAAGCAAACCTCCTTCCCGGTTCTGCTGCTAATTGCATTTTTATTCGCGTTAATTCCGTTCGTGCCTTACAAGCTGATTATCGCTTCCATTGCTTATGCGGCAGGCGCCTGGCAAGGCGCTTTGATCTGCTGGCTTGGCACTACCTTGGCTGCACTGGTCGTTTACGGTGCAGTGCGCACCCTGTTCCGCGACAAAGGACGAGCATATCTGGAGCGGTTTCCCGCGTTAGAACGCTTGAACCAGGTCATGGAACGGGAGCCTTTTACCGCTGTGCTGCTGGCCCGCCTGATTCCGGTCATCCCACAGGCGGCTGTAAATGTATACGCCGGAGTAGCGGGATTTCCGTTTTGGAGCTTTCTGCTAGGGACCGCTATTGGCAAACTGCCCGCAATTGCCGTATACGCTTATGCAGGCGGCACCATTGCAGAACATCCGATCACCGGCTTGCTTATTTTGCTGTTGTATACTGCGCTGCTGGGCGGCTGCTTTGTACTGTATCGAAAAAGACTTCAACGTGCCAATAGAACATAACGTTGTGGGTTTTTCCCCCGAATCTGTTGGGTTGTAAAACTATAATGTTGAGGAAGAGATAGTTGCGGAACCGATCAGCTTGTGATGGTTCGTTGGATTTTGCGAAAATGAAAATGTCATATATAATTAAATTGTAAGCTATTTAAATATAAACTAATTAACAAACTCAGATTGGAGTGACAAATATGAGCACCAACAATCCAAACACAGTGGAAAAGGCAACTTTTGCAGGCGGCTGCTTCTGGTGCATGGTTTCCCCTTTCGAGGAATTGCCCGGTATTTTAAAGGTTAGATCCGGCTATACAGGAGGACATACAGAAAACCCCACCTATGAAGAGGTGTGCTCTGAAACCACGGGACATGTGGAAGCGGTACAGATTACATTTGATCCACAAGTTTTCCCGTATGAAAAACTGTTGGAGCTTTTCTGGCAACAGATTGACCCGACAGATGAAGGAGGACAATTCCACGATAGAGGCTCGTCCTACCAAACGGCTATTTTCTATCATAATGAAGAGCAGCGAATTCAAGCAGAAGCCTCTAAAGAAGCCCTAGCTCAAAGTGGACGCTTCGACAAGCCTATTGCTACACCCATCCTGCCTGCGGCAACTTTTTATGAAGCGGAAGAATACCATCAGGACTACCATAAGAAGAATCCCGCTCATTACAAACGCTACCGCAAAGGCTCAGGCCGCGAAGATTTTATCGAGCAGAATTGGTCGGGCAAGATTGATAAATCTGATCTTAGTGATCGGCTGACCCCTATCCAATACGAAGTAACACAAAAAAACGCGACCGAGCGCCCTTTTCAAAATGAGTTTTGGGATCATGAGGGTGAAGGTATTTACGTGGATATCGTATCCGGAGAGCCTTTGTTCAGCTCGCTGGACAAATATGATGCGGGCTGCGGTTGGCCCAGCTTTACCCGCCCCCTGCGCAGCTACAGCATCAAAGAAAAGACCGATCTCAGCCATTTGATGATCCGTACCGAGGTCCGTAGTCGTGAAGCAGACTCTCATTTGGGGCATGTATTTGACGATGGTCCAGGTCCAGAGGGGCTCCGCTATTGCATCAATTCCGCCGCACTCCGCTTTGTTCCTCTAGAGGACCTGGAGCGTGAGGGGTATGGAGCCTATAAGTCATTATTTGAAAAGTAAGTAAACCACAAAAGCATCTCAGGCTGGCTCAAGGCATCTCTAACGGATGACCTCAGGTCAGCCCTTTTTGATATACAACACATCATTACGCCTTAGCCCATAACCCATCCAAGCCAAATGGCCAGCGGTACCAGTAGCAACTGTGCAAGCAAGGTACCTGCCAAACGCGAAATGATCATCCAACCGTACATACTGTTCATCCGATTTAAAGGCAGTTCTCCACGCAACGTTTTTTCCGACAAAACGGCCAATCGAGGATCAATTAACAGGGTCAATAGTACCGTTGCCACGCCATTGATTAGACCTGACGACATGGACATTGCCGTACTTTGAGCAGGCCACAGGAACGATGCGTACAAGGCGGATACCACCCCGGTCGTATAAATTGCGGTAACCGTCATATTCAGAACAATGAGACGCTTAGGTATTACTCCACTCAACAGTGAGGTGAGCATGGACCAGGTAGGACGCTTTATATAGTAGCCCGCATACTTCCAGCGATTTCGCAGCATGAAATGACGCACCATAGCCGGAATAGACCCGGTACGCTCCAAATGTACAATCCATCTGGCTGACATACGTACAACCGTCGGATACAGCAATATTGCGAGCATAGTTCCAAAGGTTGCTGCCAATAACACCCCATGCATATGCAGTTCCAGTCTGACATCCGCTCCGCCCATTCGTGCCGCAGCTTTGGCCTGATCAACCATTCCTCCCAGCAAAGGCCCCTGCGCCATATTGGAGGTACGTGAAATCAACAGCAGCATCCCCGCTACAGTTAATGCCAGTCCGATACGACGCGCCCGTAAGCCTCCAAGCCGCAGGGCATAAGACAAGCTATCTGTAGTATGTATGATGATGGTAAGAAGAAAAACAAAACCCCAGGCAAGCAAAAGTCCCACTCCTTTTCTGTTATTCTGCACTGCATTCTGCACATCATTATACGCTTTTTCTCAAAGTACATTTTACAATATTCTCATTTCTTTCTTTTTTGTTTATTGAAGCCAGCAGTGGATAAACAATACATAACACATCATCTGCTAATAAGGAGTGCACAACTATGCCCTAGATACAGCGAAAGGGTGTTACGTAAGAAGACTTCTCTCCTAACGTAACACCCTTTCCTTATTGACGAAGGCTGTGGACGACCGGCACGGTTTTGGCAACTACCTTTTTGGCTGGAACAGCCGCAGGCAGCACCTTTTTCACAGGTCGGTGCAGGTGGAACGTTGTCGTCCATGTAATTATTTTTCCGGCAAGCCACACAGCCAGTATTGTAAACATTGTTTCCTTCACAGGTAGATACAATAGTGATAATCCTAATACGATAATGTCACTGACAATAAACACATTGCCGATTTTCCATCCGCGCCACTCACTGATCATCAGGGACAAAATATCATCCCCCCCTGTTGCTCCACCGAATCGCAGTACAATTCCGGCTCCCAACCCAGTAAGTACTCCACAAAGCAAAGCCGCTATTAGCAAGTTGCCGTGCAGATCTATAACCAGCGTCGAATATTTTTCGAATCCTGCATAAAACAGGGAAAAGCCGACTGCTCCGATCAATGCCAGCAGCATGAATCTTCTGCCCTTCAACACCCATGCCAGAATGATAACGGGAATATCCAGCAATAGCATACTCCACGCCGGAGATATGCCAAAGGCGTAATGTCCCAGCAGGGCCAAGCCCGCAAATCCGCCTTCTGACAAATGATTTTGAGCATTAATGTGATAGTACGTAAAAGCTAAAATGCATGTTCCGAGCAACATGACAACAATCTGCCTTAGTGCTCCATTGTTCACGATAGATTCGTAAGTTTTCCTCATACAGGCTCCCTCGGTTTCTCGTAAGTTTAATGTGGATGAGCCCACTCTTACGGAACCTACCGGGTAAAATGTGCCTTGAGGACTTGGTCCTTCGCATGTACAATCCCCTCTTCCGCAGAGTTGGCTTTTGCAACTTGACGTTACTCCGCGGAAAAGCTAAGTATAAGACAGATCAAATCGTTTCCAAATCGTCCTTTGGGGAAGTATCCTTCGGGGACACATGGTATCCTGATCCTTTCTTTTGTGGAATAAAACTCCGACATTTCTGTGGTACATGTAATTCTATAAATTATTATACCACACCATACCACTTGCTAGACAGCTTGCTTTTTATGGCTGCACCATATTTTTTTATGGTATGTGCGAGCATGCTTTATTGTATGTGCGAATTACAGCATTATACCGAAGGTTTGGCGAATGTACATAAAATATACTCCCGTGTTTTTTACCCGTTTACAGCGATATTATCCAGCTAATTTGACCGTTCTACGCTGATTGGCCATAAATACACCTCCCAGGATAAGAACCAGCCCTGTCAGAACATTCCAGCCAATATGCTCATTCAGCAGCAAAAACCCCCATACAATAGCGCTTACTGGTACAAAATAAGTCACCGAAGAAGCAAATTCTGCACTTCCTCGCAATATCATATAGTTGAACAAAATATACGCTACTCCTGATCCCAGAACCCCTAGTCCTACGAGGGAACCAAACACACCGGGAACAAAAACAATCGACAAATCAGGTCTCTCTACAATTGTCATCATGATGCCACCCCCAACTGCCGCACCAAACAGTGTCGCAAAGGTAGCCTGATACATGGACAGATTGGAGAGAAAGCGTTTGGACAGCTGCGTTCCAAATCCGTAGCAGAGAGTCGCAAGCAGCATACATCCAAAACCTACAGGATCAACAGAAATGATGGATGCAGGATTAATGCCCAGTAAAATAATGATCCCTACAAAAGCGAGACACATTCCCAGCCACTGTAGGCGATGAAATATAGCTCCGAAAAAGACAAGCCCCACCAGCATGGTCCAAATGGGCGTTGTAGCATTCAATACTGAGGCCATGCTGCTAGCTATTCTGGTCTCGCTAAAACCGATCAAAGTCCATGGTAAAACCATGTTGACCAAAGCTATCAGAATAACGGACTTCCACCGAATGCTTTTGATTTTAAATGGTATGCGCATAAACAGCATCAACAAGACAATAAAAACAAATCCGAAGCTGGAACGGAGAAATACGATGGTCCACGGTCCTACTTGATGCATCAACAACACTTTAATAAACAGAAACGAACCACCCCAAATAAGACTCAGTAGCAATAACGCTACATACAACGAACGTGACAATATGTATACCTTCTTTCTCTACCTTCTTATGATAAATAATAGCAACTAAGTTTTTAAGCATTAGCTTAACATAAATCCAGTTTCACTGTCACCGGCGATCTAGGCAAAATTTCTTTGCATTGCCACCCGATTAGTGCTTCAAACCAGGTATAAAACGATAAGATTTGCTTTCCTGCTGCTTTTCCAATAATTGATGATTGCTTACATTACGGAAAAATTTCTATGATGAGGTATAAATGGAACATATGTTCTGTACACTTATTATATATTGTATTCTTACTCCGAGTAAAGGAGATTTTTATGACAAACAAAAAGCTGCATGACAACAAGAGTAAAGCCCCTCAACCTTCTGAAAAAGATGCGGCGTTGATCAAGCTCTGTGTACTTTTAACCCTTGTACTGGATGTTTTGGAGCGGGATATTCGTATTCTGAGTACCTCTCCTTTAAAAATGCCCGATCTGTACGTTCGTAGCCTGACCGAAGTACAACAGCGCGTTGCAGTTCAATTAGCAGAGACGAAGGCCCAAATGAAAAGACAAGGGATTAAAATATATAGTGAAATCCGAAATCATGAAGGTGTGGAGGTTTTGTATATGTGCCGCGGTTATCAAAAGCGGCTTTTCATGCTTTCCTCCTTTGCCCGCAGTGAGGTCAGACGGAAACTGGGATATTATCTGGGAATTGATCTGACCCAAGATGATGTTCCCTTGTAATCTCGTCTACAGCCCAATAGATGCGAGACATGGATAATTCACCAGATCATGGATAAATCCAATCCATTTGACGCACATTATACCTATCTCATCCAAAAAGGAGGTGCTCTCTTGACAAGACATGACGCAGCTTTCTTTGAATTAAACAGCAATGTTTCCTTTATAGAGCAAGCACTTTTTCATACGGATGATTTACAAAAACAAGCGATTTCCGTTGACGGTAAAGATAGTATGCTTCTCTATATTGATTCGCTCGTGGATCAGGAGATGATTCAGACGCATATCCTGAGTGCTTTATACGAGAAGACCGGCACAAGCTCACATCAAATGTTCACTACTCTAAGCAGCCAAAAGGATACCAACCTCCATAATGCCGCTGATTCGCTTATTCAAGGATATTGCATTTTTATGATAGATGGCACGGAAGAGTTTTATATCCTTTCTTCCGAAAAAACATACACTCGTAGTACGGGTGAACCGGAAAACGAGGGGATTATTCGCGGACCCCATAACGGATTTATTGAGCAGCTATCCATCAATCTCAATCTAATTCGCAAACAAATTGTCAACCCGTCGCTGGTTGTACGTTATTTTTATGTCGGATCTAAAACACGAACTAAAATTGCTATTCTCTATATTCAAGACCTGGCTAATCCGGAGCTGGTGGAAAAAGTGAAGACGCGAATTAAAGCGATCTCCTCGGATATGGTACTCCCTCCCGGTTTTATTCAAGAGTTTACGGAGGATAACCCTTTTTCCCTGTTTCCTCAGCATCTCAGTACGGAACGGCCGGACCGGGTAACTGCTAATCTAATGGAGGGACGGATAGCGATTTTGGCTGAAGGGAGCCCTACCGCTTTAATTGCTCCCGTTTCTTTTTTTGCATTTTACCAAAGCCCTGATGATTATCATGGCCGTTGGATTATCAGTTCATTTCTAAGAATGATTCGAATGGTTAGCTTTCTGATCGCTTTTACGCTGCCTGCCGTTTACATTGCAACGATAGCTTTTCATTCAGCTATTTTGCCCTTAGAGCTGGCGCACACCATCAAAAAATCACTAAAGAACATCCCTTTTCCGGCTATTGTCGAGGCCATGCTGCTAGAATTGATCTTTGAGGTGCTGCGGGAAGCCGGGGTCCGTCTACCTAGTCGGGTCGGTCAAACCATCGGTATCGTGGGCGGCTTGGTTATCGGAGATGCTATCGTTCGGGCAGGTCTCGTATCATATACGATGATTATCGTCGTCTCGTTAACGGCTATTTCCTCTTTTTTGGTACCTTCTCATGAAATGGGCTCAGCTGTCCGCATTCTCCGTTTTCCGATGATGATTGCTGCGGCTCTGTTTGGATATATCGGCATTGCCTTTGGTTTGCTGATTCTCACCATCCATCTTTGCAAGCTGGAAACGTTTGGCTCGCCCTACTTTGCTCCTTTTGCACCTTTCCGGCTAGGCGATATGAAGGATGTTTTTATCCGATTCCCTATTTGGGCACTTTACCAACGACCACATGATTCCCAGGCCCAAAAACTGAAGCAACAGGACGACTCTAGGAGCTGGAAGCGACGTGAATAAACAAAACACCATTACACGGGGTCAACTGTTTTTTTTGATCGTCAAGTTTGAGATTGGCGTAGACATATTATCACTTCCCTACCAAATGCACCTTTCATCCAAAGGAGGAGGCTTGATATCTGTCCTTATTGGCGGCTTTTTGACCCAGCTTATCATTTTGCTATGCTGGCTCTTGCTAAAGCGATTCCCCTCTTCATCTATATATCAGATATTAATCCGACTTACCGGCTCCTGGATCGGCAAAATGCTGGCTGCCACTTACATTGTTTTCTATCTGCTTATGGGAACCTCGGTTCTTGCGAGTGCTTATGACGTTATTAACCGCTGGATGCTGCAATTTACTCCCCGTTGGGCTATATTGGCCCTGTTTTTGTTCAGCAGCATTTATTTGGTGCGGGAAAATTTGAAGACCATTACACGGGTGCTTGTTTTAATTTCATTTTTGATCTTGCCAATGATGCTATTGATCAGCTATGGCATAAAGCAGTCCAATCCGCTTTATTTGCTGCCACTAACTGAGGCGGGATGGTCCCGTATTATTGTCGGTTCAAAAGAAACATTGATGGCGATGTTTGGTTTTGAGTTTATTCTCATCGTCTTCCCTATGGTGGAAGGTAAAAGTATAGGCAAGCTCAAGACAATTCTGGCAGCTAACGTGACTGTGGTCTTGTTGTATTGTTTTACGGTATTCACCTGTGCAACTGTATTCAGTCCCCAACAGCTTGATTTAATGCCGGAGCCGGTCATTTATTTGCTCAGGTCTATTCCGCTAGGAACGATGGATCGGGTTGACTTTATTTTTCTGCCGATTTGGCTCATTTCAATCTTTGGCGCTATAAGCGGTTATTATTATGCGGCATCTTACGGCGTAAGCTACCTATTGAAACAAAAAAGCCACAAAAAAGCGGTTCCCTTTGTTGTCCTTGCCTCTTGCATCATCGCCTATTGGCCTCAACAAAGAGAAGATTTCGAGCTCATTAATTCCATAGCGAATAATTCCGCTTATATTTTCCTCATTGTACTCCCTTTTTTACTGCTGATCCTGTCCTATATTTCTAAAAAGAAGGAGGAACCCCAAACATGAAAAAAAAGAGCAGAGCGCTTGGTATGCTGGCTCTACTCATTTTTACAACAGGCTGCTGGGATCAGGACAGCTTGAGGGATGCCAGATTGGCAAATGCATCAGCCTACGATCTCACCCCTGAAGGTATACTGAAGCAAACGCTGGAAATTGTAGATGACTCTCAAGGCAGTCAAGGTAAAAGCATCAATGAAATTCATTCAGGTACCGGAAATTCCGTCCGGCAGACTACAGACAAAATTCGGGCCAAAGTAACCGGGGATATCCGCTTTTTCAAATACGGAGTTATTTTATATAGTGCAAGCCTGGCCCGAAGAGATTTATACCCCTATCTGGATGTGCTGTACCGGGAGCCGGACCATCCAACCTCCCATGTCAAGGTAGCTGTTGTAGATGGACCAGCTGGAGAAATTCTGGAACAACAAAGCATCGGCAGCCTTTTGATTGGTGAATTTATAACCAAAAAAATCAGGAGCCTCGAGGAGATGTGTGTTTTCCCTGAAATGACGCTGGAGACATTGCTCCCCCCTATGCTTGATCCGGGTCAAGATTTTGCGCTTCCCTATCTTTCCAAAGAAGGAGAAGATATTATAGCGCGTGGAGTTGCTTTATTTCACGGGCAACGCTTCACCGGAAACCTGAACACTGAGCAAGGGACATTATACGTGATAATGACTGGAAAGTGGAAAAACACGGCTCGTTTTGTAAAAAGAATACATTCCGGACCTGCTAACGATATACGGAACTTTATTACGTACCAGACCAAAAATCAGAGCGTCAAACGCCACCTTGCAGTGAAGGTTCAGCGAGATGGTCAGATTAATGTGGAGCTTAGCTTAAAGCTGCCGGTCAATATTATTGAGTATGCACGAGACCATCTTCAAGATAAAGCTAATGTAAAGCGTCTGAACAATCAGCTTTCCGAGATCATGACCCAGGATGCAGAAAAAATTATTCGTACACTTCAGCAAAGCGGATGTGATGCCTTTGGCATAGGCAGACAGTTGATTGCCCGCCATCCAGCCGTATGGAAAAGTGTGGATTGGAATAAAGAGTACCCTAATGTCCGTATTCACCCGCAGGTCACTGTCGACATTGTCGGGAACGGCATTCTAAACTAGACTGTCCATGTCGCTCAGTTTTTGGGTTGATCAGACGTTGTTCCTGGACTAATAACCTCGCCAGATGTAGTGCCCGGAGACTCCGCCTGGTTTTCTGGTTCAGAAGGAGTCCCCTGCCCATTTTCAATAGCAGGCTGTGAAGTATCTGCTGACGGCAAGTCATTGTTCTCATCAGGCATATCCAGCTCTGTGTCCGTATCAGGACCAGAAGGAATCGTTACCTCTGATGAGGTGTCCTCCTGTGATGGGATGTCCTCTTGGTCTGTTGCAGGTACTTCTTTCTCTGGAATCTCTGTTTCCTTTATATCTGGTTTGGTCGATACCGATGGTTTGGAAGAACGGGGAAGCTGTTCCCTCCCGACTTCGGTCGGCACATATTTTTGATTAAACCAGTCGGTCACGAGTTGACCGGATTGGCGGGAATAACGCCCCGGAAGTTTACCTGTAAGACTAGAGACCGTAACTTTCACAACACCTTCTGGCTGTATAAAATGCTTATTCTTGAAAAGCTGGGGCTGAGCCTTGATCGCCTCATTCATGATTAGCGCCCATACCGACTGTGCTCTGGTATGCCCTGCTTGTGATAGTGTATTCACCTGTTGACGATAACCAGCCCAGACGCCAAGCGTAACGTCAGGAGTGTAGCCCATGAACCACACATCGCCAAAGTTTTGTGTCGTACCGGTTTTACCAGCAATATCAATGGTGCCATAGCTTCTAAAAGCCTTTTGCAGTCGTTTCCCGGTTCCCCTCGGGTCAGATATAACGGTTCTGAGCATATCTGTCATCAAAAATGCGGTTTGCTGCGAATATACCCGCTTCGACTGTGGTTTATATTCATATACAATCTTGCCATTGGCATCCGTAATTTTGCTGATCATATGAGGTGCATTGTATACCCCCATATTTGGAATCGTTCCATATGCCGCAGTCAGCTCCTCAACGGATACGCCTTTACTTAGTCCACCCAGTACGCCTGTCTGGGCATATTCATCCTGCGGCTGTATTGTCGTAATACCAAGAGAACGGACAAAATTCCAAGCGTTATGAATTTTAACTTCATATAAGAACAGCCTCAGGGCAGGAATGTTGATTGACCGATTGAGCGCTTCACGGGCTGTCATAAGCCCTTCGTATCTTCTGTTATAATTTTTAGGAATATGATAGCCTTTACGTCCGTCTTTCAATATAATTTGCGAATCATCAATAAGACCAGCAGGCTGAGTATAGCCCTTTTCCAAAGCAGGCAAATAGGCGGCAATCGGCTTCATGGCAGAACCGGGCTGACGTGTCATTTGAGTTGCATAGTTCATCTGCTCTGTATTAAAATCCCTGCCCTCGATCATCCCCAGTATAGCTCCCGTTTTATGATCAATCATGATTGCTGCAATCTGCTCTAATCCCTTCTGCTTGCTGTATGGAGAAAAGTTTTGCGGATTGGCTGCAATCTGCCGCATATCATTATAAATTTTCTTATTTATCGTTGTATAAATTCGATAGCCAGACCGCTGCAACTCTTCTCGTGTGTTTTGAAGAAGCTCAGCATGCTCGGGCTTGGAAATCTCGGCGGCCGTAAGATCCGGATTTTGCTGGAGCGCTAACAGCTGAGCGGCCTCACGCTCTGTCTCCAACATCAAATAAGGGAATGTGTTATAGCTTTTTTCACGATGTGGCGCAAGCGTGGCCTTGACATCAAATTGGAGCGCTTCATAATATTCCATTCGTGTGAGTTTTCCTGTTGCCTGCATCCTTGCCAGCACGACACGTTGGCGCTCCATTGCTTTGTTGAAACCTTCTTTATCAAAATTCCCTTTACCATCAAAAGCAGAATAAACCGATGGCAATTGTGGCAGACCTGCCAAATAAGCCGCTTGAGCAACATGAAGCTTATGTAAATCACTTACATTAAAAATTCCTAATGAAGCGGACTTGATTCCATACAAATTATAACCAGCTGAACCGTTGCCAAAAGGCATTTTGTTTAAGTAGGCTGTTAATATTTTATCCTTGCTCATAAAACGCTCCATACGCAGTGCAAGCAGCATTTCCTTCACCTTGCGGCTGTCCGTCTTATCCAGACTGAGGAATACCCGCCGGGCTACCTGTTGCGTCAGTGTACTGCCGCCTGTTTGACGGTTCTCGTGTAGAAGCTTCTGTTTGACAGCCCGAGCCGTTCCTTTTAAATCAACGCCACGATGCTCATAAAACTGACTGTCTTCCGTTGAAATAAGAGCATCTATAATAGACTGAGGAACATCCTTCAGGTCAACGAGCTGTCGATCCTCCTCCATACGCATTCGTCCAACCGGAGTTACCTGATCATTAAAATATACAAAGCTGGTCAGAGCATTTTCATCTACCTTCTCATATATCAACTGACGTGATCGTACAGGCTCATCATGAACCAGCGCTGCCACATAACCAGATATAAGCCCTCCAGCAAATAGTACTCCCAACAAGCCTGCAAGCGAGAACCACTTGATATTAATCAGCAAAACTTTACCGAAAATACGCCACCTGCTGCGTTTTTGAGATGATGGTCGACGTTTT
The DNA here is from genome assembly GCF_000236805.1 of Paenibacillus peoriae KCTC 3763. Taxonomy (GTDB): domain Bacteria; phylum Bacillota; class Bacilli; order Paenibacillales; family Paenibacillaceae; genus Paenibacillus; species Paenibacillus peoriae. The sequence goes on along the minus strand of NZ_AGFX01000011.1, from coordinate 521,539 downwards.
GGGTCCATAAAAATGATTTTCTCCCCTCGATGTTCATTCATTTTCCACCTATTTACGTTCAACATAATATGATACGCCATGTTAGGTTTCACGTAAACCATAACGTTCCAAAAAGCACATTCACAATAAGAACACTTGTTCTATATATAATACTATTTAACAAGTTTACGTTCAAGATTTTTTTGGAAAAATACCGGAGACATATCTGAAAAGGAGGTCCACAGCAAGAACGCCTAGGAGAAACAGTAAAAAATGCCCCGGCCTTATCATTCTACGCCCACATATATAGCATTATATCGACATTTCATTAAAAAATTACAAAGGAATTTCAAGAAAACCGATAAAAAAAGCTTTCCATAACCACCCTTTGGGGTGATTATAAAAAGCTAATCTGCTTTGTAGCGCCTATAGCGCTCGCTTAAAATTTTCCAGGAAACTGTTTGACAATGCCTTCTGTCAGGATGTCCGCAAAATGAATCATATGGATCTCGTTTTTGTCGGTTGCTGCAATATCCGCTTTCCAATCTCCTTTGATACAGTTAAGGACTATTTCCGTAATCAACTGAAGGTGCGTATACAGCATATCTTGTAGCGTTTTAAACTGCCAGTTCGGATTCGCTCCACTTAAAAATTTGGCGATATCGTCGGCGTTTGTATGCCAATCCGCCTCTAACTTTTTTACATCCGCCTGATTGCCCGCTTTGGCAGCCGCTACAATTTTCCCTGCGATCAGAATATGCTCTCTCAGAAGATCAGCCAGCTTATTACCGGCGGCTTCCCCATAATAAGGCTTGATCACATTGCCTATGTCCTGCTGGTTCCGTAAAAGCCGGTCCAATACGTCCTTCTGGTCTTGACGATTAGATACGGCGCTGACAATATAGCTTCGCGTCCATATCGTATGGTCGATCCATACCTTCCGCATATCGCCTTTCAATTGCACCATTTTGGGACTTAGGCAAACAGAATCCTTCTCCTCGCCTACCTTCGCTTGCGCGGATACTACAACTACCGGAGTCATGCTAAAAACGAGCGCCAAGGTTAACGGCACCGCCAGCAACCATTTATTTTTCACATTCATCTGCTCCTCTGTACGTTTGGAATAAAACAGGCTGTCTTATTATGGTTGAAATATCCGATTCTATACAGAGGATTATTTAGCGACCGTAGGCCCCTCTCCAAAACCAGTTCCAATGAGTTTGGCTTTTCCATCGCAGAAAACTCCTTCTCTCATTCGATGCTCCGTCCTATATTCGCTAGAAGCTGAATTGTATTCCTCATCTCATCTTCAGTAGTGTCTGGATGAATTGCACAGATTCTAAGAACCGTTTTTCCATGGAGTTGCGTCGTAAGCACAGAGGCATATCCGTTCTTCACCATTTCTTGCGAGATCCTTTTATTGAGTGAATCTAATTCTTGGTCGGATAATCCAGTTGGCGCATACCGAAAATTAACAATCGCTAACTGCGCCGGGGATACAATTTCCCAATGATTATGCTTTTTAATTTCATCTTCAGCCCATTCTGCGAGTTGAACTCCATGCTCTATGGCTTCACCGACAGCATTAGTCCCCAAAGCTTGCAAGGTCATCCATAGTTTCAAACTTCGAGCAGGCCGCGTTAATTCAGGACCCATATCCCAATAATTAATCTGTTCTTCATCAGTCTCGGCATCTTTCAAATATTCCGGATGTGTGCTGAAGCAGTTTCTGAGGTGCTGCTTTTCTTTGACTAAAATTACGCTGCAGCAATACGTCTGCATCAACCATTTATGTGCATCCCAGCTAATGCTATCTGAACGCGATATTCCGCTTAAAAGGGGCTTATATTTCGAAGAAACCAAAATCGATGCCCCGTATGCTCCATCCACGTGCAGCCAAATATTATGTTTCTCACATAGATCAGCAATTTCGTTTAACGGGTCAATGCTTCCCGTGTTGGTTGTGCCTGCTGTGGCAATGATCGCAAACGGTTTTTTACCAACCGCCCGATCATCTATTACTGCTTTTTCTAAGGCTGAGATATCCATACGAAAATTTTCATCACTCGGAATCTTTCTGATTTGGTCAGCACGGAACCCAAGGATGCGCAACCCTTTGGAAACCGATGAATGAGTTTGCTCAGAAACGTAGGCAATTCCATTGTCATATTCATGCTCGGATAACCTTGCACTGCGTGCAGCCGCTAAAGCCGTCAAATTCGACATTGATCCGCCCGACATAAATAAGCCTCCAGCAGTATCAGGATAACCCGCTTGGTCACACATCCATCGGATCACTTCCTGCTCTATAAAGCTTGCGCTCGAACTTTGCACCCAGCTTCCGGCGTGGGGGTTATAAGCACTGGTCATAATATCTCCAAACCATGAGAGAAGAGACATCGGACTAGGAATAAATGCGAAACAGCGAGGATGTTGCATGAACGCTTGGTGGGGATAGACGCTTTTCATCATTCCATCGACGACCTCTCTTACCGGCCTTCCCTTTTTTGGGAATCCCATTCCCCTTAATTGAGCTATCGTTTCCCCATCTGCAATGTTGAATACTTTTTGGGACCGGATATTATTAAATGATGCTATATAAGAATGTATAAACTGCTGGATGACTTCACCTAATTGCTGATTTTGTTCTCGATTCATCATAAGCATCTCCTTTGCTTGACTTCAATCGAGTTGTAATATAACATCTTGTTGTCTTTTTGTTAAATTCATAGATTTCATCATTACGTTTATTTTTTTTAATAGGTGGTTAATATGGAGATCAGAAATGTTACAACATTTATGAAAGTTGCAGAGTTACGGAATTTTTCGCATGCCGCAATTCAATTAGGTTATTCGCAATCGACGGTTACTGTCCAGATTAAACAGCTTGAGGAGGAATTGGGAACTCAACTATTCGAAAGGTTCGGAAAACATGTACAACTAACAGAGCACGGTAAACAATTTATCGGATATGCTACAGATATTTTGAAAACAGTACAAGCGGCAAAGACGATGGTTAGTTTAGATAAAAACCCAACAGGCACATTACAGATTGGAGTAATTGAATCGCTGTCCAGCAGCGTTTTACCGCCTATCTTAATGGAGTTTCAGAAGTTGTGTCCTCTAGTTGAAACCAAGATCAAAACCGGTCTCAATACGGATATGTATGATATGGTACAGCGCAATGAAATTGACATGATCTACTTTTTAGACCAAAAAATCTACCGTCCTGAATGGGTAAAGATTATCGAACGACCGGAACCTATTGTCTTTGTTGCCTCCAGTGGACATCCATTGACACAAGAAAAGAATGTACAGGTGGAAACTATTCTTAAAGAACCATTAGTACTAACAGAAAAGGGATATAGCTATCGTTATGATTTAGAGCAAATCCTGGCAGCCCAAGGATATGAACTTCATCCCGTTTTGGAAATTGGAAATACGGATATTATTCTCAAGTTTCTTCTGAACAATGCAGGAATATCATTTCTCCCTTTTTTCGTAGTACGCGAGTTTGTGGAATCGGGGAAATTATCAATCATCAATACCGATTGCGTCAGCATTCAAATGTGGAGCCAACTTGCGTATCATAAAAACAAATGGATCACTCCACAGATGCAACAATTCATGGATACCATGAAAAAGCATGCATCCACGTAAAGACTTGTGACAGGAGCTAACTCCTTAAAACAAAAAAGCTGCTGGTGAAGTGATCCCGAAAAGTTAGACAGTATATAATTAAGCTACCTTATGCTCTTGATAAATGGCTTGAATACGGGATTTCAAGTCAGTATCTTTATCTGGCTCTCCGAATGTGTTCACCCATTAATAATATGTACTACGTGGTATCTGAGCCAGTTGCAGCAGTTTATTTACTGGAAAATTATATAATCGTCGTGGCCATAGAAGGGCTTTCGAGAGCAAAACAAAAGTAGCCCGTTGGCATAAACTAGGGGCATGGGGAAAGTGGCAACCAAACAAGAAACGTCATGTTATTGAAAAAGAGTAAACCACGGCAAACTCTGTAATCAATAAGGCAAAACAGAAGCTGCAGCATCAAGTGTTTTGACATGTAACTGTCGTGCTCCGATGGCCCGAGGAGAGAAGAAGCAAGGAGTTGAATTTGGGGGATGCAGTAACTTCCCAATATACCGAAATACGAGAGCTATATAGATTTCCACCGATTTTTGGTGATATCGTCTTAAAGTAACATAGATGAAGCAAAAGGGTAAAAATGAGAGACAAGATAAAAATTAAAGGACGTCTAGTGCCTCTCCCTTAATAATTGCTTTACTTATAATGCCCCCCGATTTTCAAGGATCTTTCCAAAGCCTGACCGGCCTGCGTTAAGGAGGAGGCTCTTACGATTGCCGCACTGCCATAACGATCCTTGATGCTGTCCGTGGCCTTCTCTAAAGAACGTGCTCGCTCCTGATCTTCAAAAAAGGAAAGCTGATACGTCTCCGCGTTCGTCAAACCACTCAGGCTCACGCCCAGACGTCTCACTGGCATATGGTTCCAAAATTTATAGAAAATTTCCTTTACAGCTTTGTAAATTTTATTCGTATTGTTGGTTGGATCGGACAGCTTCATCTGGCGCGAAAATCCGGTCGGCGCTTCGTACGGACTGCACATGCAGCCGACGGTCACGACAGATCCCATATATCCTTTGCGCCGGCTGTCCCGGCATACTTCCTCGGTGAGCTCCAGCAGGATGGTCTCGATCTCGTGAGGCTCCATGTAATCTTTAGGTAAGGTCATCATATGGCCGATTGACTTCTGAGGGGTGCTGAACGTATATGGAGCGACGGGGCTGTCATCCAGGCCGTTAGCGGTTCTCCACATCACTTCAGCCTGAATGTCCGATTGCTTGCCGAAATGGGCGCGGAATTTGCGCTTCAGCTCTGGCAGCGGCGTTCTAGCGATATCGCCAATGGTGGTCATGCCGAGCCGAGCGAAATGGGCCGTCATGCGCGAGCCTACGCCGAACATTTTATTCGCTGGCTGCGACCATAGTAACTGCTCGACATCTGTCTTAGGAAGTGTAAAAATGCCATTCTTGTTCTTTTTGGCCCATATATCGGTTGCAATTTTGGCCAGAATTTTGTTTGAGCTAATCCCAATCCTAACCCAGACTCCGGTCTGCAAAAGAACCTTTTCTTGAATTTCCTTTGCAATATCTAAAGGGTCACCAAACATTTTTAAACTTTTAGAAATATCTAAAAACTGTTCATCTATACTAAAAACTTCCACTAGATCGGTGTATTCCTTGTATATATCTGTAATTGCCAAGGAGACATCGATATAATATTTCATACGGGGACGGACAATCACAAGCTCAGGACACTTCTTGAGAGCTTCACCGAGCCGTTCTGCTGTAGACACCCCGAAACTTTTTGCTATAGGACATGCGGCCAAAATAATCCCGGACCTGCGTGCAGGATCACCCGCTACCGCAAGTGGTTTATTTTCATACTCCGAGTGGGAAGCTTTTTCTACGCTGGCATAAAAGGACTGGCAATCCGCCAAAAGAATGGTCCGCTCAATTGTTTTAGTCATGACTGCACCTCCAAAAAACCGATTACATACGAACATACATTCTTAGTTATTATAGAACCAAACGCTAGTTCTGTATTCAGGTAATTTATAGGGGGTGTAGCAAGATAAAAATCACCATTTTCGATTTTAGCCCTTGAATTATACAGTCAACTCTATAAGATTTCCTTCCGGGTCTTCTATAACGCTCTCATAATACCCGTCTCCAGTGATACGAGGGCCGCTAATATGAGGGTAACCATTATTTTTTAATTTAGCTGTCATTTGATTAACGGACTCCTTGCTTCCCAAGGAAATGGCAATATGAGCCCAACCCATTCGATCCCCTTGATTCTGCTTATCAATACTTGCCTTACGCATAATCTCTAATCGTGTGCCCGAGTCAAAAGTCAGGAAATAGGATTCAAATTTCTTTTCACTATTATGATATTTCGCATTTGATTTACAATTAAAATAAGTTTCATAAAAATTCTTCATGCCTTCCAAATCATGCACCCAGATAGCTACATGCTCAATTTTCAATTTTTTCACTCCTTGCTTCGCTTTCTATCTACTGCAGGTCCATCAGTTTCTGAATAGTTAATAACACCCCATTCTCTTCATTGGATTTTGTAATAAAACTGGCAGCCTTTTTGGTATTCTCACAAGCATTGCTGACTGCAAAGCTATACTTCGCAATACTCATCAGCTCCACATCATTTTCACCGTCTCCAAAGGACATCGTTTCCCCAAACGTTACGCCAAGCATATTCTGTAGTTTTTTGACCGTTTCCCCCTTATGTGTGTGGAGAGCGGTAATATCCACCCATTTGGGTTCAGAATCGACAATATAAATTTGTCCCAGCAACGTATTTTCCACATGTTTTCTCAATGCAGAGCTTCGGCTTTTGATATCAAAAACAGTAATTTTATTAAAATCACCGTCCAGTTGTTTAAATGAATCGATTTTAACCACCTTTTCGTAAGAACCTTTAACCACGTTGAACCATTCATCTTTTATTGTCGAAAGCACATAAGCCGTATCACTGATACATGCAATAATCGTAACTTCCGGATCAAAACGTTGAATCTCAGCAATGGCTTGCTGGGCCAAATCATGTTCAATCGTAAATTCCTTGACAACTTCCCCGTCTTTCTTGATCCTTGTTGCGCTATCCCCCAGTATCCAGACGCCTTTGCCATGCTCCCCGAACAATTTCTCTACTCTCTCGCACTGCTTCCCGGTACAAGCTACAAAAGCAATATCTTTTTTTTGCATTTCGGCATATACCTGGTTAAATAAATCAACATCAAATAACCCTTGGTTATTCAAAAAGGTTCCATCCAGATCGGTCACGACGAGTTTAAGCATATAAGTCCTCCTGATATTCTAATAATCCTTCTGCTCCAAGGCGACATCCCTCTCAAGTATCCCCGTCACCTTTACCTTCATCCTCATGCCCATTCCCATGTAGACCACGGATAATTCTCTTGTGTGAACGTTGGGCGTAAATATGTGTCTGGGGAGATTCAGTCACACCTCTAACAGCAAAATATGCGCCAATCAGTATGAACACACCTAAAACAGCTTGAACGATGATTGACATCATGTGTTCGACCTCCTAAAAAAGCGTTCAAAAGTAAATATACCAACTTTATAATGTTATTTTATAAAGTATCCACACCCAAGATGTGACTTTTCTTTATCAAGAAAGATGTAGGCCCACCATTTACACCTTCTCTGACTGGTAGCATAGGACGCCCTAGGGAAAGCTGTTTGCTACATTGCAATCGTAAACGTTGTAATGCATTACATGTCAAGATTTATTTTTTGCAGTTGTGTTCTATTCAAACAGATCGTCAATAGAACGAATCGGTTTCACTTCAATCGTCTCTCCAGACATCACCATACATAGATAGGTCCCAATCCATATGACAGCACATAATAACACGTACGCTAACATCGTAATTCCTCACTTTCTCGTTGGTTTAAAATGTAATTTACTCCCTCTGCACTCATCAGCATGAAAATAAGGAGAACAAGCACAATAAACGGAAATAAGGTGATGCTCATCTGTGTAGCGATTATGCCAAAAAGCGGAGGGAGAAACGTCGTTCCCGTATAGGCGACAGCCATCTGATACCCCATCATCCTTGCTGAATTTTCCCTTCCAAACCGGGTTGGCGTTTCATGAAGAAGCCCGGGATAGATAGGGGCAAGCCCAAGTCCAATCAGAATGAATCCAACCAGGGAAAGAGCGGCAGGCAGCGGAAGCAAAAGAATGATCCCGCCTGCAATGGCAACAAGCTGACCGCATCGGATTAACACACGATTATGGACTTTCAGCGTAATAAAGCCTGTAATCATCCTTCCAATCGTAATCCCACCATAGTATAAAGAGATCCACCCCGCAGCCGTCTCTGCTGTGATATGCCTCGCACCAACCAAATAACTGGCTCCCCACAGTCCCACCGTACTTTCAACCCCGCAATAGAACAAAAAGGCGATAAGGGAAGGCTTGACGCCTTGAATACGAAGGACATTGGTTTTGACATTTCCCTCTGGCTGTAATAGCACGGATTCAGTCTGAACGTGCTGTATGTCATTTTGTGCAGACTCAGACTCACGACTCGTCGCGATACGTTTCCATAAGGGGAGAGTAACCAACAAAATGAGGACGAGTGTGAACTGGATCATGGCTACTGCTGCATACCCCCCTCTCCAGGAGTTATGATCAGCAATATAGTAGGACATCATAATCGGACCCATAGTTGCTCCTAAGCCCCAGAAACAGTGCAGCCAGTTCATATGATAAGCCTTGTAGTTTTCGGCTACATAATGATTCAGAGCCGCATCTACGGCACCTGCTCCAAGGCCAAGAGGAATAGCCAAGATGACAAGCCAAAACATTAAGGGTGCCATAGAGAATCCAAGTAACGCTCCGGCAGTCAGGAAACAGCTGATCAGGGTCACTTTGCCTGTCCCCAATCGTTGAAGCAAGTTTCCGCTTACCAGACTGGATATGATCGTCCCTCCGGCTACAACCATGGACAAGATGCCGGCGGAGCCGAGTGAAGCCCCCATGTCGGGCCACATCACCGGCCAGGCCGACCCAAGCAAAGAATCCGGAAGTCCCAAGCTAACAAATGCCAGATAGATAACAATTAAAAACCAAGTTGCCATACCTCACCTCTCTCACCATAAGTGAATCTTTATTGCCATTTTCATCATAAATAAATATCTTTATAAAGTTTCTTTATTTAATATGCATCAGTAACTTTTCTTTGTCAAGACATGATGCAGAAAGAACCCCTGCAGTAAATTCTGGGGGTTCTTTCTGCTCATTTAAATGATTAGGACCGGCTCCAATTCTTTGAGTGTGAGCCAGCGCATGCCTGCTTCAAAATCCTGTTGAAATGTTTCCTGTAAAATCACTTCAGGAAACGATGGCATAGGCTGCTGAGTCTGATAGATTTCCCATGCATTGTACCAAGTATCTGCTTCCACTCGATCCTGATAGATCACAATTTTGTCTGGAGCAAGCACGGCATTGACGCTTTGAATGATTTGACATACTGCGCCCACAAATGTTTCCTGATCCATTTCACGATACCAATCAAAACCCAAGGGGAGAAACTTGATTTCACCGGCCATGCCGTTCTTTCCTTTGACTATTTTTCCATCCAGATATATCCCCATTCCTGGCGGGTACTTCGTAGGAAAATATATGCCAAGTACACATGTCATGTCATCCAAGTCCTGTTTCGCACAATACCCGCTTATGGCGGCATTAACATCATTCTCCACTATAACGGGCAGTCCAAATTGCGATTCAATCTCTTCAATCACACGAAAACCCGTCAGTTCCCGATGACTGCTCACCGTAATTTCACCATTAACGGCCTGTCCAGGAATACCTATGCCAATCACTTTAATGGAAGGATACAACGCAAGGAAACGCCCAATAACCTCATGGAAATGCTGCCGTTCAAAAACAGGCATTAAATATTCTTCTTTTAGCAGAATATGATCTTCCAGGTTAACGACTGCTGCAGAAACAAACCCTTGTCCCTTCTCCTCTTTCATGTAAATGACGAGCGCGAGGCTGAAATCATAATTGTATCGATAGGTTAGCGCAGGTCTTCCGCCATTGGATGGAACGGTTTCATCTTCGAATATCTCTCCAAGGTCATGCAGTTCCTTTACAAGTGAATTCACCGTAACTACGCTCAGCTTGGTGAACGAGGCCAACTGGGGTTTGGTAGCCGTTTCAACACGTTTCATCGCCTGACGCACATTGTTTAAATTGATTGCTTTCATCAAATTAGCGCTTGCTTTTTTCATAAGTCCCCCTCTTTATGCACACATTTCATACATATAATATGATTTTACACAGATATCAATCAGTTTTCATCTTTATCTAACAGCAGAACCGAGTTCAGCTCCGCTACACATTTATAGATTCTATAATCTTAAAAAAGGATCGCCTGACATCAGGCAATCCTTTTCCATAAGTGCTTCATACAACACATGGGAATGCTTTCAAATCCCCTACCACACGCATCAACGGAACATTCCCCACAGTTTGATCAGATGGAATGTGTTAGACGGATCAATTTTTTGTGCCAGTACAAAGGCTGTCAATTGTTCCTCCTGCGCGGCTGTCAGCCGCTCGTTCAAAATAGCAGAAGTGGACTTCACAAGTTGACGTACCTTGGCCTTGTTTTGCAGGTCCGCTTTGGTCACACCTTCGATCTGCTGCTTAACCCGTTCCTTGAGCACACGGTTTTTCATTTTTAGCTTAATCCGCTCCACCAGTTGCGGGCTGATTCCATATTGCTGATAGCTCAATGTTGCCACACCTCCCATATCATCGGTCATTCCCAAATATATGACGGCTGGCCTGTCCATTGTGCCTATCTAAATTAAAGGGATTAAAGCAACCTCATGATTCTTGCTGAATCAGTCGATGAGATCGCCTTGGAAAATCTGCTCTTTTTGCAAATAACCACGCAGTGCTTCATACTGTGGAGATGTCCAGAAGGACGAATCCTTGATCAGATCCGTTGCATCCTCACGAGCCTTTTCCAGCACCTCAAAATCCGCTACCATATCTGCTAAGCGGAATTCGGGTAGCCCACTCTGCTTGGTGCCAAAAAAGTCACCCGGACCTCTCAGGTCCAGATCGCGTCTGGCAACCTCAAAACCATCGTCCGTATCAGTCATAACCTTCATCCGCTCCTGACCAACCTCCGACTTGGGATCAGCAACCAATATACAATACGAGGCGTGGGAGCCCCGTCCGACGCGCCCACGCAGTTGATGAAGCTGGGACAGTCCGAAGCGATCTGCATCCATAATGATCATGAGCGTCGCATTCGGCACGTCTACCCCTACCTCTACAACCGTTGTTGAAATGAGCAGCTGAATCTCATTCGCATAAAAAGAACGCATAACCTCTTCTTTTTCCGCAGGAGTCATTCGTCCATGCAGCAACCCAACGCGGTAATTCGGAAAAGCCTGCTGCATTTGAATATGTAAATCAATGGCGTTCTGCACATCCAGCTTATCCGACTCCTCAATTAACGGACAAATCAGATAAGCCTGCCGTCCCTGATCTACCTCACGGGAAATAAAGCCGAGTACCCGATCCATCAGATCATGCTTTACCCAATACGTCGAAATTGGAATACGTCCCTTTGGACGCTCTGATATCGTAGAAACGTCCATATCACCAAAAGCAGTAATCGCCAGCGTACGCGGGATCGGTGTTGCCGTCATCGTCAGCACATCGGGATTGTATCCCTTGCGACGCAATATGCTGCGCTGGTTCACGCCGAATCTGTGCTGCTCATCCGTTACGACAAGCCCGAGCTGGCGGAAATACACATCCTCCTGAATGAGGGCATGAGTGCCTACCACAATGTCCAGCAGCCCCAGCTGCAGGGAAGCAAGCAGTTCCTTACGTTTCTTTCCGGTCGTACTTCCTGTCAGCAGCCCAACACTAATCCCGAAGGGCTCAAACAACTTGTGAAGCGACCTCATATGCTGCTCGGCCAAAATTTCGGTTGGCACCATCAACGCCCCCTGAAAACCGGAACGCACGGTAGCAAATAAACCAATGGCGGCAACAACCGTTTTACCCGACCCGACATCTCCTTGAAGCAGACGGTTCATACAATAGGGCGAGCGCAGATCATGCAGTATTTCCAGCTCGACCTTCTTCTGTGCATCCGTTAATTCAAAAGGCAAGGACCTCACGAATTCACGAACTGTAGCATTGTCCACCGTATGTACAACCCCGTCTGCCCGACCACGGTTTAACGCCCGGAATGCCTGCATTTTCAGTTGGAATAAAAAAAGCTCCTCATACACCATGCGGCGGCGAGCCTCTTGCCCTTCGCGGTTGTCCTCAGGCTGGTGTATCCCCGTAATGGCCTTTTTACGAGGCATCATGCTATATTTACGTACAAGCAGCTCTGGCAAAATTTCAGGAATCATTTCACCGAACTGCTGAAGCGTCTGATTCATGGTTTTACGCATCCAGCTTTGCGTAATCTTGCCGCCTATAGAGTACACAGGCTGAAGTGTCCCTGAACGGGCCACTCCTTTATCGGGAAACTCGGAATCCGAAACGGTCATTTGCATCCGCTTGAGGTCCCATTTACCAGTCACCACAATTTCACGACCTGATGTTAGCTGATCCTTCAAAAAATGCCGATTAAACCACGTCGCGGTAAACATCCAATCTTCGGCCATCAATTTACAAGTTAACCTTGATTTGCGGCCGTATCGTTGAAGCACCGGAATGCCCATAATTTTGGCCTGTACCGTAATCTTGTCTCCATCCTTCACTTCGCTTAGCGAGCGCAGGCGATAATCTTCATACCGAAACGGATAATATTCCAGCATATCCTGCACGTTAGAAATGCCAAAAGCGTGAAGCTCTCCTTCTTTGAGAGCACTCACGCCATGTATTTGTTTCAAAGGTATTTGATCCAGTTGTAACATATTACCTCTCATCTCCGGCCGGCCATGCAAAAATGCCAATCGTTCCTGGCCCTACATGGGCTCCAATCACAGCGCCAAGTTCAGTATATATTCGATCTCCCAGCTCAAAATGCTCTGCCAGCTGAGCCATGAACGCTTCTGCCACCGAGCGATCTGCCGTATGACCCACAGCAATATTAATTTTTTGGCCTTTTAAATCCCGCTCCAGCAGTTCAATAATTCGTGCTGTCGCTTTTTTATGCCCTCTCGCCTTTTCAACCGAATAAATAATGCCTTCTTTGTCAATCGAAAGAATCGGCTTAATGTTAAGCAACGTACCAACCATAGCCGCTGCCTTGCCAATACGTCCGCCTTTTTGCAAGTATTCCAGTGTATCCACCAGGAAATACAAACAACGGCGCTCCCCACGACGTTCCACAGCCTGAACAATATCAGCCGGGGATTGCCCGGCAGCCGCCAGCTCTGTGGCATAGACCACAAGCATACCGTATCCGTATGAAGCTGATTTGGAATCCACCACGGTCACTCTATCTTCATGCTTCTCCAGCATGGATTTACCCAGCAGAGCAGACTGATACGTTCCGCTCACGCCGGAAGACAAATGGATAGAAACAATCTGGCTCTCAGGATGTTTCTCCAGCAATGCCGTATAAGCCTCCAAAAAACGGGCTGGTGAAGGCTGTGACGTCGTAGGCAGCTCATCTGCCCGCACCAGTTTGCTGTAAAACTGCGCCGCTGACATTTCAATCCCATCCAGATAAGCGGTGCTACCAAACATGACCGTCAGCGGTACAACGACTATACCGAGACGGTCTGCCAGTTCCTGTGGAATATCAGCCGTGCTATCCGTCACAATGATGGTGCTCATCAGTCAGACCTCCTTTTTGGTGGTGGGCTTCCATAGGCGCTCTACAGCCCATCAGCTTTCCACGGAGAACAAATAAGGATAGATCGGCTGACCACCTTCATGAACTTCTACTTCAGCATCCGAATAATGCTCTTCAAGCCATGCAACGAGTTGATCTGTGTCTTCTTGCTTCGCATCCGATCCTGTGAGAATCGTAACAATTTCATCACCATTCACTAGCATTTTCGTCAGCAAAAGGCGGGACGTTGCGACTAACTCTTCCTCGGTCGCCACAATTTTGGAATCTTGAATACCGATATAATGGCCTGCCATAATGTGCAGGTCATCAAGCGTCGTATCCCGTACCGCATAGGTCACCTGTCCGGATTTCACATGGCTGACCGCTTCTCGCATATTATCTTGATTGGTCTCAAAGGCTTCTTCCTCCTGAAAGGCAAATGCCGCTGCAATCCCCTGAGGAATCGTTTTGCTTGGAATAACCGACACCAAGCGTTCCATCTCCAGTAATTCACGCGCCTGCTCTGCCGCCAAAATGATATTGGAATTATTCGGAAGAATGAAAATATGTTGAGCCGCAATCGAGCGTGCCGCATTGACAAAATCCTCTGTACTCGGATTCATGGTCTGACCGCCGGAAAGCACAACATCGACGCCCAAGCTTCTGAAAATATCGGCAATTCCTTCACCAGAAGCCACAGCGATAAAACCAAAGGGTGCCAGTTCATGAGCCGGAGGCACTGAGGGCTCCTCCTCACGTGCAGGCTCTGCTGGTATTTCAGCAAACCACTCAGGCTCAGGAGCACCATCCATACCCGCAGATAACAAATCACGATGCTGCTCGCGCATATTCAAAATACGAATCTGCGTAATTTCCCCGTAACGCAGTGCCAGATTCAACACTTCACCCGGAGCTTTGGAATGCACATGAACCTTAATAACATCATCGTCTGAAATAACGATAATAGAATCACCATCTACTGATAACGCTTTCCGGAAAACTTCCTCATCAAAGGCCGTACCTTCCGCTCCGCCCAATTGCCGATTGATAAAAAACTCCATATCATACAAAAATTCAATATCCTCAGTTTCGAGCTTCGCTTGCGCTGAAATCGGCGCATCCGGGGAAGGCGCAACTGCCGTAGGTCTCTTGGCTACCTGAGGAGCAAAAACGGGACGCCCCTTATCGCCTTTTGCAGCTGTAGCTGCCACCAGACCGCTTTGGAGATATTGCATAAATCCTTCATAAATATACACAAGTCCTTGTCCACCCGAGTCCACAACTCCCACTTGCTTCAGTACCGGGAGCATGTCCTGCGTCATGGCAAGCGTTTCCTTCGCTTTAGCAAGCACTTCTTCCATCAGTTCCGTGATGTCGTTCGTCCGGCGCGAGAAAAAAACAGCATGCTTAGCCGCTTCCTTCGCCACGGTAAGAATTGTACCCTCCACCGGCTTAACCACCGCCTTGTAGGCCGCATCCACCCCGCTCTGCAATGCCGATGCGAACTGAAGGGTATTCAATTCCTCGTATGGGGCAGCGTAACGGCTGAAGCCACGGAACAACTGGGACAGGATAACCCCTGAATTACCGCGGGCCCCCATCAGCAAACCTTTGGATAATATGCCGGACATGACACCAATAGAGGCAGAATTCCCCCTCTTTAATTCCGTTACGCCCGCGCTCATCGTCAAATTCATATTGGTACCCGTGTCACCGTCCGGTACCGGAAATACATTTAGTGAATTGACGTGTTCCGCATGCTGCTGTAATTGTTCCGCCCCGGCTAAAACCATTGCGGTAAAATCTGTTCCATTCAAAGAACGATTACTCAAGAGAATTCCCCTTCCTAGCTTAATACACTTGTTTTACAATCAAACTTACACAACACCTTGTTTAAAGGTTTAATTGAATTATACTAAAGCCAGACGATGAATACGAATGTCACACTTTCGTAAGCTTATTGTACCCATGGTCCGAGCCATCCTTACACAGGTCATGTATATGAAAAACCAGTCAACCGCCCAACAATAAAACATCGGCAGGAATGGTAACTATGGGTATGGTTTCCGCCTCTGATCTGTCCGGCATGACTGGAATAAGTTCACATTTTAATATATACAAAAATAAATGGAGCAATAACTATCCCATATTGTACTATAATGCGAAAGAGAAATAAATAAAGTTTTTGAATCAGTTGACGGAGCTTTTTTGACTATGATATTATATAAAAGTATTGTTTTGTTCAGGTTAGTGACTTACAAAGTCCGGCTGACCCAGTCGGCCTGAAGAGCGACCTGTTCCATACGGAACTTGGTTATTTTCAGAATAGGAGGTGGAATCATGTCTCGTAAATGTTCTGTAACAGGCAAAAAGCCTAGCAGCGGTAACCACGTATCTCACGCTAACAACCGTAATCGCCGTACTTGGGGCGTCAACGTACAAAAAGTTCGCATTCTCGTTAACGGTAAACCGAAACGCGTTTATGTCAGCACTCGTGCATTGAAAGCCGGTAAAGTGACTCGCGTGTAGTCGTAAAAAAATAACGTTATAAACAAAAGGCACCTCGTTTTAAACGGGTGCTTTTTTGGTTATTCGAAATGTAGTATCCAACTGTTCCAGAAGGACAAAATGTCAGGCACCTTCCCGCGCGTTCTTTGCCGATTACTTCCGAGCTGCCAAGCTGATGTGCCCGGGAAGCATGCCCTGCGTACCTCTGGTCTTCATTCTGCAGCCTGTAGTTTACCTTACATGAAATTCAGTTTTTCTGGAATGTATTCAAAATGGCTTTGACGAATCCACCCAGAAATTTTGGTAGTTTGATCGTGTAAAACTTCATGCCTCACCCTCCCCATCATTCTCCTGCACCCGTTCTCTGTAGTTTATGCAATCTATAGATGGTTGTTACCCCACAAAAAAAAGGCTACATGAGAATCCCGCTCATGTAACCATATTTATGCACAACCATCCCAGGCTATACCATCAGACAAGTCCGTGAACATAGAGATATGCCGAGAGTATAAAAATAAACAGGAAGTAATAAAGCACGCTGCACACCACAAACCCGATGCGCAAACCACGCCGTTCATTTTTACGAAAGTAAAATAGCACAATAAGAACAGCGAAAAGTGAAAGAAGGGCATTCCATGGAGCCTTCACCAGCGAGAAGCTGCTGAGGGTCAAACCTGTCGCCATACTCGCTGCAGTCATCCATAGCGCTTCAGTTAGCTTCACTTGGATAAACGGGTCGCGCTGTCCCGAATAGCCGCAATAGCTGCACCGCGGTCTTCTCTACCGAAAACTGCACTGCCTGCCACCAGAACGTCAGCACCTGCTTCAAATACGACAGGTGCCGTCTCCTCCGCAATACCTCCGTCTACCTCGATATGTACGTCCGGACGCCCTATTTCGTTCAGCCAAGCACGGATCTGTCTGATTTTATCCACCGTCTCTGGAATGAAGGATTGCCCCCCAAAACCAGGATTGACCGTCATGACTAGAACCATATCCACATTGGGCAGTACTTCCTTGATCGCATATGGGGAAGTACCTGGATTGAGGGCCACTCCTGCCAGCACACCTTGCTGTTTAATCATATGAATAACTCCATGCAAATGAACACAGGCTTCAACGTGAACAGTGACAATATTGGCCCCAGCCTTTACAAAATCAGCAATGTAACGTTCAGGATGCTCAATCATCAGGTGAACGTCCAGAGGAAGAGTCGTATGCGGACGAATAGCCTGAACGATAGGTGGACCCAATGTAATATTGGATACAAAATGCCCATCCATCACATCCACATGAATCCAGTCTGCTCCCATGGCCTCGGCTTCCGCAACTTCACTGCCCAAACGGGCAAAATCAGCGGATAAAATCGATGGTGCTATTTTTAACATATGCTCAATACCTCCGCTTTTTTTCTTTTAGTTCCTGGTAGAACTGCAAGTAGCTATCATACCGCCCCTGTGAAATATGTCCTTCTTCTACGGCCTCTCTTACTTTACAACCAGGCTCGTGAATATGGGTGCAGCCTCGAAATTTACAACTCTCCGCATACTGCTGGAATTCACGAAAACAGGGTGATAACTCATCCACACCCAGCTCCAAAAAATCCAGCTGGCTAAAACCCGGTGTATCAGCTACAAAGCCGCCGTTGTCCAGAGGAATTAGCTCCACATGACGAGTCGTATGTTTTCCTCGCCCCAGCTTATTGCTAATAGCACTCGTCTCTAGCATTAACCCCGGCTGCAACGCATTAAGCATTGAAGACTTTCCTACACCTGACTGTCCAGAGAACACGCTAATTTGACCAGCCAGCAGGTTCTTAAGCTCAGCCGTGCCTTCCCCGGTACGGGCGCTGGTCACCAGCACCTCATAACCGATCTTCCGATATATTTCCTGAACGGCCAGAACCGTATCATCCTCCGAAGGACTGCCTTCATACAAATCGCGCTTGGTCAGACAGATAATCGTATCCAGCCCGGCGTGCTCAATATGCACCAAAAATTTATCCAACAACGGCAGATTCAAATCCGGCTCACGCAGGGAAAACAACAGCACGGCAAGCGTGGTATTAGCCACCGGCGGACGGATAAGCTCCGTCACACGCTTTCTAATCTCTTTGACCATACCTTCCCCGTTCTCAGTCAGTTCGTAAACGACCTGATCGCCGACAAGAGGCGTAATCTCTTTTTTCTTGAAAATGCCGCGTGCTCTGCATTGTACTGTAGCTTCGCCGGATACCGGGTGCCCATCCTGATCCAGTCTGGAGACATAATAATATCCGCTGAGTGCCTTGACGATCAGACCTTCAGGCATGTGTAAGACGTCCTCCTTCATAATACTTAAGTTTCATTGCTTATAACAGTACAAGCACCTTCATTCAGCAGGTTTACTGATGCTGTACAGCCTCAATCACTTTTCCCTTCTTATTATGGGAACCGTTCCCTTTGCCCGAGTTGTTATAATGACTAACTGCCAACTCACTGCGTACAACTCCCGTGGAATCCGTTCCAGGAACAAAGGCGGAAGGCTCGCCATTTCCTCCGGTCCCATCCGGATTGTTAGAGCTGCCTCCGCTATCATTAGAAGACTCCCCGGTATTCCCTTCCCCACCACTTTCACTGCCATTCTGCGAAGAATTGCCAGCAGAAGGGTCCGTTGGTGACGTTCCGGCAGGCGGAGCAATTTGAGGCATCGTCACCGTGCCATTTTTTGCATCAATATAAGAAACAGGATACGTATCAACAAATGCTCCATCTCTAAATACAGAGACAACACTGTCCTTGTTCGGTGCCATCACCAGATTGATCGTAAACACCTGCGTCGTATTAATCGTACGGCTTCCCCATTCCTGATTTTCTCCACGTGCATCCGTATAAGTGATACGAATTTTGCTGTTTTTGCCCTCTTCCTTTGGTGCAACAGGCACATTGAATGGTAGCATAATCGCTTCCGGCGGGTAACCGGTACTTACATAAATCGTAATTTCCGTATTTGGAGGCAACTCACTGCCCGCCTCAGACGGCCACTGTTTGGTTACTTTGCCTTTTTCCTGCTCATAGCTATATTCCTCTTTGATCGAGCCGACCTTCAGCCCCATCTTTTTGACCTCATTTTCTGCTTGGTTCTGCGTCATGCCCACCAAATTCGGCATTTTTACCGTGTTCGCACCTTTGCTGACTGTAAGGACTACTTGAACCGAATCCTTATCAAAAGGCTCATTTGCAGCTGGTGTCTGACTGAGGACGGTTCCAACGGGCTGATCACTGAACTGCTCATTTTGCTGAATCTGCGTCTCCTTAATTTGCTGGGCGGTCAGCAGCTTCACTGCATTCTCATAGCTTTGCCCCTTAACATCCGGCATCGGAGTAAGCGGCTTGGCAATCCCGACTTTCAGACTAATCTTGGTCCCTTCCTTGACTAAAGAATCAGCCGGATAACTTTGATAAAAAACAACTCCTGGCGCAATTCCTTCTTTGTATTCATGCTGGACGGGCTCCTCAATGAGCAATCCTAATTTACTAAGATTCACCTTCGCCTGATCTTCTGTCTGTGTCAGAACACTTGGCACTTTTACATCAGGTACGACGAGTACATTTTGCACATAGACCACCAGTCCACCCATGGCAAGCAGCAGCACCAACACTAGTGTTACCCAAATGATCGCCTTTTTTCTATTCTTCTTGGACGATTGCTTGCTTGGAAGCTGTCCGGATTCACCAGACTGGACAGGTGCCTCGCTCCCATTGGAAGACATCCCCATTTGTTGAGGCTTTATCGCCGGAATAACCCGTGTTTGATCCTCATCATCCAAGTGTGCAAATTCCAGCTTGGATTCATTGCGACGCCCCGGCAGTAGACAGGTTTCCAAGTCTTGCAGCATCTCTTCTGCCGACTGATAGCGTTCCTCTGGATTTTTGCGCATGGATTTTAAAATGACATTTTCCACGCTTTGCGGAATCAGCGGATTAATTTTGCGTGGTTCCTCAAATTCCTCTTGCAAATGCTTGAGCGCTACACTGATTGGACTTTCTCCCAAAAAAGGAAGCTGGGCCGTCAGCATTTGATATAACACAATACCTAAAGAATATAAGTCCGATTTTTCACCAGTGACGACACCTTTTGCATGCTCAGGTGAAAAATAATGAACAGAACCCACAACAGAACCAGTCTGGGTAATTGTCGTTGACGTAACAGCTCTGGCAATCCCGAAATCGGTTACCTTAACCCGCCCATTACGTCCAATCAATATATTATGGGGCTTAATGTCCCGGTGAATAATTTGATTTTGGTGCGCGTGCTCCAGTGCATCACAAATCTGTGAAGCGATCCGCACTGCTTCATCTACCTGCAACGGCGCACGTTCTTTAATAATCTCATTCAGATTTTTACCTTCGACGTATTCCATTACAATATAATGGATTTCATCCTCTTGGCCGACATCATAAATACTAACTACATTCGAATGGGAAAGCGAGGCCGCAGACTGTGCCTCACGCCGGAAACGGCGAATAAATTCCTCATCATGAACAAATTGCTGACGCAGCACTTTAACCGCTACATTACGATTCAGCAAAATGTCTTGAGCCTTATACACCAGCGCCATACCACCGCCACCGATGCGCTCAATAATTTCGTATCTTCCCCCTAGCAGGTGTCCGATCATGCGTCACACCCCTTTTCACTCAATGAAACCGTATCGTCAGGCAATTCAAACAAAGCTACCGTGATATTATCGTCTCCTCCGGCAAGCAATGCCAAATGTAGCAAACGATCCGCTCGTTCCTCCAAAGGATTGTCTGCAGCTCCTACTACCTTGCTGATTTGTTCCTCGGTGACCAGATTGCTCAGTCCGTCACTGCACAGCAACAACACATCACCTTTGCCCAGCGCAATGGAGTCAATATCCACTTTTACCTCGGAATCAGTACCCAGCGCCCGTGTCAGCACATTGCGACGGGGATGGTTCTCCCGCTCTTCCTTGCTGATCTGACCATTTTTGAATAACTCATTAACCAGAGTGTGATCTTCTGTAATCTGACGTACCGTCCCTTTGGATATTACATAGGCTCGGCTGTCCCCGATATGTCCGATAATTCCGGAAGCATCGTTTAGCAAAACAGCCACAACTGTCGTTCCCATATTATGATACTTTTCATCGCGCGCAGCCGTTTGGAAGATAACTTCATTGGCATGCAAAATAGCGTCGCTGAGCGCCGCGGTCAAAGAATGTGCGGATAATCCGCTCTCCAACGTCGCCAAATCAGCGGCAAGTGTCTCAACCGCGAGGCGGCTGGCCGTATCACCGGCCAAGTGCCCCCCCATTCCATCGGCAACAATCCCAAGAATATACCCTTGCTCCAAGTGCCTGATCCAGGCAGAATCCTCATTCACCGAACGTACACGTCCGACATGGCTGACATGAACTGTTTTGATCAAATAATTTCACCCCAACTCCATATGCTTTGCACGCAACTGGCCGCAGGCAGCGGCGATATCGTGACCCTGTTCACGCCGGATCGTCACATTGATGCCCTTATCGGCAAGAATACGCTGGAAATTAAAAATATCGCTGCGCGATGTGCGTACGTACTTGCGCTCAGGCACATGGTTGACCGGGATCAAATTGACGTGGCACAACATGTCCTTCAATACATCCGCCAGCTCTTCTGCATGCTCTGCCTGGTCGTTTACTCCACCAATCAGAGCATATTCAAATGAAATTCTCCGTCCCGTCTTGGCAAGATAGTAACGAAGCGAATCCATAACATCGTTAAATGGATAACGACGATTAACAGGCATCAATTTGGAACGAAGCGCGTCATTAGGCGCATGAATGGATATTGCCAGATTAATCTGGGTATCCTCGTCCGCAAATTTATAAATATTCGGTACAATGCCACTGGTCGATACCGTGATATGACGTTGACCAATATTCAGACCCTTTTCATGAATCATCGTACGCAAAAACGTCATGGTCGCTTCATAGTTTTCAAAAGGCTCGCCTGAACCCATAATCACGATGCTGCTCACTCGTTCATTGGTTTTATCCAAAATTTTCTGTGCTTGCACAACCTGCGCTGTAATTTCACCGGCTGTTAGGTTCCGTTTGAGGCCCCCAAGCGTCGAAGCACAAAAAGTACATCCAATCCGGCAGCCCACCTGAGTCGTTACACAAATACTGTTTCCGTAATTGTGTCTCATAATAACCGTCTCAATGGCATGATCATCGTGCAAACCAAACAGGAATTTCACCGTACCGTCTTTCGATTCCAGCTTTGTAATTTCATGCAGCGTCACAAAGCTGAATTGCTCTGCAAGCTTCTCTCTCAGTCCCTTGGACAAATTCGTCATCTCACTGAAATCGTTGACCCGCTTTACATACAGCCAGTCAAAAATTTGTCCTCCGCGAAAAGCAGGCTCGCCATTATTCTTGACCCAGTCCTGAAGCTCCTCCAGAGTTAAATCATATATAAAAGGTTTCATCAGTGTTTGCACCCGTTCCTTCTCCATTAAGTTCTGTTTGATCTTAGGCAGTATTTTCATTCTTCCTATTTTAGCACAAATCCCTGAGGGGGTAAAAATTTTTCATATTCATGCAAAAAACCGCCGGAGAGGTCCGGCGGAATGTAGAAATATTGGTGGGTGACTGCCTGGAATACTCTTCCGAACTACTTTATCCTGCGCAGACGTGCGATATAAAATCCGTCACTGTGGAAATGCTGTGGCAACAGCTGCAACGAGCCGCTCTGAGCGCCCTTTGTATCACGGCTCATGTCCGGGAAAGAATGTCCTTCTGCCAATTCATACTCGGAGTGCTCACCTAAAAACCGGGTCAATTGTCCTTCGTTTTCGTCAGGCTCAATCGTACATGTGCTGTATACCAGAATACCACCTGGCTTCAATAGTCCTGCTACACTATCGAGTAGCTCATGCTGAAGCTGTGTAATGTCGCGCACATCCTGCTCCGTTTTACTCCAACGCAAGTCCGGCTTACGGCGAATGACCCCAAAGCCGGAGCATGGCGCATCAAGCAAAATGCGATCAAAAGAAGCAGGAGCATAACGATCTTTCAGCTCCAGCGCATCACCAGTGACCGTTTCCACAGCCTCCAGTCCCAGCCGATCAGCCTGCTCCTGAATCAAATGATGCTTATGGGCATGCAAATCGTTCGCAATAATCCGGCCTTGGTCCTTCATCAGCTCAGCCATATGAGCTGTTTTGCCACCCGGAGCGGCACAGCAATCCAGTACCAGCATGCCGGGCTCAGGCGCAACTGCTTCCGCAACAAGCATGGAGCTTTCGTCCTGTACGGACAACAAGCCGTCCGTATACCAGGAGGTAAGCGCCATGTTGCCGCCGCTGCGAACAACTATCCCGTAAGGGCTAACTGCCGAAGGAACGGCGTTTACCCCTTTGGCGAGCATCTCGTCCAATAATTGATCACGGCTGGTCATGGTCGTATTTACCCGCACGCTGACCGCAGGTGGCTCATTATTAGCCTGACAAATCGCCTCCGCTGTTTCTACACCATATTGCTTAATCCAGCGCTTAACCAGCCATTGTGGATGGGAATGCTCTAACGAGATCCGCTCCTCGGCTGACAAACCGTCAGGAATACGCAGCTTGTCCGGCTCGCGCAGCATGCTGCGCAGCACACCATTGACCATACCCGAAATCCCCTGATGCCCGCGCCGCTTGGCAATGGCCACGGCTTCACTAACGACGGCATGATCCGGGATACGATCCAGATACACAATCTGGTACACACTCATCCGCAGTAGTGAACGTACCCAAGCCTGGAGCTTGGCCGTGCCTTTTTGAACAAACTTGTTCAAATAATAATCCAGTGTGTTACGGCGTGCGACTGTGCCGTACACGAGTTCTGTCGCCAAGCCGGCATCACTTGCGGACAAACCTGCTTGCTGAAGCCGACGATTTAGCTCGAGGTTACTATATGCACCCTCTTGCTCCACCCCGGTCAACACATCAAGTGCAACTTCCCGCGCCGTTGGTTTGCGGGTGCTGCCAGCTCTGGCACCTGCTCTCTTGCCTTGGTCTCCCTGACGGGAGTGCCCCCCGCTCACCCGAGCACCATGCCTGGCTTCATTTGTCCGCCGCGTGCAAAGTTCCCGGCTTCCATAACCTTCTTGCCTGCCGGTTGAACCTGAGTCAGCCAGATCGTACCGCTGCCTGTCTGTACTTCAATGCCTCGGGCATTCAATTGAAGAACCGTTCCGGGCGCTTGAGTATTGGAGCCATTCGCTTCATTACTTATGGAAGCCTCTTTAGTGGAAGCCCCTTCAACGGAAGGCTGCTCAGCAGCCCACACTTTAAAAACATTTTCTTCCCACAGCGTAAATGCGCCGGAAAAGGGAACAAGCCCGCGAATCCGGTTGTATATTTGCTGCGCACTATCATTCCATGGAATACGCTCATCGTCACGACTCAGATTGGGGGCATAGGTAGCCTCTTCCTCGTTTTGCGGTGTGCGCGCCGATTGCCCTGCCAGCAGCTTCGGTAGCTCATCATGCAAAAGCTTTGCCCCGGCAACGCTCAGCTTCTCGAAGATCGTACCGGACGTATCCTCCGGCTCAATAGCAACCTCAACCCGTGATATCATATCGCCGGTATCCAGTCCTTCCGCCATATACATCAGCGTCACGCCCGTAATGGTTTCACCGTTAATGATCGCACGCTGAATCGGCGCTCCTCCCCGATAACGGGGAAGCAGCGAGCCATGCACATTCAGGCAGCCGTAACGGGGCAGGTCCAATACGGACTTAGGCAAAATTTGCCCATAAGCTGCGGTTACGATCAGATCTGGACGCAGCTCCGCCACCTGTGCCACCGCTTCCGGCTGACGCAGGCGGGTCGGTTGAAGCACGGGCAATCCGCGCTTCTCCGCCGCTTCCTTGACTGGTGTAGGCATCAATATTTTTTTGCGTCCCTGCGGCTTATCCGGCTGGGTAATCACACCGACCACATTGTAGCCGTTGTCCAGCAGCATGTTCAGCGAAGGCACAGCAAACTCCGGTGTACCCATAAAGATAATACGAATGTCTTGGCTCATCGAACCTCACTCCCCTGCCTGACGGTTCGGTCCTGGCTGTTCCGGAGCAACCTCATATACTTTTTCCGCAATATCCGTGAACAAAACTCCATTCAAATGGTCGATTTCATGCTGAAAAGCACGAGAAAGCAATCCTGTCGCTGTAACAGTAATCACCTTGCCCTCACGATCCAGTCCCTTGACTGTAACCTTCTCGGCACGACGCACATCCCCGTTCAGACCCGGAATACTCAAGCAGCCTTCAGGACCCAGCTGCTCTCCTTCTTCTGCCACGATTTCCGGATTGATCATTTTAATCAAACCTTGCTCATCTCCGGCATCCACAACGATCAGACGCTTCAAAATGCCTACTTGCGGAGCGGCAAGACCTACTCCCTCCGCTTCATACATCGTATCTGCCATATCGTCGAGCAGCTTCTGCACGTTAGGTGTAACTTTAGTAACCTCCTTGGCTACTTTATGCAGTACATCATCCGGCTCCAACACGATAATTCTAATTGACATAACAACAGAACACCTTCCTCTTTATCTTCATTTAGACTTATTAATTGTATTCATCACTAACGCGACTGCTACATTATCCTATGTACGGACCGCTTGTCCGCATTAATTGTGCTGATAAGTTTTGCGCAGGCGCTCTACATTAGCATTTGCGGATCGACATCCAGACTAATCAGCAGCTTTTGGGCCTGTGCGGATTCCGCCATTTCATCAGCTACCTGCTGAGCCAGACCAATCGCATCAATATTTCCACGCCATTTTATCATACATTGAAATCGGTATCTATTCTTGATTCTCGAGATCGGTGAAGCTACGGGTCCCAAAATGTCAAGTACATCCGATGTCAGCCGATCCATATTCCCGAACCAGCCCCGTTGTCTCGCCCGCCCCTGCAGGGTAGCTGAATAGTTTTCAGCCAGCCGGACCAGTACCGGAAGCTGTTCATGAGAAAAGGTCACCAAAATAAGACGACAATACGGCGGATAGTGCAAATTGCGGCGATGTTTCAACTCTTCCCTGACAAAAGAGGCATAGTCGTGACGACTTGCGTGAATCACCGAATAATGCTCTGGAGTATAAGATTGTACGAATACTTCACCTGGCAATTGATGCCTTCCGGCACGTCCGGCTACCTGTGTTAACAGCTGAAATGTCTTTTCTGCAGCCCGAAAATCCGGTAAATTAAGAGCCGAGTCCGCAGTAATAACTCCAACAAGCGTCACATCAGGAAAATCCAGTCCTTTGGCTACCATCTGGGTCCCGAGCAGCACATCCGCTTTTTTATCACGAAACTGCTTGAGCAGCTTTTCATGGGCGTTTTTTTCTGTTGTTGTATCCACATCCATTCGGACAACCCGTATACCGGGAAACAGCTTTGCCAGCTCTTCTTCCACCCGCTGAGTTCCTGTGCCGAAGTAGCGAATGTGCTCACTGCCGCATTCCGGACAAGTCTGCGGGACAGGCTCGGAATAACCACAGTAATGGCAACGCAAATTGTTCGAACGCTGGTGATACGTAAGCGAAATATCGCAATGCGGACAGCCCGCCACATAGCCGCAGCTGCGGCACATAACGAACGTGGAATGCCCGCGTCGATTCAACAGCAATACCGTCTGCTCCTTACGCTCCAACCGTTCTGCGATTCCTTGATGCAGCGCACGACTGAACATGGATCGGTTGCCAGCCCGCAGTTCCTCGCGCATATCCATGATATGTACTTCAGGCAACGTGTTCCCCAATGCGCGGGTTGGCATTTCAAGCAGCAGCGGCGCAAACTCGTCATTGCTTTGTGAGCGGGCGGCGTAGTAGCTTTCCAGCGACGGTGTAGCTGACCCCAGAATAACGACGGCTCCATGCTGATGGGCTCTGCGAATAGCTACATCCCGCGCATGGTATTTGGGGGTCTCTTCCTGCTTATAGGACGTTTCGTGCTCCTCGTCCATAATAATGAGTCCCAGCTCACGAAAAGGCGCAAATACTGCCGAGCGGGCGCCAATCGCCACCTTCACACGACCTTCACGTATCTTGCGCCACTCATCGTAACGTTCCCCGCCGGACAGCCTGCTGTGCATCACGGCCACCTGATCGCCAAACCGACCTTTAAAACGCTCAACCATTTGTGGTGTTAACGATATTTCAGGCACCAGTACAATCGCTTGACGATTCTGACTGATACAGCGTTGAATCGTCTGTAAATAGACCTCCGTCTTACCACTTCCTGTGACTCCATGCAATAAATAAGCGCCTTGCTCACGCATGTCCAACTGGCGAACAATTCGCTCATACACCAACTGCTGCTCTGATGTGAGGGGCAGCGGCTCTGTCGGCTTAAAGCGCCTGCCCCGGTACGGATCGCGGAACACTTCCACATCCTCCGTGATCACATAACCCTTATCTTCCAGCGCCTTGACCGTTGCAGCCGATACACTAAGTGAGGTCAGGACTTCCTTCAGCGGCAGAGGCAGAAACTCGCTACGTTCCAGCAAAAAAGCAAGTACCTCCCGCTGACGCTGCGCTTTGGCAGAAAATTTCTCCAATGCCGCTGAGGCTTTGTCTATACTAATAGCCAGGTCAACAGCTTTCATGGTCTTTTTGCTGAGTTTGTCTTTGATAACCTGACTTTCCTGGAGCACTCCCCGCCGCAACAGTGCTTTAATGACCTCCGCTTCCTCGGGAAAACGGCGACTGAGCTGCTGCAAAGGGACTTGCTCCTTCTCCTGAATAAAGCTGACAATCCGACGCTCCGTCGGGTCGCTCATACCATCATCGGTGAGAAGAGCCCATTCGAGCTCTTCGCCTTGATCTGGTTGCATGGTACGCTGTAAATGCATCTCATAATCTACGTCATGGATAGTATGAACAGACGATGTGTTTGCAAACGCATGCTGTTCAGCAATGGAAATGTAACGTTCCGCTTTACCCTTTAATGCGGTAGGAATCATCACTTGCAAGGCCATGATTTGATTGCAAGCATAGCGTTCACTCATCCATTTGCCCAGATCTACAAGATCGGGAGATAATGGCGGCACCAAATCCAGCAACTCCTGAATCGCTCTCATCCGGTATTTAGGCGGCTCCTCAGCAGGAACTACCGAAATGACAAAAGCCTGTACCGTTCGTTTGCCGAACGGTACAGCTACCCGGCTACCCGGCTCAATCCAAGGCCTCATTGAATCCGGTATCAGGTAATCGAAGGTACGGTCCGTATCCTTGGCTGGTACATCGACAATGACCTTGGCAACTAAATTGCCTGTCTCCATTAATGCAACACCCCACCCATGCGTCCCGCAGCTATCGTTAGCAACTTACGCGCAACTTCTTCCTTTGACTGTACAGGAATGCGCTCTACCATTCCGCCACGGTCATAAATTTGTACAGCATTATGATCGGCGCCAAAGCCGGTGCCTTCCACAGTTACATCATTTGCTGCGATCAAATCACAATTCTTACGTTCCAGCTTATCTATCGCATACACCTCCATATTTTCGGTTTCTGCCGCAAAGCCAACTAAGAATTGATGTTTTTTGCTGTGTCCGAGTGACTCGAGAATATCGACGTTCTTCACTAATTCCAGTGTAATAGCATTATCTTTCTTCTTAATCTTGGTCTGTGCCACCTCACGTGGTCGATAATCTGCAACCGCAGCAGCCATCACGACCATATCACACGCTTCCCATTGTCTTAACACAGCAGCATACATGTCTTCAGCAGACTGAACCTTTTCAAGCGAAATACCTGAAGGCGGCTCCGCGCTGGTATTTGCAGCGATCAAATGCACCTCTGCACCCATCTCCTGGGCTACTTTTGCAATGGCAAAGCCCATCTTGCCGGAGGAATCGTTCGTGATGTAACGCACCGGATCAATTCTCTCGATTGTGCCGCCAGCAGTCACAATGACTTTTCTGCCTGAAAGCAACATTTTATTCTCATTGTCATTCTCGTTCACAAGCGACTCGGGCGCTTGACTTTCCGTAGCTTCTCCACCAAACCAGCGTGGCTCAGACTTGCTTTGGCCTTTACCCTCCTGGCTTTGCTGTTCGAAAAAGCGCTCTATAGTTTGCACGATCGTTTCCGGTTCTTCCAAGCGCCCTTTGCCAACATAACCACAAGCCAGTAGTCCTTCACCAGGCTCAATCATCATCACGCCGCGTGATACGAGCGTTTCCATATTTTGCATGACTGCCGGATGAGTGTACATATGCACGTTCATCGCAGGCGCCACCATAATAGGGGCAGTCGTAGCCAGCAGCGTGGTAGACAGCATATCATCAGCAAGCCCATGCGCCATTTTCCCGATGATATTCGCGGTTGCAGGAGCAACCAACACCAAATCAGCCGCATCCGCCAGATGGATATGGGATACGACGGACGGTTCTCTTTCATCAAACGTATCACTGTATACCGGATTACGAGAGAGCGACTGCAACGTAAGTTCGGTAATAAACTCCTTGGCGGAAGCTGTCATAATCACATGAACGTCGGCTCCCTTTTGCGTCAACTTACTGCACAGCACAGCCGCTTTATAAGCGGCAATTCCGCCGGTAATACCAAGAATAATCACTTTCCCCTTCAACATCGTTAACTCCCCCTGACCGAAAAAAATAACAACCTTGCGGTTGTCAAAGGAATTGGCATTGCGCCTGGTTATAATGATTGTCTACAATTCTTATTCTTCGCCGCTTTCAAGCAGAAGATGATCGGCGTAGATCTCTTCCAACGCTACTCCAACCTGTTTGTGTGATTTAGGGCTCTTCAAAGACGTCTTCTCACCCTCACGCAACTGTCTAGCCCGGCGTGAAGCCGCTACAACCAGCGAATATTTACTATCAACCTTTTTCATCATTTCATCAATGGAAGGATACAGCACGAATAGACACCTCTTCATGTAGTTTTGGGACTATATAAGCTGAACTCAAGTGTACACCTTCAAGCCCAGCTTATACAGTGTTATTTCTCTTTAAATACGCTTGGCATATGTAAAGTCCCGATTTATGGATGAACCTTACAATGTTCGGCGATAATAATGGATTCTATTCGTTTACAAGCGAAATCAATCTCATCATTCACAACCGCATAATCATAGTGACGCAACAGGTTCATTTCATCCACAGCTACCGACATGCGGTGGTCAATGGTGGCTTGAGTCTCTGTACCCCGTCCGCGAATTCTATCCTTTAATTCATCCAGCGAAGGCGGAAGCAGGAAAATAAAGATGCCTTCAGGAAACTTTTCTTTGACCTTTAACGCTCCCTGAACCTCAATTTCCAGAAAAATATCTTTACCCTGCGCAAGCGTCTGATCTACAAAATCACGTGGAGTACCGTAATAATTATCCACATATTCAGCATACTCCAGCATCTCATCCCGTTCAATCATGCTTAAGAACTCTTCACGTGTTTTAAAAAAATAGTTAACTCCATCCTGTTCGCCCGCACGAGGTGCTCGAGTCGTAGCAGAAACCGAGTAGGTTATTTCCGGCAGCTTCTCACGCAACGCATTGCCTACCGTTCCTTTACCAACACCCGAAGGTCCGGATATTACAAATAATAATCCCTTAGCCATAGTACACTCCATTTTTATTCGTCATTATCATCATCTTTAGTGGATAGGCGATGAGCGACCGTCTCCGGCTGCACCGCAGACAGGATTACATGATCACTGTCCGTAATAATAACAGCCCGTGTCCGGCGGCCATAGGTAGCATCAATTAACATATGACGGTCCCTGGCTTCCTGTATAATCCGCTTGATCGGAGCAGACTCCGGACTGACGATGGAGATAATTCGGTTGGCCGACACGATATTGCCGAAGCCAATATTGATCAATTTGATTGCCATATTCAGGTCTTTCCCCCTATACATGTGACTATTGCAGCCGTGCCGCTACCAGGTAGCTACTCAATATTTGCAGCCTGCTCACGAATTTTTTCAAGCTCTGCCTTCATCTCGACGACCAAATTAACCAACGCGAGATGATTAGCCTTGGAGCCGATCGTGTTAACTTCCCTGTTCATTTCCTGGATTAAAAAATCTAATTTTCGGCCGGCCGGCTCGTCCGACAACAGCAACCCCTTGCATTGCCCAAAGTGACTTTGAAGTCGGGTAAGCTCCTCATCAATATTGCTGCGATCCGCGAATAAAGCAATTTCCATTCCGAACTTATGCTCATCAAGCGTAAATAAACCGTCCTGTAGCTCTTTAAGCCTGTTTTTTAGCCTATTACGGTAGTCGCTCACAACATGAGGAGCCAGCACCGTCATTTCATGATGCAGGGATTCCAGATGCGAAATACGCGATTCCACATCTTGCGCCAAATACCCGCCTTCTCGCCTTCTCATCTCCAGCAAGCCCTGCAAAGCTTCATGTAAGGCTCGCTGTAGCTGCTCTTCCCAGTCCTCTTCGTCTCCATTGCAAGCCTCTCCAGGCTCACCCAGAACGTCAGGCAAAACAAGAATGTCACTTATACCTAATGTTCCCTTCACGCCATATCGATCCGCCAGCTGCTCCGCTGCATGCAGGTATGCCTGCACCACAGTGTCATTCAACCGTGCGACGGGTATTTGTTCATCATCACGTTCCCTGTGGATGAAGACGTCGACACGACCACGTTTAATCTGCTGCTGAACCGTTCTTCTCAAGCCATCCTCAAAACGTGTCCATTCGCGCGGAATCCTCATCATCACTTCGCAATAGCGGTGATTCACCGATTTCAATTCCAAGCGCACTTTATAGCCTTCATAATGAAAGATGGCTTGACCGTATCCGGTCATACTCAATGACATCGGCATCACATCCATTTTACTATTGTAATTGATTATTATAGTCGAAACAAGGGGGCCTGCACGCGGCCGGATTTTTGCCATACATAAGAAGTCAGCTCAGCTGTCATTTCATAGAACATGAATGGAGTCATCAAATAGATTCCGTTAAAATGCTCCATCGCCGTATCAAGCAGCTCTTTGGCAATGGATACACCCATTGCTCGTCCTTCCGGACCCTCCAGACCAGACATACGAGCACGCACCTCATCCGACAATTGAATGCCGGGTACTTCATTGTGCAAGTATTCTGCATTTCGCCCGCTAGCCAGCGGCATAATACCGATAAAAATCGGGACCTCCAAATGCCGTGTCTCTTCCGCGATGGCTGCGATGAGCTGGCGATCGTAGACGGGCTGGGTCATAATATAATCAGCTCCGGAGGCAATTTTCTTTTCAAGCCGCTGTACAGCTTTACCCAAATGCTTGACATTGGGATTAAATGCGGCACCTACCACAAAATTAGCTTTCTGCTTTAGTGGTTTACCGGAAAATGCAACACCATCGTTCAATTGCTTGATCATACGTATAATTTCAAAAGAAGTCATATCATACACAGAGCTGGCACCCGGCAAATCACCGAACCTTGCCGGATCTCCAGTAACCGCCAGTACATGGTCAATGCCCAGCGCGTCAAAACCCATCATATGAGACTGAGTACCAATCAGATTACGGTCACGGCAGGCAATATGGATTAATGGACGCAAGCCTGTTTCAATGCTGACCAGATGTCCAAGCGCCATGTTGCTCATCCGAGTGACGGCAAGTGAATTATCGGCCAGCGTAAGCGCGTCGGCCCCGGCTTTCTTCAACGCATGTGCACCTTGCATAAACCGTGTAATGTCCAAATCACGTGGAGGATCAAGCTCTACAATGACCGTATGCCGCTCCTTGACCATTTCCACAATGTTGGGCTTGCCGGCATATCTGCCATTTCCACGTTCCCCTTGATCTACAGTCGACTCCGGCTCAGCCACGTGAATGGACTCTTTCAACAACGCTTTTTTTGGAGCCAGCGGAGGCGGCAGTACACCGCTCAAAGCTTTGGAAATCGCCGCAATATGGTCCGGCGTGGTCCCACAGCAGCCCCCGATCAGCCTCGTTCCCAGCTCAATAAAGGACGCCGCACATTCTCCAAAATATTCAGGTGTTGCACCATATACATAGTGACCGTCCACATAATCTGCGAGACCTGCATTAGGATATACGGACAGCGGAACCGACAAAGGTCCGCCCAATTGCTCCATAACACTCATGATCCCCTGTGGACCGGAGTGACAGTTAAATCCAAGAATGTCCGCTCCCTCATCACGCAGCATCGAAAAAGCTTCTGCTACCAAAAAACCATCCTGTGTGCGACCAACCTGATCGACTGCAAACTGACAGATGACCGGAATGTCGCTGTATTTACGTACACCGTGAAGCGCAATGCGCATTTCATCCAGTGAATAAAACGTTTCACACACAATGCCGTCGACTCCTTCGGAGAGAAGGGCATCAATCTGCTGATCGTAGTTACGGGCCAGCTCCAGCTTGGATATGTCAAGCCGTTTGCCCCCGCATATGGAGCCTACCGCTCCCACTACATAATGCTCAGGCCCGGCCGCTGCTCTGGCTATTCTTACCCCGGCACGGTTGATCTCCTCTACTTTGGATTCCAGTCCAAACCGTGCCAGCTTATAATCATTTGCAGAGAACGTGTTGGTCTCCAGCAATCGTGCTCCTGCTTTTAAATATTGACTATGCACATCGGCTATAACATCAGGTGAAGTTATATTCAATTCTTCGTAGGAAGTATTTACTGAAAATCCCAACTGGTACAAAAAGGTTCCCATTGCGCCGTCTCCGACAATAATTTCACGATTCAGCACAGTACGCAATTCCGGTTTCATGTCCTCCGCTCCACCCCACTGTTTATTTTCATATTAATGTAACATAAAAGCGACTGCAAACATAAGCCAAAAAACAAAAAAAGCCGCCTCACTCCCCAAAATGATGTCACCAGGAGTGGAGCAGCTTGACATATTATTGTTATTTTATACTATACTTATTGCATTTTCCCATCTGCAGCATGAAGGGAGAACGTGTAAAAAGCTCCTTTTTTATTCACCTTAGCTACAATAGAAGTCGTTCCCTTTTGCTTTTTGGAAAATGTATACTGATTTCCTTGAATCCCCACATTATAGCCAGACAAATTGATATTAAACAAGAGCTGAACCTTGGGCTTGACCAGTTTCAAAGCTTCTGAGGCAGTATATTTGGGATTGGCAAATGATTTTTTGAAATCTGTATCATCATTCCAGTCTGCCCCATAGGTGGATACAGCCAGCACTTTGCCGGTCGCCGTGCCGATTTTGACCTCACTCGACTCGTTTGCGTCCTCGAACGACCAATAAGAAAGCCCCTTTGCCTCATCCTTGAAGCGCGAAGCATGCTGTACGGTAATTCGCTGACCACTAACACGCTTAAAAGTGTTCGTTGCACGGCTCAGCAACACAGGGTCCACCTGCTTCAGCGGGTAGTCTGCATTTATGGTTATACTGTTACCTCGATCCACATCAACGTACAATGAGGACGCCTTTTCTCCTGCCCCCCAAAATA
Organism: Paenibacillus peoriae KCTC 3763; assembly: GCF_000236805.1. Classification (GTDB taxonomy): domain Bacteria; phylum Bacillota; class Bacilli; order Paenibacillales; family Paenibacillaceae; genus Paenibacillus; species Paenibacillus peoriae. Next base: position 487,154 of record NZ_AGFX01000011.1, on the reverse strand, counting down.
CCCAGTAATTCGAAGGCATGTTGGACTGGTAAGGAGATTTAACCCGCCAGAAAGCCTCAAATTGCATGGAACGCTTGGGGTCAAACGCTTTGGCACTGTTCAGCACTTTAGTCTTAACTGGCGCTTCCAGCGCCTTGTCCATGCTGCTTATTTTATACCGTACGGTGGTAGAATCCACTCTATTCTTTTCCTTATTATATTCTGTTTGGAACGTAGCTGTACCGTCCTCCAGCTCGCCTTCGACAATCCAGGTTTTACCCATATCCGTCACATCGTCAAATTGAAATGGCGTTTTCGTACCGATCAGTTCCTGTACTGCCTTTTCCAGCCGGTTCACGACAGTTGGGGTTAGCGAGCCGACCTGCTTGCTCGTCGTGTCCACAGCAGCAGGGAGGGTAGCGGCTTGGGCCGGAAGGGCGGTGACTACAAATATGAGGGCTGCAACTGCTGAAATCCAACGAAATTTCCGCACTATGAACGGCCTCCTTATTGTTTTCTCATTTGTTTATTATACATCGTTTAGACGTCAAAAACAGACAGAATGTTGCTAAATACCAAAAAAGGAGACCCCTCGAGATCTCCTTGTCACTCATTTTTATACGATTGAGGATGTTGCAAAATCCTGAATTCTAAACCAAATACACGCTATTTTTCCATATTACATGGATATCAGGATAATCGACCATCATACACAATTTCAGCCGGGCCCGTCATATACACGTGATTATCGTCCTCGTTCCATTCAATATCCAGATCGCCGCCCTTTAGACTAACAATGGCGCGTCGGTCACTATAGCCGTTAAGTACAGAAGCCACAAGCGTGGCACAGGCCCCGGTACCGCAAGCTAGCGTAGGCCCAGCTCCCCGTTCCCATACTCTCATCTCTATGTGATCCCGACTTCGCACCGTAGCAAACTCAACATTTGTTTTTTTAGGGAATAGCGGATGGCTTTCCAGCTTAGGTCCCCAGGCCGCAAGTTCAAAGCTAGGCGCATCTTCAACATAAATGACACAATGGGGATTGCCCATGGATACAGCCGTAAAACGAAACCCGCTTCCTCCAGCTTCGATGGGCTCATGAATTACACGATCCAGATCCAGCGTAGCCGGAATTTTCAAACCCTCCAGGATCGGCTCTCCCATGTCTACCTTTACCAAACGTACAAGTCCGTTCTCTACAGTCAATTCGACCTGCTGCACACCTGCACCCAGCGTTTCGATCGTAATCCGCTCACGACTGATATGCTTGCGGTCATATACATATTTGGCTGCGCAGCGGATAGCATTGCCGCATTGCTCTGCCTCTGATCCGTCTGAATTAATGATGCGCATGCGAAAATCAGCTTTTTCTGAAGGCAATATATATACCAGACCGTCAGCGCCAACACCAAAATGTCGGTCACATAGCCGAACAGCCAATTCTGAAGCGTCAGACGGCAATTCCTGATGCCCAAACCAAACGATAAAATCATTACCCAAGCCGTGCATTTTTGTGAATTCCATAGCTTCCCTCCGCCGTTGCTGCTGATCTCATGCTCCTCATAAAGCTTTATTTCCATAATAGCATACAGGGCAAGAGCGGGAAAGCCATGTGATGATACCTGACCTAAATACTAGGCTGAAAACTTCGTACGCCCCGTCGAAAAGCGGGTATTTCCACCACGGTGACGGTTGCGTCTACCGCCCCATACGCTTCCCGCTCCCATCAGGAAAGTCGGAATCCCGGCTGCGACGATGGACAGTGCCCACTCACGCAAGCCGAGCGGCACCGTTTTGAAAATAGGTTGCAGCACGGGTACGTACATAACCACCAGCATCAGTACGATGGATGACAGCACGGCAAGTACGAGATAGCTGTTTTGAAACGGATTGCGGTGGAAAATAGAACGTGAACTGCGGCAATCGAATACATGAATTAACTGCGCCAGTACCAGGGTGGCAAAGGCAACCGACTGCGCTTTGATCAATTGTCCTGCGTTATCGGGCGCGATGCGTAATGTCAGCCAGAAGGCAGCAAGCGTACATAAGCCGATCAACAGTCCGCGACTAATGATTTTCCAGCCCAATCGACGGGCAAAAATATTTTCCTTTGCGCCGCGCGGCTTATGCTCCATGAGATCCTTTTCCGGCTGATCCACACCCAAAGCCATCGCTGGAAGGCCATCCGTTACCAGATTGACCCATAAAATCTGGATCGGAAGCAGCGGCAGCGGTAGTCCTGCCATCATCGCGAAAAACATCGTCAAAATTTCACCCACGTTGGAGGCGAGCAGATAACGGATAAATTTACGGATATTTTCGTAAATATTCCGCCCTTCCTCAATCGCCGCCACAATCGTCGAGAAATTATCGTCGCTCAGTACAAGCGCAGCTGCTTCTTTGGTCACATCGGTTCCCGTGATACCCATTGCGATGCCGATATCCGACGCCTTGATCGCCGGTGCGTCATTCACGCCATCGCCGGTCATCGCTACGACATGTCCGCGTCTTTGCAGCGACTTGACAATCCGCAGCTTATGCTCCGGCGACACGCGCGCATACACGGAGACGGAGTCGACGACATTATCCAGCGCTGCATCATCCATCGTAGACAGCTGCTGTCCTGCCAGCACACGTGAGTCACGCTGGAAAATACCCAACTGCTGGGCTATGGCCTCGGCAGTTGTGCCATGATCCCCCGTAATCATCACAGTGCGAATACCCGCACGGCGGCACTTGCTGATCGCCTCGCGAACCTCGCGGCGCGGCGGATCAATCATGCCCGTCAAGCCGATAAAGATCAGTTGGGCCTCAGCCTCCTCGGTGGTAGAGACATGTTCATGGGAGCGGATATCGCGGTATGCGACCCCAAGTACACGCAGCGCCTCTGAGGCCATCCCTTCGTTGGCTACCAGTACCTTTTGCCGCAGCGTGCCTGTCAAGGGAACGACATTACCTTCCCATAAAATGTAAGAACACTGGCCGAGCAGCACATCCGGCGCACCTTTGGCAAAGACGATATGCCCTCCCTGATGGCGCACAAGCACCGACATCCGCTTCCGTTCCGAGTCAAAAGGAAATTCGCGTTCCCGTGTGTACAGTTCATACAAGGCTTGTCGGGTGACTCCACCCTTGGCAGCTAACGTGACCAGCGCCCCCTCGGTCGGGTCGCCCTTCAGCTCCCATACAGCAGACGGTATTGGTTCTTTGCTCTTTTTTCTCGCGCGCAGCTCATCGATGTCGACTTGAACAATTTCTGCATTGTTACAAAGTACACTGGCTTGCAGCAGTCTACGCAATGATTGTCCGTTTTTCAGGTCGGCAGGAAGGTCCCTGTCCATAATATGACCGTGTGGATCATAGCCCTCCCCCGTAACTCCCCAGAAACGACCATCCAGCCATAGCTTGGTGACCGTCATTTTATTTTGGGTCAGCGTACCGGTTTTATCGGAGCAAATGACAGACGCGCACCCGAGCGTCTCAACGGAAGGCAGCTTGCGCACAATTGCCTTGCGTTTGATCATACGCTGTACTCCCAAAGCGAGTGCAATGGTTACAATCGCGGGCAGCCCTTCTGGTATAGCTGCCACAGCCAAGCTCACGCCGGCCAGGAACATGCTCATGGCTGGCTGACCATGCAATATGCCAGCTACGACCACGAGCACCGTTAGCGCCAGCGCTACGATGATCAATATTTTCCCCAATTGCTCCAACCTGTGCTGCAACGGTGTCTCCTGCGACTCTGTATTTTCGATCAGGTCTGCAATTTTGCCCATTTCAGTGCTCATGCCTGTACGAATAACAATGCCCTGTGCAGTACCTCTGGTCATCATCGTACCCATGAATCCGATGTTTTTTTGGTCCCCAAGCGGCACCTCCGCAGCATGAATAGGACGGCAATGCTTACTCACCGGAACCGATTCACCGGTCAGGGCGGATTCCTCCACATCACAGCCGTTCGTACTCAGCCACCTCACATCTGCGGGAATACGATCACCACTTTCCAGGAGGACGATATCACCCGGCACCAGCTCTCTGGCTTGAATCTGTACCCGTTTGCCGCCCCGCAGCACTTTGGCAGTTGGAGCTGACAGCTGTCTCAAAGCCCGCAGCGAACGTTCTGCTTTAAATTCCTGCACAAAGCCAAGAATTCCATTCAACACCACAATAGCAATAATGGTAACCGCGTCCAAATATTCACCGAGCAGACCGGAGATCAGGGTAGCCCCCATCAGGATGAGCATCATAAAATCCTTAAACTGGTTGAGCAGCATCAGGAGCGCCGAAACACGCTTCCCCTCGCTCAGTTCATTCCATCCCGCCCCTTCTCTCCGCTGCGCAAGCTGTTCCTCCGAAAGACCCTGCTTCGGGTCGACTTCCAGACTTGTTGAAAGCTGTTCATTGCTTAATTGGTGCCAATGTGCTTGTTCCATACTCCCCAATTCCCTCCCGGTCAGATAGTCCGTTTCCGTCGGTTGTGCCTAGGATGGCTGTCCGTTATTACATTTTGTGCCGCGAATGCTGATAAGCTGGACAGACTTTCTTGATTCAATCTATTCGGACAGGACCCGAAATATCACAAAGCCGCTTAAGTTTTGTCCCAAATTTATGTATCATAGTAGGAAGGCGAAAATATATTGGCTTCAAAGGAGAACATACATTATGGCATTGGACGGAATCGTAACCCGCGCTATCGTACACGAGTTGCAAAGCATCCGTGGCGGGCGCATTAACAAAATACATCAGCCAAACGATCACGATATGGTGCTGAATATGCGGGCACAAGGCGGAAGCATAAAACTGCTGCTGTCGGCTAATCCGACATTTCCGCGTGTACATTTTACAGAGCAAAACTTTCTCAATCCGACAGAAGCGCCTATGTTTTGTATGCTGCTTCGCAAGCATTGTGAAGGAGGTATCATCGAGAACATTACTCAGGTGGGCATGGAACGCATTATTCACATGGATGTGCGTCAGCGCGACGAGCTTGGTGATATTTCACTCAAGCGGATTATCATTGAGCTGATGGGCAGGCATAGCAACATTATTTTGCTCGACCCGGAAACAGGCGTTATATTGGACGGCATCCATCATGTCACACCATCGATTAGCAGCTATCGGGTCATTATGCCCGGCTTTCAATACACGGAGCCTCCTGAACAAAACAAGCTGAACCCGCTGGAAACGGAAGAAGCCTCCTTCACCTCCTCATATCAAACAGCTATGGAAGCGGGAGAAGTACCCAAACGCTGGATCGTAAATACTTTTACCGGACTCAGTCCCCTCATCGCCGAGGAAATACTGACCCGAGTATCCAACCAAGCATCTGACGACGATCATCGTCGTCTATGGAGTACATTCAGTCACATGATGGATGACGTGCGGAATCATCGTTTTCAGCCAGTATCCGGCTTGAACGCACAGGAAAAGGCAATATTTTCAGTCGTTCCTCTTACATTGATTCAGGGAGAGCGCAAGGAATACGCTACGATAAGTAAATGCATGGAGGATTTTTTCGGTGAAAAAGCAGAAAGGGACACGGTCAAGCAAAAGGTTAGCGACCTGCTGCGTTTTCTGCAAAATGAGCGAAGCAAAAATGTGAAAAAACTCGACTATCTCCATCAGGATTTAGCCGAGGCGGAAGATGCCGATCAATTTCGCATTTACGGTGAGCTGCTGTTCGCTTCGCTGCATGAAGTAAAAAAGGGCGACAAAGAAGTGAATCTTACCAATTTTTATGATGAGGAACAGCGTCAGCTAACGATCCCGCTTGACCCGTTACTGGGCCCATCGGATAATGCGCAGCGTTATTTTAAAAAGTACAACAAATTTAAAAACAGTCTGGCTGTCATAGACGAACAATTGGAGAAAACGCACGAAGAAATCAAATATATGGACAATCTGCTTCAGCAGTTAGCCCATGCCTCCATGAACGACATTGAGGAAATACGTGAAGAACTGGTACAACAGGGCTATCTTAGAGACCGGGTCAAAAAAGGGAAGAAAAAGAAGAAAAACGACCGTCCCACCTTGCACGTGTATACGTCATCTGAGGGCATTGAGCTACTGGTCGGCAAAAACAACCTGCAGAATGAATATGTCACCAACCGACTGGCCGGACCCAATGACACCTGGCTGCATACAAAGGATATTCCTGGTTCACACGTTGTTATTCGTGCTGAGCAATTCGGGGATGCCACATTGGAGGAGGCAGCTCAGCTCGCTGCCTACTTTAGCCAGGCCAAGCAGTCCAGCAGCGTGCCTGTAGACGCCACCCTGATTCGGCATGTGCGCAAACCCAGCGGAGCCAAACCGGGCTTTGTCATCTATGATCATCAGCGTACACTCTTTATCACCCCAGATGAAGAGCTGGTCAAATCGCTGCCCAACCGCATTAAAAACGGCTAGCGTTCTCCAGGCTACCGCCATCGGTAAAACAGCCAAAAAAAATAGGCCAACCAGCAATTACTGGCTAACCTGATAATACGAAAGCCCCTTGTCTTATGTCGGGTGCACTTCATGTGTGTTCCCATCATAAGGCAGGGGCTTTTCCTTTACTTTTGTTCAGCGGCAGCCTTCCTCAAGTCCTCGACAACCTGATCATTCACACTGCGACTGCCCAGATCACCGTGGAAAATAACACCTTGGCGTGCACCGTGAAAATCCGATCCGCCAGTCGCGATAAGTCCGTAGTGCGCCACCATTGCTGCATATCGTTTCTCGGCCGCAGCGTCATGGTCCGAATGTCGCACCTCCAGCCCCGCAGGCTTCGCCTGCTCTATAATGGAGCGAACCAGTCCATCATCCCCGTACAACCCGGGGTGGGCGACCACAGGGACTCCTCCTGCTTCACGAATCCAGCTTATAGCCTCCGCAGGTTCTACACGGGGCACAGACACGTAGCCGGGCGCCCCCTCTGCCAAATAACGGTCGAACGCATCCCGCATGTCCTTCGCATATCCTTTTTGAACCAGCGTATCCGCCATATGCGGACGTCCAATGCTTTCATCCGGTGCGAGCGGTCTGCCCATCGTAGCCACCACCTCTTCCAGGGTGATATCTACGCCCAGGCTTCGCAATCGACTCAAAATCAAATCATTGCGGGTATCCCGCGCCTGACGCAGCTTTTCCAACCGCCCCAAAAACTCTTTATTATGGTAATCCATATAATAACCAAGTATATGAATATCCTTGCCGCTAGCCCGTGTACTGATTTCTACACCCGGTATCACAGTAATTCCCGTACGCCGCCCCTCCTCAAGAGCTTCCTCCAGCCCAGCCACCGTATCATGGTCTGTAATGGCCACACCCGCCAGCCCTTTTTCCTTAGCCCAGCGCACATTATCCGCAGGTGGCTGCATACCGTCAGATGCTTGAGTATGTGTATGCAAATCATATCGTTTCAAGTGGGTCTGCTCCTTCATTACACGTTCTCCTCTTCTTTCATCCCTGCCAGCCCATCCACCGGGTCGCCAAACACGTCCCCTCCCTGATCGTGACGACGCAAATAAGACAGGAAGGTCACGACCGGAATCGGCAGCAACGCCGACTTCAGATGAATGGCGTAAAATTCTCGTTTGAAAGTGATATCTGAAATATTAACGATTTTCAACAATCCGAGCGCAACCTCATGCTTCACGGAAGAAGGCGACAGCATTGTAATCCCGAGTCCAGCTTCTACCGCTGATTTGACCGCTCCAGTGCTGCCCATCTCCATAACGATAGAAAGTCGGGAGGCATCCACACCACGACTTTTCAGTCCGTCCTCTATGACCTGACGTGTACCAGATCCTTTTTCTCTGGCTATAAAAGGATGCTTAAACACATCCTCCAGCACTACTTTTTTAGCCTTGGCCAGTACATGTCCCGAAGGAACAATTAGTTTCAGCTCGTCCTGCATCACAGTCTCCACCACAATATCCGGATGCTGGACCGGGGCCTCGATTAGTCCTAAATTCAACTGATGCTTTAGTATATCATCCATAATTTGAGTCGTATTCATTACATTCATTGCCATGCGTATATGAGGGTACTCCTGACCAAACGGCCCTAACATTCTTGGCACAATATATTCACCAATCGTTAGGCTGGCGCCAATATGCAATCTTCCCTCCAGCATGTGGGTAAAAGCAGACATTGCCTCGTCTGCTTCCCGGATGAGCTCCATGCTTTTTTTGGCAAAAGGCAGTAATGTCGCTCCCGCCTCCGAAAGCTCAATTTTTTTAGTCGATCGGTGCAACAGTTTTGTACCAAAATAATCTTCCAATGTCTGAATTTGCATGGTCACGGCAGGTTGCGTCATATGCAGCGCTTGTGCCGCCGCCGAGAAACTCCCCCGCTCCGCGACCGTATAAAAGATGTGCAGCTGATGAAAGTTCATACTGACGACCACCCTTTCCCCCCTCTAGTCTCCCTATTTTAACATAAGAAAAACATCTGTTCACGAATTACCAAGAAAACTCACCGAAATGGACGGCTTTATTTTTGCGCAATCCATACAAAATAAAAAAAGTATGCAACTGATACCTGCATACTTATACATACCTGACAGCACTGCGATGAGTTTGAAGACTTTTTCATCAGAACCGTCTGATTCATTACCGATTATGTTTATCGACTATTTTTGTTTGCGAGCGCTTTTCATTAGTGTCATACGCCGCGAATGGCGTAACCATGAATAGTAGGACTTCAAATCCCTTAATTCAATCGTCTCGGACATCCGGCCCAAAAAGGTAATGACAATCATCTTGTGGAGCGGATTCCCTGCAATATCCATCTCGCCTGGCAACTCACCAAATTCGGCCACGACAACCAGATCACCATCAATTAAATATACATCCTCTTCGTTATGATAGTAGGACTCCATTCTATTTTGCTTCAGACATTCCCAAAGCCAGGCGGCGATATGATTCGTCTCGGACTGTTTCTGCTCTACTCGATCTAAGTAACGTGTTTTTGCATGATTTGTAATCACGATATCAGCAACTTTTTTATCGCCCATCTCTACGTAGAACGGTTCGTATGTACTCCATCGCTGCATTGCCTTGTCACGCACGGGATCACTCTCCCCACCATATAGGTCTTTATATCTACCAATATATTCATATGTTACCTCAACAGACCCGGGACTACAAGTTACAAAATTGAAGTCTATGACTTGTTTTAAAGATTTTTTAGGTCTAACAGCATTAAGACATATTATGCAAAAGTCCTGGCTTTATAAAAAAAAGCCAGCCCGTAGGCCGACTTTTTTATAAATTAACAATTTACAACATTTAAAACTTATATTTCATATTCTTTCATTTTTTCCTTGTCGTCGTTATACTCCGTCCTAATCTCATTTCGAAAAGAGCGTTCGACCTTGCGCACATAGGAAAGCCTGCGAATATTTTTTACGGTATCCTCTGCGCGATCCGCATTCATATAAATGACTACATAATGCATGCGCCTTGAAATGTAGTGGACATTCCCGTATTTCTCCAAATTGCGGGCAGCTTTGATATCGCTTACCCATATGATGTACCCTGTCCGCTCGGCAAACATTCGCTCATCTCCCCTCCGTCGCTATCTTCCCTATGGCTTATCCGCAGGAGCACTTGCCTCCGCTACCGCATCCACCCTTTTTCACATTCGGATCATTGCTTGGGACCTTTATCGTGTCGGACACAGAAAATGCAATCGTTTCTGACATCGCATGAAGCATATCATCCAACGCCTTTTCCGCCCGTTTGAACTCCACAACTTCCTGGAATTGTTCCAGTTCCAGCTCAACGACCTTCACTGCGTCCTTCGCTTCATGATAGTTCGGGTGAAAATGTCCAAAACGCTCCGTTTCCGCGAATAACTCCTTTTTGGCATCCAGCTTGCGCACACACGCCTGAATAGACGAGTTCTGTTCCACACGCTGCTTCCAATATAAATAATCCGATACCTCGAAGGATCGGTTGACCATATCGCCCAATTCATAGGCGTTAATAAGCACTTCTGCCATATTGACCGTGTTCAATTCGGCTACGCTCATGAATGTTCATCTCACTTTATATAAAGTTCTACCTAGTAAAGTAGACTCATTCATCATACCACATCCTCCTTTTGAGAAGAAGGAGTTTCATGCACTTCCCGGCTCTACGATGAAAAAGGAACCAGCAGCCGCATATCTGACCATTCACCTGGCTGCAGGGTCGCGCGAACTGGTGCTTCAGTACCTTCTTCAGAGGCATACCAGCCTATGACACTCCACGGCTCGCCGGGAATCACAGATTCCGGTATCCATTTAACCTCTGCCCTGCCGATTCGCAATCCCACCGCCGTCTGCCAACGAATCGCTTGTTCGATCAACTGCCGGGCAGTGGACACATGGTAGCTTCTCCATTCTTTTGTCCAGGAGGAGGGCACTGCGGAGCTTTCTGGAAAATAGTCGAGCGGATCAGGCAGCGTATGCTCCCGCTCATAAAAGTGCAGTGTTCGTCCGGTATAAACCAGACCTGCTCTCCCCTCCTGGGAAAATGTGAGCTCGGCTGTGCCAGCGTTTATCGTTATGTCAACCGGGCGAATTTCACTATCAGGACTGCCTGAGCTTACGTGCTCTGTTTCCACTGCCAACGGATAACGGTGAATGGGCTCATCCACACCTTCCAGCTCCCGGCGCGGACTCAATCCAATGGCAGCAAGCGTCTTACGGATTTGGGCAGCCGAGCGGGCCGGAATAATAAAATCCCGTTCGCCGATCCGTTCAAGCAGCCCTTCCAGCCCGGGATGGCGTGCAACAGTGTCTGCATCGTCATGTGTACCACAGCGCAGGAGTGTTACCGATGCAAATGCCGTTCGTCCGACACTGCCTGCCCACTGCTCCACTGCCACACGCACATGATCAGGTACACCTGCCCGGCTGTACTTTTCCAGAAGGGTAAAAATAGCTTGCGCCTCCATGCCCAGTTCAATTGCTTCTGCGACACTTTCTCTCGTGAGACGGTATACTGCCATCCGATCTCCTGTCACGCGTTCACAGCAGCATTCCAGCCGCCAGCGAACATCATAAGCTACATCCGGCGGCACCAATATTTCAAAATCTGGCTGCATGTAAAAGGTCCCCCGCTCTGGATGGCCAACCTCCTCCTTATATAGCCGAAGCATATCCAGCGGGGATACATTCCAGCGAAAGCACAATTCGCCCATTGCGTTTAGTCCCCAATCGCCCATTCCAAAAGCGGTCAGCGCCTTCAGCCAGCCTTTAATCTCATCCATGTCATATTCGCTAAAGTTAAATTCAATAGCCGTGCCATCCTCAAATGCTTCAGAACTTCCGGATGCAGCAGCAAGCTCCAAAGGGGCACTAGTTTGGGAGCCCGTTCTGTGCAGGCTCTCCGGTGAGATCAGGCCCACCTGAAGCATCCATTGCAGCAATGACTTGATAGGCAGCCAGCCCTTAGCTCCTGCATACTGGGAGGCAGCGCACAGCATGTATCGAAAATGCTGCATAGACGCTTCGGCCTTGCCGTATCTTTCCATGAGTGTGATAAAGATATGCTTGCGCATTTGCCAAGCAGACAAATGAATCCAAGCTGCCAGTTCCGTTTCCTGAATGCGAAAGGATGCTGCTTCCTTTGCCAGCAGCCCCAAGCTCAGCAGCAAATCCATCATGACCGCCGTTTGCATCGGATACTGATCGGTGTGCGCGTACTGCAGTCCAAGCCCCGCCAGATCCTCTGGACGGAAGGGAGTCCATTCGTTCAATTTTTGTAATGATCGCTTATGTATGGTTCCTTTGGCCGTCAAAGGAACTCCATGCTTCGCAATACGTGACAGCACGTGCAGCAGCTCTGCCTCAAGTCCTGTCTTTGCTTCATGTACAGTCACTGGATGTTGTTCTGTATCCATCATATTCATCGTACTTTGCTCTAACAACATATCGTACAAAGCGGGTAGCCGATGAAGCGGGATATATAAAATGCGTTCCCCCCATGATTTGGTAACTGCCTCCATCCAGCCCCGGGCACGCAATCCATGCAGTGCCAGCTTCGTTTCGGCCCCGCTTAACACTCCCCTGGAAAGCTGCAATGGCTCTTCTTCCTTCATAGGCTGTCCAGCGTACCGGATAAAGCATCGCGTAAGCACCAACCGTTCATCCGAAGTTAGCTCCTTCCAGTCGCCTTTCGTGTTCGTTACGCCCATCCTAGATTACGCCTCCTTTTTCTTTCCACCATCTCCAGCCTTATCATCCAGGCTTCCCATAGCCTCTGCGGGACTGAATCTGCGAACTGCATATTCATAGCCCTGCTCAATTAGAAACAGCTGACGCCGGGCTGCAAAATCGGTCTCCCTGCTATTCTCTGTCACCAGTGCATAAAAATAAGCTTTATTCTCACCGGGCTTTGGCCGTAAAATGCGGCCAAGCCGCTGCGCCTCCTCCTGACGGGAGCCGAAACTGCCTGATACCTCTATAGCTATAGCCGCATCCGGCAAATCCACCGCAAAGTTCGCCACTTTGGATACGAGTAAGGTTCGGATGGTTCCCTTGCGGAACGCATCGAACCACCGTACCCGCTCACTCTGACTCATAGCCCCAGTAATCAATGGCACGCCCAGCTCCTGAGCCAATGTACGCAATTGGTCCAGATATTGACCAATAATAAGCGTAGGCAGACCGGTGTGGCGCTGCATCAGGCTACGTACCGCTTCCAGCTTGGCCGGATTTTCGGCCGCAATCCGATACTGCTGTCTGCCCTCGGCACGCATACTGCGTTCCAACAGTTCAGCTGTCATCGGAAGCCGCAGCTCTACACAATCGACCTGAGCAATCCAGCCCTGTCGCTCCAGCTCCTTCCAAGGCATATCGTACCGCTTGGGTCCAATCAAAGAGAACACATCCCGCTCACAGCCGTCCTCGCGAACCAGCGTGGCCGTCAATCCCAAACGACGGGTGGCCTGAATATCGGCTGTCGCCCGGAAGACTGGGGCGGGCAGCAAATGCACCTCATCGTATACAATAAGTCCCCACTTCCGCTCGCTCAGCAGCTTCATATGGTCAAAGTCCCCGTCTTTGCTGCGACGATGCGTCAAAATTTGGTAGGTTGCCACCGTAATCGGGCGCACCTCTTTTTTCTGACCACTGTATTCCCCGATCGAATTGACCGGAATATCTGTCTTTTGCTTCAATTCCTCAATCCATTGCCGGACAGAGGTGGTATTCGAGGTTAAAATAAGCACTTCACACTGAAGCCGATCCATCACCGCCATACCAATCACAGTTTTACCTGCCCCGCATGGAAGCACCAGCACACCGCTGCCGCCCAAGCCATCAGCACCTTCAAACGCATCAGCAGCCTCAACTTGATAATCACGGAGCTGCACCTGTGCTTGGCCTTGTCCCAAGGAAAAACGGAGCTGATTTCCTTCGAGGTATCCGGCCGTATCGACAACCGGATACCCCAATCGAGTACATTCCTGCTTGAACAATCCGCGATTTTCAGGCGGTATAGAAGCGCTCACTTCACCAGTACGAAGCACTCCAAGCTGCCTCAGCTCCTGCTTGATCAGTAGCTCCTCCAGCAAAACCGGAGTGTCTGTTGTCAGGGTCAAGCGATCAACCATTGTATCGTCTGTGCTATAAGCTTGCACTTCCTCCGCTCTCGCCCGTGACAGCGTCAACTTTCCGTATCGAGAAACGAGCTGTTCAATATCCTTCAACAAATCACGCGGGATATCCCAACGAGACACGGACTGCAAACTATTTTGAATGTCCTCAGCACTCCACCCAAGAGCAGCCGCATTCCACAGAGACAACGGAGTGATGTGATATGTATGAAAAGCAGACGGGCTTTTAACCAACTCCGCGTAAACCTGCAACTGTGAACGAGCATACTCCGATTGAGGCAGGCCCATTTCCAGCAGAATGGTAAAATCGCGTTGTACAATACAAGGATATTCCGGATTCATAGCTACCTCCCGTTAATCTAACCCAACATCATTTTAAATTTATATTATAAACAGCTTGTCCGATGATCCGCAGACCAACCGGAATAGCAAGAAGTTCAACCCCTATTCGGATTGAACTTCTAAGCAATACTGACCTTATTTTTCTTCTAGTGAACCTGTTCGGAAATTTGGCTAAGCGCCTCACCAGCATTGTCTGCAAATATATTGCGTACAGCCAAGTCACCAATCGAAACAATCCCGATCAAACGATCTCCTTCGGTCACAGGCAAACGGCGGATTTGCTGCTCTGCCATCAGCTCGGCTGCTTGATCCACCGACATGTCCGCTCTGGCTGTGCGAATACCTGTCGTCATAACAGTATCGACCGAGCTGGAACCGGAATGCTTGGCCGCATAGCCGCGAACGACAAGGTCTCGGTCTGTTATTACGCCGATCAGCCTGTCACTGCCTTCCTTTTCCACAACCGGGATAAAGCCAGTATCATTGTCCTTCATTTTAACTGCAACCTCATAAATATTGTCCTGTGGGGTCACCGTTATGCATTTTTCAGTCATAACTTCCTGAACCTTTTTCATGGGTACTCCCTCCTTTTCAAGAGTAGGTTACCCCATTTTATTAAGCTCATACTCCGATTTGACCCATTTCCGATTCAACTCACATTTGGCCATAAACTCTAAATATCCATCCCTGCATTTCGTTCTGCTGCATATCCGGTGGACATCGCAATAAACAAACGAACCGCATGAATCATGGCGTCCTCATCAAAATCAAATTTGGGGTGATGATGCGGATATACTGCATTTTTAGCTGGGTTCCCCGCCCCCACGAACATGAAGCAGCCTGGGACACGTTCCAAATAATAAGCAAAATCTTCAGCAGGCATCAGCTTCGACGCCTCTTTTACATTCCCGTCACCAAACACAGGTCGTGCTTCCTTAAAAAAACGAGCAGCCTCATGCGCATCATTCACAACAGGTGGATATCCCATAATATAGCGGATTTCCGCTGTTGCACCATATGTTGCAGCTGTAAGCTCTGTCACCGCATGCAGCCGCTCTTTCATCACAGTGCGTGTATCCTCATCAAATGTACGGATCGTTCCACTCAAGCGGCAGGTTTCCGCGATTACATTTTGCGCAAAACCTCCTTGAATTGTCCCCACCGTCAGTACAGCTGGTTGCAACGGGTCGACTGAACGACTGACGATACTTTGCAGCTGCATTACGAGAGCTGAGCCCGCCACCACACTGTCATGAGAGGACTGGGGCATACCACCATGTCCACCCTTCCCTGTAATTTCAATATAAAAATCATCAGCTGCCGCCATCAGCGGACCTGCGCAGCTAGCAGCGGTCCCGACCGGAAATGGTGTCCACAAATGAATGCCATAAATGACATCCACTCCTTCCAGCACACCCTCTTTGATTACATGAACCGCACCACCAGGCAGTAATTCCTCTGCAGGCTGGAACAACAACCGGATTTCACCTGCCAGCTCGTCACGGTTCAGACCGAAATAACGGGCCGTTCCCAGCAGTATGGATGTATGCCCGTCATGCCCGCAGGCATGCATAACCCCATCCACGCCGGAGCGATATTCACAATCCTTTTCATCCTGAATCGGAAGAGCATCCATATCTGCACGCAGCATCACGACAGGTCCGGGCTTGGCCCCGCGAATAGTACCTACAACACCGTGTCCTCCAACCTGACGCCGAACCTCTATTCCCCAACTCTCCAGCTTATCCGCTACAAAAGCAGCTGTGTTGCTTTCCTGAAAAGAAATTTCGGGATTCTTATGTAAATATCTGCGCCATTCCACCATATGTGCCTGCAATTGATCGAACCAGTTCTTGTCTGTCACATGTTGTGTCATTTTGCTCCATCTCTCCTTTTAAAGCACCGGGCAAATTCCCGATTTCCGATACATTTTGCAGCTTCATTGCATATGCGCCGCTGCCACAGGCCCTCATTATTTATCTTATTGTAGCAGATATGGAATTGTTGCGGTATCTGTTGCTTCATGGAGGTTGCAGAAGCCTAACAAACATACTATGATAAATGGTAAACGATAAAATGATAACGTCTGCGAGGAATGTACCTTGCGGCGAATACCGGGGGAAGCTGATATGAGAAATACGAAGCCGGAGGCTCGAAGAAGAGGCACACCGGATTTCCAATTGCTGATCCTCACTTTATTGCTTGTTGGATTCGGTGTAATCATGGTATTTAGCGCCAGCTCCAGCGTAGCTCTGCTGAATAAAGATACCAATTTTGACTCTTTATATTTTGTGAAGCGCCAAGCAGCATTTGCTGTACTTGGACTTTTCATTATGTTGGTAACTATGAATATTAAAATGGAAAAATATAAAAAGCTTTTTGTGCCTTTATTTTTCATTACCATACTACTGCTGGTAATCGTTCTTTTTACGGGCTCTCTTAACGGCGCAAAAAGCTGGATCAGGTTTGGCAGTTTTGGATTCCAGCCGACCGAGCTTGCGAAAATCTCCATTATTCTTTACTTATCCGCACTGATCGTTAAAAAAGGGGATCGCTTTAGAGACTTACGGACTGGCTACATACCTGTAACCGTCATTGTGGGCTTTGTTGCAGGACTCATCATGCTTCAGCCTGATCTTGGCTCCTGCTTCATTCTGGTAGCCACCAGTGGCCTGATTATTTATGCCGGAGGAGCCAGCATCAAGCATATTACGGCATCAGTCGCTCTGCTCGTATTGGGTGCTTCCATCGTTTTTGGCATAGGATCGTTGTTTGGAGATTCTGGCGCAGATGGACAAGCTGTAGCGAAGCAAGATTACAAAGTCGGACGTTTTCAAGCCTTTCTCAATCCCATGGAACATAAACAGGGTGTCGGATATAATCTGGTGCAGTCCCTGCAAGCCATAGGCGACGGTGGCCTAAGCGGATCAGGATTTGGCAAAGGCATTATCAAGCTTCACTATTTGCCCAATTCGTTTAATGATTTTATTTTCTCCGTCATTGGTGAGGAATTCGGGTTCATCGGAACAGCCATCTTCCTGATGCTATATTTGTATTTTATTTGGCGAGGGATGCTTATCGCCCTTCGTTGCCGTGATCCGTTCGGGACGTTGGTGGGCACAGGCATTATGGGATTGATTGCCATTCAGGCATTCATTAATATCGGTGGCGTAACTCAGACGATTCCAATTACCGGGGTAACGCTTCCCTTTATCAGCTTTGGTGGTTCTTCTCTGCTCGTCATGATGTTCTCTATGGGCATCATGCTTAGTATTTCCCGCGAAAACACCAAACAGGCGGTACAGGAGCGCACGACAGGCGTAGCTATCCGAAACGAAGTACCCAACCGCTTTCAAGCCCGTAGAACCAACCGTTATCGCTAAAAAAAGAACTTCCAAGGACCAGCTGCAACAGTGGCTTTGGAAGTTCTTTTGTATATGTATATTCACATGGCTGTCTACAAAATGCTTTTACTGTAGGTCCACAAACAAAAACTGGCGATACTAAAGCCGCCAGCTTTCGTGTTCTTATCCGTTAGATCCTTTTATACCGCGTCGTCCTTGAAGGCAACACCTTCTACTTTTACGTTCACTTCCACGACCCGCAAACCCGTCATGCTTTCGACGGCTTCTCGCACATTTTGCTGAAGTATTCGGGACACTTCATGAATAGGTGTTTCGTAGACCACGATAATACGTAGATCAATGGCAGCTTCGAGCTGTCCGACCTCCACAGATACGCCTTTTTGCACATTTTTACCGCTCAGCCTTTTGGCCCAGCCTTCTGATAAGCCGCCTGACATTGCAGCAATGCCTGGTGTTTCTAGTGCGGCCATCCCCGCAATTTTACCTACGACATCGTTGGAAATCTTGATGTTTCCTGCTTCCAGTTGTTGAATTTGCTCTGCCATGACCTATGTCCCCCTTCATGCATCCTTTATTTGTATTGTAAAGCCTCTGCCACTGCAAATGCAAACCTTACGTATGAAAAACGACTTTCGTTTACAACCTATACCATTTTGGGTATATTAATTTAGAAAATCCGTACAAGTGACAGCATTCATCAAACTTGTACACATTCACTGATATCGAGGTGCTCTTCATTGAAAAAATGGTTATCTCCCGCTTTGCTTATAGCGACATTTGCTCTTAGTGCAGTCGCTCATTACACGCATTGGAACGCTATCGCCCAATTCATCATTTGTGCCATCGCTGTCGTGTTCGTAGCTGGTTTTCTCGGCAAAGCGACCGAAAGCGTAGCACATTATGCCGGACAACGTCTGGGTGGATTTTTAAATGCCACCTTTGGCAACGCAGCCGAACTGATCATCGCCATCTTTCTGATCAAAGAAGGTCTTTATGATATGGTAAAGGCTAGTCTTACCGGTTCCATCATCGGCAATCTGCTGCTGGTGCTCGGAGCGAGTCTGTTCGCTGGCGGATTGAAATACAAAGTGCAAAATTTCAATGTATCGCTGGCTTCACTAAGCGGCTCGCTGATGATTGTGGCTGTGATCGCTTTATTCGTCCCGGCTGTCTTTTTGAATACACATGTCATCACAGATAGCGAATCGGACACGCTCAGCCTCATTGTAGCAGGCACGCTCATTATCGCCTATATTGCGTGGCTGATTTTTTCCATGATTACACATAAGGACTATTTGGACGATGTGACCGAACAAAAGGATGAAGAATTGCCGCATGAGCATACTCCGGTGTGGTCAAGAAACAAGTCCATTCTCTATCTGTTGCTGGCTACCGCTATGGTCGCGTTTGTCAGCGAATGGCTGGTAAAGACACTGGAGGTATTTACGGTTCAGTTTGGGCTCAGTGAACTGTTCGTAGGTGCGTTCCTCGTCGCAATTGTTGGTAATGCAGCCGAACACAGCGCTGCTATTTTGCTGGCAATGAAAAACAAAATCGGCGCATCCGTCGAAATCGCAGTGGGCAGCAGTCTGCAAATTGCGCTATTTGTTGCACCTGTGCTGATTTTTGTCAGTTACTTTATGGGAAACACAATGAATATCGTGTTCACCACCATTGAGCTGGTTGCCATTGCCGTCTCTGTATTTATCGCCAAATCCATTACTCAGGACGGTTCAACCAACTGGTATGAAGGTCTGATGCTGCTAGTGGTGTACGTCTTGTTAGGTGTATCCTTTTTTCTTATATAAAGTTAACAGGTGCTCAAAAACGATGAATTCTCTCTCCGTTGAAAAATTGGGATGTATTAAATAATCTGAACTTAAAAGCTTCTTATCGTGCCACTGCGTAGTCGGATGGTGCTTCGCTTGTACAGCACCATTCCGACCACCTTTACACAAAAAGGCATCAAAAAAAAGCATGCTCTCAGACTCCGCATGCTCTCATTCATTCAAACCGTCTTTCTAATTGGCCTTATTGTTCATGGCCTCATATAGAATAGCCAGATTGCGTTCCAGCTCACTGACCAGCTGTTTACCTACCATTTCCGGAAGAAGTCCAGCGCGAACCGCAAAATCCACTTCCTTGGAAAATCCGTACATCTGAGTATCCAGCACTTCCTCATAGAGAGGGCAATAACGGGTTGCCAGATTCTCCATCTGTACTTCAATAAGCTTCTTTATTTTATCTGCATCTTCCTGAAGCAGATTAATGGCCTTGATATTCAATTGTTCCTGCAACTCAGATGAAGTCATGGATTCTTCCCCCCTATGTCTCAATGTCACACAAGACGTCCTAACCTTAATATTAGACCAAATTGCAGGCTAATACAAGAACCTGACAAAAAAAGCATCCCTACAGTTACAGGTAGGAATGCTTCTGCTTATGAATAAAGTTAGTTGGCTACTGATATGTGCAGTCCGTGCTTCTTGAATACCTCAATAATTGCTTCTTTGGCTTCCTCGGCATCAGGCCCGTGAACGTGCAGTTCATAACTATGGCTGCTGACCAAGGTCGTAAACAAGCCCAGTATACTTTTTACATCAATATACTTATTTTCGGAATGAAGGACGATGGAAGAAGTGAATTTGCTCGCCGTCTGTGCAATTTCAACAACCGCCGCATTATTGTTGGACATCGTAAGATCCCTCGCTTTATTGGATTGTCATGTATCACTGCTTATTCATTATGATACATTGAAATCGCTTTCTCATCAAGAAGGGATATCGTTATTTCAAGTTTTCAGGATTTAACGGCTCCAGCTCAGGCAGTACAAAAATACCATCTTTACGGATCAGAACATCATCAAAATAAATCTCACCGCCGCCATATTCCGGACGCTGAATCAATACCAAATCCCAATGAATCGAAGAACGGTTACCGTTATCCGCTGTTTCATAAGCTTGACCTGGTGTAAAATGCAAGCTGCCAGCAATCTTCTCATCAAACAGAATATCCTTCATCGGATGTAAAATGTACGGGTTAAACCCGATCGCAAACTCACCAATATAGCGTGCTCCCTCGTCGGAATCCAGAATATCATTCAGTCGTTTCGTATCGTTGCTCGTTGCTTCCACGATTTTACCATTTTCAAAACGGAATTTGACATTCTCGAAGGTGATGCCATTATAAAGTGTTTGCGCATTATAGCTAATGGTTCCGTTAACAGAGTCACGTACAGGCGCACTGTAGACTTCACCATCTGGAATATTGCATTGACCCGAGCATTTAACGGCCCCGATTTGCTTGATAGAGAAATTCAGATCCGTATCTGGTCCCTTGATTCGCACCTTGTCTGTTCGATTCATCAGGTCTGCCAGCGCATCCTGTGCTTTGTCCATTTTAGCGTAGTCCAGATTGCACACATCGAAATAAAAATCTTCGAACGCTTCTGTGCTAATGTTCGCCAATTGAGCCATGCTGTCATTCGGATAACGCAGCACGACCCATTTTGTATGTTTTACCCGTTGCTCGCTATGTACCGCATGCTGATAAATGGAATTGTACATTTTCATTTTCTCTTCTGGTACATCTGACAGATCATTTACATTTGCTCCTGCGCGAATCCCGATGTAGCAATGCATTTGCTTCATTCGGTTGAGGTCAATTTCAGCCCAGGTTTCCAGCATTTCCCTTGTCGCATGGCGAAGCATGGCACTCTGTACTTTACGGTCCGTAAGCTGAACAAAGACATTGCCGCCTTTTTTGCCCACTTCATGAATGATGGCGTTCAGCAAATCGCGCTCCCCACCGATCATTTCAATCAGCACATTTTCTCCTGGCTGCACTTCAACTGAGTATCCTACCAGGTTTTCCGCCAATTTAAGTATTCTGGGATCTTTCATGAATTGTCTCTCCTTCTCTATTTCATTCTTTTTGAACAATGGTTAATTCAAAATCCATTGTATCACGCCCGCCCCGTTACTTGTAGCCCTCAAACGCAACTTTGGTAATTAGTTCTTCTTCATGCATTTCTTCATTCGCTTCCTGCCTGGAAATTCGGCAATCTGATGATAGCTTCAAGGGTAAACCCGTTTGGCGATCTATAGTCAAATGATACACAGGCTGCACAACAGAATGGTCCAGCTGGCGGTTCAGTTCCTCGTAGCTTTGCGCCCATACTTGGTTCAGCTTTTGTTGCACCTCTTGATTTGAACCTTTATGCTTCGTGTCTAATATCACAATTTGATCATTTATTGTTCTCATTTCTTTCATTAAATGTTCTTTCAACCAACGCTTTGCTGAGGTGGGTTCTGGCTCAATCCGCACCACCCAGGTTCCCCTCGCGGCACTGGCCTCCATACGAATCGTCTTATTTAGCGTATTTAGCTCCTCCAGTTCCTGAATCGGATTGAAGCGATCTAACATGCCTTCACCAGCCAAAGCGTTATAACCGGATGCCAGTGCATTCCATTTTCCATGCTGACGAACAAAACGTGCACGTATTTTTTCCTGCCCGAATTTTCCTTTTTTTAGTGCTGCATAGTCCCCACGCTTACGAAAGACCTCCGTAGAGCCCCAGTCCATGACCAGTTCATCGTGATTCCTTACTATCCCACGATATTTAAACTGTTTAAGCATAGGCAGACCGTTGCCAGCTCTAACTCCAGTCCGTCCAGTAAAGGTTAGCATCTCTTTGCCCGCTATTCCTGCAACGGCTCTTTTAAAAATCTGCTCAGGTGTATTTTGCTGTCCCATTAGCGCACAACCACTCAACAAACACATCACAACAAATATAAAAACCATCATAACCCATTGTTTTCGCCAATGCATCCCATCATCCGCCTGTTCTATCCCGAACATCACTGAATCCTTGAGTAAGCATTCTACTCTGAGGCAGTCATGTTACCTGGTTTACTTATTCGTGGTAAGGCTAGCTTCATTTATGTGCACCTTAAAGCTACGATTAGGTTTTCCTGTCTGCAATGAGTTATACAAGACAAAAAAAGAGAACATTCCCGAAGGAGCATTCTCTATGCACTGCCTGCATGATCAATAACGATTCGATTACGTCCTTCATTTTTCGCCTCATACAGCGCCATATCTGCGCTATAAAACAAAGATTCAATGCTGATCTGCTCGTCCAGCCAATTCCATTCGGCAATCCCGCAGGAAACAGTCACACGAGGCTCGGTTTCATGCTGTACGCGGTAACGTATCTTTTCCGCATATTGGAGCGCCTGTAGTACGCCCAGTTGTGGCAAATAGATAGCAAGCTCCTCGCCGCCCCATCTGGCACATACATCCTCATCACGAGTCGTAGAACGAACGATATCACTGACGCTTTTCAAAATTTCGTCACCCGTCTGATGCCCATACGTATCATTCACTTGTTTGAATTGATCAATATCCACCAAAATAAGCGATCCGCAGAAATCCTTTTCTTGATGCTCCTGTATAAATTGATCCACATAATGACGTACATACAGACCCGTTAACATATCCATATTGGCCAACCGTCGCACCTCAGCATGCAGCATAGCGTTGGTTACCGCCAGCCAGATGTGGGGGGCCAGCATTTGCAGCATCTTGTAGTTATCATATGAGAAAAAGTTCGGAAGCTTGCTGGACAATAGTATTACTCCCATGGGAGTGCCGCTGGTTTTCATAGGTACAGCCATCAAAGATAGGGAGTCCGTCAAATTCATAAACTTTGAGGATATCTTCCCTTCTTTTCTATAGTCTGACACAATAACAGGATCACCTGTTTTACACACTAATCCAGCAAACCCTTCATCACGAGGATAACTGTGCAGCCTCACACTTTCCACATTGCTCGACGTGACCATATAATAACTTTCTTCCTGATCAAGCTGCACAATACAGCAAAAATCAGCCTTGAACATTTTCAATAGCTCCTGCATGGCAAACTCGAATACTTCATTTAACTTCAGACTTTGATTTAAGCGCTGAACCAGCTCATTAATGAGACGCAATTCATGAATAAGTATATTCGATTGCTCCAGTAGCTTGGCATTTTCAAATGCAGTGCCAGCTGTATCCGCCATCATAGCGATCAGTTCTACATCCACTTTGTTCATACTATCCGAACCCGATGGAAGAATCATATGGAAAACACCGTACACACCCTGCTTCCCGCGTAACGGAATGCCGATTTCAGTCACTTCATTTTGTAGGCCAATAGGCTCATTGACAGCCATTTGCCCTTTCATAAATGCACGCACACATACATCCTCGTCCCGTTCATGCAGCAGCAATGGTTTGACCTTTGGATTGCGACTGTGCCGATCCTGACTCATATACAACGTAATATCCACTTGGGGAAAGAAATAGGCGATGCTATCAAATACTTCGTTCAGCACGCCTTCCACATCAATTTTGTCATGCATCCGTTTTACAATCTGAAATAAAATAGAGCGACGTCTACCTTCACGATCACTTCGATTCTGCACGCCAAGAATATCTTCCATAAATATATACTCAAACTTCGAATAAAAGCAGGCTCTAAAATGTAAAGCAGCCGCCAACAAAGCATCTTGTCCAGCAAAAACATGTTGTGCAGACCGTGTAAAACGAAGAAAAGCAAACAGATCTCTCTTGTGATTTCGGCAAAGTATGGGAACCATGTACACAAATCCAAGGCTTCCGTCGCGGAGTGTACGCTGGATCACTTCTATCTCTCTGGAAAAGCAGCAACGTTCAACTAAGCCCAAATCCTCATTATCGTCCTCTTCCCTACCAGCAACCCGAACGCCTGTAAAATTAAAAACAGCAGTATCTTCTTCGTTGATCCAGGATATACCATTGCTCTGCTGTAACCAGTTCCGATATCCTTGGACAAGAAGCTGGTCAATATAGGGGAAGTCATAGGGTGTCATATCCATCTTCTGAAGCCAGGCGATAGACGTATATCCTTTATCATCAAACAGCGGAGCACCGCTTGCCTGGACTGTTGTACCGTCAAGCGTTTGCTGATCCGTTGTTGAAAATTCCGACATATTAAGGCGCTCCTTCACAGCAAAATTAGCTGTACCAAGACAGCGGCTATGCACCACTATAGCTCGTAGTATGCTCTATTTTACTCTCAACTTTAGAAATTTGCATCCATTTTTCAGAAATTCGTCCCACTTTTTTAGTTCTTAAGCCCTATCGACAAATTCTGACCTTTTCATTCTTTTTCTCTTCTTGACATTGACCCACTCTTACATATAATATATATTATTGAAAAAGACTGTGCGGCAGAATTATCTACTGTGCGGATCTTAAATTTTGGGCGTAACAGTTTGTGTCACCCTCATCTTTTTTGTTGCTGACAGGACAGCGGCTGAACTTTTCTGTCAGTAGTGCGTCTCACCTTGATTGGTAGCGCCGAACAAATTGGAGCGCAAAGAGAGCCCCAACTCAAATTTTAATTATGAAGGAGTTAACTCTATAATGGCACGTTACACTGGTCCTAAATTTAAATTAAGCCGTCGTCTCGGTATTTCCCTGAGCGGCACAGGCAAAGAATTGAAACGCCCTTTCCCTCCGGGACAACATGGTGCAAACCAACGGAGAAAAATCAGTAACTACGGTATGCAACTTCAAGAGAAACAAAAGCTGCGCCACATGTACGGCTTGGGTGAAAAACAATTCCGTACCCTGTTCAACAAAGCTCAACACATGCACGGTATCGCTGGTGAAAACTTCATGTTCTTGCTGGAAAGCCGCCTGGACAACCTCGTGTTCCGTCTTGGCTTTGCTAATTCCCGTGCAGGCTCACGTCAATTGGTAGCTCACGGTCACGTTACTGTGAACGGTAAAAAAGTTGACATCGCTTCTTACCAAGTAAGCCCTGGCGACGTGATCGGTCTTCGTGAAAGAAGTCGTTCCCTTTCTTCCATTAAAGAAGCTTTGGAAAACCGCAACCACTTGGTTGCTTACCTGGAGTACAATGACGCTGCTCTGGAAGGTAAATACATTCGTTTGCCTGAGCGTGGCGAATTGTCCCAAGATATCGACGAAAAACAAATCGTCGAATTCTACAACCGCTAATCCTTGCATTAGCACCGAAAAGCACCCGAACAAAGTTCGGGTGCTTTTTATATTCCTCATACGTCTAGCCTGCGGCTTTTATTCAATCGGGATATACACCTTGATACTCAAATGATCAGGAAAGGAAGAATTCATCACATCCGTAATTTCAAAATCAGGCCCCTCCCTCCGTTCAAAATTAGAATTGGGAAGCCATGTGCCGTAGATGAAATCTCGTACATCCTGAACTCGTCCATTTGAGCCCGAAGCGTCAAATTCGGCATACTTCCCCGCTGGAATCTCCATATATATGAACCCCTCTGCCAGCTCTTTCGATTCTTCCTCAACTGCCTCGCCCACCACAAATGAAAATGCACCGTCGTCTTCAAAACGACAAGCAATCCCATATGACATTCCCGGTGCGATTTTGTTCGGAATACACATAAAATATTCATTTGCCCCAAAGTGATCATAAAATCCCGGGATTTCTTTATAATGTTGCTCATTGTTTAGATTTGTTTTATACTCATGCCCTATGATTTTAATCGTTTCGAGTTGCCGCATCACCGGCTTATTCACATCCAAATCTCCCTTCGTGTTTTTTTGATAATCCAGAAAATTGATCTTGCTTTGCTCGGGAAGCTCAATATCACTATCGCGATATTTCCCAGGGGTGATACCAAAACTCTTTTCAAAAGCACGGGTAAATGCTTCTTGCGAGTTGTACTGATACTCAATAGCGATGTCTAATACCTTTTGACTGGATTGTTTCAGCCTTGCAGCCGCTTCAGACAATCTTCTCCTTCTTATATATTGTTGAACCGTAAAGCCCGAAATGGCCTGAAAAACCCGCTGAAAATGAAAGGCTGAAAAGCAAGCTTGTGAAGCAACCTCAGTAATTTTCAAATCCTCCCGAAGGTTCAATTCAATAAACTCAATCGCACACTGAATTCGTTTAAAATAGTCCATACAAACCTCCCCCTTACTTGTTATTTTTTTGGTTATTCCCTACACGCAAATAGTGCAAGCCCACGCAATCCATTATGAATAATCCTGCACCTACTTGTTTGATTATTTGTGCTAAGTTTACCACGGCCTTTCACTTGGCAAAAATAAAAAGCAACGCAGAGATGCTATACAGATCTCAGCGCTGCTTGTCAATGGATCTTGAATTATCCAAGCTTGATTTTAGCAAATTTTCGTTTACCTACCTGAACAATGTCGCCTTCCTTCGGCGTGTATGCTTCGTTCACATCGGTCCACTTCTCTTCATTAATTTTGACCGAACCCTGCTGAATACTACGTTTTGCTTCACCATTAGATGCCGCAAAGCCCAGAAGAGTCAGCAGTTGGATCACACGAATTCCGCCTTCTTCCAATTGATCAGCCGTCAAGGTGAACTCTTCGATATCATCAGGCAGCGCACGTTGCTGGAATACAGTCACAAAATGCTGCTTGGCTGCTTCCGCCGCTTCCTCACCATGGTACATGCGTACCAGCGTTCCGGCCAGCTTCATTTTAGCATCACGCGGATGCACTGAACCATCCTGCACGTCTTTTGCCAGATCCGCAAGCTCCTCATTGTTGATATCCGTTGCAAGCTCAAAATATTTCAGCATAAGCTCATCAGGAACGGACATCGATTTCCCGTATATTTCGTTCGGCTCCTCATCAACACCAATGTAGTTCCCCAAACTTTTACTCATCTTTTGCACGCCATCCAGTCCTTCAAGCAGTGGCAGCGTGATGGTCGCCTGCGGCTCTACACCGTATTCTTTTTGCAGAGTTCTGCCCATCAGCAGGTTGAACTTTTGATCCGTTCCTCCCAGCTCGATATCGCTTTTCAGAGCTACTGAATCCATGCCCTGCATCAGAGGGTAGAAGAACTCGTGAATGCTGATTGGCAAGCCGTTTTGGTATCTTTTTGTAAAATCATCCCGCTCCAGCATGCGGGCAACAGTGACCTTGGCGGACAAGGTTACCACATCGGCAAAAGACATCGGTCCCAGCCATTCGGAATTGTAGTATACCTTTGTTTTATCAGGATCAAGAATTTTAAAGATTTGTTCCTTATACGTTTGCGCGTTACGCTGTACATCTTCTTCAGTCAGTTGCTTCCGGGTTTCCGATTTACCTGTTGGATCACCGATTCTGCCTGTAAAATCTCCAATAATCAGCTGCACCTGATGTCCCAGTTCCTGAAACTGGCGCAGCTTGTGCATAACAACCGTGTGTCCGATGTGAATATCAGGTGCAGACGGATCAAGACCCAGCTTGATTTTGAGCGGCTCACCGCTTACCACTGACTTGATAACCTTGCGTTTCAGCTCATCCTCCGGCACAATTTCCGCCACACCCCGCTGAATCACATCAAGCTGTCGCTCTACCTCTACCTGTTGCTCAGGCTTCAATTCTTCCCATTTCATTCTGTATTCCTCCTATTAAATTATCCAAATATTAGATATTAAACAAATCAAAAAGCCCCTTTCATCCCAAGGGACGAGAAGGAGCTACTCGCGTTACCACCCTAATTAAAGAAACGTATGCCAAAACAAGCGCTTCTTTCACTTCATTTCTATAACGGGTCTACACCCGGTACTGGATTACTATCGTCGACTTCACAAATCTGCAAAGGCATTGCCATTCATCCAGACAGCTCCAGACGGTAATTCAAAGATGGGACGCTACCGATTCACACCATCCATCGGCTCTCTGCACAACGTGATTCCACCTTCTACTGAAGTCTTTCTCTGCTTTTCACGATATTTACTTTGACCTATTTATAACATACTGTTTTTGTGTAGTCAACGACACCAAAAGACAGGCTTTTTAGCATATGGGTTCGCTTTGTAATTTTATGCTATAATAATGGCTGTTATAAAGGAGGAAGACTTAATGGTTGAAGAAAAAAACAACGTATCAGAGCCAAAGCCTTCCCGCTTACGGACAACCATGCGAAGGCTCGGCCGTGTCATAAAGTGGGTCATCATCATCGGTTGTATGGGGGCACTGTTCGCAGGAGGAGCAGCCGCCGGCTATATAGCCTCTATTGTCAAAAACGAGCCCGTGCGTTCCAGATCCATGATTGAACAGGAAGTAAATAAGAACGCAATAACGGGCTTTGCTTATTTCAATGATGGTTCTCCCATCGGACAGCTCCGGACAGAGGAAGATCGGCGGCCCGTCACGTTTAAGGAGATTCCGCAACTCGTCATTGACGCAGTCATTGCTATTGAGGATAACCATTTTTACGAGCACAAAGGTGTCGATCTGTCAGGAACGCTGCGTGCTGTGAAACAAAAAGCACTGCATGAGTCCGTACAAACCGGGGGGAGCACCCTGACTCAGCAGCTTGCGCGTCGTGTTTTTCTAAATCTCGATCGCACGGATGACCGCAAAGTCAAGGAAATTCTGCTGTCTCTGCGCCTTGAGCGCTTTCTGAGCAAGCAGCAAATTATTACAGCCTATCTCAACAAAGTACCTTTTGGAAACGGCTCAAGCGGTTACAACGTCTTTGGCATCAAAGCAGCCGCCAAGGGTATTTTTAACGAAAATGATCTAAATAAGCTCAATGTGGCCCAGGCCGCCTATCTGGCAGGACTGCCGCAGCTTCCTTCCTCTTATTCTGCTTTCAACGGTAAGGGCGAGTTTAATGAGTCCGGCTTTAAAAGGGCAATAACTCGGCAACATCTGGTGCTCAGCCGAATGCTCGAAGAAAATAAAATCAATAAAGCTCAGTATGATGAAGCAATGGCTTTTGATATTAAAAAATCTCTTGCACCTCGTACGGTAAAAGCTTATAACACCTATCCATACCTTATGATGGAAACAGAACGGCAAGCTGCGCAGGCACTGATGTCCGTCACGAATCCGGGTCAGGCGGCCAATGCTGGTGCAGATGCAAAGACCAAGGACGATAATGACTTGCTCAAAGAGGCCGAACAACAGCTTCGCACGGGTGGCTATATGGTCTATACCACCATTGATAAGAGCGTATACAAATCCATGCGCCAAATTGCAGAAAATAAAAACAACTTCTCTGCCACCAGTAAAACTAAGGGTGATGAGCAAGCAGCGGCCATTTTGATTCAGCATAAAACAGGCGCAATTCTCGGGATGATGGAAGGCCGGGACTTCCAAAAGGAACAGATGAACTATGCTACTCAGATGGTGCGTCAGCCAGGATCAGCGATGAAGCCCATTGCCGCCTATCTTCCTGCATTGGAAAGTGGTCTTGTGCAGCCCGGCAGCATCGTGGACGACGCTCCTATTATTTTGAAAGACGGCAGCAACGGATATCATATCCCGAAAAATGCCAACAACCGCTATCAAGGATTGGTTACAGCACGTTATGCACTGAATCAATCGCTAAATACGATAGCGCTCAAGCTGTTTAACGAAAAAGTAGGTATTAGCAAGGCTTGGGCTTTCGCCAAAAAGTTGGGCATTACCACCCTGGAACCGAGTGATAATAACGCCCAAACGGGTGTGCTTGGCGGCTTGGCCCACGGGGTGACTGTCGAGGAGCTAACAAATGCCTATGGAGCCATTCCTAACGGCGGTGTATTTAATGACGCTTATATGATTGAAAAGATTGTGGATTCGCAAGGCAACATTGTGTACAAGCATCAGCCTAATCCTGTACAAGCCTTCACGCCGCAAACGGCCTATCTGATGACGGATATGTTGCGTACAGCAGTGTCAGAAGGTACAGGCAGACTGGTGAAGCGTAACTTTAATCAAGCTGGCAAGATTCCGATTGCCGGCAAGACTGGTACTACACAATCCTATACCGATGTTTGGTTCGAGGGATTTACGCCTGACGTTACATTGGGTGTGTGGGTCGGTTACAAGCAGCCTGTTAATAAGCTTGAAACAAAAGTACAAAAAGAGCGTGCACGTCGCTTATGGGCTCTGATTATGAATGAAGTAACGGCCAAGGATTCCCAGCTGTTCCAGACGGACAGCTTCAAGCGACCTGACGGTATTGTAAGCCGTACAGCATCTGCGTATGGATCGGATATTTACAACAGTAAGTATTTACCCAAAAATAGTGAAAATGGTGTTACCCGTGCCAAATATATTACCTATCAAGGTGTGAATTACATTCCACGCGATAGTACACCGGATGATATGCTGTATGAACGAACTGTTCGAAAAAGGGAAAAACCCATCTCAGAATTGATTAAAGAGCTTGAGCAGGCCTTTAGGGTGATGAAACGGCATAACTCGTTGTCCTACTATCTCCCTGAGGATGCAGATAAGGAAGCTCCTACTCAGGTTGATCCACGCACGGACGACGGCGCTGCCCCTAGTGCTCCAGCGGGCGTCAGCGTTAGCTACAGCGATGGAAAGGCCATAATCAGCTTTAGTCCAAGCGGAAACAGCGACGTCGTAGGATATCGTCTCTACCGTTCCACGGATGGCGGCAGTTTCCAACGGCTTGGCCAGGTCGTCATGGCCGATGGCTCCAAGGTGTTCACTGACAGTCCAGGAGGCAGCAGTTCCAGCTATTACGTGACCGCCGTGGATGTAGGCGGACATGAGTCCGAGCCAAGTGTCAAAGCAAACGCAGCACCTGTAGTGCCGCCTGTAAATTCGGAGTCTCCAGCCGTTCCGGGTGCCGGAGATGCAACAGGTGTACAGCCTACAGAGGTTCCTACTGCTCCTGGACAGCCCCAGGCTAAGGCAACAGGCTCTTCTGTAGCACTTCAATGGAGTGCCGGAAAGCCTGCGGACGCTGTTACAAGCTATAATGTGTACTACAGTGAAAACGGTGCGGAGCCCTTTACCAACATCGGTTCTACCACATCTGCCAGCTTTGAATACAAAGCTGGTAAAAAGCCAAAAGGCTGGTTCCGCGTCACTTCCATAAATGCAATCGGCGAATCGGCTCCTTCGGGAGCCGTTCGTCCATAGCTGTAAACAAAAGTAAAAGAGGAAGTCTCCTTAGCCAATATGGCTGTGGAGACTTCCTCTTTTTTATGAATAGCATTTTAATCCTCTATGGTAGATAAATCCCCTGTAGGAAGGTTAAGCTCCCAGGCCTTTAGCACACGTCTCATAATTTTGCCGGAACGGGTTTTGGGCAGCTTTTCCTTGAATTCAATTTCGCGTGGAGCAGCATGGGCAGACAGCCCCTCCTTGACAAAGCGGGAGATATCCTGCTGCAAAGCCTCAGAAGGTGTGTAGCCTTCACGCAGTGCGACAAAAGCTTTAATGATCTCTCCTCGCACAGCATCCGGTTTTCCAATGACCCCAGCCTCCGCAACAGCAGGATGCTCCAGAAGCTTGCTCTCGACCTCAAAAGGACCGATTCGCTCGCCCGAGGAATTAATGACATCATCAATCCGTCCCTGAAACCAGAAATAGCCGTCCTCATCCATATAGGCAGAGTCGCCGGACACATACCAACCGGGGAAGCGAAAATACTCCTGATACTTGTTCGGGTTATTCCATATACGGTTCATCATCGATGGCCACGGTGTACGTATTGCCAAATGCCCCATCCGGTTCGGAGGCAGCACCTGTCCTTTGTCGTCCAGTATGGCAGCCTGAATACCTGGTAGTGGCTTTCCCATCGAACCGGGCTTAATCGCCAGCTCAGGGTAATTACAAATCAATTGCCCCCCTGTTTCTGTCATCCACCATGTATCGTGAATGCGTTGCGTATACACCTGCCAGCCCCATCTTACCACTTCGGGATTGAGCGGTTCTCCCACGGATAACACATGCCGCAGACTGCCGAGATCATACTTGGCAACAACCTGCTCTCCCGCACTCATCAGCATCCGAAACGCTGTAGGAGCGCTATACCATATGGTCACTTCGTGGCGCTCAATCGTCCGGTACCAGTCCGCTGGACTGAAACGGCCCCCACGAATAACATTCGTTGCTCCGTTCAGCCATGGAGCAAAAATGCCATATGACGTTCCTGTGACCCAACCTGGATCAGCAGTACACCAATACACATCATCTTCCCGCAGATCCAGCACCATCTTGCCAGTATAATAATGCTGAATCATCGCATTTTGTACATGATACACACCTTTTGGCTTGCCTGTGGAGCCTGACGTATAATGAATGATTAATCCGTCCTCACGACTCAGCCATTCAGGTTCAAGCTCTTCTGAGGACGTAAGCATTTCTGTTTCAAAATCAATAATCCCTTGCTCTCGTTCGTCCATATCACCAACCACAAAAATATGTCGCAGCTCAGGAAGCTCCTCGCGTTTGATCCGCGAAAGAAGTGCAGGTGTGGTCACTAGTGCCACCGCCCCGCTATCCTCCAGCCGATTCTTGACCGCTGTCTCCATAAACGCCTCAAACAAAGGGCCCACAACAGCTCCAACCTTTAAAATACCAAACAAGCTGATCACCAGCTCAGGTGAACGCGGCATGAAAATAAACACCCGCTCCCCTTTGCCAATACCGTATTTGCGTAGCACATTACCAAACCTGTTAGAGCTGGCGCGAAGCTGAGAAAAGGTGTAAGCTTCATTGCGGCTTGCATCACAATACAAAAGCGCTGTTTTTTCACCACGGCCTTCTTCTACATGTCGATCAATGGCCTCATGTGCCATGTTCACCTTGCCTGTTTCATACCACGTAAAATGACGTTCTGCATCTTCCCACTGAAATCGGTTGTAAGCTTGTTCGTACGGGCCCATGTTGGATGTAGGAACTACAGCCTGGAGTTCTTCAATCTTCATGCATACAGCCTCCTCATAATATGATAATGAGAATTGCGCAGGACAAGATAGCGCTTACAAAATTCAATAAAAGCAAATGTACCCTCTTTGGTTTAATATCTAATTTAAAACATCTAATTGTGAACATTTTATGTCTAAAACAGTATATCATAGATGAGGATGTGACGACCATCCTTTTCATTTATTTGTTTTTTTGTTATAAGTAGGGGATGTGGAGAGCTAGCTGATGGTAAACAAGGAGGTCGTACGCATGCAGCATTTAAAACTGCACCACTTGGATACGCTGGATCATAACGGACAAACAATCTATGTAGAAGGACCGGTTTCCGCTGATCAACTGCGTTCATTTGAAATGCATACGCAATTGGACGCCTTTCGTAAACCAAAGGAGCAATTCGACGCGCTGGTGGAAATTTCAGAACTGCCGGAAGGCAGAATCATCATTGCCCATGATGGGAAAACCCTTCTGGGATACGTCACCTTCCACTACCCGGATGAGTTGGAACGCTGGTCGGAAGCAGGCATGAAGGACCTGCTGGAGCTTGGAGCCATTGAGGTCGCCGACGACTATCGCGGACTGGGCTTGGGTAGTCGGATGATTCGAATTGCCTTTGAGGACGGACAGCTTGAATCCTATATTATTTTTACGACCGAGTACTATTGGCACTGGGATTTAAAGGGCAGCGGCCTTTCCGTATGGGAGTACCGCCGCATGATGGAACGTCTGATGAAAACCGTAGATATGGTCTGGTACGCCACGGATGATCCTGAAATATGCTCACACCCGGCTAACTGTCTGATGGTACGAATGGGAGAGGATGTCCCTCTCGCATCACGAGAGCAGTTTGACCGTATCCGGTTTGTACGAAGATTCATGTACTAAAATGGCACCCTTAGCCTAAATGCTTGAGCATATACTCCACAATACGATGTGAGCGATGAGATGCTTCCACCGTAAATTCAGCAAAATTAACGTGAGCCGATCCATCGGCCTTATCTGACATAGAACGCAGGACAATATAAGGCACAGCATTCATGTGAGCCGTCTGAGCCACCGCCGCACCCTCCATCTCGGTACAAGCGCCGCCCATTTCCTGATGCAATGCAGTTACCAATTCACGACTTGAGACAAATTGATCACCAGATAGGACCTTGCCGACAATATAACGATCATCAAACGATTGACAGGCTTGTTCAGCCAGGCGGACAAGCTCGGGATCAGCGGCGAATTCCGACGTATCCTGATAAGGGATAATCCCTCTGGCATAACCCAAAGCCGCCACATCCATATCATGCTGCATACATGTTGATGAGATGACAATATCCCCAATGTTTAAATCCGGGTGTACTGCCCCCGCGACCCCCGTGAAAATAATCTGTTCTACGCCAAAGCGATCAATCAGGATTTGGGTAGTTACCGCAGCATTGACCTTGCCGACACCGGATTTGCATACGACAACCTGTTTCCCGTGGATGATTCCTGTAGTGTAAGTGATTCCGGCCTTGATCGTCTTGCTCGCTTCGGTCATCGCTGACAGCAGCAATTCAATTTCTTCATCCATAGCACCCATTAATCCATAAATCCGGCTCATTCCGTATCCCTCTATTCTTTAATGATGATTGTACTCATACGAAATATGTACTCGCGAAAAAAGCTCCATCAAAGGAGCTTTCATCGAAGGAGCTTTTATCAAAATATATCCTGTTGAGCACTTCGCTTAGTCTAGATAATTAACTGACAACCGCAAAATCGTTTCATGTGGCAAAATGACACGAGCATTATCCACATTTTCCTTTTTCATCAGTTTAGTCAGCAATCGCATCGCTACCGCGCCCAGATCGTACATCGGCTGCGCCACGGTTGTCAACTGAGGACGTACCATGGAAGCCATACGAATATTATCCACACTGATTACGGAAAAATCATCAGGTACTTTCAAACCTTCATCCTGAATGCTATGAATAGCACCAATCGCCATTTCATCTGTAGCAGCAAAAATCGCGCTTGGCTTCTTCTTTAAGCCCAGGAAGTATTTCATAGCTTCAACACCGGATTCATAACGGTAGTTTCCGATTCGCACGAGATCCTCTTGATACTCGATTCCGGCAGTTTCCAATGCTCTCTTGTAACCTTGGAAACGTGCATAACCGTTTGCAGGATCTTGAAGCGTACCACTGATCATTGCGATTTGACGGTGACCGTGGCGAATCAATGTGTTTACCGCATCAAAAGCAGCTGCTTCATGGTCGATATCGACTGAAGGGTAGCTTCCTTTTTCATCACTCGTTGCACACAGAACGATAGGAACCGCGGCTGTATGAAATGCCTGAATATGCTCATCCGTGACTGTGCCGCCCATGAACAGAAGTCCATCCACTTGCTTTTCAAGCAACGTATTGATGACACGAATCTCTTTTTCCTTCCGCTTATCGGCATTACACAAAATAATGTTATAGTGATACATATTCGCAATATCCTCAATACCGCGCGCAATCTCTGCAAAAATTGAGTTCGATATATCCGGAATAACCACACCAACAGTCGTTGTCTTCTTGCTGGCCAGACCTCTAGCCACCGCATTTGGGCGATATCCCAATTGTTCAATCGCTTCGTACACTTTCTTACGTGTCTGAGGTTTTACGTTAGGATTATTGTTAACTACACGGGACACCGTAGCCATTGAGACACCGGCTTCGCGAGCTACATCATAGATCGTTACCGTCACATTCCTTCTCTCCATTGCCAATAAATTTTCAACCGAATCCTAGATCAACTAATTAGAACCATGATACGACAAAATACTACTTTATGCAACGATAGCACTTCATCACCTAGGTGAGATGATCGTGGAGTGCACGGGCTGTAATATTCGAATGGGATGTATGCCAGACAGCCTCTCCATCCTTGATTAAAATGGCTTGCGGCGATTCATGCTTTACCTGGAGCCGCTCCGCAGCCTCATTGGATACCGGTCGGTCTTCTACTACATAAATGATACCGTATTCAATATTTTCGTTGGGAGCAGCTTGCAAATAGGACTCCATTTCCTGATATGCACCTGAACTAATCGGACAACGCGTGCTATGTTTAAAGAGAAGCAACGGCTTGTCTGATGTTGCTTCCAGAGCCGTATTTAATTGTTGAACAGTAGTCATTTTCGTCATCGTCCCCATTGGATATACATTCCTTTCTGTGTCTTGTCGTATGGCCTATTCTCATCGTAACAAAAAGAACATGTAAAATCCAATGGTGACCATGAAAATTTTCATATTTTTTAGTTTTTTGTATTTGTAAACACCGATTTACTGGTAAAACCGGATAATTGAGCCAGTCTTTTCTCTACATCGTTCATCCAATCCTCATCTCCCAGACTTCTCGCATAACGATAAAGGTCCAGCAAGAGATTAATCCGAAGCTCCATTCGCTCCTCCAGAGAGGATTGCCAGTCCACATTGGGATTGTCCGCTTCCTCCAGCACCAGCTTACGGATAATCTCAGCCAGTTCATTGCTGCGGGCAAAGGACATTCGCCGGACCGAGGGGTTATCTCCTAGACTTTGTAGCAGTTCCTTGATGTCCTTCGTCACATGTTGCAAAACCTCACTGGAAAAGCATGACGGGCATGAAAACACAGGAACATGCAGAATTTCAACCTTTCTGGCATAAATCACCTTACGAAGTTCCAGTCCCATCGTTGTGCCGCATTGGCATTGCTTATGCATTTAACCACCTCATTACATAGAATCAAGCTATATGAGGATCTCATCAAATCCAGATATATCTATCTACTAGTCTATAAAAGCTTTGTTAACTCTATAAAATCTTTCATGTCTTGTTTTATTTCGACTTTATGCGCCTCAAATCCTTCCACAGATTGCAGCTATGAACAAATTACCAAAGGATTGGTGAAGTTGTCGTTAACTATAGGCGTAAAAGGTAAGTCACCAATACAATCATGTTTGTTATGTGCTCCACGGAACTTTTATGGGATGTGGACTTCGTGCGTTCTTTTTCTTAAGATGTAAAGGTAGAGATTACAATAACAGCAGTGTCATCATATGACGCGCGAAAGGATGGTTGGATGTCGAGACTTGCCGGAAAAAAGGTTATCGCTCTGGTGGATGAGGAATTCGAGGATCTGGAGCTATGGTACCCGGTTTACCGTGTTCGCGAAGAAGGCGCAGAAGTGCATCTAGCCGGTGCTGAAAAGGGTAAAAAATATATTGGAAAATACGGCGTGCCTGCTGAAGCAGAATATGCCTTTGAAGAGCTAAACAGCAGCGATTACGACGGGATTCTTGTCCCTGGCGGTTGGGCGCCTGATAAGCTGCGCCGCTATCCCAAGGTAATTCAACTCGTACAAGAATTTCACGCCGCACGCAAACCGATCGGACAAATCTGCCATGCAGGCTGGGTGCTGATTTCCGCCAAAATTTTGGACGGTGTTACGGTAACCTCCACACCAGGTATCCGTGATGATATGGAGAATGCAGGAGCGATCTGGAAGGACGATCCTGTTGTGACCGACGGTCATATTGTATCTGCTCGTCGTCCGCCCGACCTTCCACCTTACGGAAAAGCATTCTGTGATCTGTTAGCAGACAACAGCCAGAAATAGGAAATAAGAAATAAGCACCTTCAAAACCAAAAATATATTGGTTTGAAGGTGCTTTTTCGTCCTGATCGGCGGCTGTGGCTTTCGAGACATTGCACAATATTACTGCTGTCCAGGCCCAGCCGGAATACAGTTGACATTCGCTGCGGTCAGCTTGTCTTCGATCGCTGCAACAGTAGGCATGGCGAAGCAAGCCCGAGCGACCATCTTCGCCTCGGATGCAGTCGTATTCAGCACACGATGCTTAACCCGCAATAAAGATTGTGGGGACATGCTGAGCTGGTGTATCCCCAGTTCCAGCCAAAGGGGAATGGATCGTTCATCTCCAGCCATCTCACCACACACACTCACATCAATACCTGCTTGATGTGCCGCTTGTGCTGTCATGCGCAGCATCCGCAGCACAGCCGGATGGTATGGGTGGTACATATGTGCGATCTGCTCGTTCATGCGGTCTACAGCCAGCACATACTGAACCAGATCATTCGTTCCGATACTAAAAAAATCAGCTTCAGCTGCCAATAGATCCGCGATCATCGCCGCGGCTGGTACCTCAATCATAATCCCGCGCTGAATGTTCGGATTGTAAGCAAGCCCTCTCGAATCCAAATCCACCATAGCTTCCTTCAACAGAGCATCTGCCTGGCGGAATTCCTCGACCGATGAGATCATCGGATACATGACCTTGATGTTCCCTGCTGCACTGGCCCGTAAAATTGCAGTCAGCTGAGTTTTGAATAATGCCTTCGAATCCAGACTGATCCGTATAGCTCGGTAGCCTAGAAAAGGATTTTCCTCCTCCGGCAATTGAAGATAATCTAGCGGCTTATCTCCGCCGATATCCAATGTGCGGATGACTACAGCGTGGCTCCCTGCCTTTTCCGCTATCAGCCGATACACTTCATACTGCTCCTCTTCATTTGGAGCAGATTTTCGATCCATATATAAAAATTCCGTTCGGAACAGCCCTACTCCTTGAGCTCCATGCTTCAAGGCTGCCTCCAGTTCCTTAACGGAACTAATATTGGCCGCCAGCCTCAGTGAGGCTCCATCTTTGGTCACAGCTTCCACGGAAGCAAGTACCTGCAGCTGTTCTTTTTTGCGGCGCTGCTCATCACGCAATACCTCATAATGATGGATAACCGTTTTTTCCGGATTCACATACACCTTGCCCAGGTCTCCGTCGACAACCATCATATCTCCGGTCTGGACAGACAAATTAAGATTACTCTCCAGTCCCGAAACGAGCGGAATACCAAGCGCACGGGCCATGATCGCAGAGTGCGACGTTTTACCACCATTCATGGTCACAATGCCTAACACATAGCTAGGATTCAAGTGAGCCGATTGGGAGGGTGAGAGCTCCTTGGCTACCAATATATAAGGCAGTGTGTCCTTGGGAAGAGTGATTTCCGGTGCACCCAGTAAATGCTTGAGCAACCGGTTCCCCACATCCTTAATGTCGATCGCCCGCTCCTTCATATATTCATCATCCAATAAATCAAACATCGTCACAAAATGATCAATGGCCTCCTTAACTGCGACCTCGGCTGCCTTGTACTGACGCTCAATAATTCCACGGATTTCGTTCATGAACTCCGGATCTTCCAATATCGCAAGATGAGCATCAAAAATGCTGGATTCCTCCGGCCCCACCAT
Source organism: Paenibacillus peoriae KCTC 3763 (assembly GCF_000236805.1). Taxonomy (GTDB): domain Bacteria; phylum Bacillota; class Bacilli; order Paenibacillales; family Paenibacillaceae; genus Paenibacillus; species Paenibacillus peoriae. The sequence goes on along the minus strand of NZ_AGFX01000011.1, from coordinate 447,858 downwards.
CTCCCGAAACTCATCCTTAATAAACTGGATCTCACTTTTGGATGTACGTATCCCCTCATACAACCGTTCAAATTCCTTCGCAAGATCCACCGCATCCATTTTTTGCTCAGGTAAATCCCACTCCCAGCTCGGCAGGACAAATGCCTTCCCGATTGCCACACCTGCTGCGGCGCCGATGCCTTCTATCATGTTTCTACCCCTCCAACATTCCTGTCATGCAGCACAACGGACATTACCGAGGCCTGACCTTTTTTAACTGTTTTAAACGGAGCAAAGCTCCATGACTTGACGCGATCCGGATTCGTGATAACCATAGGAGTCACCAGTGATGGAGCTTGCTCCCGCAGCGCCGGCAAATCAAATTTGATCAGCAATTGCCCCGGCTCCACCGTATCGCCTGCTTCTACCATAGCAGTAAACTTCCCTTTCAGCTGTGAAGTATCAATCCCAATGTGAAGCAGAACTTCAAGTCCCTCTCGTGTAGAGATGCCCAAAGCGTGCATTGTCGGATACAAATGCATCACAGTACCATACACCGGAGACACAAGCTCACCGCGTTCAGGAACAAAAGCAACACCGTCCCCGACCAGCTTTGTCGCAAAAATTTTGTCAGGCACTTCATGAATCGGCAACATTTTTCCATGTACAGGAGCATTGAACAAAATTTGAGGGAGATCACGCTCCATCAGCTTTGCAATTTCCTCACGAATCAGCTCTGAATACGTTCCGAATACGACCTGCAAGTTCCCCCCACCCAGATTGATCAGCCCGGCAGAGCCCAAAGCCTTCATCGCTCCGGTATCAATCAGCCTGTCATTGTGGACGGTCAGCCGCAAACGTGTGATGCAGGCCTCCACCTGCACTATATTTTCCTTCCCGCCAAGCGCTTCCAAAATAAGCGGAGCACTGTAAGGGATATTGCCAGCCCAATCCTCCAGAACCGAACCTTCCTCGCGGCCGGGAGTTGGAATACGGAATCGCCGGATGGCCCAGCGAAACAGTACATAATATACAAAGCCATACGCTACTCCCACCGGAATCAGCAACCAGGCGTTATGTGATAGATGAAAATTAAGCACATAATCTATAAAACCCGCCGAATAGGAAAAACCGTGATGAATATCCAATTCAAAGGTAAGCCACATCGCCAGCCCGGACATGACTGCATGAACGAGGAACAAATAAGGAGCAGCAAACAAAAAGGCAAACTCGATCTGTTCCGATACTCCGGTAAAAAAGCAGACAAGCGCAGCTGTCAAAAACGTTTTTTGTACCTTGGGCTTCAAATCTTCACGCGCTTCCTGAATGATCGCCAGCGCAATGGCAGGAATCGCAAACATCATAATGGGGAACAACCCGGACATAAAATAGCCCGCTGTCGGATCGCCAGCAAAAAATCGGGGCAAATCTCCCTGCACGACGTTACCTGACGGCGTTTGATATGTACCCAGTTGAAACCAAAATATATTATTGAGCAGATGGTGAAGACCAAAGGCTGCCAGCAGCCGGTATAGAATACCGTAAATAAACAGTCCAAAGCCACCAAAGTTCGATTCCAGACCTGCTATAAATTGCAATCCTCTCTGAATAAGCGGAGCAACAAACAGCATAAGTCCTGCGAACACAGCAGAGAACAAGCCAATGAGCAACAAAACAAATCGGGTACCCCCAAAAAACTGAAGCACTTCGGGCAACTTAATGCTTTTAAAACGATTATAGGCGATCCCTGAAATGACCCCCAAAATGATACCAATGAGCGTCGCCGGTTGAATGAGTCCGTTTCCAAATCTCAATGTGACTTGATCATATATAGCCATACCAGCCAGCGCTGCCAGTCCCGCCTGACCTGCCTGATTCGACATGCCAAGTGCAACACCAACCGCAAACAGGTAAGGCAAAAAATAAAAAATCCCGTGTCCCGCCGCGTTAGCCATATCAGACACCATAGGGAATCCCCACGCGGACCAAGGAAGGCTACCGAGACTTAGTAAGATTGCAGCTGCCGGTAGTACCATCGTCGGGAGCATGACAGCACGACCAATCTGTTGTAAGGATCCGAGCCAATTCATGGCATTCCTCTCCCTTCTATCCCTGATGGTAAGCTGAATAAATACTTTTGTCAAAGCGATGATTCCGTCTGACAAGAAATAAAGTCCTCATTTTGCACCAAAAACCTTCACCCCTGTGAAGCTAGGGAAGAAGGTTTTTTTGGTGCAGCGTTTATGATTATCCTTTACGTACTGCCTGGGTCACCGAGTCCTCTACCTTAATGCAGCGATCCATAATGACCGTCATTCCATGCTCCTGTGCAATGTCAGCCGCTTCCTGGCTGATAATCCCTTGTTGAAGCCACAAAATCTTGGCTCCAATCGCAACTGCTTCACGCGCAACCTCTGCACAGTATTCACTGCGGCGGAATACATTGACCAATTCGACAGGCTCGGGTACTTCAGCAAGACTGGCATAACAAGTCTCCCCAAGAATGGTTTGCCCTGCTGCGGCAGGATTAACCGGAATAATGCGATATCCCCGCTTTTGCATGGCATAAGAAACCATATGTGAGGTTCGGTCAGATTTATCAGACAAACCAACAACCGCAATATTGCCTACTTGTTCCAAAATGGTTTTAATTTCTTCCCTCGACGGATTTTCAAAAGCCATTCTATCCTCTCCTGTTCGCATTTTAGTTTACTTTTATTTTACCCATTCTACTGAAGCACCAAGTGTTGTCAGATGGTCAAAATACTGCGGATACGATTTGGCCACATGATGCGCATCCTTGATCAATAGCGGCTTCTGCGCACGCAAGCCTACAACCGTCAAAGCCATAATGACACGGTGATCAAAGTGCGCGTTAATTTCAACGCCTCCTTCGACACCCTCCGGTCTGCCATGAATGATGATCTCCGCCTGACGTTCTTCCACGCGAGCTCCGGCCTTGCTCAGCTCATTCAAATAATCGGTGATCCGGTCACATTCCTTGTACCGTAAATTTTCCACATTGTAGAAACGAGACGTGCCTTCAGCAAATACAGCTGCAGCTACCATGGCAAGCACAGCGTCTGTCGCAGCATCTCCGTCAAACTCGATAGCCTTCAATCGGCCATTTCCCTTCACGACAACGGTATCGTTCTCGTGCGTCAGCGGTACTTCCATCATACGCAGCACATCTACAATAGCACGTTCTCCCTGCTTGCTCTGCTCTTTTAGCCGATGGATGGTGACATCGGAATTTGTCACTGCAGCAGCAGCCAGCACTGCCGCACTCCCCGGGTAATCCCCCTGTACAGTATACGTACGTGGCTGATAGGATTGTCGCCCAGGTACACGGAAATACATGTAATCATCGCTTGCATGAATGACAATGCCAGCCTCCTGCAATACCTCCAGCGTCTGCCCGACGACCACCTTGGATTTCAAATCATGCAGCACTTCGATTTCGCTGTCTTCCTCCAATAATGGTGTAAGGAATAGCAACGCGCTCAAATATTGCGAGCTAACCGAACCGGACACCTGAATTTTGCCGCCCTTAGCTTGACCGCCCTGGATACGAATCGGCAACTTACCTTCGCGATGGTCCACCTTCACACCCAACTGGCCCAGCGCATCGATGAGATCGTCATGCGGCCGTTTACCCAATGAGTCAGGATATGTATTAACGAAAGTAACATCCGGACATAAGGATGCAATTCCCATCAAAAAACGAAGCACCGCTCCGGCATTCCCCACATTTAGTTCCTTCACGGATCGAGGATGGCTGCCAAAGCCTGTAATAACTATTTTTTCGTCATCCTCTTCCAGCACTGCACCCAGATCGGCGATACAACGACGCATCGCATCACTATCTTCGCTATGGGCTGGATAATAAATAGTGCTTTTCCCATCCGCGAGTGCCGCTGTGAGCAGATAACGAGTAGTATAGTTTTTGGAGGACAAGGCCCCAATCTCTCCCTGCAAGGAAGGGGTAGGTCTAACGATAACATCCATATTGTACATGCTCCTTTTCGATTCAAACCATCCTAGTTTACATTAATTATACAAGCTGTAGCATTCATTTCTCCACCAAAAAATATATAATATTCATCTAGGTCTGGCGGAGTTTAATCCAGCAAGTTGATCAGTCTTCATCTGTATTTAGGTTTGGCCTATTTGACAGCTAAGAGATAGCTTCGCTATCATACATAGAGAGTGTGATATTTCGCACACATCAACAACACAACGCAGTACCCATTTCACATCAGAAAAGAGGTCCAGCCATGACGCAAATCGCCCTGATTGAACCTTCTGAGCTTCGCGCACGCCTGCAAGCAGGAGAACAACTGCAATTGATCGACGTCCGCGAGGCGGAAGAAGTAGCGGAAGGCATGATTGAAGGTGCCAAGCACATTCCGCTCGGACAGCTTCCGGGCCGTCTTGAGGAAATTGAACGTACCGGTGAAATCATCTTTATTTGCCGGAGCGGTTATCGCAGCGAACGGGCCTGCGAATATTTGCAACAGCTCGGTTATGAAGGCTGTACGAACATGACCGGCGGCATGCTGCAATGGTCACAAGAACAGTAAAAAGCTTAAACGCGGTAACGCATTAAAATCTGTTCATATCATACCACAGCGTTAAAAGGTTACACAATCCTCTCCACGTTGTCCCCTTTGACGCGAAAATCAAAAAACGGAAGCTCTTTTACCCGGTAGGGGCAAAAAAGCTTCCGTTTTACTTTATACTGCTATCCTTGTATATCCGCCACTCAGTTCATTAGAACCATTGGTGATGGAATACGCCTTCTTTGTCCACACGTTTGAACGTATGTGCACCAAAGTAGTCACGTTGCGCTTGCAGCAGGTTGGCTGGCAAACGTTCAGTGCGGTAGCTGTCATAATATGCAAGCGCGCTGGAGAATCCAGGCACTGGAATACCTTGAGCTACAGCCACAGAAATCACCTGACGCCATGCATTTTGATAATTTTCTACTACGTTTTTGAAGTAAGAATCCAGCAACAGGTTTTTCAGGGCAGGATCACGGTCATAGGCATCCTTGATGTTTTGCAGGAATTGCGAACGGATAATGCAACCGCCACGGAAGATCATGGCGATATTTCCGTATTTCAAATCCCAATTGTATTCATCGGAAGCTGCGCGCATTTGAGCGAAGCCTTGGGCATAAGACACGATTTTACTTGCAAACAGTGCTTTACGTACGTTTTCGATAAATTCTTTTTTGTCGCCGCTGAAGGATTCAGTAGCAGGACCACTCAGCACTTTGCTTGCAGCAATACGCTCGTCTTTCATGGCAGACAAGAAACGGGAGAATACGGATTCGGTAATCATGGACAGTGGTACACCCAGATCCAGTGCGCTTTGGCTTGTCCATTTGCCTGTACCTTTTTGACCTGCGGCATCCAGAATCACATCTACCATTGGTTTGCCTGTTTCAGGATCATATTTGGAGAAAATATCAGCCGTAATTTCGATCAGATAGCTGTCCAGTTCGCCTTTATTCCATTCCGTAAAGATTTCATGCAGCTCTTCCGCGCTCACGTTCAGGACAGATTTCAACAGGTGATAAGCTTCACCAATCAATTGCATGTCACCATACTCGATACCGTTATGCACCATTTTTACATAGTGACCAGCACCGTCAGGACCGATATATGTACAGCATGGGTCGCCATCCACTTTAGCAGAGATTGCCGTCAGAATCGGCTCTACCAGTTTGTAGGCACTCTCTTGTCCACCCGGCATGATGGCAGGACCATTCAAGGCACCCTCTTCACCACCAGATACGCCTGTACCAATAAAGCGAAGTCCTTTTTCCTCCAGCTCTTTGCTGCGGCGCTGTGTATCAGGGAAGTAGGCATTGCCTCCGTCTATAATAATGTCGCCCTTGTCCAGATGAGGCACAAGCTGTTCAATCGTGGCGTCTGTTGCTTTACCCGCTTGAACCATGATCAGGATTTTACGGGGCGATTCCAGTGAGTTCACAAATTCTTCAATGGAGAATGTACCCGTCAGTTTCTTACCTTCTGCTTCTTTGAGAAGATCATGCGTTTTTTCTGGAGAGCGGTTAAAAACCGAGACTGTGAATCCTCTGCTCTCAATATTAAGGGCCAAATTCTTACCCATTACCGCCAGGCCGATCACACCAATCTGCTGTTTTGCCATCTGGTTCCTCATCCTTTGCAACATATTTTTTATTCTATATCGCCGCTTTACCGCATTACACTATATGTGAATCGGAACACGCGCACTTCTATTTTAACGTTTTTGCTGTCAGAAGTGAACCCCTGTCTATTCGCAGAGCAAAACACCCCATTTTTCATGAGGTGTTCAGATGTAAAGCACTACGCTTCCATCATCAGCAATTGACGGGATAGCGTTTGCAGGCGTTCCTTGCATTTCCCTGCTTTTGCCGTATTTCCCTCACCCATCGCCATAAACAGCTTCTCCAACACATCGTCCACTTCCATTTTGAGCAACAGCAACCGGGTTTCGCCTTCATTGGAGGCGTACATATCCTCCATTTCCTGTACGGACAGCACCGGCCCCTTCTGATAAATGACACGCTGCTTAAAGCCAGTTACCTCGACCAGACGAATGACCTCGCCGAACAAAATATTTTCCACTAAAATATGATGGTCCTTGACTCTTTTGACAATGGCATGACCTCGGGTGCTTCCAATCAGCTTCTCCAGCCACTCGGCCAGCTTGGCGTCGCGGATTACATAATCTCCAGCCAGCTTGTAATGCCCTGTGCGCAATTGTTGAAAACGGAGCTTCACCAGTTTGCGCCCGGTTCTTACCGACAAAACCAGATACGACTCATCCTCGCTCCAGTACAGCGAATACCCTTCCGATATCAAATCCTTGATCAGATTATGGATATGCCGACGGCTAAACCGGAGCTCCAGATTACAATATTCTACCTCGCAGCCCTTGTTCACGGCATTCCCTCCTTTTTCAAGTCCGATTCAAGAAGTCCGGCTACAGCAGCCTGCGGCTTTCCCGCTTGATCTTCCTTTGCTCTATTTTATACTTCATTTTATGTAAGGGTACTTGGTTATTTGACCTATTTTTATGAGTAACAGCGCACAATCCTACTTTTGCCTTATATGCTTGTACCGAGCCTGGTCTAAAGTCGATCAAGCCTGCTGACATTATGCTATAATCGGTCATAGTACGCCAAACGATATGGCTTACCCCAGAGATACAGGAGGAAAAGGAATGACATTCAGTGGATTTACCGCAAAGGATTTTGAGGTTTTTGAAGTACCGGGGCTGGAGCCTCGCATGGAGGTGCTAGTTCAGCAGCTTCGGCCCAAGCTGGAGACAATTGGCGAAGAGTTAGCCCCGTTCCTGACAGAATTATGTGGCGAGCCTATGTACGTTCACGTTGCCAAGCATGCACGACGCAAGGTCAATCCCCCGATAGATACTTGGGTAGCCTGGGCAGCAAGTAAGCGCGGATATAAGGCGCTGCCGCATTTCGAGGTAGGTATGTTTGCTTCCCATATTTTCATCATATTCGCAGTCATTTATGAAAGTCCGAACAAAACCACGTTTGCGCAGGCGCTTGAAGCCAACCTGAGCGATGTACGCTCCAGCATACCGGGGCATTTTTACTGGTCCATGGACCACATGGCTCCAGAAGGCACAGAGCAGCAACAAATGGACATGAAAGAGTTTCAAACCATCATTAACAAGCTGCAGCAGGTGAAAAAAGCCGAGATCATGTGTGGGCTCCGTATTGATCGGAATGATCCTCTGGCCAGTGACGGAGCAGCGCTGCTGCAGACGATACGTGCTACCTTTGAGCATTTGCTACCACTGTACCGGATGGCGTTTCCGAAAGAATAACTCCCGAGTAAATGCAGCCCTGATCCGCTTTTAAGAGCACAGTTCAGGCCTTAACGGTTTTTCTACGTGGATGACGCGCCAAAGCCAAATGGCAGCCGAACATAAGCAGCATCACAACACCACTGATGATAAATGGGGCTGTGTGTCCTGCACGGTCCCATAGCACTCCTGACACGAGCGGACCGATAACCATCCCCGAGCCTTGGAGCGTCAGAAAAAATCCCCATACTGTCGCTCGTTCGCTTTCCGGGATCAATTTGGCCAGAAATGTATTCCATGCAGGCAAAATGAGAGCATATCCCAAGCCAATAAGCGCTACGGCTATGAACACAAACGGAATAGATCGGACGGTTGAGAAGAAAAACAACGTGATGCCGGCAAGCAAAAAGCCAATATGCAGAAAATACTCCGTTCCAAGTCGATCAACCAACTTACCGCACGGAATCAGTGCCAGCACAGTCACCCCACCGCCTGCAATCAAAAGCACGCTGTACAGGTTCGGTGAAATTCCGAGGTCCGTCCGTGCGTACAGCGTCAGTACCGGGCTGATCAGACCGATGACAAATGACTGTAAAAACAGAGCCGGATAAATAAGTGGATTGACGTTTAGCTTTGTTTTGAGCGTGCGGATCGTTTCCTTGATTCCTTTCCATAGTTGCTGCTTCTGCTTGATGGCCCCACCGGAAGACACTACAGCGCTTCGCTCGGAATTTTCTGTAGCAGTTGTTTTGTTCGATCCGGGCAGCATGAGAGCAACCAGCAACAATACAATGCTGCATCCTATCAAAATCATGAACACCATTCCGTAAGAGTGCCCATAATATGACATAGCAAAGTTCATAACAAGCGGCCCTAGCCCCGTCCCGCCCATGGACGCAATTTCCAATGTTCCCATCGCTGCGCCGTTGCTGTTATTAGGTCCAGACATTGCGGTCGTTCCAGTCATGACACAAGGCCAGAGCGGAGAGGTGCCAAGTCCGAGCAGCAGGCATGCTACCACGAGCCACACAGGCTCTCTGAGCACGCTTAGCATAATGATCGCTACAAGTGTAAATAACAGCGCGGTCGACATCGTTCCACGGTAGCCGAGCCGTTCGGCCATCCAGCCCGCCGGCGCCCGAAACGCATTGTCGCCAAAATATTGAAGCGAAAAGGCCAAACCGATAATGCCCGCTGACAGCCCAAGTGTTTCCCCCATATATACCGGCAGGATGGCCACCAGTAGAGAGCCTTTCATAAATTCGACCAAAAATACCAACACCCATAATTGCGCAAAAAAAGGAGACCACAGCCGTCGTGGAGCTTTTTCCTGTCCAATTTGCCGCATCCGTCCCACATCCTCACCTTCGTTTTTTGAGTTATCAAGTCCAGGTTCTTCCACTACTCCACTTTTCCACAAATAAATGCATCCTTAACCGCTTGCATTCCTACTTCAAACTGCTATACTCAATTTTGTTCTATTATCAATTGCACAGGATTGTCGAATCCTGCATGAAAGGTTGTGACAACACTAATGAATCAAAGCAACACCCCGCTTTTTACTGCTTTGAAAAAGCATGCTCAGAGCAACCCGGTTCAATTTCACATCCCAGGTCATAAAAAGGGAGTGGGAGCAGATCCGGAATTTCGCGAATTTATGGGGGATAATGCCTTTTCCATAGATATGATCAACATCGCTCCATTGGACGATCTGCATCAGCCATCAGGCGTCATCGAAGAAGCTCAAAAGCTTGCAGCAGAAGCCTTCGGAGCTGATTATACTTATTACAGTGTACAGGGAACAAGTGGAGCCATCATCACTATGATTATGTCCATTTGCTTGCCGGGTGATAAAATTATTGTACCCCGAAATATACACAAATCCATAATGTCTGCCATTATCTTCGCTGGTGCAAAGCCGGTATTCATATCTCCGGTCAGTGATGAGAATCTTGGTATTCACCACGGGGTTACAACCAAGTCCGTACGCCGGGCATTGGAACGCCACCCTGACGCCAAGGGCGTCCTTGTCATCAACCCGACATATTACGGTGTGTGCGCCGATCTGAAGGAAATTGTTGATCTCGCTCACAGCTATAATGTGCCGGTCCTGGTCGATGAGGCTCACGGTGTACTGATTCATTTTCATGCTGATCTGCCGATGTCCGCCATGGAGGCGGGAGCAGACATGTCAGCTACCAGCGTTCACAAGCTGGGCGGTTCCCTGACACAAAGCTCGATTCTGAATGTGAATACAAAGAACGGATACATTAATCCGCAGCGTGTACAAACTATTTTCAGTATGCTGACGACGACATCCACTTCGTATATTCTGCTGGCTTCGCTCGACACATCCCGACGTAACCTGGCGCTTAACGGCCATGAAATAGCACAACGCGCTCTGGATCTGGCTGAATATTGCCGGGCAGAAGTCAACAAGATTGAAGGGCTATATTGCTTTGGGAGTGAAATTCTCGGCACCGAAGCTACCTATGATTATGATCCAACCAAAATTACGATTCATATCCGCCACTTGGGCCTTACCGGGTACGACGTGGAAAATTGGCTGAGAGATCACTATAATATCGAGGTTGAGCTTAGCGATATGTACAATATTCTCTGTCTGGTGACCCCCGGGGATACCAAAGAGGATGTTGAGATTTTATTGAAAGCTCTGCGCGAGCTGGCTTCTATACATTATTCTACAGGTCAGCAGCATGAGCTGATTGTAAAAATACCGGATATCCCGCAGCTCTCCCTCATTCCAAGAGACGCTTTTTACGGAGATACGGAAGTAGTTCCATTCAAGGAATCGGCTGGCCGTATTATTGCAGAGTTTATTTATGTATATCCGCCGGGTATTCCGATCCTGCTGCCAGGCGAAGTGATTTCGCAGGACAATATTGATTATATTGTCGATCATGTGGAAGTAGGCCTGCCTGTTAAAGGACCTGAGGATCGAACGGTACATCAGGTGAAGGTTATCGTCGAAACGGACGCTATTTCATAATGCTGATCTGAGAGTCCGTGCTTGCAATACATGCTGATAGTCAACAAAAAAAGCCCCCGTTCGGGGGCTTTTTAATGTCTTGAAGAGCTTCTAACAGTTGCTGTATCCAATTCTATTCGTATTGGGCAACAAGCTCGCTATATGCAGCTTCTACACGCTTCCATTCATCTTCGTCCTCAATATTGTAAAGCACCATTTCTTCGTTTTCTTCTTCCATACGAAGAATAATGCCGTCCGCTTCAGGATTGCCTCGCTCCAGCAGAAGAGCGTAAACGTGATCTTCTACGTCAAAGGTCTCTACCAGCACCATTTCTACATCTTTACCATTTTCATCAGTTAGCGTAAGAACCATTTCTTCATGTTCGTGGTCATGATCGTGGTTGCAGGCTTCACCGTGTTCATGTTTGTGATCACTCATGGAAATACCTACCTTCAAATTGTTTTATTTTCCCTCGTATCGTAACATGATCAAGGATGCAGGTCAATTTGGGGTATGCCTAATTTATCGCTGTAATGACCTTTTCGGATATTAATGTATAGCTGCTGTCTTTGCTTTCTTTAATATAAAAACCGACACGGTAATTCCCTGCTGTTTTGAAATCATACGTAAAGTCGCTGGTACGGAACCAAAAGTTGTCCTTTTGCGCTCCTTTGATATCCTGGGACTGAATATCCTTTACATTGCCCGAAGGGTCGGTGATCGCTACCTTCACTCCGGAGATATCCGCTTTCAAGGTATCAATTTGACTAAATACATTGAATTTCACCTTGTCGCCTTTATTCACGTTACCAAACACAGTATCCCCCTTGAATAGGAACATATGCACGTTAGGCTGGTCGAAAACAACTTTCCCGCCAGATGGATCAAAACTTACAATTCCATTAAAATCGCGAATGGGCACATACGTTTTTCCATCAATGACAACCGCACCATCCTTCGACACTTCTCCATTAATAATCAGCTGCACTTGGTCCTTGGCGGATTCCGCCGAAATGGCGGTCCCTCCCATTATCGAAAAGGCCATCACCAAGGCCATCACTTTTCCGAATTTTACCACTACATATCCCTCCATCGTAATCTGTTAAAAACCTGTCGTTGTACATTTATACCTAGCTCAGCCCCACAAGTTGCGCTGCACTCAACAAATTGTCCAAAATTTTCACATAGGCAGCCAAATCCTTTAGTTCCAACAGTATAGATGATAAAATACGACTGTAGAAGATCCTATACACATAGCCTGGAGGGTGAGCCTAAAATGAGCCTGACGATACAAATGCTAGGGACAGGCAGTGCCTTTGCTAAGCATTATTACAACAACAACGCGCTGCTGGATAGCGGAGAAGGGAAACTGCTGATTGATTGCGGAACTACCGCTTCTCTGGCTCTGCACCAAATGGGCGTTCCTTTATCTGACATTGACGCGATCTTAATCACCCATATTCACGCGGATCATGTCGGAGGTCTGGAGGAATTCGGCTTCCAAATGAACATTCTTCACCGTCGCAAGCCTGTACTTTATATCGCTGAACCACTAATCCATCCACTATGGGAACACACACTCAAAGGCGGTATGTCACAGCAAGGCATGATTGATAGGCTTGAAGATGTTTTTGAGGTAAATGTACTAACACCTGGTAAATCTGCTGTTTTAGTATCTGGTATCCAGGTGGAGCTCATCCCTACGCGGCATATTCCCGGTAAAAACAGCTACTCGCTGTTCATTAATGATCGTCTTTTTTATAGTGCGGATATGATTTTTGATCCTGATTTGCTTCATCACCTGGTGCACGAGCGAGGATGTCAGAGTATTCTGCATGAGGTTCAGCTGCAAGGTGCAGGAGAAGTCCATACGACACTGGACGAGCTGCTAAGCCTACCACAACCTCTTCAAGAGCGTATTCACCTGATGCACTACAGCGATGATATGGAACAATTTCGGGAGAAGGCAGGGGTCATGTCCTTTCTGGAGCAGCAACGCAAGTATCCCCTTGCCGAATTGGAACGTGCAAAGCAATAATGCCAAATACGGCTGGAGTAAATAACAAAAAGCCGCCAAGCCTTCCTACAAAGGATAGCTGGCGGCTTCCGTATATTCTTGCCTTTGATAGTAGACTTCATTTTCAGTGTTGGACCCAGGGTCAGAACAACGGCAGCTGATCCAGATTATTGGTAGGGTCCCCATCGGCATCGCCGCGAATTCGTTTGCTTCCATCCTTTGCCTTGAACACATTTACGCCTGCAATCGAGCCTGCTTCAATTTCATTTAGTGCCTGATTGTAATCCAGAATTCGACCAGTGGACGTCTGAAAAGACGTAAGATCGCCATCCCCGTTTTTGCGTACTGCCGTAATCTGTTCCCGTTCTGTATTTGCCATGCTGGATCGCTCCTTATCCATAGTATAGTGGAGGAACTTTCATTAGCTTGGACTCTGTACAGAATTTTATGCATCTTGCACGATCGTTTACAGCTTTTTACGCATACGTACGTGCAGGATTCCGGCATCGTCAAAAGGTTCATCGGATATCGTCTCATATCCGAGCTTTTCATAAAACTTTTCAGCTTGGCATTGGGCATCCAACAGTGAGTATCTTAACCCCAGCTCACGTGCGCGTTCTTCCAGTGCCAGTAACAATACACGCCCATAACCCGCCGCACGATGCTCCTTAAGCACGGCAATACGCTGCATTTTGGCGGTATCTTCCTCATAATACGTCAGTCGACCAGTAGCCACCATTTCACCATGGTCACAAATTAGCAAATGATGGGCGGTATCTCCCAGCATGTCATAATGATCAATCTCCAGTTCAAGAGGCACCTTTTGCTCCTCGACAAACACTTTAGTACGGACCAATATCGCTTCCTGCAGCTGTTCCTCTGTCGTTACACTGATAATTTCTGCGGCCATTCTCTGCTCCCCCTATCACCAATCCAATTGACAAACCTGGTAAATTTGAATTATATATAAAAATGGCGACAAAATTCAAGTGACTTTATTTTTTTGCTTTACATCTATGATTAATACATGATATCATCTAATAACCGCAGGACGGTAGCTCAGCGGGAGAGCATTATCTTGACAGGGTAAGGGTCATGGGTTCGATCCCCATCCGTCCTATACGCGAAAAGCCTTGATGATCAAGGCTTTTTTTGTTTATTTGGTGATTAATTGCGAATTTTCTTAGAAATCCTTCATTCATCATACTTGGAAGATAAAAAGCCGACCTAAAAATAGGATCGGCTTTTGTGCATATCAGTTTATCATTATAGCTACTCTATATTATAGAAGAAATAAATTCAGCAAGGTATTGAAGCACTCTATACACGGAACCCTAGATTACGATATAAACAGCTCCACTTTCACGATCAATCTCTGTTGGGAAAGCAGTCACACAACCGGTATCCGGTTCTTGCACCTGACCGCTGGACAGGTCGATTTTCCAGTCATGGAGCGGACAATGGATTGCTGAGCCACATATCATTCCTTCGGATAGGCGTCCGCCTTTATGCGGACAACGGTTTTCAAGCGCATGAACGCTTCCGTCGCTCAGGCGAAATAGGGCCACCTCTATATTACGAATACGAACTGTACGGGCTCCCCGTAGATCAATATCGCTCAGATTGGCTACTCTGATTCTGCTCGTTGTTGTCGTGTGGATCTCCATTTTCTTCAGCCCCCTATTCTGTTACTGAGTTAAGCTCCGGTAGCTGCACAAAGTTTTTGAGCAGTTCTCTGTCATGGATGATTTCGCGCCAAGGATCAGTCGTCGTGCTTAACGTCTCCTCAATTCTGCCCACCAGTTGCTGTCTCGTCTCCGCATTCGCAAGTGTCTGCTTGATGGATTCCAGTCCAACACGCTCTACCCAATGAGCTGTGCGCTCGCCCCAATTGGCTTGCTCGCGGTAATACTGCAGATAGGCGCCGGTCCATTCCATGACTTCATCCTCTGTTTTCACGGTGCAAAGTAGTTCAGACGCCCGTACCTTAATGCCGCCATTACCGCCAACGTAAATCCCCCAGCCACCATCGATGGCGACGACGCCTAAATCCTTAATCGTCGCTTCGGCGCAGTTGCGCGGACAACCGGATACAGCAAGTTTAACCTTGGCCGGGGCATTCATGCGCTCAAATGCCTTTTCCAGCCGGATACCCATTCCCATCGCATCCTGAGTGCCGAAACGGCAAAAGGTGTTGCCGACGCATGTCTTAACCGTTCGCAGCGTTTTCCCGTAGGCATGCCCGGACGGCATGTCTAACTCGGACCAGATCCCTGGCAAATCCTCTTTTTTCACACCTAGCAGATCAAGACGCTGTCCGCCCGTAAATTTCACCAAAGGCACATTATATTTCTCCGCGACAGCAGCAATTTTCTTCAGATCAGCAGGTGAAGTAACTCCTCCATAAATGCGGGGCACGACAGAATAGGTGCCGTCTTTCTGGATGTTGGCATGGTATCTTTCATTCGTGAATCTGGATTCCTTCTCATCCTCGTAATCCAGAGGCCACACCATACCCAGATAATAATTGAGGGCCGGTCGGCATTTGGTACATCCTTCAGGTTCGCTCCAATCCAGCACGTTCATCACTTCTTTGACGCTCTTCAATCCCATTTCCCGGATACCACCAATAATCGCTTCCCGGTCAAGCGTTGTACAACCGCAAATGCCTTCTTTAACCAGTTCTCCTGTTTCGGCGCCTGCATACAGCTGTAATAGACCCTCCACTAATGGCTTGCAGCCGCCACATGATGCGGATGCCTTCGTGCAGGCCTTGATTTCCCCAAGGCTTCGGCAGCCGGCCGCAACCGCCTCCCCGATAGCCCGCTTGGACACCCCATTACATCCGC
Source organism: Paenibacillus peoriae KCTC 3763 (assembly GCF_000236805.1). GTDB lineage: Bacteria > Bacillota > Bacilli > Paenibacillales > Paenibacillaceae > Paenibacillus > Paenibacillus peoriae. The sequence goes on along the minus strand of NZ_AGFX01000011.1, from coordinate 432,172 downwards.
ACACAATTTCGTCATCAGGCATTTGCTCCAGCATCATGGAGCCATTGACCTCTGATTGACCAGGAGTCCAGCCAAGCAACAGTTCCTTCTCACGGCCAACCACCAGCTCACCATTTTTGATCAGCGAAAACAGCTTGGCTCCGTCCGATGTATCACCGAACAGGACGGCTCCGATCAGCTTGTCTTCCTTGATTACGATTTTTTTGTAGACGCCGTCAATTTCATCCTGATATCGCAGAGAACGTGTGCCCGGTTCGTCCTTATAGCACCCTGCGGAAAACACATCTACGCCCGACACCTTCAATCTCGTCGAAATGACGGAACCACGATAGCCCAGAGTCTCCATTCCCGCGAGCCGCTGCGCCAGCACACCACCCTGCTCATATAATGGAGCCACCAGTCCGTAGGTGATTCCTCGGTGCTCTGCACATTCGCCTACGGCGTATATGCCGGGGATACCTGTTTCCATGTAATCATTGACGATAATGCCGCGATTGACAGGAATTCCTGCCGACACCGCAAGCTCAATGTCTGGTGTAATGCCTACTGCCATAACGATCAGATCCGCTTCCAGCTCACTGCCGTCGGCAAACTTCAATCCCTCCACACGGCGACGGCCTGTGATAGCCGCCGTTCTCTTATTGACCAGAAAATTCATCCCCTGCTCCTCCAGCTCACACCTTAGCATAAGCGAAGCGGCCTCATCCAGTTGTCGATCCATAATATGTTCGTGAATATGAATAACCGTAACATCCATCCCCAGGTTGAGCAGCCCCCTGGCAGCCTCTAGCCCCAGCAATCCGCCACCGATGACGGCTGCTTTTTTGTGCGTCTTCGCCGTCTCCATCATCGTTTCGCAGTCACGGATATCCCGGAAGCCAATAACCCCCTCCTTATTTGCTCCTGGAAGGGGTAGGATGAAGGCGTTGGAGCCTGTGGCCAGCAGCAGCAAATCATAAGGGACACATACACCGGAGCGGGACGTCACTTGCCGCTTGTCTGTATCGATCTCTGTAACAGGATCACCTGTAAACAACCGGATATGATTTTCTTCATACCAGCTCCAGTCGTTGATGATAATATCCTGCAAACCAGCCCCTCCAGCCAAAACGGAGGACAGCATGATCCGATTGTAATTCGGATGGGGCTCGGCCCCGAATACCGTAATGTCATAGATGCCTGGAGCGATCTTCAGTAAATGCTCGAGGGTGCGTATTCCCGCCATTCCGTTGCCAACCAGCACTAGCTTTTTTTTATAGTTCATCAGACCTCTCCCCTTCTATTCATATTCTCAAAACATAAAAAGCCTGCTTCACATAGGGGGATTCAAAACATCCCTCCATTTTGCGAAAACAGGCTCCATTGCCGTTTCATTGAATACGCCGTTGTATCCATCTGAGTATGGAATTAAAAGTACTGTAGCCAATATATAATGTTTCAAGTTTGATGTCAATATTCCTTACGCATTATCTCGAAAAAAACGTATTTTACCATCATGTAACATATTTATGACGTATAAAATATCACCTTTTCATAAAATTTCGATTGATTTTCAGATGAAAACACGCCAAAATGGATTGAAAGTCCTTTTTTATTTCAAAATGTTCAAAAAATACGTAGTTAAACCGAAAATACATGTCAGGTTTGTTATCAATAAATACATCTCAGCATCCCTATTGCTAACTATCCTTCATGTCGCAGAAAGGAGGAGCCCGCATGCGTTCCTTGTTGGTAATTCACCCACATTCAGAGCATGTATCTGAAGAGGCTCACGCCGTTTCCTTACGGCAGGCAGGACCTGAGCAGCTTTTGGAGTCCAACGGATATTTGACACTACCCTGCCGTGATGAATCTGAAATCAAGCAGCTAATTCATAGTGCAGATGCGGCGGTGCTGAATATCCCTGTCAGCACCATCAGCACATGGTCCGCCAGGCTGGAGCAAGCCAAAGCAATCCCACTGCTCTGGTGGTGCAACGCGGAATCTGCTCTGTCATCGACGGAATTCTGTGAAGCCAATGTTCCCGTCGACGGCATTTTAATCCCTTCCATGGCAGCACATGAGCTGAATTGGGCTCTTCACTTTAGCGCCAAACGCTTTTTTGAACGCCAGCACTGGCTCAGTGAACGCAAACAACTGACCGCCAGGCTGGAAGAGCGCAAATGGATTGACATGGCCAAAGGAATACTTGGTGAAGTAAACGGCATTCCAGAAGCGGAAGCATACGATCTGCTGCGAAAAAAAGCAATGAATGAGCGCAAACGGATCGTTGATGTGGCCATCTCCATCGTCAAAGCACAGCAAATGTTAAAGGCATAGACTTGAAAGGGAAATGCAGTAGAATTAAAGCCATTCACCACGATCTGCACTGATCGCGACTACAGGCAGGTGGAGGGGACGGATGTGTACAGCAGCTGTTTTGAAGCCCGGCATTCGGCAGAACGGATCAAGTTCTGCCCGGGTCGCCTGATTTACATTTTGCACACCACCCCAATGCATAGGTACGAAGAGCGTATCTTCACGGATATTCGGTTTGATCCGGCTGCGCACGGTGAAGCTTCCTCGCTGTGACGTGATTTCTACCCATTCCCCGTCCCTGATATGCCAGCGCTGCGCTGTACGTGGATGAATTTCCACAAAGTTTTCAATCTCACGCGCGGTTAGCGACGGACTTCTGCGCGTTTGTACACCTGTCAAATAGTGTGCCAGCACGCGGCCGTTTGTCAGAATAAGCGGGTATTCCTCAGACGTCTGCTCTCCAGCTCCACAACTTTCAACCACCGTAAAAACGGCCTTTTGATCAGAGAGGGCAAAGCTCTCCCGAAACATCATATCCACACCCGCTTCGTCCGGTGACGGGCATGGCCAATATACACCTTCCTCACGACGCAGCCTGTCATATGTGATTCCGTAATAATCAGCAGAGCCGCCTCGACTGGCAAGTCGCAGTTCTTCAAAAATATGCTCAGCATCCTTATACAAGAAGTAGCTTCCCCTATCCAGCCTCGCAGCTATTTGACATAAAATACGCCAGTCATCTCTAGCCTCGCCCGGAGCAGGCCGCGCCGCTTCCCGCAACAGAACGCGCCCCTCCAGATTGGTCATCGTCCCGGTATTCTCCAGATAAGAGGTTACAGGCAAAACAATGTCAGCCATCCGCGCCGTTTCAGTAAGGAACATATCCGCCACCACCAACAGCTTGAGTTTTTTCAACCCTTCCTCCACCAGTCGGGCATTCGGACTGGATACAACAGGATTAGAGCCCATTACGAACAGCGTCTCGATTTCTCTCTGATGAACAAGCTCCATCATTTCATAGGCCGATACTCCTTTTCCCGGCAAACTGTCCGGCTCAACTCCCCACACAGACGCCACGTAGGCCCGATCCACTTCGTTCTCAATCGATCTGTAGCCTGGGAGCTGATCCGCCTTCTGGCCATGCTCCCGTCCCCCTTGTCCGTTACCCTGACCTGTGATGGCCCCATAACCACAGCCTTCTCTGCCAATCTTGCCGGTGGCCAGCACCAGATTAAGAAAAGCACGTACTGCCATATGTCCATCTGTATGCTGCTCGACCCCTCTGGCAGTAAAAATAATCCCTGTCTTTACACCACCAAAAGTGCGCGCGGCCTGTCGGATCACCTCCGGCTCAATTCCGCACAGCGCAGCTGATTCGTCCAGATCTACACCGTTCAAATGAGTCAGCAGTTGCTCATACCCACGGGTCCGCTTTCGGACAAACTCTTCATTTACTAATCCCTCGTCCACGATGACCTTTAGCATGGCGTTGGCCAGCGTCGCATCTGTACCCGGTCTGATTTGTACATGCAGGTCGGCATTTGCCGCCGTTGGAGTAGCGCGAGGATCAATGACGATGATATACGCTCCGTTCTCCTTAGCCTGGTGAAAATAAGGCATGAGTGTCGGCTGGCATTCAGCAATATTTGCACCTGCGAGCACAATACACTGTGCTAACGGAATATCTGCCAACCTGCAGGTCAGTCCACGGTCAATACCAAACACCTTGCTGCCAGCAGATGCAGCGGCCGACATACAGAAGCGTCCGTTGTAATCGATATAGCGCGTACCTACAGCCACTCTGGCAAATTTACCAAGTAAATAAGCCGTTTCATTGGATAGCGAACCACCCCCGTATATGCCGATTGTATCTGGACCCTGTGTGGACAGCGTTGAAGCGAGACTTGTGGCGATAGCATCCAGCGCCTCCTCCCATGTAACCGGCATAAGCTTGCCTGCTTTACGCATAAGGGGCCGCAGCAGCCTTTCTGCATGGATTGTATGCTGATATGCATTCATTCCCTTGACGCACATTCTGCCCTGCGAGGCTGCGTTAGGCTTTCCTTCCGCCCTGTACACTGTACGGGTGATACCTGCAAGTGACTCTATATCTGTGCTAACGGTCATCTTGCATTGCACGCTACAAAACGGGCACTGGGTATCCATCACTGCCGGTACGTGTAACGCCGCTTCCAATTTGCTTTCTCCTGACTGACACATAAAGTCTCCCCCTCTCCATTCTTCACAACTTTATTGTCTGCACACGTACAAATGGATCGCCACCATTCCTGCTTAACCAGTTACCCTCTCAGCTTTAGCGACGCACAAACTGCCCGCCAATTCACTTCGGAGAATTGCGTCGAGCACGCTCTCCCGCAGTACCAAAATGTCAGTCCTTTCAATCCATTCCCACATTTTCTCCCCATACCGTGCGTTATATCGATACATTTGCAAGCAAGCCGCAGCCATCAAGACCGCTTCTTCCATGTTCTCCTCCACACCAACCAGCCGTCCCTGGCGAACCGGATGCTCCGCATGACCACCAGCATAGACCTCCCACCCTGCCGGCGATCGGGATAGTCCAATGTCGTGGACAAGCACACCTCCGGGATATTCCGGGCCTGGGCAAACTGCAACTGCAATCGGCGCCGGCAATGCGCGTCTCCCCCAGACAGCCGTCAGTCGTTCTTTCAGCCAGGCTACTTCTGCAAAAGCCTCACCGCCTATCTGAATGGGATCGGAAAACAACTGACTCTCGCCATTCAGATCCATAAAACCCACAAAACGCAGACTCGTAGACGCTGATTCTCCGCTGTGCTGTACGGCAGCCTGGACCGCAACATCTCCAACCCATTGGTCTGATGCAGACCTGTCCCGCAACCCAAGGGATTCCAGGTAATAAAGTACAGCCGGACGGCATAATTCACACCCCTGTTGTCTCGTCCAACCGAGACGGGACACGACTTCCACTGGAGTCCGACATTGTGCGGTCATCATGGCTGTCTTGAGCGAATCATGTTCGTAGTGCGTACATCCGCACACAGGAACAGCTTCCTGGACAGCCGGAGCAGCTACAGCTCCTGAAATTGCCGATAGGGAAGGGCCAATTTTGAGCAGTGCCGCCACCAGCGGCCGACACCCCCCACAGGAAGCGGATGCCTTGGTCCGACTCTTCACCTCTTCCACGGTTTTTAGCTTATCTATAGTGATCGCTCGTAAAATAGTCCCCTTGCTCACGCCGTTGCACGCGCATACCGTCTCCTCATCCGGTAGCTTGGCAGCCTCTTCCTCCGCTCTGCTTACTCCTTTACCTTTATCTTGTGTAGCAAGCTCTGCAACAGGCGCACCTCGTCGTACCATTCCGAGCAGCGAGGTACTTTCCGCCGTATCTCCAAACAAAATTGCGCCAGTGACCATGCTATTACGCATCATCACTTTTTTGTAACTTCCCCGTATACCGTCATATTCCATCATTGCCGTCTCGTTTCCCTCTTCACGTATGTCTCCTGCGGAAAACACCTGAATCCCCGCAACCTTGAGCTGCGCATACGGAACTGACCCCTCATAGGGGGCCGTATCACGGCCACAAATGACTTTTGCCAATACTTTACACTGCTCATACAATGGCGCCACCAGCCCATATGAAATCCCACGGTGCTCAGCGCATTCACCAACTGCGTATATACCGGGAATACTTGTACGCATATAATCATCCACGACAATAGCATGGTTGACTTTCAGACCGCTCCCCTGTACTAATTCGGTATTCGGCCGGATACCAACCGCCAACACAACCAAATCCGTCTTCAGCCTGTTCCCGTCCGAAAACATCAGTCCCTGCGCCCTGTTCCGCCCCATAATGTTGACCGTTTTCTTGGCCAAATGAAACCGCATCCCCTGTTGCTCCAGTTCTCTTTGCAGAAGATCAGCCGCTGCCCGGTCAAGCTGACGATTCATAAGATACTGTGCATTATGGACAACCTCGACTTCCATTCCAAGATTCAGCAAACCTTGCGCGGCCTCAAGACCCAACAGTCCCCCTCCAATGACCGCGGCCTTCTCGTACGTTTTGGCATATTCGGCCATGGTTTCACAATCACTCACATCTCGAAAAGCGATGACTCCCTGTTTCCGGGCTCCGGGAATGGAAGGTATGAAGGGCAACGAGCCAGTTGCCAGTATGAGCATGTCATAGGGTTCTTTAATGCCCGATTCCGTTTCCACCGTACGGGCTGCAATATCAATGTCACAGACACGTTCGCCGGCGTACAGCCTTACTCCATTCTCTTCATACCACGCCCAGTTATGAGTAACGATATGTTCGAATGAACTTTCATCCTGCAGCATTTTGGACAGGAGTATTCGGTTGTACCCAGGACGGGGTTCTGCACCAAATATTGTGATTTGAAACTGATCCGGCTCCAGATCGAGTATTTCCTCAACACATTTGATACCTGCCATACCGTTGCCGACGATGACCAGTTTTTTCATCATAACGAACCAGCCCCATTCTCCACATAAAATAAGACAGAAAAAGCCCTTCTCCATTCAAAGGAAAAGGGCGCCGTTGCCGCAAATGCCGACACACCGTTGTGCCGATATGTACCTAAGATTAATGAATTGTGAGCATTATGTCAATATTCAATACATATACCCTGTATATTTGTCTTTACTTTATTTATTTTCGCTTTTTATGTTATGTATATTGACATTAATCGAACCATTTTTTATAATCTGGATTAAAATCACTCGAACGTGATCATACCTGATTGACGCACAATGAGGTGTGTCAACTACGGCAATGAAGCCGCAAATCATCCCCAGGCACCATACAGGGGAGATTTGCGGCTTTTCATGTTCAACATTGCATTTTATCGACCAAGAACAAAATAGGAACAGGAGAGATGGAGAATGAACACAAAAAGTTTCTGGCAAAGCGGACACAAGCCCACGCTATTGGGCGCCTTCCTGTATTTTGATATCAGCTTTATGATATGGGGGATGATCGGGCCCCTGTCCGTCGTCATTGCTAATGACTACCCCATGGACCCTTTACAAAAAGCCAACCTTGTCGCTCTTCCGGTACTAGGCGGTTCCCTGCTGCGGCTCGTGCTTGGCTTCATGTCAGATTATATCGGTCCAAAGCGAACCGGGCAGATCGGTATGCTTGTGACATTCATTCCTCTCCTGCTCGGCTGGTTGTGGGTTGATTCGCTAGATCAGCTGTACATGGTCGCCCTGCTGCTGGGTGTAGCCGGAGCCTCATTTGCAGCTGCGCTACCATTAGCCAGTCAATGGTATCCGAAAGAGCATCAAGGCCTGGCTATGGGAATTGCCGGTGCTGGCAATAGCGGTACCGTTCTCGCGACCTTGTTTGCCAACCGACTCGCACAGTATTTTGGCAGTTGGGAGGTCGTTTTCGGATTGGCCATCATTCCAATCTTCATCGTCTTCATTTTATTCAGTATTTTTGCCCGCAACAGCCCTCACCGACCGGCACCCAAACGTCTGTCTCAATACGCTTCAGTGCTTAAACAGGGAGATGCATGGGTATTCTGCGCTTTTTACTGTGTGACGTTCGGTGGATTTGTGGGGCTTTCTAATTATTTGACCATTTTCTTTAATACCCAATATGGGCTCTCTGCTGTACATGCTGCCGATTTTGCAACCGTTTGTGTGATTGCCGGAAGCTTCTTTCGTCCTGTGGGCGGCTTTTTGTCTGACCGGATCGGGGGTTCACGCATGCTAATGTATTTGTATGCTGGAGCCGGGATCATGCTTGCGGGCATTGCATTTCTACCGCCGCTTGCTCTGGTTGTAGTGCTGCTTTTTGTAGGCATGATGTGCCTTGGCGCTGGCAACGGCTCGGTATTCCAGCTCGTACCGCAGCGATTCGGAAACGAAATGGGTCTCATGACCGGCATTATTGGCGCTGCGGGTGGCATAGGCGGATATTTTCTGCCGCTTATTCTAGGTAATCTGTACAAATTAACGGGTTCCTATATGCCGGGCTTCATCTGTCTGAGCCTGATCACCTTCTGCGCCCTGACTCTCGTCATCGTAATGCAGCTGAAATGGCGCAACAGCTGGATGTGCCCTCCTGCTCCAGTTACTGATGAAGCCGCCCGCCGTATCGGGGAATTAAAGGTTGATATCCATTAAAGCTATCTTTTTTAGTTCAATCCATAAGCTTTAACTTCAATGATATAAAATTGAGGTTAAGGCTATTTTTCCATTTGAAAATCAAAGGAAAACGCTTATATTTTCATAATTTTTCATATGAAAACACTTATATAACCATTTTTCACACAACATACTTGTTCACTTGGTCTAAAATAAAGCGTATACTTGTTCACGCGATGTTCAAGGTTTTACGAAATGTAATTTTTTAGAAAGAAGGAATCAGAATGCGTGCTTTTCATCTTACTGCAGATGGATCTATCGAAACCAGATTAACCGGGAAAGATCTGCTTGCCAACCCACTGCTGAATAAGGGAGTGGCTTTTACGCTCGAAGAACGACAGCAGCTCGGACTTGACGGTCTGCTCCCTCCTACCATATTAACCATTGAGGAGCAGGTTCAACGGGTATATGAGCAATTCCAGAGCCAACCGGATAATTTACGCAAAAACGTCGCTTTAAATGATCTGTTTAATCGAAATACCGTCCTGTACTATCGTTTGCTCTCTGAGCATCTAAGCGAAATGCTTCCAATTGTTTATACGCCAACGGTTGGTCAGGCTATACAGGAATACAGCCATGAATATCACAAGCCCGGCGGTATGTATTTATCTATTGATAATCTCGCAGGAATTAATGATGCTTTTAAAAATTTGAACCTGGAGCCGGGTGACATCGATCTGATCGTAGCCACAGATTCCGAAAGTATTTTGGGTATCGGTGACTGGGGAGTCGGAGGAATTAACATCTCCATCGGTAAGCTTGCTGTTTATACAGCTGCTGCGGGAATCGACCCTAGCCGGGTACTGGCAGTCGTGCTTGATGCAGGTACCAACAACGAGAAGCTGCTGGAAGATCCTCTATATATGGGGAACCGTCATAAACGTGTTCGCGGAGAGCAATATGACCAATTTATTGATACCTACGTTCAAACTGCGCTTTCTTATTTCCCGAATGCTTTGTTGCACTGGGAAGATTTGGGCAATGTTAATGCGCGCAATATTATCAACAAATATGGAAGCAGTATTTTGACATTCAATGATGATATTCAAGGTACTGGCGCGGTTACACTGGCAGGTGTGATGTCCGGTGTTCAATTGTCTGGAATCCCGCTGAGCAAGCATCGAGTTTTAGTCTTTGGGCCGGGAGCTGCCGGTATCGGTAATGCAGACCAAATCAGTGCAGCCATGATGCTGGAAGGACTGTCGGAAACCGAAGCCAAACGCAACTTCTGGGCTTATGATTACCGCGGCCTGCTCACCAATGAAACGGAAGGACTTTTCCCATTCCAGGTTCCTTATGTACGAGATGCCGCAGAATGCCGCGACTGGGAACATGCTGAAGATGGCAAAATCCCTCTGCTGGAAGTCATTCGCCGTGTGAAACCGACGATTATGATCGGAACATCCGGTGTTGCCGGGGCATTTAGCGAAGAAATTGTGAAAGAAATGGCCAAGCATACGGAACGTCCCATTATTATGCCTATGTCCAATCCGACTCCGCTGGCTGAAGCAACCCCGCAAGACTTGATCCGCTGGACGGAAGGAAAAGCACTTATTGCCACAGGAAGTCCTTTTGAGCCGGTCATCTACAACCATATCAAGTTTGAAATCGGACAATCCAACAATGCTTTCGTATTCCCGGGTCTTGGTCTTGGCGCAATCGTGGTGAAATCGAAAATGATTACAGACAACATGTTTGCCGCTGCTGCCCATGCAGTAGCTGAAATGGTTGATTTGTCACAGCCTGGAGCTGCCCTGCTTCCCAAAATCAGCGAACTGCGAGAAGTATCTGAAGCTGTAGCCATAGCTGTAGCTAAAGCTGCAGTTCAGGATGGAGTAGCACGCCATCAGCCGGATGATATCGCACAAGCGGTTCGGGATGCGATGTGGGATTGCAATTATAAACCTATCAGACAATATGGTCAGGAAGCAGTCTTGGTTTAAGAAATAGCGAACAGCTGAGCCTAGACATTGAAACAGCGACAGCCAAGGACGAGAAAAAAAAGTCCTAGACTGTCGCTGTTTTATTGAACTTACGTGCTCCGTTAGCACGGATTCATTCTGATGCTCTATACTGCAGTGACGATAATTGGCTGATTCTTTGTAATGATAATGGTGTGCTCATGTTGTGCCACAAAGCTATTGTCGGGTACACATAAAGTCCATCCATCCATTTGCTCAACGACATACCCTGCACCTGTAGATAAAAAGGGCTCAATTGTAATGACCAAACCCTCTTTCAATACCCGTCTATCGTGCTTGTTATAAACGGGTAGAATCTCTTTTGGGGCCTCGTGCAGAGATTTTCCAATACCGTGGCTACACAGATTCTTAACTACATTATAGCCGCCTTTTTTAGCCTCGATTTCAATAATCCTTCCGATTTCGTTCAATTTTACTCCATGCTTAAGTGAAGAGATTACTTTCATCATTGTATTGTGTGTGTATTGACACAGACGCATTAATGATGGCTCGTATGGAGGTATCGGAAAAGAATGTCCCGCATCCGCATAATAGCCCCCCAATTCTGCAGAAACATCGATGTTTACTAAATCGCCCGGTTGAATGATTCGATTTCCCGGTATTCCGTGGGCAACGTCGTGGTTAATACTAATACATGTATTGCCAGGGAAATTGTAAGTTGACTTAGGTGCCGGCACAGCCCCATGCCTTTTCAAAAACTGCCCTCCAATATCATCCAATTCCTTTGTCGTAATTCCTGCACGTGTGTGACGTTTCATTTCACTAATCGTCAATGCAACGATTTTGCCAATTTCCTTCAGACCATCAATATCGTTTTGTGATCCTATTGTCATAAAAGCCCCTCCGTTTTCCAAATTGATTTATTATAACACAATATTGAATATTTCATTATTCTGCCCGTTTAGCTTAATGAAACATCGTCAGTCTAATCCTTTATTTTCTTCTGACAAACAGCGCTTAAATAAGCCTTGTCGCATCCTTGAGCCCAATCTGACCATACTCAATCTCCTGGATAATCGCAAGTTTTCCGAATACACTGAATTTTGTTCGAGACATGAAAATGCTCCCCTCACAGCAACAGGTTTATTTTTTTTAACCTGTCTACCGTAAGGGGAGCATATCACCCCATTCTACAATATATTTAAAATTACCAGGACTTTTTCCAGCTAATCTCTACGCTAGCGTTATTTTAGGGGCTATCTACTAGGCATACAAATACGACTTGACTCCTTGACCCGCAAAAGCTTTCCAAATCACAAAATTATACGGATAAGTCCAATCGATGTCGTACCCGCCCGTGATTTCATGCAGCCGATTGCTGCTGAACAGGATGGAGCCCTGCTGATCGAAAGCGACCCCGTCCACCCACACCATCCGGTCGTCCGACACGAGATCGTGGAATGTTTCGCTGTAGGGGCTGTACATCCCAACGCCCTTCCCCTCCAGCATCGTGTAAAAAACATTTCCTTGAGCATCGGCATGCATCCCATCCGTCGTGGTTCTTTTACTCCCTATCGCCTGTACGGCCCGCTGGATTTTTTCGGGCGGAGCCTGAAAATCCATCAAGACGGAGGTATCGATGGCATAAAGATTGCGTCCGGTCAGCGGGCAATAGTACAAGGTGGAACGGTCGGCGGACAAGGCGATGCCATCCACGCCGATGCGGTTCAGCACCGGCTTATTGTCAATGGCAAACTGAAAACCGGGAAGATCCTGTGTGCTGAATTGCCGGTCCAGCACCCGTCTGAGCAATCGCGTCCGCATGTTGTACACGATGATGCCGCCAGCCACCGGGTGATCCGGCCAGCCGTTGCCGGAATCGGTAATATAGACGAAGCCGTTCTTATTGTCGACGACCAAATCGTTCAAAAAAGAGGTCCGATACGAAGCGATCTCATCGGGAAGCGGGATGACATCGATCATGCGGCGCGTATTCAAATCCCAGACAAGCAGCTTCTGCGAGCCTTCAGGCGAGGGGGCGTAAGCGATTTTTCCTTGATCCAGCAGCCAGATCCGGTTGAGCTCATCGATTTCATATCCCTGAATAGACCTCATCGCCCGCACATTCCCGGCCTCATTCCACTCCCAACTGGGAAAAGCCTGCAGGAGGGGGGTTCCGTCCTGGATAACAATTCTATTCATCGTGGCGGGAATGCCCGGGGCGAGACGGGGAACGCAGACGTAATAGTGTCCTTGCCGATCGACTTTGACGCCGACGAGGATCGCATTTTTCCAATACTGGTGGGCTTCAAAGTTCTCCTTCATCCTGAGGTTCGGAAAACTCCAATCCAACCGGCTCCAATGGAAAATCATATGAGAACGCAAGCGCATCCCCCCTTCAGACTATAGTGCTTCATTCCTATAGGTATATGTCTCTTCCCCGCAAAAATAACCGGGTCTTCCCCTTCATTGGAGGCGACATCACGGCCATTATTGGGCAGGCTGTTTACTCTTATCCTCATTTCTCCACTTTAATCAAGCAAAAAGTTTTGTCGTTTTTTGCCATAAGTTTTACGAATAAACATCCGATATTCTCCAATTTTAATAAATACCTAACATTTTGAAAGGTAATTGACGAAATATATAAGTAATAGGTCGTAAGTCGTAAGTCGCACTTAAACTAAAATTTCTAATTCAAAGGAGAAGAGACACGTGAAAAACTTGAAGTGGAGCACTATGTCCTTTTTTGGTAAAAATCTATTAATTTCGTTTGTCAACATTGTATTAATAGGTGCTATTCTCATCACATCCAGCTATATTCTTCAAAAGAATATTTTGACCACCCAGTTGCAAGACCAGGTTAAAGTACTGACCAAAAAATGGGCAAATGATGTTGACAAAACAAAAATGCAACAAGCGTTAAGCGAAAAAGATTATAACGGTTCTGCTCAACAGGATTTACGCCAATTTCTCGATTCTATTCATACCTTGTATCCTAATGTTGCCCAAGCTTACATATTCGGCACAGAATTAAAAGAAGGAAACCAAACCTCCATTATTGGCATTCCGACCAACTTAGTTCAATCCTTCCAAGAGTCAAAGCTGAATATAGGCGATATGTATACGCTCTCTGACGCAAATGTAGAAGCTGTAAATGACATGCTTGAATCCAAAGAAGCGGCGTTAAGCAGCTTCTACACTGATGAATTTGGTACATGGACAACCATTGCTTACCCGCTTACAGATGAAAGTGGCAAAATCACAAGTGCGCTTTACTTTGACGTAGACGCAAGCTCTGTACCAGCCGGACTTCATAAGCTGCTTGTATATGGTGTTTCCCTACTCATTCTGTTCCTTGCTATCTTCTTGACGATTCAATATTGGCTGGTCAAACGCACTCTCTCCCCGATTCGCTCCCTGATGAAGGGCATTGAGGAAGTTAGCGAGGGAAATCTGGATGTAAAAATCAAGACAGGTCTGGACGACCTTGGCATCATCAATCAAAAGTTTAATACCATGATCAAACGTATTAACGATACCATGGTAAAAGTACAGGATACGACGCAAGAAGTTACGGAGTCGGCTCAGGAATTGCTAAGTATCAGCGAGCAAAACAGTACAAACACGAATGTCATTAACAGCAATATGAAAGAAATTGCCCAAGGAATTGAAGCACAAGACAAAGCTGCAATGGAAAGCTCACGGGCTATGAGTGAAATGTCTACGGTCGTTCAGACGATTGCAGGAAGCTCCTCCTCTGTAGCAGATGAAGCTTATTCTATGGAAAAACGCTCCGTTGAAGGTAATCAGATCGTGCAAAGAGTTTCCGCTCAAATGGACTCAATCTCCAACTCGATGGAAAAAACCGTTGTCTCCATTAATGCACTGCAAAGCCGTTCCAACGAAATCAGTAACATTGTAAACATTATCACTGGTATTGCCAGCCAAACCAATCTGCTTGCACTGAACGCCTCCATTGAGGCTGCCAGAGTAGGTGAGGAAGGTAAAGGCTTTGCTGTAGTCGCTGGAGAGGTGCGCAATTTGGCTGAACAGTCCCAAGAGTCTGCCAGACAAATCGCCGAGCTGATTGAGGAAATTCAAAAAGAAATTGAGCAAACCGTAGAAGGTGTCAGCCTCGGCTCGAAGGAGGTCCAAATTGGACTGGAAGTTACCAAACAGACAGGTGAAATGTTCTCAGAGATTTTAAATGCCGCCAATAAAGTATCGTCACAAATTCAGGAGGTTTCCAGTGCAACGGAACAGATTTCAGCCAGCACACAGGAAATGACGGCAACCTCTGACGAGTTATCCTCCACGATCAGCAAAACATCAGATAGCAGCAAGGAAATAGAACATACGATTGGAGAGCAGGCCCAATCCATGGCTTCCATCGTGAATGCCTCCGACAAGCTGTCGTCGATGTCTCGTGAGCTAGAGGAGCTCATTTCATTCTTCAAAGTCGACCGAAAAGCCTAAGGATGTAACTTCATCCATACGTCATAGATAAAAATAAAGAACCTCTATTCCGCACAACATGCGAATTAGAGGTTCTTTGACATTCCCGTAATCAGTTTCAGATTTGTTTTAGTTTAGTTTAAAAATCCTTCCAAAGCTGAGGTTGGCTTTCCGTCAGCCTGCCAAGCACCTTTGTTGTAGCCTTTATTGTAACCTGGGGTTGCAGCCGGCTCCCAATAAAATACCCCTGCGCCTTTGCCACCCCCGATGTTCCGCACCTTCGTTTTGATCGTGGAAATAAATGCCTTGGAAGCTGCAGGTTCATTATAATCCATCCCGATTTCACTGATGACAATGCCTTTGCCGTATTTTGCAATGAGGCTATTGGCATTGGCAATCGTCTGGTCCACCTTGCCCTGCCAGTCAGAAGGAGACGGATACAGAGACAGCCCAACAAGGTCAAACTGGGCTCCATTGTCAATCAGCCCGCCAATATTCCAGTTTAACGTGGAACCGTTATCCCCGTTAGCCAAATGTACGATCGTCTTGGTGCTGCTGCTTACCGATTTTACAGCATTATTGCCCGTGTTAACGAGCCATGCATAGTTTTTCATATTCACCGAAGCTTTACCATCATCCCAGAGCATTCCATTGTTCGTCTCATTGCCGATTTGTACCCAGTCTGGGGTCACGCCCTTGCTTTTCATTGTATTCATAACATAGACCGTGTGGGACCAGACTGCATCCATCAGTTGTGTAAAGTTAAAATTGCGCCATGCGTAAGGCTTGTTCTGCTGTCCGGGATCAGCCCAGGAATCGCTATAATGCAGGGTCAGCATAACGCTCATGCCCAATTTTTTAGCTCGCTGTGCCAGTTCTGCCGCCTTCTCAGCATTCATGTAACCGCTTGCATAATCGTTCATGTTAGGGTTTACCCATACACGGATACGTACCGAGTTGATCTGGTAATCGTCTCGTAAAATTTGCAGTACATCCCGCCGAACCCCCTTTTTATCCTTCCAGGTCATACCTTGTGCTTCCATTCCTGCTACCCAGCTTATGTCGGCTCCTTTGGCAAAAGCAGGGGCGGCTGAAGCCGTCCCCAACCCTGCAGAGCCAAACGGGTACAAAATACTGGATAACAAAATCAACACCGCAAATAGTATAATTCGGTTACTTGTTTTCATAAGTCATCTCCTATCTGAATTTTGGACTCGCCGTTCTCCTCTAGCCATTCTTACAAATCCTTTATCGCCAAATAAAGTCAGCCCTTAACCTTATGCCATTTCTAATGTGTATTGCGCTCTGTCTTGAGAACCTTGACAGCATAGTTATTCAATCGAAGCTTATCTTCTTCAATCACACGATTTTCCAGCATATCCACATAGATTCGTCCATCCAGTGTAATTTCTTGCGACTCATGAGTAAAATTCAAGATAAAAATATAATCGTAAACTCCATCAGTGCGAATCGCTGTATTGACTCCATGCGGCAACTTGACATGAAGTGCTTTACTGATTCCTTCACCCTCAATCAAGCTTCTGTAAAAATGACTGTTGAACGATCCCGTGTTGCGTGAAGCGATGTAATAAGCTTTTCCCTGTCCCAAACGGTTCACCGTCAATGCTGGACGTCCTGCATAAAAGTCTGAACCGTATACAGCCAGTACCTTTGCACCTTCCGTATGAATAAGATCGCACAGCTCTACAGCCTCATACTCACCGTTCAGATTCAACTCATTGCCCTCAACCGGCATAATGCGATTTCGGTCGTGATCATGCAGCCCGTCGATCTCTTCCGACCATATTCCGAGCGTCTTGCGAAGCGGCCCCGGAAAGCCTCCAAGGAAGCACAAATCATGTTCATCCACAATGCCGGACCAATAGGTTGCTACAAAAATGCCACCGCTTTCAACAAACTTTTGTATTCGCTCACCCACACCGCTGCGCACCATATACAGCATCGGAGCTACTATAAGCTTGTATTTGGAGAAATCGGCATCCATATGAATGACATCTACAGGCACACCCTGCTCCCACAATGCCAAATAATGCGCTTCGGCTGTCTCCTCATATTTTACACCTTTATTTCGCGGCCCTTGCGAGTCATTGACTGCCCAGCGATTCTCCCAGTCGAAAATAACTGCGGCCTCAGCAGGCACAGATGTACCGATCACCTCCTCCAATTTTTCCAGCACATTGCCGACCTCTGTCACATCCCCGAATACCCGAGTGTGCTCATGTCCGACATGATCGACAACTGCACCGTGCAGCTTTTCACTCGAACCGCGACTTTTCCGCCATTGAAAATATTGAACGGTGTCTGACCCGTGTGCTACAGCCTGTAAAGACGATAGCAGATGCATTCCTGGTCGCTTCAGCTTGCTGACGTCTTGCCAGTTCGTCAAACTCGGCGTACTCTCCATGAGCATCCAAGGCTTGCCTCCTTTGATTGAACGAATAATATCGTGCATCATAGCTACCTTCGCAGCCTGACGGCTCTCATCACCTCCCCGGTCATGCCACGTCGGATAACTGTCCCAGGATATAACATCCAGCAGATCGGCAAACTTCCAGTAATTCAGTCCTTCAAAAAATTCCATTAAATTGGTCGTGATCGGAAGTGTCGGGTTCGCTGCCCTGAGCGGCACAATCTCGTGTTTGATAAAATCTGCGGTCTGATCGGTCACAAACCGTCTCCAGTCCAAATTCATAGCATGGACCTGTGTTTCACCGTGAGGGGCCGGAGACTCGATTTGGCTCCAATCCGTAACCGTATGACTCCAAAAGGTCGTCCACCATGCGTGATTAAGCTTATCCAGCGTGCCGTATTTATCCTCTACCCAGGCGCGAAATGCTGCCTGACAATAATCACAGTGGCATTCTCCACCAAATTCATTGGAAATATGCCAGCCAATGACAGCCGGATGATTCGCATAGCGCTCGGCCAGCTTTGTATTCATGATGCGTACTTTTTCCCGGTATACTGGTGAGGTAAAACAGTGGTTATGGCGGAACCCGTGCAGGTTACGGACACGGTTGGCCTCTACACGCAGCACCTCGGGATATTTTTGTGACATCCAGGCCGGTCTGGCTCCACTAGGAGTGGCCAAAAACGCATAAATTCCGTTCTCGGCAAACGAATCCAGAATACGGTCCAGCCATTCAAACGTAAATACACCTTCCTCAGGTTCCAATGCAACCCATGAAAATATGCCGACGGACATCACATTACATTTAGCCAGCTTCATCAGCCGGATATCTTCTTTTAGCACCTCGGGATCATGCTGCCATTGCTCCGGGTTATAATCCGCTCCGTGCAGCATACGCGGAACTCGCTCACTAATTGGCGGGTATTTGAATAGGTTTGGATGCGACACTGTAAATCATCTCCTTTAGATCAATAGGGTTTACTCCTTGACAGAACCGAGCGTCATACCTTTAACAAAATACTTTTGTAAAAATGGATATACAATAAGAATAGGCGCTGCACCAATGAAAATTTGCGCTGCATTCACCGTTGTTTGTGAAAGCAATTCCATCTCTTTGGGACTCATACTCATAGAGCTCATGTCCTTCTGAATGATGACCGTTTGCAGGAAGGTCGCGAGCGGATAATCCTTGGCATTGCTCAGATAGAGCAGGCCATCAAACCATGAGTTCCAGTGAAACACCATACTAAACAACGCAATTGTCGCAATGGATGGCATCGATATCGGTAAAAATATACTAAACAAAGTCCGAAAATGTCCTGCCCCATCAATCAGCGCGGCCTCCTCCATCTCCTTGGGTATGCCTCTAAAAAAGTTCAGCATGAGGATGACCAGAAATGTATTGACCGCTCCCGGCAAAACAAGTACCCAAAAGCTGTCCATAAGATGAATCTTTTGAATGACCATATAAAATGGAACCAGGCCACCGTTAAAAATCATACTGAATACGAACAGCCATGAATATACGTTGCGGCTGCGGAATACAGATGCTTCTTTTGAAAGTGGATAAGCAGCTAAAAAGGTAATCAGCAGCGTCAAGCCAGTACCGAGCACGGTCCGGAGAACAGAAATCCAGATAGAGTGCAGAAAAATAGGATTATTCATCGTCTTCTTGTAGGCTTCTAATGAAAATTGCACCGGCCACAGTCCAACCAGATTGGCGTCTGCTGCTGATTTGGCACTAAATGATACCGCCAATACATGAATCAGCGGAACGATACACATGATAGATAAAAGCACAAGCAGACAAATATTAAACACATTGAAGATGCGATATGCCGTTGTTTTATGATACATGACTCTCCCTCTTTCAGCCTTGTGGAATCAAAATATGCGGTAGCCTGCCCATTTGTATGCAAGTCGATAGGAAATCAGAATGAGAATCATACTGATCACAGATTTAAACAATCCGATGGCGGTAGCAAAGCCCATTTCCCCGTTAATTAATGCTGTCCGATAGACGAACGTGTCAATAATATCGCCTTTTTGGTATACAAGCGGGTTGTAAAGGTTGAAAATCTGGTCGAAGCCAGCATTCAGGACATTACCGAGTGCAAGTGTACCCACAACCACAACCATCGGAATCAGCGAAGGCACAGTAATATGCAGCGTCTGTCTCCAGCGGCTTGCCCCATCCATCTCTGCTGCTTCATACAACGAAGGATTGATCCCCGCCAATGCGGCGAGAAAAACGATAGTATTATAGCCAAACTCCTTCCATATATCTGATACGATTACCGTAAAGCGAAACCAGTTATTGTCTCCCAAAAAAAAGATGGGCTGGATTCCAAAACTGCCAAGAATACGGTTCATAAAGCCATCTGTAGCGAGCAGGTCAACCAGAATCCCGCCCAAGATTACCCACGACAGAAAGTGTGGCAGGTAAACCAGTGTCTGAATGGATCGCTGAAGTCCAACCTTGCGAATTTCATTCAGCAGAATGGCAAAAACAAATGGAACGAGCAGATTGAAAAACATCTTTAGAACCGCGATAATCAGCGTATTCCAGACGACTTGCAGACTGTCCTCCCGTTGGAACAGAAAGCGGAAATTATCCAGTCCAACCCACTCGGAGCCGGTTATACCCAGCCAAGGCTTGTAATTTTGAAAGGCCATCACGATCCCGCCCATCGGAATGTAGCTGAATACAATTAAAAAAATGATGGCTGGCAGCAGCATGATATGAAATGGCCACGTACGTTGCAGACTTCTCATTGCAGTTCCTCCTGTAACTCTCATGGTATACTTCAATTATAGAAGCGTTCCTACTAACGAAACAGCTCAAAAAACCAACATACATGGCACAAAAGCAATCATTTTTCAGCCTCGCCATGTGAATGGTAGTCTATCTCGCAAGCATAATGGTAGCGCATTTATTTCCAATATAATGTGGTGATTGGTATTAAAAAGGCTGCCCGTTTGGGACAGCCCATCTATCCATTTCAACTGTGTTTACTTCTCAACGCTCTTATACCATTCATTCACTTCTTTTGTAATTTGTTCGCCTCCGGCACTCTTCCACGTCTGCACGAAGGTATCAAAGGCCGAAATCGGCTGTTTGCCATAAATGATTTCATTGAAAGTCTGGTTTTCAATCTTATCCAGATAGTCCTTTTTGGACTTCATGGTTGGCGTAGTAGGTCCTGTGAACTGATCCTTCATGGAAATATCCTTCTGTTCCATTAACACCTTGGCAGCCGCAGGTGTATCTTTGCCGTAATTAACCATTACATCCTTCTCCAGACGAGTCTTCGCTTCCGCGCCGTCAGCCAAGCTTAACAAAGCCTTCATTTGGGCATCAGGTATACGCGCACCATCACGAACCAGCAAATAACGAACAGAGTTTACATAACCGCCTGGTATCTTGTCGATAGGTAACAGCTTACCATTCGCATCCAGCTCATAGTCGTAGCCCTTAAACATCCCGTTCGCCAAATCTCCTTCCGATTTGGCATTTGCAAAGTGATCAAACAAGTAATTTTGATAGGTGAAAAAAGCTTCAGGATGCTGCATTTGTTTGTTGATCAGTACGACACCATTGGTGTATTGAGTTCCATGGCGCATGGCTTTGTTGTAAGGCCCCACTGGAATCTTAATCGGCTTCCATACGGCGCTCTTCGCATTTTTCACCGTATCCTGAAGCGGCCAGCCGCTCATCCAGTATGGACCTGGTAAGATGCCTGCTGTTCCTGCGACTGCAGGCTCTGACGTTTTATTCTCATCCCACAATGCTGCTTCCCGCGGAATGTATCCCTTTTTGAGCCATTCGCTCAGCTTTTGCAGACCCGGCTTCATACCAGGCTGCACAGAGCCATACTCCAGACTGCCGTTCGCACCTTTGTTCCATTGTTGGGGGAGTGTGCCATAGGCTCCGAAAATCCAGGACGGGTCACCCATCCAGGTGTTCATGGACGTTTTGAAACCGATGCTGAGTGGTATAACTTTGTCTGGAGACAATCCATCCGGATTTTTATTTTTAAAAGCATCCATCACTTTTTCCAGCTCGTCCATCGTCTGAGGGGCCTTCATGCCCAGCTTGTCCAGCCAGTCTTGTCGTACCCACAAAACATAATCGTGGTTATAAGCAAAATCGAGTACAGGAATACCCATTTTCTTGCCATCCCGGCTATATTGGTTCCATACGTTCGTATCCTGATTCATCGCCTGCTTCCAGGAATCCGAAGCGTATTTATCGAACAACGGACCCGCTTCCGCAAACATACCGGAATCGATCATATCCTGCGCCAACTGCTCATTTTCCGTTCCCAGTACAACAACATCCGGCATCTCCTGACCGGAGGACATCGCCAAACGCAGCTTCGTGGCGAATGCACCATTTGTATCCGTGACAGACCAGAGTGATTTTATATTAATACCGAATTTCTCTTTGGCCCATTTGGTCGCAACATTATTTTCGATAGATTCGCCATTTTTAAATTTTAAGGCAGGATCTACACCCCATACTGTGGAAATGGTGACTTCCGGATTGTATTTTTCTTTGTATACGTTTTCAGTTTTGGCCGCGCTATTGGTATCTCCACCATTCCCCGTGCCCGAGCAGCCCACAAGGCCAGCTCCTAATAGCATAGTTGCGGCGAGTAGCGACAACAGCTTTTTTTTCGAATGAACTCGCATATTGTTCCCCCTCAAAAAAATCATTTTCTACTCTTTTATTATAAGAGGGCTTTTCTACGCAGCCTATGTCACAAAATAAATATTTCTGCACCTTTCCCAACTGATCTTTACTGATTCCGTCTTTATTCATTTCGTCTTTACTGGTCCCATCTCTACTGGTCTCGAAATTCATGCGGCGTCATTCCGTAATGCTTTTTGAACATCTTACTGAAATATTGGGGATTCTGATAGCCCAGTTCGGTCGTAATTTCATATATTTTTTTGTTGGAATACTTGAGCAAATACAGAGCCCGCTCCATTCTCATTCGGATGATATAATCTCCCAGACCTTCTCCGGTTTCAGCCTTATAGATTTTGGACAGATAGACCGGATGAAGATAAACCTGATCGGCAATCGTCTTAACAGACAGCTCCTGACCTTTATCCTGGGTGATGAGCTCCTGAACCTGCTTGACCACATAGCTTTTGGCGTTTTGCTCACTTGCCGACCATTCCGACTTCAGCTTGTTCATCATCAAAAATATCCATTCCTTAAGATTGGAGAACGATTGGATCATTTTCTGCGCATGCAGCGGGTCAAAGCCCGTTTGATCCATCTGCGTAATGAAGCGTCCTTGCTTATGCGCCGTGTACATAAATGCGCTCGTTACCGTAATAAAAAGCTCATATAAATGCTCACGGGTATACCCTGCTTCCTCTATCTTGCCAAATACACGGTTTATCTTCGTTTCAGCTTCCTCCCATTGTCTGGACTCCAGAAGATGGGTCAGCGTTGGGTGTACGTACAGCCCCTCCAGCAGCTTGGTTGAATTGTGCGGCTGTTCTGGCTGTTCTTCTATAAAGAACAGTGTATCCGTTTCCTCCTGCTGGTTCCAGTATAAGGATCTGATAGCTGACTGGTATACCTTAGGCAGTTCCTGTGGGAACATAAACCAGCCGGTTACCGTAACGTAAATTTCGCCTTTTAAGTAGTTGCTCACATTTTTTCGGAAATTGTCAATCGTCGTACGCAAAATTTGATTCTGCTCGTCCTTGCTCCGATCGGAAATCAGATTCCAATTTTCTTCTATTAATACTATTAGACAGTCATGCGGCGCTTTACAGTGCCAAACGTAAAAATTGGGGGCAAACACTTCTTCAGCAATATTTCCAATCGCATACTCAATTAAAGATACCGAATGATAATCCATATCAGAAAAATGCTTGCCCAGCTGAATAAGCAGCATACTGGCATGTTGTCCTGTGCGCAGCATAATTTCGTACTGTGACAGCTTGTCCTCTATTATTTGTATAGACAGATGGCGCCCAAGCACCAAATCATGCATCAGGTGAGTACGCAGCACACCAAAATCGGTCCTGCGGCTGTACTGTAATTGATGAACCTTGTCAAAGGCTTCCCATTCTTCCTTTAGCGAATCGATGGCAGCTGATACACATTTCATAAACTCCTCATCATCCACCGGTTTTAAAATATAATCAAAAGCCTTAAGCTGGATCGCCTTTTTGGCATATTCAAAATCGGCATAGCCTGTGAGCAGCAAGCATCGAATGTGCGGCCATCGCTCATTCGCCTCAACAATCAGCTCCAGCCCTGTCATACCGGGCATACGAATATCCGTAACCAGAATGTCAATGTCATAGGCTTCCAGCACATCTATTGCTGCTAAGGAGGAGGATGCCTGATGAATCTTCTCAATGCCCAGCGTTTCCCATGAAATGGTAGCCGCCAGGCTTTCTGTTACATAGCTCTCATCATCTACCAATAATATTTGAACCATAAGGTCCCTCCAGTTTAACCATATTCGAATTTGGGGAAGGTTCAATCAAGCCGTTTGTCGGCTCTGCTTCTGCTGGCAGCGGCCATTTTAAAACCGCACGCAGTCCTCCCAAAGGTGACAACGAGAAGTCCAGTCCGGCGTCTTCTCCAAAATGCAATCGCATACGTTGATGTACATTCCATAAGCCGTAGCCATGTTTCTCTTCTACAGGCTTGTCAAGCGTTGATGTCAGGGCTGTTATAGCCTCTTGGCTCAAGCCTAGTCCATTATCATCCACAATCAGGTGCATATACGAGCCGACACACTCGGTTTTAATATGGATGAGGCCATCCTCCACTTGAGGCTCTATCCCGTGCAGCACCGCATTTTCCACTAGTGGTTGCACTACAAGCAGCGGAATCAGCAGACCATTGGCCTGTGGAGAAACATCAATTGTAAACGTTAGCCGCGGCATACGCATCTGCTGAATTTTCAAATAATATTGAACAAACTCGACTTCCTCTGATAATGGCACCAAATCCCGTTCCTGCCTTGTCGTATATCGATAATACCTGGATAAATTATGCGCCATGGCCACGACCGCCTCATGATTTCGGAGCTTCGCCATACTTGTAATGAACGAAAAACAATTATAAAAAAAGTGTGGATTGATTTGTGACTGGAGCTGCTTTAGACGCGCTTCCTTGACATGCAGCTGCTCAACATACACCTTTTCAAACAGCTCCTGGATCTGTTCGACCATCAGATTGAATTGACGGGACAGGAAAGCAAACTCGTGACTCCCCCTTGGGCTTAATCGAACAGCATAGTCTCCATCCTTTAATTTCCGAAATGCCCGCACAAGCTGGAGAATCGGCACTTGTACCTGTGAATGGAGCAGGTAAGCACCAATCAGGCCTACCAGCAGCAAGCCAACAACGGTGATATAAAATAATCGATTTGAAGAATAAATTGGAGACATTATATCGGACAAAGGCATATAGTCAATTAAATACCAGCCCGTCGTTTGCGAAAGAACGGCATGAACCAAGTAGCTCTCTTCTCCAATTTTCACGGTCAGATTATCAACCTCATGCAGCCCCATTTTCTCCAATTTCGTAATCAGCTTGCCGGACAGCTCTTCATTTGCAGTACGATTATAGATCGCTCCTACACCTTTTTTATAATAAAAAGGCTCCTTCCGTCCATCACCTTTAAAACGGTCAAGCATGTCCTGAATGTTACTGCTGTCAAATTCGACCTTAATAATCGTGTTGGCGGTTTCAGGATTACCAAGTGAGGAAAACGGAGATAATGTATACAATGAAAATATAAATTGATCCTTCCCGTACATTCTTTTTTTGGATACCTGCCAGCCATCTTTAATCAACTGGTTTAGTTTTTTCTGATCATAAAAACCGGCTCCATTTTCTGACACAACACGTCCAAGTGAAGGGGAATAGATATCTAGACCGGTTCTCCAATTCGATGAGCTTTCCTGAAGTCCCAGCTTGGTCTGGATACGTTTGACAAGATTAATTCCATCTAAATTAAGAGTCTTATCCTTTAAAAAAATGGCCTGAAAGCTGGCAACATCAGGATCATGAATCAGCAAATGCGGCCAGGAGGATATCATTTCAATATTTGTGTTTACCTGATTTTGAAAAAAAGTCAGTTGATTATAATTAGACTGGTTCAGCTCATTACGCAGCACTCTTGTCGTCATCTGATTGGAATAGACGTACAAAACTAGTATAGGAATCAGCAATAGAATAACGATAGAGACGATTTTCGTGTAAAAATTAAATTTTAACATGTGGTCTACACATCCTCTGCACAAAAAACAGGCATACTAAAAAGCTTTGCTTGAGCCCTGACCTTCCCCGCTGTCAGTACATACTATACATTATCAACGGTTGGCGGTGATAAAATGTTTGACGCTAAGCAAATGGACTGGTTAAATCAACTATCCGCTGAAGATCTGGCGATATTAGGTGCTGGCTTCACTACATTAGGCGACTTTTTTGCTTTTTTGGCATTGGTTAAAGCCAAACAGGAGCCTAAGGGACAGGGAGATAATGTTGTGGCACTGATTAGGGCCAAACAGGAACATCCTAAGAGAAATAAAAAGTAACTATACGAATTCATAACACGAATTCATAGCACGAATTCATAGCATTATTATTTCACGACAAATTTTACACGAGTTCCATCCTCATACTCATCCAATTGGTGACTTACCCATGATCCTGCCCCACGATTATCCTTAGGAGCTATGTATTTGACATTTGCACCTTTACCGCCTTCTGAACACATCGCCATCGGCCATTCGTCACGATCGTATCCTTTGCGAGTAGGAACACTTGCAAGCGAATGTTTGCGATTTTGCTCGGCTCCTTCACGGTCAATTGTGCATACCGATGATTTTCCCGTCTGAATCGCTTCCTTGATATGCTGCGCCGTTTCTGGATACCGATCTGACGGAAAATGCAGTGTAACCTGTACCGATGAGGACGGGTTTTCTTGTGGTGTTTTCGTAAGGAGGTCGACTCCTTTAAACCAATACATACCCGCGGCCAATAGCACTACGGTTATAAAACTTAACAGTTTTTTCTTCAATTTCCCTCTTCCCTTCAAGCTATTCCAGTGAATACCTTCAACCAAGGAATCCCTGGATTTTATTTTTTTTAACCCCTCGCGGACTATAAAAAATGGTTGAATCTTCGACGACAAATAATACAGAGAGGAGGTTGCACAGATGAACGATGAGATCAAACTGGCCGTGAGCCACAAGCAAGCCGTTGTAATCCGGTTACACAATGGAAGTACCGTTATTGGCTGGCCTAAGCTCCTGTCTGAACAAGAGGACCAGCATTTCAAGCTCTACGATGACGAAAACGTATATACGATTTCAATTCAGGACGTGGATACTGTCGCACGAGTTATTGTATAAGATACATGAAGCGACTCAATGCGATATCCAGCGGACAAGCCCAAACAAGGCACACCACAGGAGAAAACTGATCAATAATCCCCAAAACAAACCTTTAAAAAGCTTCATACCATACTGACAACCTTTCCAACTGGCTTTTCGATATTATAACATGTCAGAAAGAGAGCTGTCGCAGCACGCTTCACATCATCTTTATATTATATTTTTCAAATTTTAAAATCACAGTACAAAGGCAGTGTGCAATAATTCCGAAAATAATGCCCGATCACCAATAAAAATACAATCACGATATAATAAAAGTCACATTTTAATCAAAATTTAAGGAAAGTTTTCCGAAAATAATGTATAATTATTGACATAATAAAACGCACGAGGTGATCATCATGGCATTAGTAAATAGAGTTCAGGAATTAAAATTGCAACTGCCTGACGAGCATCATAGCATCTCGCAATACGTGGAGCATGCACTGCACTCGATTGATAATTTTGTGGAACAGCATCGTCAATTTGTAGCCGCTCAGGCTTTATATGGTGAGAAAATCAATGGGACGGAAGAAAGACTGTTTCGTGATACGATTTCCGAGATTAAAGCCCAACTGGTAGCCACTTTGGAAAAAACAGTTGAAGACTTCGCCCACAGAGGCGATAAGCACTGGAAAAACCATTATCAGGACGGCGTAGAGTAAGCTAAAAATAACCCCCGGTCGTTGGACCAGGGGTTATTTTTTATAAGCCGATATGGCAATGCCCGAAAATTATTTTAGCACTCTCGCAGATGTCGATACGGTTTTACCACCATAGACCACTTTGATGCTTGAACTTCCGGTCGCCACTGCCTTCACCTGTCCGCCTGTTACCTGTACAATCGACGGCTTGGCAGATGTCCACACCGCTGAGCTTGTCACATTGGTCATTGCGCCTGAATCATAAACTGCATTTACATTTAGCACTTGTGAGGAGCCTTTAGGGAGCTTCAGGTTCTTGTTGCTCAAGACCAACTTGAGCAGCTTGGGCGTTACCTTAATCTCCACATTAAACGACTTGTCTTGGTATGTGCCTGTAATGGTTGCTGTTCCAATTCCAACCGCTTTAATAGATGACCCTTTTACATTCGCCACAGAAGCATTAGATGTAGTCCATTTTACCTTGCTGCTCAGCGTAGCTTTTTTACCATCTGTATATATGCCGATAACTTTGATGGACTTGCTCCCTTTCAAATTCATATCAGCACTTGTAAAGCTTGGGGTCAATGTAGAAATGGCTCCTTCCACAATGACAGGCACCTTCACGTATTTATTCATATACATGGCCTTGATGCCTGAGTTGCCACCACTTACCGCTTTTACTTTACCGTTGCCTACTGTAACTGCCGCTGTTGTAGCTACCCAGCTTACCTGATTCGTAACATCAAGTGTTCCCCCACCAGCCATTTGGGCCTTGATTGTCGGAAGACTCGCTTCTTGTCCTGCAACCAGTACATATTTCTTTTCAGAAGCGGTCAGCTTGAGCACTTTGTATTGCACAGTCACTGGAATATCCAGCTTGAGCGCACCTACTGTCGCTGTCAATGTTGCGCTGCCTGGGTTCACTGCAACCAGTTTACCATTGGCTATTTTGACTGCACTTTCACTGCTTAAGCTCCATTTCACATCGGATTGAACTGCCTTTTTGGCCCCATTGACCAAATAAGCAGATATCGTCGGAAGAGAAGTTTTGCTGCCTGTTTCGAGAGTCAGACTCGCTTTGCTCGATACCAGCTTTTCTACAGTCGGCAGCACATTCATCTTCAGCGTCTTGCTCAAACCGTGATAGGACGCTGTAATCGTCGCATTCCCTGCGTCCATCGGAGTGATTTTACCCTGCTCCACTGTAGCAACCAGCGGATTAGACGAAGTCCATTCTGCCGTGTTGGTTACATCGGTTTTGCTGCCTGTCAGGCTCACATCGGTTGCATTGACCTGAATTGGGGAGCTGCCCAGAAAGACCGATTTGGAGCCGGACTCACTTAATATCAACGCCTGGGAGGAAGATCGCACATACACCATTGTTTGTGCTTTAAGTCCATCCTTGCTCGCTTTAATGTAAGTCACACCTTTAGCAAGAGGACGAACAAGTCCATTTTCTACGGTAGCAACGGTTGAATTCGTAGAGGTCCATTCTACACCAGACACATTTTCCGTCCCGCCTCCGCTAAGCACACCTTGAGCCGTCAGTTGCTTCGATTCTCCGCCAATAGTCAGATTCAAAGGACCAGTCGGATTTAATTGCAGCTTGCTGTAAGGCGATTTTACGGTAATGATCGTCGCTACCGTCCGATTTTCATATGTAGCGGTAACTTTGATCTGTCCTTTGGATACTGGAGTGATAAGTCCCTTTTCTACCTTTAAAATACCAGAGTCCCCGGAGATCCATTCAGCTTTTTCGGTTACATCCTCTTTTCCTTTTTCTGTCACAGACCACACTTTTAATTGAGCAGGGTTTCCGCCCAGATTGACTGTAGTCGGATTTTGGCTGTCCCACTCCACCGTGTAAGACGTGCTCTCCTCAGCCCGGATCAAACCTGCTGGCCATGCTGCAAATACAAACATCAGCAAAGCTAGTAAGAAGGTACTCCGTTTGCTCATACGTTTCATACGTTCCATTCGTTTCTCTCCCTTGGTTTCATCTTTATAAATAGGGGATTATTAACAAGCCCATTACCTTTTATCGGCAAGCAGCTAACTAAATTGAACCCTTTAGCAAAAAAAAGGTGAATTATAACAGTTAAAGTTCTCCGCGCAACGACCTCACCACGAACAAATGCCCTTCCTTTGACAAGGTTTGTCCATCTTCAAGTACGACATCATGATCCGTATGACTAGCCAATTTGATATTGTAAGCAATCAACTCGTCATCTTTCCAAACCGTGACTGCCGATTGAAAATAAATGGCATTATCAAACTGTAATGGAACGCTCATCACATAGCCAATGGAGTTCAGCTTGGCCGGATGGCGGTTTCGGCGCTCACGTCCAGGAGGAAGCATGGTAATATACGCAATATTTTCAAAAGGAATAGCCAGCATTTTCGGGCCTAAAATAACGTACTTGCGTGTATCATCCCATTTTTCGAGCGTCCCGCGCACCTTCTGGGTATGACCGTTGTTGCCGTGATATAAGATGACCTGACGTCCCTTCCATTGACGCATGTCCCCACCTCCAGTGCTAGCGGCTAGGAATCTCCCACCGTATCGGTTCCATTCCATGCTCCTGCAAAAATGCATTGGTACGCGAAAAGGGTTTGCTGCCAAAAAATCCCCGGTGAGCCGCCAATGGACTTGGATGGACGGATTTCAGTACCAAATGCTTGCTGGTATTCACGAAGCTTGCTTTTTTCTGAGCATGACTGCCCCATAAAATAAACACTACTGGCTGCTCACGTTCATTAATCGCTTCAATCACAGCATCCGTGAAACGTTCCCAGCCTATTCCCTGATGAGATTGCGGTTGTCCTTCACGTACGGTCAGTACGTTGTTCAGCAGCAGCACGCCCTGTTCAGCCCAAGGAACGAGGTAGCCCTGATTCGGAATAGGAGTGCCGATATCATCGCGAATCTCTTTGTATATATTTTGTAGAGACGGCGGCGTGCGCACACCGGGTCTAACGGAAAAGCTCAAGCCGTGAGCTTGTCCCTCTCCATGATAGGGGTCCTGTCCCAATATAACCGCTTTGGTAAGATGAAATGGCGTTAATTTGAGTGCTGAAAACAAATCTTCTTTCGGGGGATAGACTTTGTGTATCTTGTATTCACGAGCTAATGTGTACCTTAATTCATTAAAGTAAGGCTTTTCGACCTCTTCCCGTAGTACTTCATCCCAATCATTCCCAAACATAAATCCCGTCTCCTCTCACTATGTAGATCTCGCAAATTGTAAGCTTTTTTATCCAAACAAATAAAGCTGACCCCTCATCCGGAGCCAGCTTATTTATTCGTTACTTGTGTTTTGCCGAAGGACCAGAAAAGTATTCTTACGATAGTCAGCTACCGCAGGGTCTAAATTCGATTTCCTAATTATAGCATTCACGATATTGATGTCAAGTGACTGAAAGCTTAAATCCGCCCAGAGAAAAGCTCTTTATTGCTGTATTTGTGACGAATTTGTATGAGTATTCAAGTATTCCAATGCATTATAGAGCATAACAGCAGCTTCAGCGCGTGTAATCTCGCTTTTTGGATGAAACTTTCCAGTCGCATCCAAAGTATTGACCTTATACACTAGCGAGCGCTGAATGCTGCCTTGATAAGAAGGCTCCAGTTCGCTGGCGTCAGCCATATTCGCAGGTGCGATTTTAATCATGGGAAGAACGCCTGCTTTTTCCATGCCCTGAATCAGCATGTGGGTGAACTCTTCCTTGGTCAGAGCTTTGGCAGGATTGATATCTTTTGGAATGTCTACGCCATTATAATGCGCGTTGATAAAAGCTTCGGCGTACCATGCAGTATCCCTAACATGGGGGAACAGTTCGCTGGCCTGTGGCGCCTTAATAAAATCGATAGCGGCCAAACTAAGCTGGAGTCCGCTGGAGATCAACTGAATGCCTTGGGCAGCGGTCACTTTAGATGACGGGAGGAACTGCGTGTCAGAGACCCCTTTGAGTAACCCCCGATCTTTAAGGGATATGACTTTTTCTTTGCCGCTTACGTTGCCCAAATCCTTGAATTGACTGCCTGCCGCAGACAATTGGCCTCCAACGGAAAAGGACAAAATCGCTACGGTTGTAATGGCTGCGACCATACTTTTTCTCATGTTCATGTTAAGTTCCACCTTGTAGTTGAATTAGGCCGCTTGGCCATTAACAACTTCTATGACGTAGTACAAGCTGGAAAGGTTGCAGGTCAAATTTTAAGATCCTTTTAATATAGTTCCTTCTCCATGCAACGTGCCAATTCATCATCAGATAGCGGCTTGCGATGCGTATTCTCCAGATAGATATGTTTTTCGGTCTCCGGCATGATATATTGTTTGTACCACAGAAACATATCGGGGCTATCACCCTGAATCCGCAGAAATCTTCGCACTGTGTCCGCATGAGAAATGGTGTTATCGAGATTGGTCAGCCAATCTGCCCGGTAGAAATGCTCCCATCTTCCAGTTCCTGCGAGCGAGAGCGCTTCTTTCCCCGCCTGGTAGCTCCAAACGGCATGCGAAGCTTGTATAAATGCTCGTGGATAGTCTCCTTCAAGAAATAACCCGTATGCGATACAGATATTAGACAGCCCGCGGCAACCGCTCAGATGCAATTCAATCTGCACAAAAAGCTGATTATACAGCCTGCGACATTCATCCTCAGGTAATTGCTTCATCACTTGTAGACACCGCTCTTGCAGTTCAATCCAGCCCGGGATTGCCGATTTGGCTTTTTCCTTGAACCAGCGTACCTGTTCAGCAAAAGGTTTTTCTCCAGCAGCCCAGCACAGCCGTTCATCATAGCCTTCTTTGCCTTGCAGCCAAAAGCCCATAATTTGCCGCGCTGGATGGTGATATAATTCCTCCCCTGCCCGATCATCCTTATGCGGGCCATAAACGATAGTACAACGGGAATAATCCCGGTACAATTGGGAAATCTCTTGCTGCTGACGACTGTACAACCGCCCAATAAAGTCAGTAAGCTGCACTTCAGCATCCATGCTACCATTCGTCCATAAATTCGCTGCCAAATCCAGCGTATATAAATGCGG
Source organism: Paenibacillus peoriae KCTC 3763 (assembly GCF_000236805.1). Taxonomy (GTDB): domain Bacteria; phylum Bacillota; class Bacilli; order Paenibacillales; family Paenibacillaceae; genus Paenibacillus; species Paenibacillus peoriae. Next base: position 399,760 of record NZ_AGFX01000011.1, on the reverse strand, counting down.
CAAAATATTACCCGAATTGACCAACAGATACTCGTCTGCTCCTACGGCAAATGCTGTCGTTAATTCATCAACAATCAGCTCGGCAGAGGAGGGAAATTGAGTAAGATGGTTTGACGCCTGCAGGTCGTGGAAGGTTACATGATAATATACTCCGTTCTTGCCCCCATCTCCCACCTCGGGCAATGCCGATACACGAAGATTGAGATTGCCATGGCGCCGGGATACCATTTTGCCGTAACCATTGTCCGCCCATATTTTAATGACCCCTTCGGGGACTTCAATGTGACCCTGCTTGTATAACTCGGCAATCTCGCCATACATCGCCATACTGCACACGGGCTGCTCCACACATTCGCAGATCATACTGTACTGTTTGCGAACCACGTACGATATTAATTTTCCACGTTTCTCCGGCGTATTAAAGGAAGGGTCATTTTCCCAAAAAGGCTTGTCTCCCTGTCCACGAAAAGACAATACCCACACAATTTTCTCCCCCTTCTGCCGTTCGATCGCTTCCTGCCACAGCTGCTCAAACAGCTCGGGATGCTCCTTGTAGCTGGCCTGTTTCCCCGGAAAAGCCCGCAAAAACATCTCCGCGCCCAGCGGCTCGGCATGATGATGCGTAATCCACAATCCCATGTCTGCTGCAAGCTTATGATGGATACCTGTGCGCGGTAAATCCGTTCCCGGAATCACCATGTTGCCACCACAGCGTAATAATGCTTCAAAAACGGGCTCCCATACCTGCTCCGTCGGCGGATAATCATCCTTCCAGCCAATCAGACATACCTCATCATTGACAAACCAGCCCCGATAGCGAACCTTGGGCGGTTTACTGTCATAATCCTGACTCGGCAGGACTATGGTATCCCGCCTGGCCGGAGGGAGTTCCGCCCAAAACCAGAACGGCTCCACTCCCAGTACGAAGCGACTATAATGGAGCAACCCGTAAATGATCCCCAGCTCATCACGGCCAATGATATGAAGTACCGTTCTCTCGTCATCAGCAACAAAACGCAAACAATACCCTTCCGGCCACTGGGGACATCCATCCTCTTCATCCGCATAACGGATCATGATCGAGGCCTCTTCTTCTGTTTGCAATGGTTCTCTGCCAAACACTTGCTCATGATCTCGCGCAATCATTCTCCAAGCGTGGGTAATCGGTACACTTCCACCAGCCTGAAGATTGTATCCGCTTTCAGATGAAATGATCAGCGGTTCACAGGTTTTCATGTATTGTCATCTCCTATTCAACGATGAAGATTTTTCTTACCTTTATTTTATAGGTTGGTGACACACTTAGCGACCTCTTGCCGATTCAATTTCGGAAAAGATCGCCGACAACTTTTTTTATTATACAAGTTGTTTGATATAAAATGATGAACGTTCTGGTATAAAAATTGGAACAATCTGACCTGTATGCTTAGCTTTCACACAAGCATCCACCGTCACTGCTACAACATAACCATCCCAAGCCGATGGTCCATTCACTCCACCTTTTACAGTACAATTAATCCATTCTTGCAGTTCAACATCATAAGAATCAATGAAACGATCTTTCCAAGCTACTAGAATTTCGGTTGAAAGCTTCGCTTCGCTACGCATAAGTACACTGGATGGCTCAGGTAAGTTGGCTATACCCGTTTCTCCAACAATCCATCTAGATCAATATGTGGTGCTTTAGACCAATTACCACACCCTAATTCCAGGGCTTCGAATCTCAGATCTACACACGTATCAAGCATTTCTTCCAACGGCATGAATCCTAAAATATCGGTAACCAATCCAGCTTTCATCATTATCAATACCTCCTTATATAATGAAAAAATGGTAAAAATACGCCGCAACCTCTAGTGCAAGCGTTGTCATTCAGGTAAAACATAAATAAAAATTTCTCATTTGCAATTGTGATTATAGGATATTACACAATACCTGTATTTAGATTATCAAGACGCGTTTTTATACTTTTAAGACATGATATTTCTAGGAAAACCATGGATTTGTCGTATACATTCCTTTTTAGAACAACAAAAAGCCCCACTTCAATGCATAACATTCAGTAGGGGTAGTTCAATACTCTGTATATGTAGTTGTTTTAGAGTCTGTATAAAGCAAGCGAAAGACTCTTGGTGGGCTACCCATTACAGTGTGAAAAACACGAGTAAAATAGTGAACTGTTTTAAAACCAGTTTTTATTGAAATATCCCTGATGGATAAATCTGTTGTTTTAAGTAATGCGGCAGCTCTCTGTATTCTCTCATTTTGAACAAACTCTGAGTAACTTACACCTAATTCTGCTGCAAATATTCTTGACAAGTACCGATCCGATATGTGAAATTGACGAGCTACATCGGGAAGTTTTAAAGGACTTTCTAGATTATCGCAAATGTATAACTTTGCTTGACGAAGAAGTGGAGAAATCATTTCAACAGACTTTTTCGGGCGATCATTGTGTGAATAAGGAACAAAAATTTGTAGTAATGAAAGAATAAGAGAGTAAGCCAGGTTTGTTAGCATTTCTTCATAAAAAACCTGTCCGGACTTTGTTGTTTGGAGAAGAAGAGATTTCCAAAGCAATGTAGAAACTGTGTCATCGCTTACAGGCACAACTACTTTGGAACATTTCCGAGTTTCCCTTTCCCTTATTATTTCTATCCATTCTTCACTTGATTCTGATTCAATTAATTCAAATGCCACATAAAGGAGGGCTAATCCATCTTTACTTTTTATTTGGTGTAAAACATCTGGTTTTGAAAGGAACATCATATTTTTTTGTAAGGAGTAAGTACAATCGCCGTCAATATAATACCCTTCACCATCAACTACAAAACATATCTCAAAAAACGAATGTTTATGTGGTACAACGTCATAATGTTTTGGCATGACTCCCCAATAATGTAAATGAAAAGATGAGCCATTTTGCTCCAGACGATGAACATATTGATTCAAATAAATTTTTCCTGATATAAATTTACTTAAATCCAAAAAAAACCTCCAGTTAAACGTGATCTGAACCTCTAAAATAGGAAAATATAAAACACCTCTTTCAACATACCACAATTTTCTAAGACCAAGCTTTGTAATATACTTCGAGTCCCCTGATATTATACTCCGTAATCTTGCCAAAATAAAAAACGCCTCTCCGCATAGTAGCGGTGAGGCGCTTCATTGAACCCTATTTCATCAGTTCTTCCGGCGGTTCTGGATTGTATACAAATGCTAAGCTAGCTACACTTACAGAAAACATGGCAAGAGCGGCCAGACTTGTTGCAATTGTTGAGTAAATATATTTCTTCATATTCTCACCTCCTAATAAGAGTAATGCTTTGAGTCAGAAAGCTAATTGCCAGTATAGACGAAGCAAATATTAAATTTGTTCCGACAAGAATTACGGCAAGAATCTTTAAGAGTGGGTAATAACGTTTCGGAATACGTGACTGCTTTTCGATCCTAGATGGCGCATAGATAAAAATGAGTACTATACTTAATATCGTCGCCCAAATACTAAGATTGTAGCTAAGAGTAATGAAGGATAGTACAGTACACGCAAAAGATGTGACGAGTACACAGCCAATTCCAGTTTTTAGATGTATACCACCTGTCATTTGTCTGAGTATCGCGAACATAACTAACATTAAAGAAACTTCATTAACCTTATCTGTAATCAACGCCGCGCTCAGGGTCAAACAGACAATAAAAAGGACATTTAGAACTATAGATAATGAATGCTTTAACACAGCTACGGAAGCCGGGTGATCAGGAATTGTAGATTTTATATGAGTTGCTATTCTCAAAGCCAAAGACTCAATCATCTTCTAGTTCTTCCTTTTCTTTTTTGAGCGCATAATATAAAAATAAACCAGCTGCCATAGAGAGATATAGTATCATCAGAAACAGGTCATTATAATAAAACATGAACGTTGATGCCATGAGCGATCCTACTATAAAAACAATAACTAATACCTGTTCCCACTTTATACGTAAACGCTCAAAATCCGCGGTGAACCCAATTTTTAATTTTAACAAAACAAATGATATAACAAAAACCCAAGCGCTCGTAATGGCTTGCACCAACGACCCTTGAGCACTATTTTGCAGATCGGCAGTAGCGACAGCCCTAAAAAACAATCCTATCATTATTGCTTGAACAAGTGTGTACAAAAATGTCCCTGTGATAGAAATAATTGCGGCCCATAGTATAGGCACCCTGACAACTGTCGTTATAAGCAATACATACAACAACGTGCTTATAGCTGGAGCCAAATAGGATAAGGACATTTCCTCCCTCAAAATGTAACTTTGAAGATTCATAACAATGCTTATGAACAAAGCAGGCCACACATACTCTAAAGCTTTTAACCTAAAAATAGAAAGCATGAGCGTGAAAGCAGCCATTGTTTCTACAGTTGAAAAAAGCAAGAACCTAATAGGCTCCCACATAACACATATCCCCTTCGTCTAATTGGTAACAAACACACCTTAATACTACATTTGCTATCCATATGTGGCAATCCAATTATCGTGTTAAATGGATTATTTTATGTATTATGTGAGGTAATTATTTTCAGCCCACCGATATAATATCCTCCAGCTTAATCTAGCTATAATCGTCTTCCCCACGAGATAGCTTTACTTCTCTCCGGCCCGTGCTTATAGACGTTACCAAACCACACCACGCAATTCTTCATCGTCGAATAGATTGAAAACGACCAACGTGACGGCTGTTCATGAGTTGTAGGATTCTTAAGAGCCTGCCCAATTAACTGCACCTCTTGGTCGTCCAACCAGCGGAGTCCTTTGTCACATCTACTCTAAATTCAAACTGCTTTCTCATAAAATAGCTTCCGTTAATCTTAATTGACTCCTGTAGTAATCTTCTCAACTTCGCCGCCGTAATCCACAATCTATCAAATCCTCTCCCAACGGCTGCACTACATATACTCTTACCTGACTTAATGCAGCTGCAAATAGTTCTATATCCGACTTTAACACTTTATATGAATGGTTCATGCTGATCACGATCCCAGCCTTCTAATGTGACGATATGTTGAGTTTCATATAGTTTATATGGGACATGGAAATCTATCTATTAGGTAATAGTTTCTTTTTCCTGTTAATAGATTCATGCTGATACATCACTATCGCCACTGACATATAAATAAAGTATACCTTAGCAGAGGGAGTATGCAGATGATCAAAACAAGAGTAAAAACGTTCAAACATCGTGTCGGTAAAAACAAATTCCTGGTCGTTAAAATTTTTCAAGCCGCAGATGCCAGAACAAAAAATGGCAATGCGCTGGCTACCAATGCACTGAACATCAAAATATCCAAACGCAGAAAGCACCAATAAGACCATCCGCACCTTCATTTCCTATGAAGGGAGGTGATTTCCATGAGTAGAAGAAAACACCATGTAAAAAGAAAAAACATATCGATCTGGTCAAAACAAAAAGCGTTTGCGCGTGCACAAGGCAATGCGCTGGCTGCCAACCTGTTCAACGTAAATATCAAAAAGAGAAAACATTAATAATGTTCTCAGCGGGGCAAAGACATGCTCCCTTTCATATCTTTTAGCAACAATCTTTACGAAAAGAGCTTAAAAATATTCCCCCAGCCGACCATGTAAGGTTGGCTGGGCTTTTTGTTATTCGAGTGTTTCGTTTTTTGAATAAAATATCCCAATAACTGCAACTAATATTATGGCATAATGAGTCAAGTGAAGCGGTATTATTCAACACTTCTTTTCACAAAATTAAACCCAACATGCTTTAGTGATGATAACCAACAGGATAAAGAGCACCAAAATTGCAGCTGTAGAAGTCCACATACCGCCGCCATATGCCCCTGTGCCTGCACCTTCATATGCACCCATGTCTTTAACCTCCTTTATTTGTGGTACATTTTAATATATGTATAAATACGTTCTATGACAGGGCATATTGGTAGACAAAACAAGGGCTCATATCGGATTCAAGATGATTACCAACAAAATAAACAGTGCCAAGATAGCAACTATCGATTCCAAACTTCCCCGACAGTTTCTCCGCAACTTCTTTCTTCAGCTCTTTTTTTCTTTTCTTGGTTGGTACCTAAACAAAAAGGGCCTTTTAGCTAACTCTTTTACACCTATCTCTCCAGAGCTTATTAATATCTATGCAACCTATGTTCCTATTCCCCTGTCCTTTTTAGCAATAATAAGATATATAAAAAAGAAAAAAATTAAATTCAAAAAATCTTATGACACAACAGAAGATAATATATATTATTGAAGTAAACACCCTAACCGCAAAAACCGGTAGGGTGTTTACTCGTTTCAAGCATCCTTATCATCCCTAAATTGAGTAAAGTGAAGAGATATCATGCAGCAGTTCTTTTCACAAAATTAAATCCAAAATGCTTTAGTGATAATAACCAACAAGATAAAGAGCACCAAAATTGCACCCATCGATGTGAAAGGACAAAAATGTTCGGCCTTTTGCTCATGTCCACATTCACTCACATGAACTCCTCCTTTTTTTTAGTTTCGGTATAGAGTATGTGTCCTTAAATAAATTGACAGGGCTAAAGGGCAATTCGCAAAAAACACCCTGCCAGCGTAGCCAGCGGGGTGTCACCAATGCAGTCAAATAATCAATATTTCCCATGAATATTATACTCAGGGATCCCAATATTATTATCGAAACATAAAATTCTAAACAAGGAGAATATATAGTGAAAATTACAAATCTTATTGCATTTAGGACGGCAGGTACTATTACTGTTTTGGTTACAGCTAATTTGCCAAGATCATGTGACAGCGCGAGAATTGTTGATAAATATCCTGGAGGTAATATCCAATATTTTGTAGATCCAGGGGAAGCACAAGTATTCATTGAATACAACTCTCCTCCTGAAATGTGCCCAACTGTTGTCGTTCCGTGGATAGGCCAGGTACAAATTCATGATGATTATCATGAAGAGGTTAGACTATTCATCAACCATGTTCCAATCACTTTGACTGAGATAATTGATGCAACAGCTCATCAACAACCATCTTTCCAGACATTTCATCCTCTTGCTACACGGTAGCCATACTTCGCAACCCCCTTCAACTTTAAAGGGGGTTGCTTTTTACTGAGTACTTATTAGCACTTATTAGCTGCTTCGGCTAATGGAAAAATTGGTAAACTAGGTCTTGTCTATTTCCACATCGTCAATTATCGACTTACCATCTATTCAACATCGACTGCGACACTTCACTTCACAGGTGACCACAGATACCTATGCCCACGTTACCAAGAAGCTCAGCCGTAGAACAACAGCTCACCTTGACGTCTTCGATCTAAAAGTTCGTCCCCAATCCGTCCCCAAAAGTGAAAAAAGTGCTCGCCCCCTATAAAATGAGTGCTATGATCTCAAGTTCTAAAAAAGCAAAAAACCCTTGAGTATCAAGGGTTTCACGCGATAAATAAATATATGCCGAGGACCGGGATCGAACCGGTACGGTAGTCACCTACCGCAGGATTTTAAGTCCTGTGCGTCTGCCAATTCCGCCACCCCGGCATGCATTTAGGAACGTTATTTTTACACTTACTTGTCTTACAAGTATCAGAGAAGCATTCAACTTTTGTTCTCATTTTGTAAATACCGTTCAATTGGTCACCAACATATAATACGACAATTTGATCACAATGTAAAGTGTTTTTTAAAAAAATTAATAAAATAATCTGTTTGAATAACTTTAGCTCATTTGAATTACACTAATAAACGTCTTTCCAAACTACCAGAAGGGGTGTTACGAATGCGTGAAGGTATGATTCCAGCTGTTCTCGGAACGGTAGTATCGGCTTCAGGCGCTGCGTTGCTAAGCAGTAGGTACAAACTTGCAGCTACAGGCATTCTCGGTTTCGGACTGGCTCATGTTGTTCTGGGAGCGATCGATCTGATTGGGCGTCGCTAGTTGTTTGGGAAGTGCCCGGGCGGGATGCAATTCCTTCCCGGTTTTATTTTTATCAACATTTAGCCCAGAGCGTTGGCATTTATGTAAAGTGTGGAATCTGAATATATACCTGAGGATTTTGCAAAATACTGACCTAAAAAGGAGCTTGCGATGTGCTATGAGAGAAAATAACTCCGAAGAAAAGAAGCGTACTGACGATCAAATCGAACACAAACAATCCCTGGACAAGCGCGAGCCGGGATTTAATCGTATTCCTGACGCCGATACCGATACACCTGCTGCTACCAACATGATCGACGAAGCCGTAGGCCGTGGAATCGATAAGCTGCGGAACGATTTTACAAAATAAAGCATAGGAAAACAGACCTAGTAATCCATATAAAATGAGTTTACGTATAACAGTGATTTTATAAAATTACTTAAAAATAAGCATAATCCAGCCAATAATCGAAATCCACAGCATAGTGCTAATGACAAGCCCACACACAATACCTACAGAGAAATTACCTTCAGTCTTCGGCAAAGCTTTTCCAAGTTTCAGTCTAAGCTTCATTTGATTCCAGTTCATAGAACCCCCTCCTTAAGTTCTATTTCGGAATATGAAGCTTAGTTTTGTAGATCAATGGTCATGTTTTATAAAATAAAAATAGGGTTCTTTGTCCTATCATCCTGAGCGGGGAATAAGTATGACAGCAATACCAACCAAACAAATCAATCCACCAATAATATCGTATAAATCGGGTGTCTTTTTATCAATCCACCACCCCCATGCAATCGAAAGAACAATAAAGACACCTCCATATGCTGCATATACGCGACCAAAGGAGGAGAAAACCTGAAAGGTTGCAATGATCCCATACACAGCCAAAATCACTCCGCCGCAAAGTCCGACATACCATGTCTTCCCTTCACGCAGCCATTGCCAGATCAAATATCCTCCTCCAATTTCAGCGATGCCAGCCAAAATAAAAAGTAATGCTGCCTTTAACACCATTTCATCTCCTTCATTTTCCACATCTATCCGATTGATTTTGAATAATTCATTAGAGCAGCCGACATAAAATAATAATCAACGCAATCACCCCAACCAGAATAAGCAGGTTGCTGACCTGACGCCATAAACCAGGGACCCCCTCAGAGTGAAGCTTTTGCTGATTCACATCAAAGTTTGCTTTGGCTCCTTCAGCATCTACAGGATTGGAGAACGGTCTGTTATCCTCATTCATGTACAAGACCTCCTAATCAGTATCATCTTTATGATACCAAACTTTACCTCTGATTTCGCGTTGATTTTGCACCTGCAATTATCATTTGCTGCTTTACTGCATCTTCCCACTATGTCTTCATATTTATGAAGTGTATCACCACGTGTCGATATTTCACTGAATATAAAGTATGATGCCGTATCAGAGCAGAGTAGGTATTTAGACGCCTTTCATTGCAGGACGGTAGTTATGGTATAATTTAGTCAACTTTGTTCAAGATCATAATCAAAGTATGACTACTTCCCCAACGCTGATGGATTTACATCCAAGAATTCGCATCACAGTTACATACCTGCATATTCTGATTGTAAACCCGAGGGAGGATACCGATGTCCCCAATCTTTTTAGCTACTATAATGTTAATGAGTCTGTTGTTATTTCAGTCAGCCATCGTCTCGTTTTGATTTTAGGCTTCATGATGTGGAAAAACTGGATATATTCACAGGAGTTCAATGGTTGGACGATGATTTGTCTGCTAGTGATCATGATTAGTGCATGCATACAGCTTGGAAAACAAAAAGGAAAAAATTAGTCTCATAACATGCATCAAAGGAGGAGCGCCATGAAATCTCACTCAATACGCTTTTGGTTACAGAGGGTGCTACTGCTCATGCTTGTTTTACTTTTTAGCGGCTCTCAGCAATCGTTTATCATCGCTGATGCCGCCCCACCTGTTAATGCTCAGGCCTCAGCTAAAGCAAGGCAGCTGCTTGCTTACCTTTCCAATGTGCCGGCGGGTATGCTGATCTCCGGACAGCACGATTACTTGGAGGCACCAGACGAACAAAATAACAAACTTCAACAAATCAGCGGCCAATACGCAGGGCTGCACGGCTATGAGTTTGGAGGGTTGGCCAATCAGTCCCGTACTGCCTTACGAGAACAGCGGCAGCGTGTTGTGGACAGCGCTATTCGATGGAGCGAGGACGGCGGGATCGTAGCTTTCACCTTTCATCAAGCGTTACCGGGTACACCCAAAACGTGGAAAAACGTACAAGCTAAAATTACTCAAGCTGAGTTCAATCGTTACATTACGCCAGGCACCCTTCAATATAAACAGCTAATCGCTGATTTGGACGAGGCTGCTTTGTCACTTAAAACCTTGCGAGACGCAGATGTGCCTGTTTTATGGAGACCGTATCATGAAATGAACGGCAGCTGGTTTTGGTGGGGTGACAAGCAAAATTACGCCAAGTTGTGGGATTTGATGTATGATCGGTTTGTACGTGTCCATCATCTGGATAACCTGTTGTGGGTATGGAGCCCCAATGCTCCGAACGCATATAGCACCCCCTATAATCGAACCTTTCCAGGTATTCATCGTGTAGATATTCTCGCAGCCGATATCTACAACAATGATTACAAAGCCTCCTACTACACCGAATTGCTAAAGCTTGCGCAGGGCAAGCCTATCGGAATCGGGGAAAGCGATATTTTGCCAAGTGCAAAGGTGTTGCAAAATCAGCCAGACTGGGCCTATGCCATGACATGGGGAAAGGAACTGTCTGCAGCCAATTCTCAGGCAGCGATCCGACATTTTATGAACCAGAACAATATTATCACACGAGAATTTCTCTTTGAATCCTTCCGTTGAAAGGACAAAAAAGCTTCAACTTCGCTCTATGAGTGAGGTTGAAGCTTTTTTATAATAAAATCCAATCAAGTCCTTAACTATTTCTGATTACTTCTTCCAGATCGATATCGGCATATGCCTCTTCACCAAGATGCACGGATACAATGGTGTAGATCCGCTTGGTCAGTCTTGACATTAGCCGATCCCCCGGTACTACAGAATATTCTTCCCGAAAATCCCCAATTTTGTGAAAACCGCTGGACATATGGATGTACAAGTTGCCCCTTCGTGTTTTACCATGTACCAACATCAAATCTCCTCCTGCTGTAACATCCTAGTTTCCCTGTTACATGTATATCGGTCAGAACAAGATAGGATATAAGTCCTTGGTACTCTTAACCCGTTTCATATGATTTTGCACTTAAACGAAACGAGCCTGTCAGTGATATGACAGGCCCATTTCTGTAAAGCTGTTTCCGTAACGTAAGAGGAAACTATTATTTATAGGATTCTGCTATCGCATTCGTTGCAATGATAGCATTGTACACATCGTCAGGACTGACTGGAAATGGCATGTTGACCATCGTATCATTGGATGCACAAGCAGCCTCAGCTACTTGACGCCATTCGGCCTCAATAAATTCCTCTACCCCCAAATCACGAAGCGTCAATGGGAGACCTACATCCTTAACCAGCTTAATTACAGTTTCCAGTTCCTTTTTTGGAGCATTTTCCAGCACCAGCTGAGTTAACAGACCAAATGTAACCTTCTCGCCATGCTGTGCTTTGTGGAGCGAAGGAACAGCCGTCATGCCATTATGAATGGCATGTGCTGCTGCCAACCCACCTGATTCCGCACCGACACCACTCAAATAAATGGTCGCTTCGATCGTGTCCTCCACCGCACGAGTATATACTTTACGATCCACGGCATGTTTGGCCTTCACTGCATTTTCCAGCAGCGTTTCATAGCAAAGACGGGCAAGTCCCAGTCCTGTGGTGGAGGGCTTGTTCAAAACCAGGTTGTCCCCGTTGGACTGATAGCAAGCCCGGGCTTCAAAATAAGTCGCTAACGCATCACCGATTCCAGCGGCAAAGAAACGCGCAGGTGCTGCTGCCAGAATGCCTGTATCTGCCAGTACCACATCTGGGTTAGTAGGCAGGAACAGATATTCATCAAAGGAGCCATCCTTCTTATAAATGACCGCAAGCGCGGTACAAGGAGCATCTGTAGAAGCTATTGTTGGAAAAATAACGACAGGCAGCTTTTCATAATAAGCGGTTGCCTTGGCAGTATCCAGTGTTTTACCGCCGCCAATCCCTATAATGATGTTTGAGCCATGCTTACGCACCAATTCACGGTTACGCTCAATTTCTTCTTTCGTACATTCATATTGGAATTTCTCAAAAATCGCCAGGTTACCAGCTGCTTGAATAGAAGCGCCAGCCTCCTTTTGAGCCCTTTCAAGAATAAACTCATCACAAATAACAAAGGCTTTATCGCCATAATCCTTAATGTAGTCATTTAATGACGAAAGCAGATTTTGACCGGAAATAAATTTCTTAGGTGAAGTAACGGACCTTACAACGTTTGTCATGTAAATTCCTCCTTAGCTTTGACTCATACCAAAACGAACAGCCATTTCAGCATGTGACAATCTAACTATAAACCTCTTTTTACCATATTAGAAGGCGTTTATGGAATATTTTATGAACAAACTGTGTTGCCACATCATCCTTTTACGGCCGCACTCCATTCAGAATACAGGATTCCCATCATGATACGGTCATAGCTATTACCATCACGCAGAACAGCGGAACGAACCCTTCCCTCGAGCTGAAAACCTGCCTTTTCGTAGGTCCGAATGGCCTGATTGTTGTATTCAATGACATCCAGTCCGACCCGGTTCAAATTTAATTCATAAAAGGCATAACGAAGAATGAGACGCACAGCTTCTGCCCCATAACCTTTGCCGCGGTATTCCATATCACCTATGCCAATTGCAAGCTGCCCGGTTCGATTATTCCACTCAATCCCATGAATAGCCACAAAACCGATCAAGACATCATCTGCTAATGTTCTTAACCGAAAATACACCTCATTAGGGCTCGGAGTCCCTTCTGACTCCATCTGCTTCAAAGTGTAAGGGAGTGCCAAATCCGTATCTACATTTCGCAAATACTCTGCATCCTCTCCCCATTTGAACATCACCTCGGCATCCTCTTCTCTGACTGCGGCTAGTTTAATTCGTTCTCCGCAAAATAAATTTTCGATCTTCATACGCGCTTCATCTCCTGTTGTACATGTTGACCGTTTTTTTCACCACAACTGTCAATCTATTAAATACCCGCAATATAAGCTCCCCCTCATGAATTCAATGTATAAACTTTACAAAACAATCAAACATAACACAATCAAAATATCATAAGCTATTTTCAAAATGCTCAAAAAAGACCTTGCGGATGCAAGGTCTTTCGTATTCTTAATATTTAAACAGCATCGCAACCAGTTGATATCCGGCTCCAATCGTCCAGAACAGCACATAATCACCGCGCTGGATACGGCCGGATTCAATGCCTTCATACAAGGCAATGAACGGGCTGCTGGTACCCGTGTAGCCATAGCGATCACCCACATAGATCATTTGGGCGTCCTTCAGCTTCAAATGGTCCTGGATCTTCAACACATTGGCCAACGAAAACTGAGATAGGCAATAAGCCCGTACATCCTGAGGTGCCAGTCCATTCTTCTCTAAAATACGTTCAAGCAGATCATATGTTGGGGGCAATGCCATATTGGCATCAAACGGAAGCCACTGAATATATTTTCCGGGTGCATTCCTTTGAAGTGTTGCCGCTAATCCCTGAGCCGGATATAAAATTTTATCTATATTGATCGGGTCTGTAAAGTACATGGAATCTATAAAACCGGTATCCTCTTCTGTACGCTCCAAAATGGCCGCACACGCAGCATCTCCATAATTCGCATAAGTAATTTCATCCTCGGGACCGGAAATGAGCGAGTTATAATCCGAACCAATAATAAGCGCTGTCCGCACATCAGGATTGGACAGCATCGATCGACTAGCTTGATCGACAGCGACTGTCATCCCTGCACAATTTGCATTAGAATCCATCACAGCTACGTCATGCCTGGCCTCAATCGCTTGGTGAACAAACAGCGCATTCATCGGGAACAGCGACTCAGGAACTTGGCTGGAGAACACGATCATATCCACATCACGACCTGTCATGCCGGCTTGTTTCAGCGCTTTTTGTGCGGCTGCAATTCCCATCGTCAGACCGTTCTCATCCGGATTATCAATGATATAACGATTTTTTCTGCCCATATGCTCCATGAAGCGTCGAATATCTTTGCCTTGCTCGTCAAAATGGCGAATGTAATATTCGTTATCCAGTGAATGGGACGGATGATAAACACCCAATGCTTTTATCTTAATATGGCTCACCAGCAGTTCCCCCTTGCACTCACCTCAGAGCATTATTTTACAACAATATCAACGTTGTTTAATCCCGCTTCACGTGCTACACGACCGAGCTGCATTTTAATAATTGTTTGTTGGAGGCTGATGTGAAAAACTACTTTGGCAAATCCGGTTTCTTTATAACGCACAAAAGAGCCCTTCAATTTCTCTACTTCTTCCGGGCCCAGCAGTTCCATTTGGGTGCAATCTACCGTAAGTGTAAACACGGATGCCTGAATGCTCGAAGTTTTGGCTACATAATCTCTTACGAAACTCTCATACTCCTCTTGGCTAAAAACTCCATTCACCGCCATATGTACCGTTTTCATAGCTTGATTCACTTCAATGTTGTAAGAATGTTGACTCATTTTAGCAATACTCCTTTGATTTCAATTTTTCCCCATAAGAATATCGGGCTATAAGAATATCGGAAAAATATGTAGATTTATTAATATTAAACTAAAAAAACACCACTAATAGATTACAAATTTGTGAATATACAAAAAAAAGCCACTACTTCTGACTACAGGAGCAGTGGCGGATAACAAGTTATTAGCTTACATAGAATTAATTCGTAAACGTATGTCTGCCAAGCGAAATGACAGCCGGACGGCTTTTACTCCATTCGGCTGTGGCAATGGCCGGATTGTAATAATACAAGGACCCATTCGTCGGATCAGCACCATTCAGTGCTTGTCTTGCCGCACGGTATGCGGTCTGGTTTGGCTTGAGGCGGTATTGACCATCCTGTACAGCGGTGAACTGACCCGGCTGCAAAATAACGTCCGGAATCGAGCTTGGAAATTCACTGGACTGTACACGGTTTAATACGACAGCGCCAACAGCCACCTGTCCTTCAAATGATTCTCCGCGTGCCTCCGAATAAATGATCCGGGCCAACTGTTCCAAAGCGGTTAAGCGCACCTTGCCGAAGGAATCCAGCTTGGCTCGTGTAGCTACTCCCGCTACGCCGTCAGGCGTCAGACCATTGTCTCGCTGAAAACGGGCTACTGCTTTACTGGTCAGAGAACCATAGTACCCAGTAAAACCGGCCTTGAAATAACCGAGCGAATGCAGCTGCTGCTGAAGCTCCAGCACCCGAACGCTCTGAACCCCTTTCTTCAACGCTGATGCTTGCGCTTGTGCTTGCTCCGGTGCCACTGATAAGACAGTACCCAGCATACACGCGCAGGACAGGATTAGAATAGATAGTTTTTTCATATTCCAGACAACCTCCTCTTTCATGTTCTGTCCGGTACAACCATTCCGGCCTGTACAACTCAGGGGCGTTTATCCGATGATGTTTCTTCTGCTATAGCTTATTGCCTAGCTGCGGAAAGACGCGTTGCTACATATGGAATCGGACAAAGCTTCTTTCACACGTCCGTTGCAGTATACCACAAGCCGCAATTACGTATCATCCGGCTCTGGTCCTAAGACTACACCAGCCAATCAACGCCAGTTCTAAAGTACTGACGCGTAATAGAAGCAATGATTTCTGTTCTGACTGCACTTGAATGCGTGACTTTTTTCGCTATTTTTCGTCTTCCGCTCGCCGGGAACTTCAAACCTGACCATGCACACATGCATAGGCGAATACATAGGGTAGCGTACAGTCATCAAATTTTTGGAATAATAGAAAGGCAGGAAACCGCACGTGGATTCATATGTGGATTACACCTCTCCCTCCGTACAATTTACCTATGATTTAAGCAATAATGTTTTGTTTCAAAAGGATGCCCAAAACTCGATTAACGAGCTTTCGACCCAGCAACTGAATACGTTGGCAAATGTATCGTTGCTAGACATCCGTCTCAGTACAGCTAACGTGGTAGAACCCCATTACCATCAAAATGCTACAGAATTGGTATACTGCGTCACTGGAGCAGTAACGGTATCGCTGATTAATCCGTTTACCAGCGAGTTGCGACATTTCCCGATTACACCCGGTCAGGTCGCTAACGTCCCGCAGGGATGGTGGCATTATCTTGTTGCAACGATGGACAACACTCATTTACTGTCGATATTTAATGCCCCCATCCCTGAATTCATTCTTGGCTCCGACGTCTTGCGGTTAACGCCAAGTAATATCCTGGCTCATACGTACTGCCTGAATGAGAATAAAATTCAAGAGGCGCTCAGCCCTATTAAAAAGCCCGTCCTCATCGGCCCTCCCAAGGATTGCAAGCAGCAGCCTCCTCGAAAACCGGGCATACATGTGAGACTTGCCGATACTCCAACATATCATCAAGCCACCCCTGAAAGAAGCTACGCATATACAAGCGGATACCCCGGTTTTTCCTCTAATCCCTATCAGGACTAGGCTTAACCCTGGCCAGACCCTAAGTTGGGATTAAATCCCCCCTTTCCTGTATATTCGCCGTTACCATTAGACCCTTATTCTCATAAAATGCGAATGTACAAGAGGGGGTGATGGAATGGACGCTTATTACAACTGCATGAGATGTATGAACAGAAAGGTACGTGTTCTAACAATGGACGGAAATCAGTATGTAGGAACTATTATGGATGTCGATCGTAATAATGTGTACTTAAAACCCGAGTCAAAAGGTTGTGTACGGACATCCGGCTTTTATCCTTACTACGGAGTTAATCAGCAAATCTTAACTTTGAGCCTGTTCACCTTGCTTGCAATTGCATTAATTTAATCCTTGATCCGTGTCATGCCCTGTATGCACATGTCAAGCACCTCATATGACAGCTGTCTAGCCCGGCACATTGTGTTAGGGCTTGTACGCTGCTATGTGAGGTGTTTTATCATACAAGCCAATCAACCCATTATCTAAAATGGTTAAACCCCTCACCGATTACTACCGATGAGGGGTTTAATTTACTCAACTCAATTTAAACCCATAAAGACTTGGTGATGATGACCAGCAAGATGAACAGTACCAGGATAGCTCCTGTCGAAGTCCAAACTCCAGGATAGCCGCCGCCGCCTCTTTCGCATTCACTCATGGATCATTGCCTCCTTCAATTCAAGGTACAACATATCTTATGTATTGAGTTTCCCTATGGACCGGGCTTTTTGGCAATGTTATGAATCTTTCCGTTGATAGGCATTAGCCTGCACCCTTCCTGGGCAGGAGCATAAGATATAACATAATTAATCTTAAGGAGTGAAGCAATTGAATTCGAATCAAGCGTTCAGTTACAGCGCCAATCAACCTTTTCCCCATCACCTTACCCCTCACCATGTGGTGGTATACCCTGTAGACCCATGTGTAGTTGAAGCATTGAGATCAGCAACCGGCAAATATGTTGTGCTTGAGACAACGCGCGGCCGAATTGAGGGATGCGTGGTGGATTGTAAACCTGACCATGTCGTTTTGGATGTATACGGAAAGAAGTTCTTTGTCCGTATCTCCGAAATCGTATGGATTATGCCCCACTAAACGATCAGACAACACAAATCCTCGCGTGTCCTATCCGGATAAGCGAGGATTTATTGTGATGCATCCTGTTAATCAAGCTCTGCCGCCAGCGAAGAACGCAGTTCATCTATCGTTCCGTTATATTCATTCAAATCCACTGCGCCATTAATACCCGGGACACTTCCGGTGCTGCTGTATTGCCAAGCCCACCAGCTGTTCCAGGCTGGAACTGCCGTCGGCTTTTGCGTAGTGCTGTATCTGGCTACCCAAAGTTTATACATAGAAAATGTAGGGTCAAACTTGGAGGCAAACACATTGCCTGTATATACCATGGGCTGGCATCCTGTAAGCCTCTCCACTTCATCTAAAAATGCACGAGCCACTTCATTAATTTGTGCTGTACTAATACCTTTGGGATTATTCTCATAATCCATCACAGGCGGCAGATCCAGCCGGCCTCCTGCTGATTCTATAGCTCTGGCAAAATTAGCAGCTTCCTGACGTGCTCCATCTACAGTAGTCGCGTTTAAAAAGTGGTAAGCACCGACTAAAATGTTGGCGTCTCTGGCTCCCTGAACATTCGCCAAAAATTGATTATCTTGATAGTTGATCCCTTCCGTAGCTTTAATAAAGGCAAAGGTCTTGCCTGCCGCCGCCACCTGCTGCCAATCAATATTGCCATTGTGGTGGGAAACATCAATTCCCTGTGCATGTCCGTCAGAAGCAATCGAAGGCTCAGTTGGTGTAATAGGTGTATCTGGCTCGGCAGGTGCCGGCTCCTCTGTTTTCTGATCCAATGCTATAACAACCTTACCGTCATCCGCATTCCGTACATGATAAGATATGCTGCTATTCAGATCAATCACAATACGTACTGAAGCCGGGTTTGTACTAAAGATAGAGTATCTGACCTGTGACACATCCGGATCATCGGTGACTGGAAAAGCTCCTTGTCCGCCTTTATCCAATGGTTGCAATGATAGAAAATCATCAGAAAGTTTGGCATCAGGAATGTCTGCGACAATACGATCTGCATTAGTTAACGTAGTTACTTTGGGAGTTACTTTTCCATTCACCGCAATGGTTAGCTGATGATTAGTGAAGCTAATTTGGCCAATGACCGCACGTGTACTCTCCTCTGTATTCGTAGCAGTCTGAGAGGTAGAGTTGCTGCGGGAAGACTCGCTTTTTCCGCTAGAAGTAGATGGAGTAGTCAGGAACACAGTTTTAAGCTCATTGTTCCAGGTCACACCCATCCCGGTCTGTTCAGATACAAAACGAAGCGGAACATAAGTCGTCCCTCCCGTCAGCAATGGGGCTACGGCCAATCCCATTTGATGACCGTTAACAGTGGCGATGGGATTGTTCACCTGAAGACTGAGATTCTGGTTCTTATTTTGATTTTGTATCGTTACAGTACTTGTTTTGGGCTCCCAGTTGACCTTATAACCTAATTCCTCCACAATGAGACGAAGTGGGACCAGCACATTACCTTTTACTTCCTGAATCTGTGCTCCCTTGGCTGCGCCTATATCTTTGCCGTCCAACTGTATATGCGCACTTGAAGATGCAGCGTGACTTTCTCCCGGAAATGCAAGCAGAAACAAAAACAAAAAAGCAAACCAACGAATATTCTTCATATGTACCCTACCATTCTCTAAATTTTCGCTTATCATTCTATAATCTATGATCCTCAGAACCTTTTATTTGGATAGACGCAAACAGGAGGTGAAAAGTTACGATTAGTTTAGCACATATTTCAGACTTACTCATTCAACGAAAAAAAAATTCTGCCAGCTTATACAGCAAGCAGAATTCTTTCGGGTGTTTATACTGACTTTTTTCAGCACATACGAATGATTATTTTCTCTCTTATTCACACCGTAAAATAGGTTAAACCTGCAAGCATGATCGAAGTGATAGATAGCACCAGTAGGGGAAGCAGCGCTTTCTCCCGCAAAGCCCTAAAGCTTACATTCAGCCCCATGCCTACCATGGCCATCGTTAGCATAAATGTAGTAACTTGGGAAAGTTCGTTCATCAGTCTTGAAGGAACTGCAATGTATTTTCCAAAAACATAGCTGCCCAACATACTTGTAGCGATAAAGCCAATGAGGAACCAAGGGAACTCTACTTTTGCTTCTGAACTGAGCTTCCCCGTGCGTTTCATCCAGTACATTAAAATAAAGCTGAGCGGTATTAGTAAAAAGACACGCCCCAGTTTGGCCAACAGGCCCATCGCAAGAGCATCCTGTCCGCCAGACGCCGCAGCTAAGGCCACATGTGCAATTTCATGCAGACTGCTTCCCGACCAGATTCCGTACTGTATATCCGTCAAAGGAATCCAGGGACGAAGCACTGTACACAAAATGGCAAATACCGTTCCAACCAAGGCGATTAATCCAGCTCCAATGGCCGTATCCTCGTCTTTGGATTTCAACAAGGGGGAAACAGCCGCAATGGCTGCTGCACCACAAACTCCCGTTCCAATACCAATAAGAAGCGACAGCGAAGCATCTGCCTTGAAACGTTTGGCCAGCCCAATCGTAAACAAGATAGAAAATATAACAATGCCTACATCACGCAAAAGCAAACCCAAGCCCTGATGAATGACAACATCCATATTAAGCTTTAGCCCATAAAGCACAATAGCTCCTCGCAGCAGTTTTTTAGCCGAAAACTCAACCCCTGGGCGTACAGTTTCAGGATACCCCTGCAACTGCCGGTACAGGACAGCAAGAAACATGGCGCAAGCCAATGGGCCGACATAATGAAAACCCGGCAATTCGTTCAGAGCGTAGCCTGCCAACGCGAATATCATCGTTAGCACGATGCCTAGTACACACTGGATCCATTGCCCTCTGTTTGATGATAATTTGGTGTATTTTATATGACTGCTCATGGTGACTCCCTCCAATTCTGTATGTACCTAGCTTAATCCGTTTTTTGCCATAAGAAAAATAAATCATTATTATAATTATAATAAGCAAATAGATATGATCGATTTGGAGGAATGAGCATTGGATCAATCTTTAATCGTATTTGTTATGGTCGTGGACAAACAAAACTTCACACGAGCTGCTGAAGCATTGCACATGACTCAGCCTGCTGTAAGTCAATATATTCAAACGCTGGAGCGAAGCGTAGGAGCCCGGCTTTTGGAACGGAGCAACAAATATGTGCGCTTAACCAAAGCAGGTGAAATTGTGTATCATCATGCCCAAGAGATCATCCGCATGAACGCCCGCATGCAGTATTTGGTGGACGAGCTGATGAATACGGCACAAGGGAATCTGTCTATCGGTGCAAGCTACACGTATGGCGAGTACGTGCTGCCGCATGTGATTGGCAAAATGAGAGTACAATTTCCGCTCATTCAGCCCTCCATTACTATTGGCAACACCCAAGAAATTGAAAGACTGGTTATCCGCAATCAACTGGATGTAGGAATTATTGAAGGAGAATTTCAGCATGATCATTTGTATATTGAATCATTTGCGGATGATGAAATGGTTATCGTCGCTCCACCAAATCACCATTTGGCTGACAAACCTCAAGTAGATTTGAGCGAGCTGCAGCAGGAGATCTGGATTCTGCGCGAAGAAGGCTCTGGAACCCGGGAAGCAGTTGAAAGGATGTTTGCACGGTTTCAATTTTCCCCTTCTCATATGATGGATTTTGGCAGCACACAGATCATCAAGGAATCTGTCGAAGCAGGCTTGGGGATTTCGCTTCTGTCCCAATGGGTCATTCAGAAGGAACTCACCTTAGGCACATTAAAAATATTAAATATCCGTAATCTCCCGGTTGTTCGGAAATTTTCTTTTCTGACCCCTTCTGCGGTATTTGAGACCAAAGCGACCAGCGTTTTTTTGGAGATTTTGCGGGGATACAGCGTAAAAAAACTCAGAAGCAACAAAAAAAGCACCGACCAGGTGCTTTAATAGATAAACTTTAATAAATAAGCATTAACAAAAAAGCTTTAGAGATGATCTTTTCCATGATACAGGAAATGGGAGAAATCAGCGTAGCTGCCTTGAAATTGTTGCATATCATGGGCGGCAATGCCTACAAAGTTCCCTGTAAATCCACCGGATAAAAAGCTGATATCCTGCATTTCAAAAAGTCGCTTCCAGGCAGGTTCGTCCCCGACTCCATAATAAAATTGTCCGTGGGTTGCTTGGACTTCTACAGCCAAATGTACAGGAAGATCATCCTGAAGCTTAATCACTTGCGGAACTAGCGTAAATGAATTGGCTTCACATCGCATCATGCGCAGCACTTTTCCCACACTCTCTTCATAACTAACATACGCATACAAATAATCCTCTTCGTTGAGATACAGTAAAAGCCCCGCCATTTGCAAATAGCTTCCAGGCTGATACTCCAGGGCTGTTTCTACCCGGAAATGATGATCCGTTTGCCGAATGGCAAGCACGTGATGTTGGAACAGACTTTGTATCGATTCTCCAGCCCGCATTCGAAGATAGCCGGGACGCTGGCTCAGCGAACACCAGCTATCGTCTGCCAGTATACGCAGTGTATTCCACGTTTTATCCAAAGCAGGTCCCTCGAAAAAATCTTCAAATATATAACCTTGCTCTTGCTGGGCAGAGAACGTCCCTTTAGGTGCTGGCACCTCCAGTTGAGGTGTATGGCCCCCAGCGGTTAATCGCAGCCAGCCTGCATCATTCCAGTACACCTGCTGCAACGCTGTTTCCCGCCCTAAAATGGCATATTTCCCTTCCACAGGACGTGTACACAAATGCGCCATGTACCATTCGCCAGCCGGCGTTTGTACAAGACTGCCATGCCCTGCACATTGCAAAGGATACTGAGGCTGATCGCGCGACGTAAGCATCGGGTTCTGCGGGTCCACTTCATACGGCCCGTCTATCTGCTTCGAGCGCGCTACGGTAACCGCATGACCCGTACCCGTTCCGCCCTCTGCTGTAATAAGGTAATAATATCCGTTGTGTTTATAGATATGAGGCGCTTCGGTTTTCTTCAAAGGAGTACAATCAAAAATTTTAACAGGCTCGCCAATGAGCCGTTGCTGCCTGCTATCATATTCCTGCATGACAATCCCCGAAGATTTATTGCTTTCCAGCATGCGGTAATCCCACAACGCATTCAACAGCCATTTGCGTCCATCCTCGTCGTGAAATAAAGACGGATCAAATCCACTGCTGTTGAGATAAACCGTTTCTGACCACGGTCCCTGGATGGTAGGTGCCGTTATCACAAAATTATGAACGTCCTTGAACGGACGCTTGGTGCTTTTCACATCCGTATAGAGCAGATAAAAAAGGTTATCCGCATAGCTCAACTGCGGCGCCCAAATGCTGCAATTTTTCGGGTTTCCTCTTAAATCAATCTGATCGGTCAAAATATCCGTACAATGCTCCCAATGGGCCAAATCTTGGGACTGATACACCCGTACCCCAGGCAACCATTCAAACGATGACACCGCGATATAGTAAGTATCCAGGGCGCGTATAATACACGGATCGGGATTAAAGCCTTTTAATATGGGATTTTGGATCATCATTGAGACATCACTTCTCCTTCCTGCCAAAATGCAACTCCATCAAAAACCTGCTTTTTACCCCACGCCTCTGTCCCCGCTTCAAAACAATCCGCCCACGGAACGCGCTGGCTGCGCAGCAAAGCAACATCGGGTACACCGTATTCCTGATAACACACGGTTTTCTCATTTGCTGCATTGTCCCAATTGTCCCAGCCGCATGGATCAATATGTTTGCCCATTTTACAATCGACAAACACCGTCTTGGCATACTCACGCCACGGACGTCCCAAAAATACCGGGATCATGTCCGGCTCTGCGGTTAAATAGCAGCGGTGGAATACATAGCCATACGCTTGCCCTTGGGGTGTAGAGGCGGCCGTGACGTAGCTCGTATGGTTCTCATGATGGCGTAAACTGCGAATTTCGCAATCCTCAAAATAAGCGGTAGCCCCGCCAAAAATAAAGTCTACCGTCCCCTCAATGTAGCAATGCTGATAGAGCTGGCGATAGTGAGCATGATGCTCTCTCAAAGGGATGCCGCCAAACTTTAAACGCTCCTTCGGGGCCGGAGGCAGAGGACCTGTAAATAACGTGTCCTGATGCCCTTTAAAGGTACAGTTTCTAAACACAGTTTTATCACAATGAGCATACACAGCAACGGCCTGCCCAATGGCTTCTCCCTGTCCTGCCGTGTTGGAAATTGTGAGATTTTCCAAGATCAGATGGCTGCCACCTAAAAATAAAGTGGGTGTCGCAAAGGTTCCGATTTCCTCCCCTGCTTCATCGCGCTCCCTGGCATACCGATTCATACGGATGTCGACCTGTCCGACACCTATGATATGTAGATTTGAACGGTAAATCCGCACTTCTTCCTCATAGGTGCCCGATAAAATTGTTAGCGTCTGCATTTCATTGGAAGGCGACTGCTCCAATACTGCAATCGCTTCCTGAATCGTGTGGAAATCACAAAAGGACTCTTTCCCTACCAGCATGGCTATCCAATCCCTTCATTCAATTTACAAGTGCTCGGCTAAAAAAGATTGCCACGCCGTTCGCATTTCCAGCGTCTCCATATGTCCGCCACCCGCAATCACAGGCTGCCAATGCTCGGGCTGACCCGCTTCACGGTAAGCTTCCAGCAATCCTTGTGCCAAATGCTCGACCCCTTCAATCGGACACATCCGGTCATTTTGGCCTGTTATGCTCATACGTGGCCGAGGGACAATCCGTTTTTGAATATCCAGGGTCGTAAAATGCTTTAACAAGCCGGGGACATAGGAATAGAAGCCGTGATGATCCAGACCTCTTTTGGCGATCAGCGTATGGGCATCGACCTGTCCGCAAATATCAACGGTGACCTGTATCCGTTCATCCAGGGCTGCCAGCCACCAGGCCATAAGTCCACCCATTGACATGCCGATCGTTGCGATGCGGGAAGCCTCAATGTCCTCACGCTGGCACATATAATCCAATAAGCGACGGTTATCGTAAAGCATCATGCCCCACAGCACCTGCCCCTGCCAGAGCATCTCCTTGACCAGTTCACTCTCGGTTTTCCCCCCGCGCTCATTAAATCCCCACATGTCAATACAGCACACGCAATACCCCATGTCTGTCAGGGTTGTGGCAAACGAGGGCTGCTGCAAATAAGAGCTGCTCTGGATCAATTCCCTGCGACCGTTCGTATAATCGCCCCCATGCGAATGGTTGAAAATGACCAGTGGAAACGGACCGTCCCCCTGTAAGGGGGTGGCTACATAAGCGGGTACAGGCTCGATCCCGTTCAAGTCCAGCAGGAGACATTCCAGTCGATATCTCTCCCGCTCCTCTTGGTTCAGCAGAGTTGCTGTCACAGGACGATCTTCCGGGAGATCACCTAACAATGCTTGCAGCCTATCCACGTTCCTTCCTCCCTTCAGTTCCTTCCTAATTCAAAATATTTTGGCTGGAAGGCTCTACTGTTACTTGTTCTATCAGCTTTTCTGGTTGGGCTGTATTTCTGGAATGGCAACGATTGATTTCAACGTCTTCCCCATTTTCAATGTAGAAGGCAGGACCCTCATGATTTTCAATCGTCACATGCTGGAAACGGATATCTTTCACATTCCCCAGATAGAAGCCACGGTTATTCATATCCTCGATCCCTGTCATCATGGCGGGACGGCCGGGAATCGCATTTTTCGCCATGGAAATATCTATATTGGAAAATGTAATTTCAGCAATGTATTGCTCCGCAAGCCCGTACAGGAACCCGGCGGCTGCATGAACCTGCCGTGCCGTGATATCGGAGAAATGGATGCGTCTAAAGCTCGGAGTTTCATCGGTAACCGGATAAGGATTTTTGTCCCAGACATATTTGTCCTTGCCACGAGGTCCGCAGAAATAATACAGGTTCAGAATAAATGGACAAATGACCTCCTCCATCACAATGTTGCTGACGCGAATATCCTCGATGATTCCACCGCGTCCCCGTCTGGATTTCAATCGTATGCCCCGATCTGTTTGCTTGAACACGCAATTGCTGATCGTAACATTACGGATGTCTCCGCTCATTTCGCTTCCTAATACGACACCACCATGTCCATGCACCATCGTACAATTGGTAATCGTAATATTTTCGCAAGCAATCCGCTCCTGCGTATCTTCGGTTCCTGCTTTGATCGCAATACAGTCATCACCTACATCGATATTGCAATTGCTGATACGAACATTGGAACAGGACTCAGGATTAATGCCATCGGTATTGGGGGAGTCTGCCGGGTTAAGAATGGACAAATTGTCAATCGTCACGTTGTAGCAGGCGATGGGATTGACAGTCCAGCTGGGGGAATTTTTTAGCATGACATCTTTAATGGTGACCCGCTGACAACGGTCAAAGCTGATTAATTTCGGTCTTGGATACTGTAGGTCCTCAGGATGGTTTCGATGCTTTTCCCACCACGGTTGACCATTTCCCTCCAGGATTCCGCTGCCTGTAACTGAAATGTTTTCGAGGTTTTGCCCGTAAATGCATGAAGCATGTACTTCTCGCTGAACCCCTTCCCATCTGGATTCCACCACAGGATAGTCGGCCGGATTTGTACTGAAAGAAAGAATGGCGCCAGGGCTTACATGCAGTTCAATATTACTTTTAAGAAAAATAGCTCCTGTAAAGTACGTACCTGAGGGAATAACAACCGTGCCTCCCCCGGCATTGCTGGCCGCTTCAATTGCATTCGCAATCGCTTCCGTTGCTGGCGTCGTACCATCCTGGGGGGCTCCATAATCTACAATGTTATACGCTTGCATTTCGTTCTCTCCTATCTTCATTTTTTTGTGAATACGAAAATTATAGACTGGACTTGAAAATACACTGGAAAACGGAGTCGGCGGAATGGTGCTGGACAAGCGTCAGTGGTCGCCTTTGCCCCCGGGTTTTTTACATTAAATAAATTGTTCAAGAAATCCGGGGGCATATCCTTATTTTTTTGATTTCTTATACGCTTCCTCATATTCAGCGGCAATCCGTGATCCACCGGATTTTTTCCAGTTTTCTACGGCTGCCTTAAATCCGGCTTCATCAAGCTCACCCATAATAAATTTGAAGGAAGCGTCGGTAATGATTTTCTCCAGCTCTGTGCCTTGCTCATTAGCCGTGACTGAATCCAGGGGCACCGTCGGGTCCAGAACAGCAAATTTATTATTTTCCCGGACTAATTCATTAGCCAGCTCTTTTTCCGGATTGGCATCTTTTAAGTTATAGGTCACTTCACTTGGTCTGGAGCTTGAAAACGGCTGAACATCTGCCTGCCACAAGTCTGTATTCGTAATTTTAAAGGCTCCGTCTTTTTCGATATTATAATGAGTGCCTTCAATCCCGCCGGTCATATACATATATACATCCTTGTCAATTAAACCATCGACAAATTGCAGCAGTCTTTTTAGCTCAGCTTCCGTCTTTACTTCGGATTTAGGAAACGCCAGCAAACCACCTACCCCGCTTCCCTCAGACCATACGTGGTAATTGCCATCTCCATTCGAAATCTTGTTGACAGGTACCAGCTTCAACCCCTTTTGCAAACCTTGGGACAAGGTTCTGAGGTTAGAGATATCGATCATGCCCGTATAAATACCTGCTTTGCCTTGAGCAAATTGTTGCTGCTGGTCCGTTTTGGCAGTTACAGGAAAGTCTTTAGAGAGGTATCCGTTTTTGTATAGCTTTTGCGAATACTTTAACGTTTCCATGTATTGAGGAGTATCAAATTCCGGCGTAAACTTTCCACTTTCATCTACTTTCCAGCCATTCGGTGTACCAAAATAGGAACTTAAAGTTTTAAAGCTGCTGTAGCGCAAATCCGATCTGTCCACAAACCCTGTCGTATCATTTTTGCCATTCCCATCCGGATCATCTTCTGTAAACGCTCTCGCAACTTCATACAGCTCATCCAGCGTCGTCGGCACCTTCAGACCTAAGCGATCCAGCCAATCCTGACGAATAACCAGACCCGCACGAGCCAGATTCTTCTGGAACGGAACACCATACAGCACCCCTTCAATGGAAGCGGCTTCCCGCACTTCAGGCGGGATCTTTTTCAAATTTTCATAATCATCCAAATATTTTCCTACATCCCAGAATAGCCCCGATTTCAAAGAACTCCGCACTGAAGAATTTGTCATCATCGTCAGGGTCACCATATCTGCCAATTCACCCGAGGCTAGTGCAGTGGTGATTCTCTCTTCCTTGGAAGCATCCGGCACCCAGTTGAAGGTGATTTTGGAATTGGTGTATTCTTCGATTTTACTTTTGATCGTTTCTGTAGGCGGCGAAGCTGTATGCAATACGTTTAACCAGGTAAATTCCAGTTTGGACTTCGGATCATAGGTTTGACTGCTTTGATCCTCCGCTCCCTTGTCACTACAAGCAGCTAAAAAAACACTCATGACCATAAGTACTGCAAGAAGGCCCGATACTCCCTTTTTCATCGTGATCCTTTTTTTCATCGTGTTTGCTCCTTTTTTTATATATTTATGCCATATCTTCCTCTTTCACCAGAACCTCTCGCTCTATTTTGCTGAACACCTGATGCGTCATCCACATCACGAGATAACCGAGGATACTCGCTCCGGCAAAAGTCAGAATTCCCGGGTATAAGCCTAAAATCAATGCAAACAGCACGACAATGGCTACAAAAAGAACAAGTGTATATTGTAAATATGAAAATCCAATCACGATCGACATTTTGATTTTCAGTTTGATGCCTTTCCAATCATAGTGAGCCAGCAGCGGAAAAATGTACGCCAAAGAGATCAGATACAAAAAGGCTCCAATAAGCGTCACTACACGAACATACCAGGACGAGACATTGACAATATCCACGTAAAGCACATAACCTACAAGGCTGTAGAGTCCGCCAATAATCGCTGCTTCTTTAAAGCTTTCTCTAAAGTAACGTACAAACGTCGAGAAAATGGGAACATCCTCATTGCCTCGAATCCATTGCCTTATAACACTCAGCATGGCGACGGTGGCAGGCCCCACAGCTATAAAGACCAGGCCCAGGATTGTCGCTGCCGTCCATAGCAGGTTAAGGTAAACCAGCCGGAGCAGGCGCATGCACCATTTGTTCATGTTTTCTACAAACCGTACCATTTTGCATCCTTCCCGTCGTCATTAGTAAACGCCGTCCTCACCAAATTTCTTGGCTAGTCGATTGGAGAACATAATCAGGACTAAACCTACCAGCCCTTTAAAAAGCCCTACCGTCGTACTGAAGCTTAATTGTCCATTCTTTAAGCCTGCGGTATAAATGTAGGTATCAAAAATTTCGGCAACTTCACGGTTCAGTGAGTTTAACAGCAGATACATATGCTCAAAGCCCAAATCCAGCGTGCTGCCGATTTTCAAAATGAGCAATGTAATAATAACCGGACGGATTGCCGGCAAGGTAACATGCCATGTTTTTCGTAATCGTCCCGCACCGTCCATCTCTGCTGCCTCGTACAATTGCGTATCTACCACTGTGATTGCGGATAAATAAATGATGGTAGACCAGCCGAGCTCCTTCCAGATGACTTGCCCCATGTAAACGGTTCGCAGCCATTCCGGAGAAGTTAAGAAGCTGATTTTCTCACCGCCTAGCGCGGCAATTATTTCATTCAATACCCCGCCGTCCACCGTAAGGAATACATAAGAAATCGAAACGATGATAACCCATGACATAAAGTGCGGGATGTAGATGATGGTTTGAATCATGTTTTTAAAAAACAGCTTCCTGACCTCATTCAGCATCAATGCCAAAATGATAGGTAATGGGAAAAAGATTACAATGTTCAGTGCAAATAAAATCAGCGTATTGCGTAACAGCATGAAAAACGTGGGCTCGGTAAATAAACGGATAAAATGCTTCATGCCTACCCACGGACTACCCGTGATTCCCTGAAAGGCTTGATAATCCTGAAACGCAATGACCAAGCCCCCCATGGGGAAGTACTTAAAAATAATGAAGTACACCAGCCCGGGTAATACCATCAGATACAGCAGCTTGTGTTTTTGCATGCGCAAAAGGCTTTCCGGGGTTTTTTTGTTCATTCTATTTGACCTCCTTCAAACGTTCCTGTATACGTTTTCAAGAGTACGTGATTTTTCGCATTCCGCATATAATCATCAAATGATAGCGTTTACAAAACTGTATATATAGCCTACTTTTCTGCCTTTTCACCTTACCTAATGATTACTACACAATCTAATGATCATCCTCTTTTTTCCACTCTTAGGGAACACCTCAAGATTTGATTATATACGGAATTTCTTCCTCTTGATAAGGTTGACATGTAAACGATTACGAGGAGGTCACCACATTGACGCAACGATTACAAAAACAAAAATTACGAAAAAAAGATTCGCTGGGCAGTCGTATTTTCAACATTGTAAATAGTACATTATTGATTCTCATTGCCCTCACTTGTCTCTTGCCTTTTTTGAATATCATCGCCAGCTCTTTTGCCTCAACCGAAGAAGTGATAGCCAAGAAGTTCATTTTATTCCCGGTTACTTTTTCCTTGGATGCCTATCGCTATATCCTGTCGACTCCAACCATTTTTAAGGGTCTTGGTGTTTCAATCGGAGTGACAATCGTTGGTACCGTCGTAAGTATGATATTTACCGCTTTTATGGCCTATGGATTATCACGAAAATATTTGCTTGGCCGCAATACTATTAACTTCATTGTTGTATTTTCGATGCTGTTTAGTGGGGGAATGATTCCAACCTTCCTGGTTGTCAAAAGCATGGGGCTTATCAACTCGTATTGGTCCTTGATTCTTCCCGTGGCCATTAATGCGTTTAACCTGATTATTATGCGTAACTTTTTTCAGGCTTTGCCGGATGATTTGGAGGAATCCGCCAAGATGGACGGGTGCAACGATTTTGGGGTTTTCTTTAAAATTATGCTGCCGTTAGCCCTGCCTTCGATTGCAACTATTTCCCTTTTCTATGCGGTAGCCTACTGGAATACGTATATGCACGCGATTCTCTACATCAATGACTCTGCCAAATGGCCGATTCAAGTCTTGCTTCGTCAAATTGTAATCGTTTCCAGTGGTATGCAGGCAGAAGGAACCGCTGTAGATGTCATCCCGCCTGCGCAGACGATTAAGATGGCGGTCATTGTCATTGCAACCGTTCCGATGTTAATCGTGTATCCATTTGTACAAAAGCACTTTGTTAAAGGGGCTTTGCTAGGGGCGGTTAAAGGGTAAGCCGCCCCCCGGATTGCTGTGAAGGTCAGGTCAATTGGCTTGCTTCATCTTCCGATAAGCTCCCGGTGTGACCTGTTCCTTCTTCCGAAACGAGCGAATAAAGTTTTGCGAATTATGATATTGCAAGCGCTCGGCGATTTCTTTAATCGTCATATCAGTCTCGACGAGCCACTTCTTGCCCATTTGCAGACGGTAGCCCATCAGATATTCGCTGAACGTCGTTCCGTATTCTTTTTTGAAGATACTGCTCAAATAATTCGGATTGTAATGAAGTCGGTCACCAATGAGTTCCAATGATAATTCCTGGTCATATTCAGCGCGGATAATAGCGGCAATTTTTTCCGAGAGAGAGCGGAATTGCTGATTCGTTTTCTCCTTCATGCTTTTTACCATGGGGAATATAATTTGCTCTACCAGCATACGCTCAATCTCTTCCGGGTTTCGGATGTCCAGCAAGCGATGATACAAGGCATGATTGTCTTGCGTCAGCAGCACCTCGATCCCTAGCAGCTGCTCCAACTGGATGAGGTTATTCACAAACCGCACCAGCAGCACCTCAAAGTTCATGGAATGATTGTTTTTGGTCATCATTTCCGCCAATAAGGAACGGACCGTATGATGTACCTGCTCTTCATCCCCTATTCGGATGGCGTCAAACAGCTGCGATTCCAATTCCGTAGGATAATAAAGCAGCACCGGACCTGAAATGACCATGGAAATATCTTCGTAAAAAATAATCGACTCTTTGCCTAAATTTAAACGATGATGTAGGGCTTGCTTGCTCATCTCACACGCTTCTTTACTTTCTAATAAGTTACTATACGCTGTACTAATGCCTATGCTGATGGATACGTTCAAATACTCTTTTACGGTTTGAATCAAAAGAGTCGCATCATCCAATACCTGCTTTCTTATTTCATGCTCGTTCTTGTCTGTCAATATGAAAATGGTAGCCTGGGTATCATCATTCAAAATGATGGGCAGCATACGCTGCTGCTCTGGAATGGTTTCTTCTACGATTTTGTTAATGGCCAGCAGCAGCACATCTTTATCCGATGGCTCCCGATCACCCAGATTGTCCAGTTGGATCAGCATCGTAATATACATTTGATTCTCAAGCTGCGAATAGCCGAGGCGAGGCATTTTTCGTGCCAATTCCTCCACAGAAATACGCTTGCGGAACAGGTTGAGAATCAATTGGGTTTCAAGCTGCGGCATTTCAGACTGAATGAGGCTTTCCAAGCTTTCCTTCTCTGTTACAATGGTGTCGATGGAATCAATGATCCATTCAATTTCATTTTTGGAAGGCTCATTTTTGAACGTTAAATTAGGGTTTTTGGGGAGGCTGCGTTGAATCTGCTGGAATGGCTTGGTAAAATAAATAGCAATAACATACGCCACCACTACAATTAAAAGCGTGAGCACAAGTCCCATCATGATGATCCAAAATTTGGTCGTTTGAAATGCATTCGCAATTTCATTTTTATCTAATACCGTTAAGTAAGTCCAATTGTTATATGCAGATTTGGCATAAATGATTTGCCGTGCAGGCTGATGTTTTGTTTTCTCCAATGTCAGCATGCCTGTGTTGTCTGATTTTGCTGTCACTTCTGAAATGTGCTGAAGTTGCTGGGCAGACAATAGGCGGGTAGCAGGCTCAGTTTCGTACATTAAATCGCCTTGGTTATTCAAAATAAAAACGGGCATATGATCCTCTGTTTGAATGGTATGACTTAACGTCTGCGACGAAATATCAGAAAGAGCAATGGCCTGCTTCTTTTTGGAAAATACAGGGAGGGTATTCACAAAACGGATTCCTTTATCTGTTCTGATCCAGAATAGTCCCTTATCCTGCTGGTCGATATACGTATTAATCAGCTTTTCCCGTTCCGTTTTTGTCAAATAGGACAGGCTTCCATTGGAAATTTTCCAATTCTGGTCCAGGCTGATCAGTGAATATTCCGTTCCTTCCAATCCCATCGTGGCAATATAATTGAGCTGCGTATTCACATTCCGGTAGGCTATAAAATCTTTTTCTGTAATGGGATGCTTCACAACCTCATTAAACGAACTGGTTGTGCTGTACGTATTAAAAGCATATTCAATGGTTTGGATTTTCTGCTCCAGACTGTTTCTCATCTGCGCCATATAGCTTTGCTTGGTATTGGAAACTCTCTCCACAACGGAGCTAATTGTTGTAAAATAAATGTAGCTGCCGAAGCTGGCCACCAATCCTATTCCCAAAACCAGAATCGTAATAAAAATGGTGTAGAACATTTTGCCTTTTTTCATTGCGCTCCCCCTTTGTTTCTTGGTGTTACATCAAATTATAGCGCTTTCATTATGAGGTTTAAATCATTTTTTTCACGTGTGCATGTATTTTTTTTACATCCAAAACTGTACACCCCTGCTCTTCAAGCCGAAATGTTAACTGCCATTCTATCCGTATTATTCCAGTTTAAATTGATTATTTTCGTTGGCGGCATCTAAAAAGAAACCTGGAGGTACCTTATGTTACACGTTATCAGTCCTGAAGAAGAGATTATAAAAGAACAATTTCCAGCAGACACATCCTTTCTCTCCCTCTATCCAGTTGTAGTTCAGGAGGCTCGCCCTTTTATATTGGTATTGCCCGGCGGTGGCTATGAGTATTTGGCCCCACATGAAGGAGAACCTATCGCCCGATGGTTGAATGATTTGGGCATCCATGCAGGAGTGCTGGAGTACCAAGTCGGCGATTTCGAGATCACCTCCTTGTTGGAGGATGTGGAGCATGCCCTGCAATGGGTTCGCCAAACACCCAAGGACTGGCCTGTGATTCCTGAACAAGTGGGGCTGATCGGTTTCTCGGCAGGCGGGCATTTGGCCTCCATCGTTGCCACCAGAGGATCGGAGAAGCCTAATATTCTGCTGCTGGGATATCCCGTCATTTCGTTCCATGACTCTTATACGCATATCGGAAGCCGTACACATTTTTTGGGTGAACAGCCAACACAGGAGCAGCTTCAAGCCTTTTCATCCGATCAGCAAGTGACTTCACAGACACCTCCAACTTTTATGTGGACAACAGCCAATGATGGCACCGTTCCGGTAGAAAACAGTCTCTTGTTTGCTTCCGCATTGTCCAAAGAAGGGATTCCATTTGAGCTGCATGTATTCGAGGAAGGACGACACGGTTTGGGCCTGGCAGAGGACAACCGTGAATGCCGGCAATGGCTCAAGCTGGCGGAAGCCTGGCTTCAAAAAAATCGCTATGTTCAAGTAAAACAGCCGCTGCCAATCCGACTATTTATCGCCGGGGACTCAACTGCAGCTCAAAAAGGAGCCACCGAGAAACCGATGACAGGCTGGGGCGAACACTTGCAAAGCTACTTGGACCCGACTGTTCATGTGGACAATCGCGCGGTGAATGGGCGCAGCACCAAATCCTTTATAGCAGAAGGTCGCTTGGCTGATATTGAAAAGGATTTTCGAGCCGGCGATTATCTGTTTATTCAATTTGGACACAACGATGAGAAAAAAGAAGATCCGGCCCGTTACACCGATCCTGACGGGGAATACCGCCAAAACCTCATTCAATTCATCGAATCTACTCGGAAGCGTGGCGGGGTTCCCGTGCTATTGACCTCTGTAAGCCGCCGCCGCTTTACCGCAGACGGGGAACCTGATCCGCTGGCTGTGGGAGCCTATCCTGCAGCCATGAGACAAGTAGCGGAGCAAACCCATACACCGCTGCTCGATATTTTTGAGGCTTCACAGCAGCTTTATCGTTCCATGGGTGAAAAAGCATCCCGGCAGTTATTTATGCATTTGCCTGAACAAACGCACCCGAATTATCCCGCAGGGGTAACGGATAATACCCATTTTTCCGACGAAGGAGCAAGACAGATTGCCAAGCTTGTAGCAGAGGCTATTCGCCAATGCACGGAATTGTCTGCACTAAAGCAGCGTATGGTGGAATGGAATCAAGACAGCAGTGAAAGGCTTATGCACGAGCTTGCAAACTGACATGAAGAATTCTTTAATTGTTATATTTTAATTCTTTTGTATCTTATAGGACTTTAGAACCGTTTCGTTGTTTGATTTTGACAACATTTGTCGAATGAAGTGAAATCAGCAATTTTACATGGTATATTTTAGGAGCTCGTATAATAACACATCAGGAGGAATTCTCTATGAATATTAAAAAAGTAGTATTATCAACAGCCATGTCCTTGGGACTCATTGGCAGTATTATCGTTCCTAGTGCGTCCGCAGCAGTAGGTCCTTCTCCAGAAATTACGCCTATTGTACAAGTAAACGGGGTATATTACAGAACGGCTAAGCTGCCAAGAAATTACTCTTACGCATTGTCTAATTACCCAGGAGATACTTATAAAGTAGCAAGCGGAAATGTCACAGTCTCCACCTCCGGCGTGGTAACAACCACCACTGCAACGAACGCAAGAGTCGAAATTTATGGTGGTAACGGCAAATTGAGAATGGTATACACCGTTAAAGTATCCTAGGATTGAATAAGGGCGTTAAAAGAAGCACTGTTCGTTTATTCGGGCAGTGCTTTTTTTTGGTGACTCCCGGCTAAATACCAGTGACGTCCTACTTTACATTTACTCTAATCTCAAACTGATCCTTAAAAGAAATACTTCCCATTAACAATTTATCATTATGATATAAGTGAGGTTGAACTTGAAATTAAGATTAAAACTTTTAAATTTATAAATATTAATAGATATATTTTCCTAGTTCTGATAAACTATACGAAAAACAAGATTTCAAGGAGATAATATGAAAATTGTAACGAATGCATTACTGACCGTCGCATTTCTGACGCTTGCAGCTTGCTCACCGAACCAGACTAAAACAGTAGAAACTAAACCAGCAACAATCGATACGACTGTTACACAAGAACCTTCTAAGAGCGTGAAAGAAGAGCGTGTAGCCCTTTCAATTGGAGTTACTCCTGAAGAATTTACAGATTCATTTAATAAACACGCGCAAGAAACAAATACTAAATTAAGAATTACTCATTTAAAAATTGAAGAAGGTCCTGTTAATAACACATTTTCTTATAAAATCGCAGAGAATTTAGCAATTACGGGTGCAGTAAGCAAGAGCACAGGTGAAATATTGGGTATTAACTTTATAGGAGGCAGCGATAAGACTTTAGAAAATGCAGAATACATATTCATTGCATCTACATTATTCATATCTGCCACTCAGCCCGATGCTAACATTGAATTGGGTAAAGAAACAATGGAGAAGCTAGGAGTTCTTGATTCAGATGTGGATGCTTCAAACATAGACAGTTCGGTCGTAGTAAACGGCATAAAGTATTTTGTAGTTGGTGATAAACATACAGGACTAATTTTTGGCGCAAGTAATGCTAATGCAGAGTAACGCGGAAAAATCAAAGCTACTACATAATCCAACACTCTTCCCAAGCGGTCACTAAATATAAAATAGTTTGTGCTTCTGAATAAGGGGCTACGTCCCCTCAATAACAGGGGGTAATGCCAGCTTACTTCAAGAGTTAGGATTAGCAAAAAGATCACTGGCGCTTCCCATGACCAATGATCTTTTTTTATTTTCATTTATGATGTATAGCCCACTCTTTAGCAGCCTCTTGATAACTCATTTGCTTGCTCCATAAAGTATGATTGTCTCCCAATCATGCATGGCTTGCTGATACGTTTCAAAAAATGTTTTCATTACCTCAAAGAACAACAAAAAACCCTTGCTAGGCAAGGGTTTTTGAGGAAATGGGCCCTGAGGGACTCGAACCCCCGACCAATCGGTTATGAGCCG
This sequence comes from Paenibacillus peoriae KCTC 3763, assembly GCF_000236805.1. Classification (GTDB taxonomy): domain Bacteria; phylum Bacillota; class Bacilli; order Paenibacillales; family Paenibacillaceae; genus Paenibacillus; species Paenibacillus peoriae. Next base: position 363,026 of record NZ_AGFX01000011.1, on the reverse strand, counting down.
ACCGCTCTAACCAACTGAGCTAAGGGCCCTCAAAAAAATCTGTATATTCACGCTACATATTCATAACAGCAACGTTAATTAATATACAACATTTTCTTGTGTTTCGTCAATAGCTTTTTAAATATTTTTTTACTTTAATAACTCACGGAATAAATCGGACGCCATAACGTCCCTTGCGCGAGCGATACACCTCCACTGCGCGTGGATCGTTGTAGCCGTACATCCAGCCGTCATGCTCCAGCCTTTTTGCCAGACACCCGGCCTGAAATTTAGTCGTGTACAGTCTGCCATAGTAAACCCAATACATCCGAACTCCCTCTTTTCACATGATGGTAGAGTTAGTGTAACCGGATCGAATTCGATTTACACAGCCTGAAGCATAACAATCTACGCTGGATGGCAAAGAGCCTGTGCCACGCCAATCAGCTCCGATGTCTTTATATGCTCCGCCTTATTTGCCAAAGGATGCCGGGTCCTGACGCCAGGAACGCAGCAGCTCCATCTCTTCCTCCTGTATGGTTCCTTCACGCAAGGCAACCTCCATCAGGGTCGTGTAATTGGACAAGCTTTGCAGCTTCACGCCCGCTTCTTCAAAAGCTTGAGTCGCTTTATCCAGTTGGTAGCTGAAAATAGCCAGTACAGCTAACGGCTGAGCGCCTACTTGCTCTACAGCCTGTGCTGCTTTAATGGAACTCCCCCCGGTAGATATGAGATCCTCGATAACCATAACCTTTTGTCCGGCGCTGATCCGGCCTTCGATTTGGTTCTCTTTTCCGTGTCCTTTGGCCTTATCCCTTACATAGGCCATCGGCAAATTCAGCTTTTGTGCCACCCAGGCCGCATGAGGAATCCCGGCTGTAGCTGTCCCTGCAATGACTTCGGTTTCGGGATATTGCTCACGAATGAGGGCAGCAAATGAGTCTGCAATCAGCTCACGCACCTCCGGGTGGGACATCGTAAGACGATTGTCACAGTAGATAGGTGATTTAATGCCGGATGTCCATGTAAAAGGCTGTTGCGGACGCAATGCTACCGCCTGAATACGTAACAGATGGGATGCAATTTGTTCAGGTATATTGTTTAATGTAGTCATACTTGTATCATCTCCTCAATAATGTGTTCCACTGCGGCGCGTGGGTCTGGTGCTGCCGTGATCGGCCGTCCAACGACAATATAGCTGCTGCCTTGGGCAATGGCTTGTGCAGGAGTAAGCACACGCGACTGGTCACCTGTAGCACTGCCTGCCGGGCGTATGCCAGGGGTTATGGTTTTAAAATCAGACCCGCATACGGCGCGAATCGCAGGCACTTCCAATGGGGACGCTACCACACCGTCCAGTCCCGCCTCACGAGTCAGCTGTGCGTAGCGCACGACCACATCCTGTACCGTACCAGGAATGCCCAGCTCCGTATTCATGGTCGTCTGATCCGTGCTGGTCAGCTGTGTAACTGCAATAATGAGCGGCATGGCGAGCGAGCTGTCTGTGGAAATCGCTGCTTCGGCTCCGGCTCTGGCGGCTGACATCATGCTGCGGCCTCCAGCCGCGTGTACATTGAACATATCCACCCCTAAGCGGGTAATGCTCTCTGCCCCTCCACGCACCGTGTTAGGGATATCATGCATTTTTAAATCTAGAAAAATGGAGTATCCTCTTGATTTTAATTGTTCCACAAAAGCGGGTCCTGCGCTATAAAACAGCTGCATACCTACTTTTATATAACAAGGAATACCCTCCAGTTGCCGAATTAACTGCTCCGCCTGCTGCGCATCCGGGTAATCTAACGCGACCATCAGCCGTCCTGCCATCTGCTGAAATGCTTCGTTCACCGTTCTCCATCCCCTTTTCACGTCAATTCGAGTAAATTTGCCCGTGATAAAGGACATCCGTCAGCAAAAGCTGATGAATGTCCTTCCTTGTGCTACTTATTTTTCATCATCTATTGGTATCTTGTTAGCTGCTTAGAACCGGCATGGATTCGGACGTGAAATTAATCGTCTCCAGCATTCTTAGCAAGGCACGCACCGTATCCAGCGAGGTCATGCAGACAATACCGTTTTCAACCGCTTCACGGCGAATGCGGAATCCGTCACGCTCTGGCGTCTTCCCTTTGGTCAGCGTATTAAATACGAAATTGGCTTCACCTGTGCGGATCATATCCAGGATATTCGGATTGCCCTCGCTCAGCTTGTTGATCGTGTTCACCGGAATGTTGGCCTGCTCCAGAGCAACCGCCGTTCCACCTGTGGCAATAATTTTGTAGCCCAGTCTGTAAAAGCCCTGCATCAACTCGACAGCTTCTTCTTTATCCTTATCCGCCACCGTGATGATGATCGCTCCGGTGGATGGGATTTTCATACCAGCGCCCACGAGTCCTTTGTACAGCGCTTTGGCATACTGGATGTCACGGCCCATAACTTCACCTGTCGATTTCATTTCCGGTCCCAGCGTTGGCTCTACACGGCGCAGTTTGGCAAAGGAGAATACGGGAACCTTAACCGAGACATAGTTACTTTCAGGCCATAGTCCTTCTGTGTAGCCTGCATCCTTAAGCTTATCGCCCAAAATAGCCTGTGTCGCCAGATTCGCCATCGGGATGTTCGTTACCTTGCTCAGGAAAGGAACCGTCCGTGAGGAGCGAGGGTTAACCTCGATGACATACACCTCGTTTTGATGAATGACGAATTGAATGTTTACCAGACCGATCGTTTTCAATTCCTTGGCGATGCTGATCGTAATTTCCACGATTTTTTGCTTCAGCTCGGCAGACAAGTGCTGTGGCGGATACACGGCGATAGAGTCACCTGAGTGGACCCCGGCCCGTTCCACATGCTCCATAATGCCTGGTACCAGTACCGTTTCGCCGTCACAGATGGCATCAACCTCAACTTCTTTCCCCAGCATATAACGGTCGATGAGCACAGGATGTTCCGGATTGATTTTAACGGCTTCTTCCATGTACCGCAGCAATTCCGCATCCGAGTAGACAATTTCCATGGCGCGTCCGCCCAGAACGTAGGATGGACGTACCAGCACCGGGTAACCCAGCGCCTGAGCGGTTCCTACCGCTTCGTCTACAGAAGTAACCGTGTTGCCTTTGGGCTGTGCGATGGTCAGACGAGACAACAGTTGCTCGAACTTTTTCCGATCTTCCGCTTCGTCGATGCTTTCCAAACTTGTACCCAAAATGTTCACGCCTGCCGCACTAAGCGGAGCTGCGAGATTAATGGCCGTTTGACCGCCGAACTGAACGATTACGCCGATCGGTTTTTCCTGCTCGATGACATTCATGACGTCCTCGAAGAAAAGTGGTTCAAAGTAGAGACGGTCGGATGTGTTAAAGTCGGTAGAAACGGTCTCTGGATTATTATTAATGATGACTGCTTCGTAGCCTGCTTTTTGAATAGCCCATACCGCATGTACGGTGGAGTAATCAAATTCAATCCCTTGCCCGATCCGAATCGGCCCGGAACCGAGCACAACAACTTTCTCCTTGTTGGATGGAATGACTTCGTTTTCCACCTCATAAGAGGAGTAATAGTAAGGCGTTATGGCTTCAAACTCAGCTGCGCATGTATCTACCATTTTGTAGACAGGACGCAGGTTGTGATCCAGACGGAACTCACGCACCTCGTGCTCGGTTGTCAGCTTGTTAGCTGTTTGACCCAGACTGCGAATCTCGGCGATAGAACGGTCGGTAAAGCCTCTACGTTTGGCCTGATAGAGCGTTTCGTAAGTCAGCTCAGACTCTCCTGCAATGACAGCTTCAAACTTGACGATTCCTTCTACCTTATCGAGGAACCACCAGTCAATTTTCGTTAAATCCTGAACTTCCTGTTGCTTCCATCCGCGACGGAATGCCTCGGCCACCAAGAACAAACGCTCGTCATCTGCTTTAATCAGACGCTCTTTAAGCACCTCATCAGACAGTTGATCGGCTCCCTTCAGGTGCAGACGATGTACACCGATTTCCAGGGATCGAATCGCTTTATGGATAGATTCTTCGAACGTGCGGCCTATGGCCATCACTTCGCCTGTCGCTTTCATTTGCGTGCCCAGCTTGCGGTTGGCAGAAATGAATTTATCGAACGGCCAGCGTGGTATTTTGCTCACGATGTAATCCAGTGTCGGCTCAAAGCATGCATACGTTTGTCCCGTGACCGGGTTCACGATTTCATCCAGTGTGTAGCCCAGCGCAATTTTGGCAGCCATTTTGGCAATTGGATATCCAGTTGCTTTGGAAGCCAGTGCCGAGGAGCGGCTCACACGCGGGTTCACTTCAATGACATAGTATTGATAGCTGTGCGGATCAAGCGCAAACTGTACGTTACAGCCGCCTTCAATATTGAGGGCGCGGATAATTTTCAGGGAAGCAGAACGCAGCATTTGGTACTCGCGATCTGACAGCGTCTGACTCGGCGCTACGACGATACTGTCGCCAGTATGTACGCCGACCGGATCAAAGTTTTCCATATTGCAGACAACGATGCAGTTATCATTGCCGTCACGCATGACCTCATACTCGACTTCCTTCATGCCTGCGATGCTTTTTTCCACCAGACATTGTCCAATGGGACTGTAACGCAAGCCAGAGTTGACCGTTTCACGCAGTTCTTCTTCGGTCGCACAGATTCCGCCGCCTGTACCCCCTAATGTATAAGCCGGACGAACGATAATCGGATAACCGATTTCTTTGGCAAAATCGAGCGATTCTTCTAACGTAGTAACAATTACACTTTCAGGTACAGGCTGTTCCAGCTCGCGCATCAAGTCGCGGAACAGATCACGGTCTTCGGCTTTTTCAATCGAATTAAGCTGTGTTCCCAGCAGCTTGACGTTTTCACGCTCCAGCACTCCGGCACGAGCCAGTTCCACCGCCATATTCAATCCTGTCTGTCCTCCCAGTGTAGGAAGCAGACCGTCAGGACGCTCTTGACGGATAATCTGTGTGACAAAATCAAGGGTAATCGGTTCAATGTATACCTTGTCAGCCATGTTGGTGTCTGTCATGATGGTTGCCGGATTACTGTTGATCAGTACCACTTCGACGCCTTCTTCTTTGAGCGCTTGGCAAGCTTGTGTACCAGCGTAATCAAATTCCGCAGCCTGACCAATAACGATAGGACCGGAGCCGATCACGAGTATTTTTTTAAGTTCTGTATTTTTCGGCATATTAGCGCTCTCCTCTCACTGCGGCGGCGATAGCGGCCTGACGCGGTTGCTTTGGATGATTTCTTTTGTGCTCTCTGATCATGTCCAGAAAGCGGTCAAACAGATAGCCGTTATCGTAAGGTCCTGGTGCAGCCTCCGGATGGTATTGCACGGAAAACGCGGGATACTTGGTATGTTTAAGACCTTCAATCGTCTTATCGTTGTTATTAATGTGTGTCACTTCAAGGTCAGTTCCCTGGATCGACTCCTCATTCACCGTGTAGCCGTGATTTTGCGAGGTGATAAAGCAGCGTCCGCTCGCCAGTTCTTTCACTGGATGGTTGCCGCCACGATGCCCGAATTTCAGTTTCTCCGTATCCGCTCCCGAAGCAAGCGCGAACAACTGGTGTCCCAAGCAAATCCCAAACATAGGGTATTCCCCTAACAGCTCAGCGATCGTACGAACAGCATGAGGCACATCTTTCGGATCTCCCGGGCCGTTGGACAGCTGAATTCCGTCCGGGTTCAGGCGGCGAATTTCCTCAGCCGTCGTATTGTGCGGAACGACAACCACATCGCAATCTCGCTTGTTCAGCTCGCGTAAAATACCGCTTTTGGCACCATAATCAATCAATACGATCCGTTCGCCGTTGCCAGGACTGCTGTACGGATGAGGTGTGGAAGTCAAAGGCACCTGATTGCGCAGTTCTTCAATGGTCAGGTCAGCCATCATTTCCTTCAATTCTTCCAGCGGCTGAGAGCCAGTCGTTAAAATGCCCTTCATCGTGCCATGATGGCGAATAATCCGGGTAAGCATACGGGTGTCGATGTCGCTAATGCCAATGATGCCATATTCCTTCAGCAAATCGCCCACGCTGTATTGAGCGCGCCAGTTGCTTGGCACCGGCTCGTAATGTCGAACAGCAAAACCGTGAACATAAGGCCGTACCGATTCAAAGTCATCGCGAGTAATTCCGTAATTGCCAATCAGCGGGTAAGTCATCGTTACGATTTGTCCGCAATAAGAGGGATCCGTCAGTACCTCTTGATAGCCTGTAATCCCTGTGTTGAAAACGACCTCGCCTGTTTTTTCACCTTCCGCACCAAATGATGTGCCTGTAAACAGCGCGCCGTCCTGAAGCAACAATCTTGCCTGCATCCCGTCTCACTCCTCTGTATTGTTTCCTGCTATAAGATTCTATTTTTTAAATGATTTGTATTTTTAGTTTGCTTGGTCTGCAGACCAAACCAGCTTGCCGTCTACCCAGGTTTTTACGGGCCAGCCTTTGAGCTTCCAGCCTGTAAAAGGAGTATTGCGGCCTTTGCTGGCAAACGTTTGCGGATCAACTGCCTGCTCCTGCTCCAGATCAATCATGGTCAGGTCGGCAGGTGCTCCTTCCTCCAAGCGTCCCGTATTGAGGCGGAAGACACGTGCTGGGTCAGCCGTCATACGGCGTACCAGAAAGTCCAGTGTCCAGTGTCCGGTAGCTACAAATTTCGTGTACAGCAGCGGAAAAGCTGTCTCAAATCCGACAATGCCGAACGGCGCCAGTTCCATACCCTTTGCCTTCTCTTCCTCGCTGTGTGCTGCATGGTCGGTTACGATAATGTCAATCGTACCGTCCTCCAGTCCTTCGATACATGCCTGAACATCACGCGGAGAGCGCAAAGGAGGATTCATTTTCCAGTTTGCATCCAGCCCGGGAATGTCCTCATCCGACAATATCAAGTGATGCGGACATACCTCAGCAGTTACTTTGATGCCAAAAGACTTCGCATGGCGAATCAATCGCACCGATTGCTCTGTGCTGACATGGCATACATGATAGTGTGCCCCTGTTGCCTCAGATAGTAGAATATCCCGTCCGACGTGAATCGCCTCGGATTCGTTCGGAATGCCTTTAAGCCCGTGACGTTTGGCAAACTCACCGTCCGTCACCGCTGCTCCTTCAACAAGCGTGTTATCCTCGCAGTGCGCAATAACCGGCATATCCAACGCTTTGGCTCGTGCCATGGCATCCTTCATCATTTGCGCACTTTGTACCCCTACACCGTCGTCAGTAAAGCCGATGGCGCCTGCCGCCTTGAGTGCTTCAAAATCCGTCAGTTCACGTCCCAGCTCATTTTTCGTAATGGCAGCGTAAGGGAGAACCTTGGCAAGCCCGGCTTCCTCCCCCTTTTTCAGTACCAACTGAACCGTGTCTACATTGTCCGTTACCGGGCGTGTGTTCGGCATACAGGCAATCGTCGTAAAACCGCCTTTGACCGCTGCGCGACTACCCGTTGCAATCGTTTCTTTATATTCAAAACCGGGTTCTCTCAGATGCACATGCATGTCGATTAAACCGGGGATGACCAACTTGCCCTGGGCGTCGATTTTTTCGATGTGGCGTTCTTTTGCGGATGCTCCCTCTGGTATCAAAACACTCAGTCCGGAGCCCTCATTTACGATAGCAGCAATTTTCCCGTCGGCGATCAGAATAGATTTCAATTCAGACTCGCCCTGCTCATTCAATACGCTTGCATTCATAATTAACTGTTTCATGTGAAATGTTCCTCCGCTCAGGTTTTGTGCGACTTTTTCTACGATTCTGCTGACAGCCTCTACAACTTCATTGCCCGTTCCATAACCGCCATGCGGATCGGAACCCCGTTTGCCATTTGTGGGAAAATCCGTGATTGTTCACTTTCCACAAGTGCACTGTCGATCTCTACATTCCGATTGACTGGAGCCGGATGCATAATGATCGTTCCGGGCTTGAGACTCGCTGCTCTCTCCTCTGTCAAACCATACTGCTCTCGGTACTCATCCGCTGAGCGCAGCATACCTTCCGCATGCCGTTCGAGCTGTACTCGAAGCATCATGACCACGTCTGCCTGTAATGCTTCCTGCATCGATACATAAGGCGCGTACGCCGCAAGATCAGATGCCTGCATATTATCCGGCGCGCAGAAGCTGACCTTGGCTCCAAATTTCTGCAAGGCCCACAGATTCGAACGAGCCACACGGCTGTGCAGAATGTCTCCAATGATCGATACGCTCAAGCCTTTAAGCTCACCGAAAGCTTTGCGCATGGTGTACAGGTCCAGCAGAGCCTGCGTCGGATGCTCATTGTTGCCGTCCCCGGCATTAATCAGCGGCACATTGACTTTCTCAGCAAGCTCTTGCAGCACCCCGGCTGGCTTTAGCCGAATGACTCCAGCATCGATGCCCATGGATTCAAGCGTGCGGACTGTATCGTAAATGGACTCCCCTTTTTCCACACTGGAAGCCGCAGCAGAGAAGTTCAGAACCTGAGCGCCCAGCCGCTTTTCTGCCATTTCAAAAGAAAAGCGGGTGCGTGTACTGTTTTCAAAAAACATATTGGCCGCGAAGCGTGATTGCAGTACTGGAATCAGCTTTTCCTGCTGTGATTCCCAATAATGAGCACGATCCAGAATGGACTCGATTTCATTGCGGCTCATTTCTTTTAATCCGAGCAGGCTGCGCTCTCTAAGTTGACTGGCAGTTGTGATCATTCCTGTTCCCCCCGGTTCTGATTGATCGTCACTTCGTCCTTGCCGTCCGTCTCCTGAAGCGAAACTACGATTTCCTCGGATTTGGAAGTCGGGATGTTCTTGCCGATGTAATCCGGACGAATCGGAAGCTCACGGTGTCCGCGATCCGCCAGCACTGCCAGCTGAATCATTTGTGGCCGTCCGTAGTCCATCAATGCATCCATCGCCGCGCGAATGGTGCGGCCTGTGTACAGCACATCGTCAAAGAGAATGACTTTCTTATCATGAACCGATACGTCAGCAGGATTCATCAAAAGCTCTTTTCCATTTCCTTTGGCTTCGCCAACGCTGCTCCGATCATCGCGGTAGGCTGTAACATCCAGCTCTCCCCATGGGATCGGTGCACCTTCGATTTCGGCAATTTTCTCAGCCAAGCGCTGCGCCAAATGAACCCCGCGTGTTCGAATTCCTACAAGCACACAATCATCAATACCTTTGTTTTTCTCCAAAATTTCATGTGCAATCCGTGTTAATGCCCGACGAATCGCAATTTCATCCATCAGTACATGTGTTTCATTACTCATGCTCCCAGCCTCCTCAGGTGATATCCCCTTCAGACCTGGTCCCGTGTTCGGATACAAAAAAGACTCCTTGCCCAAGTTTGGCAAGGAGTCTCGTATGAACAGTCTTCCACCGTTCTCCGATCTCTCGGACACACTGAAGACATACCGCCGCAGCGGATGCACTGATCAGTGATCCATTCACGTTACCTTGCCAGCCTCACGGGACTGATTTAAAGGTGCTATTCAGGATTTCCTTTATCCAGCTTCTCATAGTGTGAGACGGTGACCATCTCTTGGACAAAGTTCATCGCAACTACAAGAAGTATGACAGATTGAAAATCCTGTGTCAACACCTGTTCAACCGGGACCACCGGAAGCACTCTAATAATTATACAACTTCTTTGTATAATTATCCATAGTTGTTTTTACCCATACCTTGCCTAAGCAATAAAAAAACCGCCAAATAGGCGGTTGTATTTAATAATTTATTCAGGTTTGTGAATACGAATACAGGCCTGCGTTGCTTTTAGCGACTACGTAAAGACGCCAATACATCTTCCATATCGGGAGGAATCGGTCTGCTGAACTCCATATACTCGCCAGTGGCTGGATGCTTAAAGCCCAATACCGCTGCATGCAGTGCCTGGCCATTCATGCGAATCCCTTTATTACGCCCGTACATGGGGTCACCTACCAAAGGATGCCCAATAAATTTCATGTGTACCCGAATTTGATGTGTGCGCCCTGTCTCCAATTGAAGCTCCAGCAGAGTGTAATCCCCCAAACGCTCAATGACGAGAAAATGGGTGACTGCATGCTTGCTGTTGCGTTCCGTCACAGTAAACAATTTACGATCACCTGAATCACGGCCTATAGGCGCATCAACCGTTCCCTGATCGTGGCTCAAATGGCCGTGAACCAACGCGATATATTTACGCGTGACACTGTGTTCCTTTAACTGTGCTGCCAGCGAAGCATGAGCCTGATCATTTTTGGCCGCCATGATCAGTCCTGATGTATCTTTATCAATGCGGTGAACGATACCGGGGCGCAATTCTCCGTTAATGCCTGAAAGATCATGACAGTGATACATCAGTGCATTGACCAGTGTTCCTGAAGTATGTCCCGGTGCGGGATGCACGACCAGACCGCGCTGCTTGTTAATGACAATCACGTCCGAATCCTCGTATACAACATCCAAAGGAATATTTTCCGGTACAATATCGACACTCTCTGGCTCCGGTACGGATAATTCAATACGATCTCCTTCAGCCAGCTTGTAATTGGCTTTGATGGCGGAGCCATTGACCAGCACCAGACCGTTTCCGATCCACAGCTGTATCTGGGAACGGGACACATCCTCCATTTTTTCGGCAATATATTTGTCTATACGCGTTTTGGCATCACCGGCTCCCGCTGTCCATTCTAGTGATTCACTCTCCAGCTCCTCCTCATAAGACAGACCTGTGGATTCACTGCTTTCATTCGTTTCTTTCATGCTACGACTTCCCTTCAATGCTATCATTGCCATTTTCTTTATTCCGGCGCGACTCCAGCAGTGTATCCAAAATTATCAGGGCTACACCGATGACAATCGCCGAATCCGCCACATTAAAAATCGGAAACGTATAACTTCCAAAATTGAATTGCGCAAAATCGACCACTTCTCCTGAAATAGCCCGATCCAAAAAGTTACCGACTGCGCCTCCAAGCACCAGGCTTAGTGCTACAGGAAGCAATTTCTGACCTGCCTTCACCGTTTTTCGCAAGTACCATACGATGCCGATCACCACGACAATGGTAATCACGATAAAAAGCCAACGTTGACCTTCCAAAATCCCAAAAGCGGCTCCACGATTACGATGGGACGTGATTAAAAAGAAATTGCCGATGACCGGTATTTGCTCGTACAATTCCATCCGCGTAGCCACCAAATATTTGACTCCCTGGTCAATCAAAAAAATAATTAGCGCAATACCAAAATAAATCACAGTCCTTCGTCACTCCGATCTGCTTATATCCGTTGTCGAACCCATTTATTGTAGCATATGCCTTCTCAGATCGTCCACGAGTCCCATGAGCTCGCAAGTACAGTTTTTGAGTAGAATTTCCTACTGTAAAAGAGGTCTTCGCGGTGCAAACTACAAGGAGCATACCCCGAGACAATGCACACGCATGTTAACCTAAAACAAGGAGAGGATTCCATGTCCCCATTGACGGAGCAACAATTGCAGGGATTGCGTAACGAACTGCTGCAACGCAAGAAAGAGATTGAGCATCGTTTGCAAGACAACGGTCATTACGGACTCGGCAATTCCCAACGCGATCAAACCGGCGAGCTATCCCCGATTGACAATCATCCGGGCGATCTGGCAACCGAAACATACGAGCGAGCCAAGGACATTTCCTTACTGGAGCACGACGAATTCCAATTGGAACGTATCGAATCGGCCATGATGGCGATGGAAAAGGGTACGTATGGCATTTGTGCCGCCTGTGGCAAACCCATTCCTTATGAACGTCTGCTGGCCGTTCCCTATACGATTTACTGCAAAGAGCATAACCCCGAAACAGAAGTGTCCAACCGACGCCCGGTGGAGGAGGAATTTCTGGCTCCAGCATTCGGCAGAACAAGTCTGGATGAGCGGGAAGATCAAAACGGATTTGACGGTGAAGATGCTTGGCAAATTGTTGAAAATTGGGGCACATCCAATACCCCGGCCATGGCCGAAAGTGGAGAAATCCACAGATATGATGATATGGAAATTGAAGCAGGTGATGATAATATGGGCTTCGTAGAGCCATACGAAAGCTTTATCGCCACCGACATTTATGGAAAAAATGTATCTGTTATTCGCAGCTCCATTTATCAGCGTTATTTAGAAAATGGCGAGGGTGAAGGTTTGCTGGAACCAGATATGACGGACGAAGACGAAGCATAAACTTGGATTAAAACAAAAGATCTGTAGCCTAGTAGGTAGTAAGCTCCAGCTGTCGCTGCACAATCCGTACAATATCAGCAATATAATCACCGATAATCGGTAAATTGAGCGCCCCCAGCACTTGCAGCACATAAATAATGGTAGCCGCAAAGAAAGTAAAACCTAGGGCGATGCCGATCCCCCGGGATATACCTGATATTAAATTCAGCCAGAGTAATCGCCAAGGCTTATTCAGCAGCAGAGCGTAATCGGCAATACGTGTCCGTTCCATCTGCTTTGACACAGCATGTATCAGTTTTTCTACACGATTTAGCTTCTCTGCCTGATTACCTGCTGCACTTTTATCTGCGGCTATGGCAGCTTCTCCTTTGTTTATTTTTTGGTGACTGATCCCCTGTCTACGCCTTGATCGTGCCGTCATCTGCACAATCCCCCTTCTTTCCATGGCTGCCCTGAACGCAGCAAACGAGCCGAAGCACGTAACGGAGAAGATCCGTTTTCGATGCTTAGGCTCGTTTTTATACGCTGCCTGTTCTTGTATTATGGGACAGGGGGCTTGTAATTATTCCCCAATATGAACGCTGATCGTTTTACCGTTCACTTCTACACGCTCTGCCGGCTCGGCTTGGCCGAATGTCACGGTAGTGACCAGTACGTTTTCACGCAGTACAGAATCGAAGCTTTCGATCGCCTGACGCAGCTCGTTATCTACATCCAGCGTCAGTGCCACGTACTTTTCAATCGGCAGATCCAGCTTTTTACGGTAATCCTGGACCGCGCGGACCACTTCACGTACCCAGCCTTCCTGTTCCAACTCAGGCGTAATATCTGTATTCAAAGCTACGGTTAAGCCATAGCCGGAAGCAGATGCAAAGCCTTCTTTCGCTTTTTTCTCCACCAGCAATTCCTCGCTCGTAACCTGTAGCTCTTCTCCCTCTGGAGAAGCCACGTTCAGCACTCCTTTTTCTACAACCGAACGGGTCTCCTCAGCAGACATGCCTTTGAAAAAGTTTTGCAGGAAGCCGACATTTTTGCCGTATTTCTTACCCGCTACCTTCAAATTCAGCTTCAGTGTAAAATCTACAAAGCCGCTATCGTCCGTCTCAACATGAATATGCTTCACGTTGATCTCATCTTTGATGATTTCCTCGTAGCCGCTCAATGCAAAATCCTGATCCATCGACAAAATCAGCTCGGACAACGGCTGACGCGTTTTTAAACCCGTTTCGTTGCGGACATTGCGGGCCAATTCTACTACACGACGTGCCGTTTCCATATCGCGCTCCAATTCCAGATCAATCAAGGATTCATTGGCAGTTGGATAATCATCCAGATGAACACTTTCCCCGTTGCTCAGATTGAGGTAAATATCCTCTGAAAGCAGCGGTGTGAACGGTGCAAGCAGCTTCGCTGTCGTCAACAGCACCTCAGTCAGTGTGCGGTACGCATCCAGCTTATCCTCTGTAAGTCCGTTGCCCCAGAAGCGGTCGCGCGAACGACGGATATACCAGTTGCTCAGCTCATCTACGAACGATTCAATCGCTTTGGCGGAATTTAGGAAATCATTTACAGACAATGCTTTGTCCACGACCAAAATCAGGCTGTTCAAACGGGACAAAATCCAGCGATCCAGCTTATGGGCCGACGGCTTGAACGGATGCTGCGCCGGATCAAAACCGTCGATATCTGCATACAAGGTCAGGAAAGCGTGTGTATTTACAAGTGTATCTACCAGCTTCGATTTGGCTTCGCCTACAATGCCTTTGGAAAAACGTTTGCTATTCCATGGCGCACTATCGGACAACAATGCCCAGCGGAAAGCATCTGTACCGTACTCGTCGATGACTTCCCATGGATCAATGACATTGCCCTTGGATTTGGACATTTTTTGACCCTGCTCATCCAGTACGTGGCCTGTTGCCATCACTGCTTTGTAAGGAGCTTTGCCAGTCAGCATGGTCGAAACGGCAAGCAGGCTGTAGAACCAGCCACGAGTCTGATCAATCCCCTCGCAAATCATATCAGCCGGGAATTGCTGCTCGAACGTTTCATTATTTTCAAATGGATAATGATGTTGTGCAAACGGCATCGAGCCGCTATCGAACCATACGTCAATTACTTCCGGTGTACGGGTCATTTCGTACTTGCCACATTTGCTACGCACCTTAATGTCATCCACATATGGCTTGTGCAGCTCAATGTCCGCTGGTACGTCGCCAAGCGCACGTTCCCGCAATTCAGCAATACTGTGCGGTGCGAACTGTTCCCCAGTCTCCTCACACACCCAGATGTTCAGCGGTGTCCCCCAATAACGGTCACGGCTGATGTTCCAATCCACCAGCTCCTCCAAAAACTTGCCGAAGCGTCCTTCGCGAACATGGCCCGGATACCATTCAACTTCACTGTTGTTGGCAATCAGTTGATCCTTAATCGCGGTTGTTTTGATAAACCAGCTGTCCATAGCGTAATACAACAGCGGAGTATCACAACGCCAGCAGAACGGATAGCTATGCTCGTATTTTTCCTTGCTGTACAGCAAGCCTTTTTCAGACAGCATCTTAACAATATCCACATCACAGTCTTTTACAAAACGGCCTGCAAAGTCCGTAATTTCCTTAACATAGTTACCTTGGAGATCCACCACATTGATGAATCCAACGCCATTTTCGCGGCATACCCGGTAATCATCCTCACCATGCGCCGGAGCCATATGAACGATACCTGTACCGCTAGAGTCTGTTACGAATTTCGCTCCCAGAATCTGATTACCCTTCTCGACCTGGAAATACGTAAATGGCGGGGTATAAGTTTGACCAACCAGTTCTGAACCGGACAGCGTGCCAAGCACTTCATGATCACCTTTAATTACGTCCTCAACCAGATTTTTAGCAACGATGTATACACCGTCTGCCTGCTTCACACGAGCATATTCCAGATCAGGGTTGACAGCAAGTGCCACGTGGCTTGGCAAGGTCCAAGGTGTTGTCGTCCAGGCCAGTACGTATTCCCCACTGCTATGCAGCTTGAATTTGGCTGTGGCACTCAGGTCCTTTACATCTTTGTAGCCCTGTGCCACTTCATGAGAGCTCAGCGTTGTCTGACAATCCGGGCAATACGGACTCACACGATGACCACGATACAGCAGTCCTTTTTCATGAATCGTCGCCAAAATGTTCCATACACTCTCGATATAGTTATTATCCAGCGTAATATACGGGTGATCGAGGTCTGTCCAATATCCGATCGCTTCGGTCAGATCACGCCATTGTTGCTCGTACTCAAACACGCTTTCCTTACATTTTTTAATAAACTTTTCAACGCCGTATTCTTCAATTTCAGGCTTGTGGGAGATACCCAGTTGCTTTTGCACACCCAATTCTACCGGCAGGCCATGTGTGTCCCACCCCGCCTTGCGTACGACCCGGTATCCCTTCATTGTCTGATAGCGGCCTACAAAATCCTTAATTACACGACCCAGTACGTGACCGATATGCGGTTTACCGTTGGCAGTTGGCGGACCTTC
This sequence comes from Paenibacillus peoriae KCTC 3763, assembly GCF_000236805.1. Classification (GTDB taxonomy): domain Bacteria; phylum Bacillota; class Bacilli; order Paenibacillales; family Paenibacillaceae; genus Paenibacillus; species Paenibacillus peoriae. The sequence goes on along the minus strand of NZ_AGFX01000011.1, from coordinate 347,351 downwards.
ATAAAACACAAAATTCGGCTTTCCCTCACGATTGGTGATGGATTTACGGAATGTATTCTCTTCTTTCCATTTATTCAGGATGCGCAGGTCGCGGGACCGTGCCTTTTCTTTAACATCCACTCTGTTCATAATGTCATTCTCCCTCTCTGCTCATCATTTGATTGTTGTAGCATTTCGCAAAAAAGCAACAAAAAAAGCCCCGCCCCCGTAAAGGGACGAGACTGTGCTCGCGTTACCACCCTGATTCCGTAAACAGACCTTTCCATAAGAAACGGTACTGTCACGGCTCTCTAAGCCCTACTCAACTACAGCAGGGCGCCATTGTAACGTATGGCAAACGATGATTGCTTACACACGCCGTAAAAATCAAGCGCTTCAGCCCACTTCTCCGGGAGGATCTTCGGTCATGTTCTGAACGTTGGCTTGCACCAGGTGGCCAACTCTCTGAGGAACAAAATCATGACGTACTCGTTCCCATCAACGAATTACACATGTTAAATTCATCGGTGTACTGAATCAGCAGTATCCCCGCTGACTTGAATAACAACCCTTAACCGACGCACGGATAACGGTTTATATTCAGTATAGTATTTACAGTTATAGCCTGTTTACAGTTAAAAGTCAACCCTGCAATGCCTAATAAGCGCTGTCAGAAATGACTATTAGTAAATCTCCTTCATTTCACGCTCGCGCTCCAGCACTTCACGTTCCCGGTTTTCAAGCGCTTCCCAGCCATCCTGACTTAACAGGTCAAGCTGCGCTTCCACCAGTGTCCGAAAACGCGCCCGGTAAATCGAAGCCTGCTTCTTCAGTTCCTCAACCTCCAACGCGATTTTACGGGATTTGGCCAATGCCTCATTCACAATGCGATCGGCATTTTTCTCCGCTTCCTTCACGATTAGCTGAGATTCTTTCTTGGCGTTGTTGCGAACTTCATCTGCCGCTTCCTGCGCCACGATAATCGTCTTGCTCAACGTATCTTCAATCGTCGCGAAATGGTCAAGCTTCTCCTGTACGTTCAGCAACTCAGTGCTCAGTTCTTTATTTTCACGAATAACAGCTTCATAATCCTTGATCACCTGATCCAGAAATTCATTGACCTGATCCTCATCATAACCGCGAAGCCGGCGGGCAAATTCCTTATTATGTATATCCAATGGCGTTAATGGCATGCCGTCCACCTCCTATAAGATTGACAAAAAATACATGTTCCGCGTCACGACGCTCATTATCATCTATCGGTCATCATACCCCGTTTTGTGAATACTGTACAGAGCAAAATCGTTCCAGTTCTTCCCTTTAGCTTAATTCTTTCGACATAAAACTAGTGAATCCTGCCTTCAGCTATACAAACTTACCGATTTTGACACGGAATCTTCCCTTTTTTGTCATCCCGTCCGTTTCGAGCACTTTAAAACGCCCAAAACCCTGCATAGAAATAACGTCTCCGACCTTAAGTGAAGTAGATGGATTCTCTTCCACTTTCCAATTGACCCGGCACCGTCCGGCCCGGATTGGAGTCAAAATTTTGCTTCGGCTCAGCTTGTACACGTCACTGGCGATACCGTCCAGACGCAAAGAAGCCACCGTCAAATCCAACGGCTCCAATTCAGCTTCCTTTGTCCGCAGGCTTTCTAAAGGCAGCAGTTCTGTCCATACATGGACACGATGAACCTGCTGTAAATGCAGCGTAATGAAATCACTGATTTCTGAAGCTACCAATACATGACATCCATCATCCAGCACATGAATATCACCGATTTTCCCACGCTTGATTCCAAGTCCCAATATGGCCCCCAAATAATCCCCGTGCTCCAGCGTGCCAATTTTCTGATCATCTGAGCTGATGGAAAGAACCCGAATCCCCATATCCTCATCGTCTAAATACGAATAATCGGGCGCAATCAGCGCCCGCTTTCGTTCCGAAGCCTCGTAGCCACCATCTAACCTGATCGTGACCTTATCTTCCTTCGAAGATAGAGTCTCCAATATGTACAGTTGGCGCGGATCCAAAAAATCAGTCAGCTTTTGCTCATGATATGCTCCCGCATAACTGATCCATTCGGAAGCGCGATCCACATAGTCCCGCTCATCCGGGTGAAAATGCTCATAAATCTCGGTACGCATGAGTCCTCCTAAATTAAATTGCTAATTAAAGAAATCAAACCATACGACGCAAAACGCAGAGCAATCAGAGCTACGATCGGTGAAATATCAATCATCCCGATTGGCGGGATGAACCTGCGAAAAGGAGACAAATAAGGCTCCACACACTTGGAAAGTAAATCACCAACCACGCTCTCTCTGGCATTAGGAAGCCATGACAGAAGGACATATGCAATGATCATGTACGAATAAATCTGAAAAAGCCAACCGATTACCTCGATCAAAAAAAATCACCTCATTCTGTTAAATTCTTGTTCCGTGTCAGCTAGTATTTCCGTAATCGAGCCTTGAATTTCAACCGTATCCGGAGTACACAGAAAAATATTGTTACCAACCTTGGAAATGCCACCACTTAGTGCATACACGGTACCGCTCAAAAAATCAATAATCCGCAAGGCCTGATCCTTGCGAATTCGTTGCAGATTGACTACGACGGTACGATGGGAACGGATATGGTCGGCAATTTCCTGTGCTTCATCGTAAGATCGCGGCTCATACAGAACAACTTTCACATTTTTCTGTGAATGGATACTGACAACATTATTGCCCTTCTGGTTCTTACGTTTATCAAAGCTTGGGGTTTCAATTTCTTGCTCTTCCGGCGTATTCATAATCTCTCGCTCAATAACTTCCTCTTCTTCCTGAAGCCCCAGAAAGTTCATAAACTTATTCATTACGCCCAATGGAAATCCTCCTCTCGTCCGACCAGTACGGAACCAAGCCGCAGCCAGGTCGCTCCTTCCTCAACCGCTATCTCAAAATCGTTGGACATCCCCATGGACAAATGATCGATAGGCTCTCTCGTCAGGGCTTGTCCATTTAGCGTATCACGCAATTCGCGCAATCCACGAAACACAGGCCGAGTTTTTTCCGGGTCTTCCTCATGAGGAGCCATCGTCATCAAGCCAATGACGTCCACATGCTCCAGCTTACGAATTTGTTCCAGGAAGGGAGCAACCGCCTCAGGGGACAAACCATATTTGGAAATTTCCCCAGAGATATTAACTTGCACAAAGGCTTTGACCTTTACTCCAAAAGCGGTAGCCTTCTTCTCCAACTCCTGAGCCAGTGATAGGCGATCCAGTGAATGTATAAACTCAAATTTTCCAATCACATCTTTAACCTTATTGGTTTGCAAATGACCAATAAAATGCCACGTTCCCCGGTCACCCAGCTTGCTCCATTTATCCGAAGCATCCTGCCAGCGATTTTCGCCTACATGCTCCAATCCGCCGTCCAATACCGATTCCATTGTCGCAGCCGAAATATATTTCGTAACAGCGATCACATTCACTTCATCACGTGAGCGTCCACTGCGAGCACATGCTGCTTCAATACGGGCGTTCACCTCTTTAATCCGTTCCTCCAAAGACACGGGAGGACTCACCTCTCTTCCAGACCAATCCAGCTCGCCATTCTCCCTGTAACGCCGCCTTCCTTGCGATATGAAAAAAACAAATCACTGCGGCTACTCGTACATAAGGTAGTACATTCGATATGGCTCGGCAATATTCCTGCTTTCATCATAATGTGTCGATTGCATTGTTTCAAGTCAAGCAGCGTTTTGCTGCCAGTTAACGGGAAATAGACGGAGCCTTCCCAATCATCATTACCCGGGCAATCATGCTCTAAAACCCGGATTTGGCTCATCACATGCTCATCCACCTCATAAGCTTCAGGGCCGATGGAAGGGCCAATGGCTGCAAGCAAATCAGATGGTCGTGATCCAAATTCGGTCTGCATGGTTTGCACCATTTTCAGGGCAATCTCTGCCACCGTTCCCTTCCAGCCAGCATGCGCCAGCCCAATCACACGCTGCACCGGATCACAAAAGTATAACGGTACACAGTCCGCATAAAAGGATGTCAGCAAAATGCCCGGCACATCTGTCAAAAGCCCGTCTGTTTCCTGGAAAGCAGATGCACGATCCATAAAACCGCGTCCGCGGTCAGCAGCCTTGACGACAACAACATGATTACCATGAACTTGTTCACCGCACGTCCATGCTTCAGCAGCAAAGCCAAGCTGCTCTGCAATCAACTGTCGGTTGCGGATCACTCTCTCCGGATCATCCCCTACATGAAAAGCACAATTCAGACTCTCGTACGGCACCTCGCTAACACCGCCATGACGTCCTGTAAAACCCGCTGTCAAGCCCTGAATCTTCTGTTTCCAGGATTGAATATATAACAACTCCGGCACGGGACGCGCGCCATCTTCCATTGACGCAGCCCCCGTGGCCACGGTATTCACTACAAACGGTTCCATTTGTCTCACCTCTACTGCCCAGTGTACCAAAAAGCTGTCTCCATGTCTTCACAAGCAGCTAAAATACGCAAACATGGTTACTCAGAAACCCCGGCGGTCACTCCGCTCCTGGCGTTCGATATACAGCTTTTCCTCCCCTGTAACTGGCTCATCCAGTCCTTCCAGTCGTACAAGCACTACATCTGAACCGATCTTGACAATATTTCGCCATGGGATGACCAATTCGCTTCCCCCACCAAACCAACCCATAAACCTGCTACTGCCTGGAACCACAACGGCTTCAATTTTTCCCAGCCGCACATCAATCTCCAAATCACTGATTTGTCCCAGTCGTCGCCCATCTACAATGTTAATGACATCCTTGGTTTGGAACTCGGAAATTTTCATCGCCCTCACCGACGTTTCCGGCGCATTCACACGCATCACATCCTTTATTTCACTATATGTACGGGAGAACCCAAAAAATGTCCAATAAACGGAAAAACGATCCACGTAGGATCGTTTTTATCGCAGTCATTCAGGCCATTCATTTCGTTAGGATTTTACGTGCTTTTGCATTTGCTGAATAGCCGATTTCTCTAATCTTGAAACCTGGGCTTGAGAGATGCCGATCTCGTCGGCAACCTCCATTTGCGTCTTTCCTTCATAAAAACGCATGGACAATATCATCTTTTCACGCTGGCCCAGGCGATGCATCGCTTCTCGCAGAGCGATCTCCTCAATCCATGAGACGTCTTTGTTTCTGTCATCACTGATCTGATCCATCACATAGATTGGGTCGCCCCCGTCGTGATATATCGGCTCGAACAGCGAAACTGGATCCTGAATCGCATCCAATGCAAACACAACGTCTTCTTTGGGCACATTCAATGCCTCTGAAATTTCAAAAATCGTCGGTTCGCGCGAGTTCAGATTCGTCAGACTATCCCGCACCTGAAGCGCCTTATATGCAATATCCCGTAACGAACGCGATACACGAATCGGATTGTTATCCCGCAAGTAACGGCGTATCTCTCCGATAATCATCGGAACCGCATAAGTGGAGAACTTCACGTTTTGCGAAAGGTCAAAATTATCAATCGCCTTCATCAGGCCGATGCAGCCTACCTGAAACAAATCATCCACAAACTCTCCCCGATTGTTAAACCGCTGAATTACACTCAGGACGAGCCGGAGATTGCCATTGACCAATTTTTCTCTGGCTGATCGTTCATTATTTTGCTGAAGTGATGTGAACAGCTCACGCATTTCTGCATTGGTTAATACCGGCAGTTTGGCGGTATCCACACCGCAAATTTCCACTTTGTTTCGGGTCATCGTGTCTTACCTCCCAAGGAGCAACATTAATGTACATTATCTCCTGAGGGCGTTTTTTTATTCGCCGTTTCCATCGCTTCCGGATATGCCCAAACGTTATACCATTTTGTTAAATTCTTTTCGTAAGCGCTTTATAATTCGTTTTTCCAGGCGCGAAATATACGATTGCGAGATACCCAGCAGGTCAGCAACATCCTTCTGTGTCTTCTCTTCTCCATCCCGCAAGCCGAAGCGCAGCTCCATAATTAAACGCTCTCGATCTGTCAGCTTATCCAGCGCCTTATGCAATAATTTGCGGTCTACCTGCTCCTCAATATTACGGTAAATGGTATCATTTTCCGTTCCCATCACGTCGGAAAGCAATAATTCATTACCATCCCAATCAATATTCAGGGGCTCATCAAACGAAACCTCTGTTCTCGTTTTGCTATTGCGCCGCAAATACATCAGAATTTCATTTTCAATGCATCTTGAAGCATAAGTCGCAAGCTTGATTTTCTTTTCGGGATCAAAGGTGTTAACGGCCTTGATCAGTCCAATGGCACCGATGGATACAAGATCTTCAATGTTGATCCCCGTATTTTCAAATTTACGGGCAATATACACGACCAACCGCAAATTCCGTTCGATGAGCATGGAACGTACTGCTGCATCTCCAGAGGAGAGCTTTCCGAGCAAATACTCCTCCTCGTCTCTCGTCAGCGGTGGGGGGAGAGCCTCGCTGCCGCCAATATAATAAATTTCTTCACTTTTTAGGCCAAATAAAAATAAAATACGATAATATTGCAATTGCAAGGCTAGCCTGATTTTCATTTTTAATTTCATCTGTTTCCGCATAACCTTTCCCCCTTTTGAATTTGAAAATGGCGCAAACTCTCTTTCGTCTCCTTCAAGCCTCATCCTGTACCCTCGCTCCACGCTCCTGCGCCTGTAAAAGCTCGCTAAGACGTGCATCCCCCTTCTGGCTCATATCAGCATGGCCCTCTTCGTGTGCCGTCACATCCGGGTGAATAATCGCTCGGTATTGGCCCTCTGCCGACAAGGTCCCCCCATCCAAACCAATAAGCACTCGATCCTGCACATAACGAGTCCCATTCATAATCACCTCCACCCGATCGGGTTTGAGTGCGAGCATAAAGGAATGGCTACGGTTGATCCCTCGATAGGGAACAAGACGGACACGATCCTGCCAGCTGAACGATTCTTCTCCCAGCTCCATCACCAGTTGGTCTACATTCCCCTCAGAACATTTTTGGAGCCAGGAGGAGGGCAAATACCCTTCCCACAAAGCCGCCTCCATCACCATGACCGGGATTCGGGTCAAAGGATCATGCAGTTGGTTGCCTGTATCCAGCAAGCCTGTACACTCAATATGGTCCTGCCCGATCCACACCTGCACTTCTCCCAAAAACCCACTCATCCTTTCTGTACGCTGCTTTGAGGATTGTACAATACGAAAGAAAAGCATCACTCCGACAAATGCGCATAAAATAAACCAGAATGCAATTTTCAACTCAAAGGACATCCCACCCGAAGCGGTATACCAGATGCCATTAAACAATTCCCCCGTACTTTGGAGAAAATAATGCATCCCCAAAATTCCGCCTGCAGCTACAAAATTGATCATGTAAAAAGCACCCATTGTACGAAGATACTTCTGCATGCTGCCAAATCCAAAAGCCACCAGCAGCATCATGACCGATAATGCAAATTTGATCAGAAACGTAAATAAAAAGGACAGCTCTGGCACAAACATCATGACCACGTACATGGCACCAATTACAGCCGAAAGAATCAGCCGCCACCACACTGGACGGATTTTTCTCATCCATGCGGTGACCATCAGCAATACAGCATCAATGAACAAATTGGACAAAAAAATCAAATCGATATAAACAACCAAGGGTTCACCCGCCTAGCATTTGCAGGATAGGCTTAAGTATAGTAGTCATGCTGTTCAAAGTCTGTCTAACGGTGGGGACGGCGATCGACTAATTTTGTCGGAAAGAGGAGAAGCTCCGCCAAGCGCGGATAGGGAAAACACAAAGAAGCCCGCATCTCCAAGGAGAATACGGGCTCTCTGATTTCAAACTAGTTATCGTTATTATTATTGCGTGAACGGTTACGTAAGAATGTCGGAATATCCAACTGGTCACTGCTTTGAGTATTACCAAATGGACGCAAGTTAGGAGAGCCTTTTTCCGTCGATTCCGAAGCTGCCGGGTTAGCTGCCGGTCTACGTGCCGGTGCAGGTTGACTTGCCTTACCTTCAAAGCCAGTGGCGATGACGGTAACCTTAATCTCTTCTTTTAATTCTTCGTCAATGATGGCACCGAAAATCATGTTAACCTCCGGATCGGAGGCCGATGTTACAATTTCAGCCGCCTCATTGACCTCGTACAGAGACAGATTGACACCACCAGTGATGTTCATGATTACACCACGAGCACCTTCAATGGATGTCTCCAGCAACGGACTCATGATAGCCTTGCGTGCTGCTTCAGCCGCACGATTTTCACCAGTCGCTTCACCGATTCCCATCAAAGCAGAGCCACGCTCCGTCATGATCGTTTTTACGTCAGCAAAGTCAAGGTTGATCAGACCCGGTACTGCGATCAGATCCGAAATACCTTGTACCGCCTGGCGCAGGACATTATCCGCTTCACGGAACGCTTCCAGCATTGGGGTTTTCTTGTCCACAATTTCAAGCAGGCGGTCATTTGGGATTACAATCAAGGTGTCTACCTTTTCTTTTAATCCCTCAATGCCGAGTTCAGCTTGATTGGAGCGTTTACGCCCTTCAAACGTGAATGGTCGTGTTACCACGCCCACTGTCAACGCACCGCATTCCTTGGCAATTTCAGCAATAACAGGAGCAGCTCCTGTTCCTGTACCGCCACCCATACCTGCCGTAACGAATACCATATCGGCACCTTTGAGCGTGTTCATAATGAGCTCACGCGACTCCTCAGCCGCTTTTTTACCCACATCCGGGTTAGCACCAGCACCCAAGCCGCGAGTCAGCTTATCGCCAATCTGAAGCTTATGCTCAGACTTTGCTAAATGAAGTGCCTGGGCATCTGTATTGACAGTAATGAACTCCACGCCTTGGACACCATTTTCGATCATCCGGTTAACCGCATTGCTGCCGCCACCGCCGACGCCGATCACTTTAATTTGAGCCAAGCTCTCCATTTCAAAATCAAATTCCAACATACTATTCCATCTCCCCCTCAATGTGCATGGATGGCCCGTCCATGATTGGCATAATTAGCAATGAACGTTATATAAATTCACTGAACATATTTTTTAAGCGTTCAATCAACCCCTGCTTTTGCTCGCCTTCCGCGGTGGGACTGCTGCTTTTGGTTCGGTTGGCCGGCTTCTTGGTACTTCCGCCACTGTTGCTAACGCTTGTCGATCTTCCACGATAGTAACGAATAGCATTATGCAAGATGCCAACTCCGCTCGTGTAGCCCGGATCCCTTACACCGATAAAATCAGGTACGGCGATCCTTACGGAAGCGGCCAGTTCGCTTTGTGCCACCTGAAGTACACCAGGCATGGAGACGGTGCCTCCGGTAAGTATATACCCCCCCGGAAGCTCTGTGTAACCCAAGCGCTTAACTTCCGCCTGAATGAGTTGAAAAATTTCCTGCACTCTAGGCTCAATAATAGCAGCCAAATCCTGCTGGTTAAACTCTTTATCCACATTACTGCCGATACGGGTTACTTTAAAGACGACATCGACTGCCGCATCATCATACCATGCGCAGCCGTATTTGAGCTTTACTTTCTCGGCTTGATCGGTAAGGGTTCTCAATCCGTAGGCAATATCATTGGTTACAAATTCTCCGCCAATTGGAAGTGTTGATGTGGCAACAATCGATCCTTCCTGGAAAATAGCAACATTCGTAGAACCTGCACCAATATCCACCAGCACCGAACCCATCACCTTTTCATCCTTCGAAAGAGACAATTGCCCAGCCCCGAGTGGCAGCAGCACCAGATCTTTGATCCTCAAGCCAGCTTTCTCCACGCAGCGCAACAGGTTATGTATCGGGGTCTTGCCTCCAGTAACAATCGTAGCCTCTACTTCGAGACGAACTCCGATCATACCGCGAGGGTCCTGAATTCCTTCAAGGCCATCCACGACATACTGCTTGGCTACCACGTCAATGATTTCTCTCTCCGGTGGTACGGCAATAACTTCAGCTGCTTTCAGTACACGCTCAATGTCCTCCTCACCGATTTCTCGGTCCTCGTTGGACACGGCTACTACGCCATGACTATTTTGCAAACCAATATGGTTGCCTGAAATCCCCACATACACTTCTGTTATTTGAATACCAACCATGCGCTCTGCGTGATCCACAGCGTTACGGATTGATTGCACGGTTTGATCAATGTCTACAATTGCACCTTTGCGAATCCCTTCCGAGTCGGCAGATCCAACTCCAATAATATTAAAGGTTCCATTATTCATTTCCCCAATAATAGCCCGAACTTTGGATGTACCGATGTCCAAACTAACAATGATGTCATTGTTGCTCAAGTCTGTGGCACCTCCTGACTCCAAAATGAATTTCGTTCTTTGAACACACTCTGTACATATTCAACATACTCCATGCTTTCCCTCTTTTTTCTACAAATTTTTTAGAAGCCAATTTATGGTTGCGGTCACATAAAAATTCGAAGAAAAAAGAAGGAGGCAAGTCTATTACCCATAAAATTAATTCTAACATTTTTTCACATCACTGAGTAGTATCTTTTTCTTGACCCTCTTTACTCGTATCCGGCTTGAACGGAACGTAAGAATCTGCCGCCAACATGGTGATCAGACCGGGGTCTTCTGTTTCCAGCACCTGATTCAAATAGCTGATTTTAGAGTTCAGCAGCGAAACGGTTGTTATCACCTCAAACTGGGAGCGTGTATACATTTTTATACGGTCCGGAAAAGAAGGAATCGGCGCGGGAATGATTTCCGAAATATCGGCTGTCCACTCTCCCGGAATACGCGATAAAGCATCACACAGCTTCGCTTTGTACGGATCATTCGATTTCCATTTGGTCAAAATCGGCTTCTCAACAGCTATTCCGCTGCTGCTCACTCCTACGCTTGACCCGTTTGCCAGAATTGCTCGCAGGCTGCCATCACTCTGCAGCTCGTAAGCGACCGTAGGAAACTCTTTAATGTGAACAGAAATGACACCCGGAAACTGCTTGTCCACCGTGACTTGCTGAATCGACTGAATCTCCCGCAGCTTTTCAGAAATGTCAGATGAACTAACTCCAAAATACTGATCCCCAACAGCCAGACCGCTTCGATTTAGAAGCTGCTCTCGGGACGAAAATACATTACCGTCAAAGCGGATTTCAGAAACCCGACTTAACGAAGAACGGAAAAAGAGAACAGCGAGTAACACAATGAACAATAAAATGAGAAGAACGGCAATCTTCCGGCTTGTTCTTTTTTTCGTTTTATTCTTTTTAAGAACAGGTATTTGAGCATTTGGCATAGCTTCTCTCCACAAAAGCCTTGTTGTCCCCCCGCTGACGGAGGGACGCTACAGGCATTAATTTACGAAATCCAGCTGCTCCAGCACCGGAGACTGGCGGCTCATTAAGGCGCCCAGTCCCTGGAAAAGGCGTTCGATCCGGTCATACCCTCTGTCAATGTGGTGAACCTGCTCAACAATGGTACGTCCCTGGGCAGCCAGCCCCGCTATAACCAGCGCAGCCCCTGCCCGCAGATCGGTAGCCTCTACCGTAGCCCCGTACAGACGAGGAACTCCTCTTATAAAGGCAGCATTCGCATCGACTGTAATATCGGCTCCCATCACATTCAATTCATCCACATGTTTGAATCTGCTTTCGAAGACGGTCTCTTTCATGACACTGAAACCGTCCGCCAAAGAAAGCAGAACCATGACTTGAGACTGCAAATCGGTTGGAAAGGATGGATAAGGTGAAGTAACAATCCTCTCCACCGCTTTGGGGCGGCTCATACAACTTATGGTCATTATATCATTCAGGATGCCGATTTGAACACCAGCCCGCCTAAGGACATGAATCAGTGCGGACAAGTGGGAGGGATTACAGTGTGTCAATGACACACTGCCGCGTGTAGCGGCAGCTGCGATCATAACCGTTCCTGCTACAATACGGTCAGGAATGACCTCATACGTGCACGGGTTCAGGCTACTGACCCCCGTAATTGTAATCGTGTCTGTTCCTGCACCGATAATATGGGCACCCATGGCATTCAGGAAGTTTTGAAGATCCTGAATCTCCGGTTCCCTTGCTGCGTTGGTAATCGTTGTTCGTCCTTCAGCCAACACGGCAGCCATCATAATATTTTCCGTTGCCCCTACACTCGGAAAATCCATATGGATGTCAGAGCCGGTCAGCTTGCGGGCACGGAACGTAATTTGCTCGTCTTTTTCCTCGATCTCTGCACCAAGAGCCTTTAAGCCATCCAGGTGAAGATCGATTTTACGCTCGCCTATAGCGCAGCCTCCCGGCTGGTAAATGGAAACTTCACCATATCTGGCGAGCAGAGGTCCCATGAGAAAGATCGATGAACGCATTTGCTTCATCAAATCCTCCGGAATTTGGAACGATCGGACGGACGACGTATCCACGTATACCGTTTCCTCTTCATGTCGGCATGTACAGCCGAGTCTTTCAAGGATGTGCAGCATGACCTTAATGTCTAATAGATGGGGCACATTCCGAATTTCCACCTTACCTTGCGCAAGCAAACTTGCTGCAAGAATAGGCAGTGCCGCATTTTTTGCTCCATGGATACGTATGGTGCCTGACAGGGGACGGCCTCCCTCAATCACCAATTTGTCCAATGTATCACCTCCGAGTTTACCGCTCACCCACTACGAAAACCTCCGGAACTAGCTTGATGCCGGTTTGAGATGATATTGTACTTTGAATATGCTTCATTAGGGTAAGCACGTCCTCTGCTGTCGCTTGACCGGTATTTACAATGAAATTGGCGTGCTGTACAGATACTTCAGCGCCTCCCGCCTTCAAGCCTTTCAGACCTGCGCTTTCAATAAGCCGGGCGGCATAGTCACCGGGCGGATTACGGAACACGCTTCCTGCGCAAGCTAACTGTAACGGCTGAGTCAGCCTGCGGCGGTCTTTAAAAGCCGTAAGCGCCGCTGAAATTTCCTCGCGGTCGCCCCGCTTCATCTGAAATACTGCCTCTGTCACCATTCCACGCTGCTCATGCAGCACGGAGTGGCGATAGCTGAAACGCATGTCCTCGGCATCGTACACAGCCAATTCCCCTGTATCCAGCACAATCTCAGCGGACTGGAATATTTGTGACACATCAGACCCATGGGCACCGGCGTTCATGTAGACAGCTCCCCCGACTGATCCCGGGATTCCTCCCGCAAATTCAAGGCCGGACAGCCCCTGCTTACTAGCCATAACACACAGTTTGACCAGTGACACGCCTCCGCCAGCGATGATCCGTTCATCCTCAAAATGGACATAATCAAATCCCGGCCCCAGTTTGATCACAAGCCCCCGTATTCCTTTGTCGGAAACGAGCATGTTGGAGCCCCTCCCCAACTGCATCCAGGGGATACCGTGCTCACAAGCCAGCCGTAAAACCCTTGCCAGCTGCTCCTTGGTATCCGGGATGACAAGAGCATCCGCAGGGCCTCCAATCTTCCATGTCGTATATTTGGACAGCGGCTCATGCTCCAGCACTTTTCCGATATCATGTTCCGCTAATAATGGCATCCATTGCTGCATTGTACTGAAACCTCCTTGTTGCTTGCCCCCGCATCGTTATGAGGCTCTCACCTGACAACCGGCAGCCTGAGTGATGGTCACAATCTATAGGGTATCCTATGTCAATAGCGCCCGGTGTGTGACAACCGCCCAAACTGCGCTGCGGACTACCTTTTACGGGCAAGGCGCTCCATTTCTTTTACTAAAATATCTGCCGAGTCAGGCTTGCCAAGTGCAGACGCCGACTCTGCCATCCGGTTACGCAATGCTTCATCCCCCATAATTCCCGCAATGGTCTGAAACAGAGAAGAACCGCTCAATTCCTTTTCCACGATCATTACCGAAGCGCCTGCCTTTTCGAGTGTGCGGGCATTGGCCTCCTGATGATTATTGGTCACATTAGGTGATGGAATCAGAATGGACGGAATACCCAACGATGTAATCTCGGCCAAAAAGGACGCGCCAGCGCGATTAACGATTAAAGAGGTACAAGCCAGCACCTCTGGCATATTGTGAATATAGGGAAGCACGTGAAGATGGTTGGGCAATGAGCCGATCTGATTCCGTATGCTGTCGAGCGTCTGTTCATAGTAAGATTCACCAGTCACATATACAAAATGGACGTCTTTCAGTTGCGAAAGTTGCGGAGCCATGGCAATCATAGCATCATTAATAGCCTTCGCCCCCCTGCTGCCACCTACCACAAGTACAACCGTGCTATTCATCGGAACCCCGATCGTAGCAAAGCCTCGATCCCGGTTAGCCAAACGAACTGTCGTAGCGCGTGGATTACCGGTATACAATACATTTTTGGCTTTGGGAAAAGCTCCTTCAGAGCCTTCAAAGCTAACGGCAACCGTATCTACATAGCGGCTCAGAAATGCATTGGTCAGGCCTGGAATCGCATTTTGCTCATGAATAATGCTGGGTATGCCCAGCTTGGAAGCTGCATAGACGACAGGGCCGCATACATAGCCCCCAGTGCCTATGACGATATCTGGCTTGAATTTTTTTAATAACGCTTTGGACCTGCGAACCCCTTGGAAAAAGCGCATGATCGTTTTTATATTTTCCACAGACAAGCTGCGACGAAATCCTGTGATATCAATAGCCTCAAATGGAATTTTTTCCTGAGGAACCAGCTTGCTTTCGAGTCCTCGTTGACCGCCAATGTATAAAAATTCAGCGTCCGGATTAATCTCTTCGCACTGTCTGGCTACGGCCAGCGCCGGATAAATATGCCCTCCGGTACCGCCGCCGCTCAACACGACGCGCATAAACGCTCACCTCGCATAACGTGATAAATTCAGTAAAATACCCAACGCAGTTAGCATCAGCGTCAGAGAAGAACCTCCATAGCTGATTAAGGGCAATGTTATTCCTGTCACCGGCATTAAGCCGATGACAACACCGATGTTAATGACAACCTGCACGGCGACCATTCCGACAATGCCTACCGCAAGCAAGCTGCCGTAGGTGTCGGGAATGGTAATAGCGACACGCATTCCTCTCCATACAAGTACCAGAAAGAGTCCCAGCACCGTCATTCCGCCGATAAAACCAAGCTCCTCCGCCAAAATAGAAAAGATAAAATCTGTCTGCGGCTCGGGAACATAACTGTATTTCTGCCGACTCATGCCAAGTCCCAGACCCGCCAATCCACCAGGTCCAATGGCATATAGCGATTGAATAATTTGATAGCCTGCTCCAAGCGGATCGGACCAAGGGTCCAGAAAAGCCGTAATCCGCTGGAGTCGATAAGGCGCAGCCGCGATCAGTGCAGCAAATCCTGCTGCCCCCGACAAGGCCAACAGACCAAGATGCTTCATGCGCGCACCAGCTGTAAATACGATCAGCATAGATGCTCCCATCATCACTGTACCTGTACCCAAATCGGGCTGCAGCATGATCAGGCCAAAGGCCAGTCCCATGAGTCCAAGCGGGGGCAATAGGCCACGCGTAAAAGAACTAATATCATAATCCGCACGACTGAGCCATTGGGCGAGATAAAGAATCATGCCCAGCTTCATAAACTCGGAAGGCTGAATGCCGAAAGAGCTGATACCCAGCCAGCTCCGTGCTCCGCCCCTAACTACACCAATGCCGGGAATTAACACGGCAACCAGCAACGCAAGACAGATCAACAGCACGACCTTGGCATATTTCTGCCAGATTCGATAGTCCGTTCGGGCAGTAAAATACATCGCTACAAGACCAAGCCCCGCAAAAAGCAATTGCCGTTTTACAAAATAGTAGGAGTCCCCGTACTCGTGAAAAGCGAGGACGGCGCCCGCGCTATATACCATAATCATGCCGATGGCTAACAAGCTTACAATACAGACGAAAAGCCATATATCCGGCGCCGAACGAGATTGCTTCATCAGGAGGCCACCCCTTGCATAAAAGTAGGGGCTTATCCAACCCCCCTACTTACAATTTATGCGCCGCCTCTTTAAAAATACGTCCACGCTCTTCATAGGATCGGAACATATCCCAGCTTGCACAAGCGGGTGAGAGTAATACCACATCTCCCGGCTCAGCAAATTCTGCCGCCTTGTTCACAGCCTCCACGAGCGTAGCGGCGGCGTCCTCCCCATTATCGACGACCTCGACATGCTCTATTCCGGCCTGATGGGCCCGATCTGCCAGCTTATGCCGTGTCTCACCCAAGAGCACAACGGCCTTTACATGCTCCTGCAGAGACGGTACAAGCTCCGTATAATCTGAGCCGCGATCCAACCCTCCGGCAATCAGTACAATGGGTTGCTTAAAGGAAGATAGGGCCATCATAGTCGCTTTGGAATTGGTTGCTTTGGAATTATTGTAATAGGCTGCTCCGGCATGCTCTATGACATATTCAAGCCGATGTTCTACACCGCGAAAAGCGCTTAATGGTTCTGCCAGCTTCGCAGGCTCTGCACCTGCGGCAATAGCTATTGCGCAAGCAGCCAGCGCATTTTCCACGTTAAAACGGCCCGGCAGGCCAATCTCGGCTACACCTATAATGGGATGCACCACCCCAAGGCTATCGCGATATACGATGCTTCGTTCGATATCATCCGTCACATCCGGTATGTATGGCGGGTCAGCAAACAACCCTTCCTGCAAACGTTCCGTCATCGAGAACGGAAGCAGCTTCGCCTTAATATAGGGCACAAGCTCCCGGCAGACCGGATCATCCCAGTTCACCA
Organism: Paenibacillus peoriae KCTC 3763; assembly: GCF_000236805.1. Taxonomy (GTDB): domain Bacteria; phylum Bacillota; class Bacilli; order Paenibacillales; family Paenibacillaceae; genus Paenibacillus; species Paenibacillus peoriae. The sequence goes on along the minus strand of NZ_AGFX01000011.1, from coordinate 330,648 downwards.
CCGCTGTATCAGTAGACGTTTGATTGGCAAACAGACGTGCCTTGGATGCAACATAATCCTCCATGCCTCCATGGTAGTCCAGATGGGTCTCAGCTACATTGAGCAAGCAAGCAACAGCAGGCTTAAAATCCTTTGTTCCTTTTAATTGAAAGCTGCTCAGCTCCACAACCATCCACTCATCTGTCTTGGCGTCCACAGCCGCCTCACATAATGGAGTTCCGATATTACCAGCCACGATCGGATTCATGCCAGAAGACTCCAACAGCTTGCCCACCCACGTGGTCGTGGTCGTTTTACCATTGGAGCCGGTAATTCCGATGATCGGGGCTTTACACAGATGGTAGGCAACCTCAACTTCGGTCACAACCTCAATGCCGAGCTCGACAGCTTTCTGTACAGGCGGGGCGGTATAAGGGATGCCTGGATTTTTGACAACCAGCTTCACACCCGGATGAATCAGTCCCTCCGGGTGCCCCCCGCATAAAACGGAAATTCCCAAAGCCTCTAATTCAGAAGCTTCGGGACATTGTTCCCTGTCTTTTTTATCATTGACGGTCAGCTTGGCTCCTGCCTGATGCAGCACCTTGGCAACCTGTACACCGCTTTTGGCTAGACCTATAACGACAACTTCCTGATCTCGGTATGCGTCTGGATGGTTCATTTGTCTACAACCCCTTGTTGAGATAAAGTCCGAGTCCTGCCAGCAGCAGTCCTACAGCCCAGAATGTGATAACTACGCGCCATTCGGACCAGCCGGATAGCTCGAAATGATGATGAATTGGGCTCATTTTGAAAATGCGTTTGCCACGTGTTTTAAAGGAAGCCACCTGCAAGACCACGGACAGCATTTCAATCACGAATATGCCACCGATAATAATGAATAAAATTTCGCTTTTCGTAACGATAGCGATGGCACCCATAGCGCCACCGATGCCCAGCGAGCCCGTGTCGCCCATAAATACTTTGGCAGGGTGTGCATTGTATACAAGAAAACCAAGCACAGCACCAATCATCGCCGCTGAGCATACCGCAGCCGGAAGCGAGGTCGCCTGAATCGCGACGATGGCATAAGCGGCGAAGGCAATCGCACTGGTACCGGACAGCAGCCCGTCCAGCCCGTCTGTGAAATTGACAGCATTGCTGATTGCCAGCATCATGATAATGATGAACGGGTAGTAAAACCAGCCGCCCCAATCAAATGACCATGAGGTACCCGGAATGCCGATGGCAGTACTATGATCATTGCTGAGCAAAAGCCAGCACATAATCCCGCCAAACAATAATTGCCCGAACAGCTTTTGGCGCGCCGTCAGACCCAGTGAGCGCTTGAATACAATTTTGATATAGTCATCCAAAAAGCCGATCAGCCCGAAGCCGAGCGTAGCGACCAATAAAACGTAAAAGTCCGTATTTTTGATAGCTGAAAACTTAAGAAAGGTCAGCGTAAAAGCCAGCAAAATCACGATACCGCCCATTGTAGGCGTACCTATCTTTTTAAGATGGCTTTGTGGCCCGTCATCCCGGACCTGCTGGCCGAATTTCATACGCCGCAGCAGCGGAATAAGCAGTGGAGCGGCAATGACCGCCAGTATAAACGATACGACGATCGTCAGCAGTAATAATTGAATATCCATGGGAGTCTTCCTCTCGTCAACATCAGTTCTGTAGCGGACCGTTTTTCAGCGCATCCACAATTTCTTCCAATCGCATCCCTCTGGATGCCTTAACCAGCACAATATCATTAGCATGGAGATAAGTCCGCAAATGGTGGATCAGCTTTTCCTTATCCGTATAAGCGTGTACTTGTTCAGTTGGCATTAGCCCTAAAGCTCCCTGCGCAATAGACATCCCCAGCTCACCGTAGGTAAACAGTTCCTCTACGTCGTGCTTAGCTGCAAAAAGCCCGATTTCCTCATGGAATTGCTTTTCCTCCGGTCCCAGCTCCAGCATATCACCAAGCACGGCAATTTTACGTCCGTCCGTTTTGTACCCGGATAACGTCTGTAGTGCAGCCTTCATTGAAGCAGGACTGGCGTTATAGGCATCGTTTAGCACAGTAAGTCCGTCAGAGCATCTCACAACCTCAATGCGCATACCTGTCAGTTTCAAAGACGACAGCCCTTTGCGTATATGATCTGCATCGACATTAAAATGACGCGCTACCGCCAGCGCTGCCAACCCGTTTACAATATTGTGCTGTCCAAGCAAGGGGAGTCGGAAAGCCTCTTTGCCAGCTTGGGCTGTTGTGAATAAGCTGCCTTCTTCATCCGAAGTGATCGCTGTTGGATAATCATCATTGTTCTTGGATATCCCGAACGTAAACCATTTTAAACCTTCAGGCTTGACCGTTGCAGGCTCCGCCAGCACTTGTGGCAATAGTGGTTCATCACCGTTGTAGATCAGCAAACCACCGGGCTTGAGGCCACTGGCGATTTCCAGCTTTGCACGAGCGATTTCCGCGCGGGAACCGAGCTGGAGCAAGTGAGACTCGCCTATATTGGTAATGACGGCAACATCCGGCCTTGCAATATTAGTTAGCAGGCGGATCTCACCGCGTCCGCTCATCCCCATTTCAAGAATAAGAATATCTGTATCCTGCGGCATGGACAGTACCGTTAAAGGCAAACCGATATGATTGTTATAATTTCCTTCGGTTTTGTGTACTTTAAAAGTCGTGTCCAACAGAGCCGTCACGATGTCTTTAGTCGTCGTCTTACCGTTGCTTCCTGTGATTCCAACGACTGAAACGCCAGTTTCACACAAATATGCAGCTGCCAGCTGCTGGAGAGCTTCTAATGTATCCTCTACTTCTATGGCGTTTCCCGCTGGAGGCGCTCCGTGATCCTTTTGCCATAAAAAAGCAGCTGCACCTGCCTCGCTCATGATCTGCTGCACATAATTATGCCCGTCAAATCGCTCGCCGGAAAGTGGAACGAACAGCCCTTGGCTTTGCGGCTTGCGTGAATCTGTAAAAACGCCCTCAACCATCTGTTCAGCGTCCGCTTCACTGTGAAGCGTTCCCCCGCTCATGGAGGCAATTTGACCGATTGTTCTTTTCATCACTTGGATAAACCCCTTATCGCTTCTTTGGCTACGATGCGGTCATCGAATTCATGCACCGTTTTTCCGATCAGCTGGTAGGTCTCATGACCTTTTCCCGCAATCAATACTACATCGTCAGGGCTTGCCATTTCAATAGCTTTATGAATAGCAGCTCTGCGATCTACGATCAGCTCGTATCGTTCTGCGGCTACCCCTTCGTCAATCAGCCCCTGCTCGATGTCTTTCAAGATAACTTGCGGGTCCTCTGTTCGGGGGTTGTCGGAAGTAATAAACGAATGATCGCTGTATCGCGCGGCAATCTTTCCCATCAAAGGACGTTTGGTACGATCCCGATCTCCACCGCATCCAAATACACACCATATTTTACCAACCACAAATTCCTTAACCGTGCGAAGAACGTTTTCCAATCCGTCCGGAGTATGGGCGTAATCTACAATCACGGCAAATGGCTGACCCGCATCTACAGGCTCTACCCGCCCGTCTACGCCTGCTATAGACTCCAGACTGTGCTTAATATCGGCCAGCGAGATCCCTTCCAGTAAAGCAGCCGTGATGGCTGCTAATGCGTTGTACACATTGAATTTGCCTACCATTCGAAGCTCAATATCGGTATTCCCTTTAAAAGTGGACACATGGAAGGAGGTTCCCTTCGCGCCAATCATGATACGGGATGCCTGCACATCTGATTCCTTTTCCACACCGTATGTAATGACTTGGGCCGCAGTTTGAGCCTGGAAGTAAGAAGAGGCCGGATCATCCGCATTCAGAACAGCATATTTACTGTCCGCCGCATCCCGCGAGAAGCCATTTCCCAATCTGGAAAACAAAAGTCCTTTGGCAGCAAGGTACTCCTCCATTGTGTTGTGATAATCCAGGTGATCCTGTGTCAGGTTTGTAAATATAGCGGTACGAAAATCAGTTCCTTTGACGCGTCCCTGCTCCAGTGCATGTGAGGATACCTCCATGACACAGCATTGAACACCTTGCTCTGCCATATTTCCGAGATAACGTTGCAGCTCTACCGCTTCGGGCGTAGTGCCTGACATAGGGTGAGACTGACCACCATAGCGCATTTGAATCGTACCGATCAGTCCGGTGTTTACTCCGGCATCATTCATGATTTTTTCAATTAGATAAGTAATCGTGGTTTTGCCGTTTGTTCCGGTGATGCCGATCATTCGCAATCGGCGGCTCGGTGAATCAAACATATAATCCGACAAAACCGCCATGGCATAACGAGCGTCCTTAACCACAAGCTGTGGAACAGGCACATCCAGCTCCCGCTCTACAACCAAGGCTGCCGCACCGGACGCAATTGCCTGCCCGGCATAGTCATGTCCGTCCACTGTAAAACCGGGCAAGCACAGAAACAAGTCTCCCTGCTCCACCCGACGTGAATCCGCCCCGATTCCTCGGCAATCCACTGTACCGTCCCCCACAATGCGGGAGGCGGCCAGCAGTGAAGCCAATTGTTGAAGCTCCATCTTTCATTCCTCCATTGCTTTCTCGTTATTCATAGTATGGTATAAAAAAAACCTATCAATCCCCCATATAAATACGGATCGTTGATCCCCGTTCCAATCTGGAGCCCGGCTTCGGTGCCTGACTGACAACCGTCTTGCCTGACCCGGATTTTACAAGCATAAAGTTCATATTCATATCTTCGTACAAATCAGCCACCCCGGCACCTACCAGATCAGGTACGGTTTCAATCGGATTTTCTCCATACTTGTACACTTTGGGAATTTGATTGGTGCGGGGTGGGACTTTCAAAGCAATCAGCGCATCCTTTAAAATTTTTTGTACGATTGGTGCAGCAACTACCCCGCCGAATTGAACGCCTTTCGGGTTATCAACAGCAGTGTACACAACAATCTGCGGGTCATCCGCGGGAGCAAAGCCGATAAAAGATACAATATGCTCCGAAGAAGAATAATGTCCGTTAATGACCTTCTGCGCTGTACCCGTTTTACCGCCCACCCGGTAGCCCTCAATAAAAGCGGGACGACCTGTGCCTTTGGCAACGACGCTCTCCAACGCTTCCCTCACCTGTCGGGAGGTATCCTCTGAAACAACCCTTCGCACCAACTCCGGCTCTACTTGTTCCAGCACCTTGCCTGTTTCCGGCTGAATCCAGCTTTTTGTAATGTGAGGCTTATAAAGGTTACCACCATTAATTGCAGCAGATACCGCCGTCACCTGCTGGATCGGAGTGACTGAAACCCCTTGACCAAAGGCGGTTGTCGCCAGTTCTACAGGCCCGACCTGGGGCAGTTTGAATAAAATACCATTTCCCTCACCAATCATGTCGATGCCTGTTTTGCTGCCAAAGCCGAAATTGCGAATGTACTTGAACAGTGTTTCTTTGCCCAAACGCTGACCTAACGTTACAAAACCGGGGTTGCAAGAATTCTCCACCACTTGAAGAAAGGTCTCGCTACCATGACCGGCTTTTTTCCAACAGCGCAGACGCGCCCCGCCGACTTCAATATATCCCGGATCAAAAAAACGGTCATTTTTGAGGTCTACTTTCTTTTCATCTAACGCAGCGGCCAGTGTAATAATTTTAAACGTAGAACCAGGTTCGTAGGTCATCCAGATCGGCAAATTCCGATTGTAAATTTCAGGCGCATATTGCTTGTATAGCGCTGGCTCATAACTTGGTCGCCCAGCCATGCCCAGTATCTCACCCGTCTTGGGATTCATGGCAATAGATAAGGCCGAGTTGGCCTGAAATTTGACCATAGCTTGGTCAAGCTCTCGCTCCATAATGGACTGCACAGACTTATCAATGGTCAATTGTAAATTCAGACCATCCTTCGGCTCAATGTACTTTTCAGAAGAACCGGGCATCAACCGTCCACCTGCATCGGATAAATATGCAATGCTCCCATCAATGCCCCGAAGCTTGCTGTTTTGCTGCTTCTCTACGCCTGTCAGCCCTTGATTATCAATTCCTGTAAATCCGAGAATATGAGCCGCCAGATCGCCATAGGGATAATAACGTTTGTTGTCCTCAGCAACAACGATACCCGGCAGCTTCAAATCACGAATTTGCTGCGCTTTCTCCATCGTAATTTTCCGTCCGCCGGGCTGAAGTTTTTGGCTTGCAGTTCGTTTGGTAATGAGCTTAAGCACTTTATCCTCGCTCATATCCAGCAAGGGCGCCAGCTTTCGTGCCGTTTCTTCCGGCTGCTTAATCTGTACGGGTATCGCCATAACTGTTGGTGAACTGACATTATAGGTCAATGCCGTACCCTGCCGGTCCAAAATTTCACCACGCTTGGCGGCAAAAGGAATATTGCGGCGCCACGAATCCTCAGCCTTGGCCGAGAGCTCGCCTCCCTTTCCCAATTGAACATAGGCAAGCCGGATCGACAAGGCCGTGAACAGTACAAACAATCCCAGCAGCCCCCACACCAGCCTGCGCCGCATGATCACGTTAGATTTTTTCAAACGCGCCCCCTCCGTTCTTCCAAATACTCATGACATGTCTTACCTCATGAATATTCAAAAAAACGGACGTTAGAACAAGCTATCAATTATCCTCGCCTTTAATAGCGGCAGCACTTTTTTCATCTGCTATAGCAGAATTTCCTCCATTGGGAGGCCTGACGCTTGTGCTTGCATTCGCAGTAGTATCGGTACCGGTGTCGGTTTTGAGATTGGTACCCGTCTTCGCTGCACTGCCTGACTGATTTGTAGCAATACCTGTGGCCTGATCCGGCGTGTCATCCGGTTTCACTCCGGTTACGGTTTCCTTGGCTGGCTGGAGCTTCACACTGACGGTCCGCTTGCCATTCACCATTTGTGCCTTTTGAGAGACAACGTAACCCTCTCCACTCACCTGGACACCAACCTTCATAAGCGTCAAAACTTGAAGTGTGTCACGCAATGAAACACCTGTAAAGTCAGGGATGGTCATGTTGGCACTATCCTCGGTCAGCAAATAAATGCGTTGTCCCGATTTCATTTTGACGCCTGCCTCAGGATACTGGCGAACGATTTTGGAGCCTTTACCTACCGTTTCATAGGCAATCCCCTGTTTGAGCAATGCGTTTTGTGCATCCTTTTTCACCTGACCGGTTAATTGCGGTACAGTGGGCAGATCCACCGTTTTCACAGCAGAGCCATCTGTCTTATTCGCCTTGGTTCCTGTTTTGGGAACTCCCATATATTGCAGTGACTGGGACACGATTTTTTTAAATACAGGCGCCGCTGCCGTACCACCGCCTACCGATTTGTTAGGTTCGTCCATGACGACCAATACGGCTATTTTCGGATCATTTACCGGTGCAAATCCAATAAAGGACACGACATCCTTCGAATGGTCGTATACTTTGCCGACGACTTTCGTCGCCGTACCTGTTTTACCAGCAACACGATATCCGTCAATATAGGCAAGACGTCCTGTACCAATTTCCTGGTCAGACACGACCTGCTCCAGATAGCTGCTTGTCTGGACTGCCGATTCCTTCGAAATCACCTGACGGACTTCCTTAGGTTGAATCGTCTGCACTTCGTCCGTATCCGGATTCACAATTTCCTTCACAAGATGAGGCACCATTAGCTTACCCCCATTAGCAATGGCCGAAATCGCAGCTACCTGCTGGATAGGTGTCACCTGAACACGTCCGTGTCCAAAGGAAGCCGTTGCAACTTCGGATTTGTATTGGGTATGGAATGTGATAGCTCCAGCAGACTCACTCGGAAGATCAATCCCTGTTTTTAAACCAAATCCAAAGTTATTAATATAATTTTTCAACTTTTCGCCACCCAGCTTGTCCAGCCCTAGATGGACAAAACCGACGTTACTTGAACGCTTGACACCTTGAAGATAGGTTAACGTTCCCCAGTTACGGCTCACGTCGCGAATATCCCAGCCTCCGACCCTAACGACACCAGAGCGGTAGGTTTCATTCGGATTAAATACCTTTTCCTGAACCGCAGCAGCCAAGGTCACAATCTTAAACGTAGAACCCGGCTCGTAGATAGACTGAGTAGCATTATTACGAAAAGATTCCAATGGTGCACTCCCATATGTATTGGGATTAAAATTAGGATAACTAGCCATCCCGAGAACATCCATCGTTTGGGGATCTGCTGCTACAACAGTCATCGTTTTCGGGTTGTATTTTGCAATAGCTTCCTGCATGGCGTTCTCTATATAATACTGAATCGTATCATCAATCGTCAGCTTTAAATTTTTTCCATTTTGTGCCGGCTCATAGATACTTTCCGATCCCTGAAGAGGGACACCCTTCAGATCCCGCTGATAAAGAAGCTTGCCAGCCGTCCCTGAAAGCTCTTTATTATAATAAGCCTCCAGCCCCATGCCTGCTGTGCCATCTTTTCGTTGATAGCCAAGAACATGAGAAGCCAGTTTATTTTCGGGATAATAGCGTTTGGACTCCTTAGCGGTGTCCACCGCCCCAACCACTGCATACTTATCCTTTAAATATTTCTTAAACGTATCCACCTGTGCCTTGATCTCGGGATCTGCCTTCCAGCCACCATTACGGATTTCGCGATTTACCAAGTATTTCCCCTTACTGTCCTTGGCCGAAAGATGTCTTCTCAACTCATCCTCAGGTGTTTTAAGTAATTGATGCAGTTTGGCTACAACCTCGTTCTCCAAATCATATTCCTGGATGATACTCGGGTTGACCACTACCGTGTAAGCAGGTGCATCCGTAGCCAGCACGTTTCCTTTACGGTCTGTAATGGTTCCACGCTTGGGCAGAATCACCTGATCTTTTTCCACTTGAGCAACTACCTGTTTATGCCAATATTCCCCGCTTACGACCTGAATCCAAAATACCTTTAGCAGCAGAACAAGAAAAAAGAGGGTAATACATCCCCCTATCAGCAGTGTGCGAAGCTTTATTCTCTTGACCATAGCTCAAACCTCTCTGCAAAAAATGTACATTAGAGCATAGCTTGATGCTATGCTCTTAACTATTTGGCAGCCTGCTTTTCCACACGAATAGGTTCTTTTGTTGGCTCGATATATCCCTGCTGCTTTGCAGTTGGCGCAATCTGATTCTCGAGCCTCTCCTTTTGAATCTTCAGTTGGGCGATATTGGTCTGTAATTTAGAGATGTCCTTGCTGGCCGTATTAATCGCATAATTAATTTGATAAATATGGGCGTACCTGCCAATCAACATACCAGCAATGACTATGCACGCTACAAGTGTCAACAGATACAACAGCTTTTCCCGAATCGGTAGCTCTCTGCGGCGCGTAACGACTTTGGTGGTCTCACGAAACCGTTGTTGTTGAACCTGTTCCTGACGGGCTCTTTCTTTTACAGCCAAATTACCCCGTGTATAAGCCATGTCGCCTCTCCTTCTCATCAAATTTACAATTTCTCGGCAACTCTCAACTTGGCCGACCGGGACCGTGGATTATGCTCCAATTCCTGCTCTGATGCCACAATCGGCTTACGATTCACCAACTTTAGATCGCCTACCATTTTGTCATCCAAAATAGGCAAATCAGACGGATAGATGCTTTTCGCCAAATACTCCTTGAAAATATGTTTGCATATCCGATCCTCCAAGGAATGAAACGTAATAACCGAAATTCTGCCCCCTGGAGCCAGACATTTTATAGCCTGATGCAAAGTATCTTCCAGTGCACGAAGCTCATCATTCACAGCAATCCGCAAAGCCTGAAAGCTGCGTTTAGCCGGATGTCCCCCGGTTCTGCGTGCCGCAGCCGGAATTCCTTCTTTGATAATATCGACAAGTTCCCCCGTTGTGTGAATAGGCTTATTCATTCGACGTTCAATCATGATCTTCGCGATCCGTCGTGAAAACTTCTCTTCCCCGTATTGAAACAGAATACGTGCAATCTCTGCTTCCGGCCATTCATTGACAATTTCGTAAGCCGTAAGCGAGCTACTCTGATCCATCCGCATATCAAGCGGTGCATCATGGTTATAGCTGAATCCCCGTTCCCCCTCATCGAACTGGGGCGAGGATACACCCAGATCGAACAAAATGCCTTGGACCTGCGGGACGCCGTCTTTTTCGGGCAATCCCAGTTCGGCCAGCTTGTCCTGCAGGTAGCGGAAGTTGGATTTCACTAATGAAATCTTTCCTTGATAGGCCGACAGCTTCTCACGCGCATTGTCCAATGCCCAATCGTCCTGATCAAAGGCGATGAGCCTTCCCTCAGGGCCGAGCTGTGACGCAATGACGGAACTGTGTCCTGCCCCTCCCAACGTGCAGTCCACATAGATCCCGTCCTGCCTGATGTTTAGTGCCTGTGTTGCTTCTTCCTTGAGTACGGTAATGTGGTGAAACAAACGACTGACCTCCTAAAATTACAATTCAAAGTTGAAATCAACCAATTTCTCAGCAATATCGTTAAATGCTTCTTCTGATTGGCTGAAATATTGCTCCCAAGTGTGCTTGCTCCAAATCTCTACCCGAGTGGACACTCCCAATACGACGCACTCTTTTGTGAGCTTGGCGTATTCGCACAATTTCCCCGGTAAATTTACCCTGCCCTGTTTGTCCAATTCGCATTCAGTCGCTCCCGAGAAAAAAAATCGGGTAAACGCCCGCGCATCAGCTTTCATCAGAGGCAGTGCCTTTAATTTTTTCTCCATGACAGCCCACTCATCCATGGGATACACGAAGAGGCATTGGTCCAGCCCGCGGGTAACTACGAACGAGGCACCGAGAAGTTCACGAAATTTAGCCGGAACTGTAAGCCGACCCTTCTCATCAATGCTATGTTGGAACTCCCCCATAAACATTGGTTCGTCACCCCTTACCTCATTCTCCCACTTTGGCCCACTTTCCACCACCTAAGCATAATAGATTCGCTTTAAAAAATCAAAAACCTCTTTTTCATTACCAAAAAGTGATAGACGTCAAATCGATACGATTGTGTCTGTTATTGTAGCCCTCCGTCACAAGATGGCAAAAAGCCCCTTACTCCATGAAGCCGAACCCCCGACAATATGCATCAGGTTTCGAAACAACATAAAATAAAGGGCTTAATCTCCAATCCAGATGTTTAACCTATACCAGCATCTGGTTTAAAAGCTGAATGTCTTAACAGCCAGCATTGTGACTGGAAATGCTCCAGTTACGCGTTCCAGCTGTCCAGATAGATCTTTTGCTCTTCTGTTAAAGCATCAATTTTGATTCCAAGACTATCGAGTTTGAAGCGGGCTACTTGCTCATCAATTTCATAAGGCACATTAATAACAGCTTTGCCCAACTCGTTGTAACGATCATTCACGTATTTCAAACCAAGCGCCTGAAGCGCAAATGTAGTATCCATAATCTCTGCAGGGTGACCATCCGCAGCAGCCAAATTCACGAGACGCCCCTCTGCCAGCAAGTACATTTTACGCCCGTCTTTAAAGCGATACTCCTCAATGTTCCGACGGACCGTGCGAATGGATTCGGAGCGTTTGGCAAGCTCAGGCTTACTAACCTCTACATCAAAATGTCCTGCGTTGCACAGCACAGCCCCATCCTTCATAACATCAAAGTGCTCCCCGGTAATTACCGCTTTGTTTCCAGTTACTGTGATAAAGAAGTCACCCAGTTTAGCCGCTTCTACCATCGGCAATACATGGAAACCATCCATATGAGCTTCTACTGCCTTGATTGGATCAACTTCAGTTACAACAACATTGGCTCCTAAGCCTTTTGCTCGCATTGCAACCCCTTTGCCACACCAGCCATAGCCTACTACAACGACTGTACTGCCTGCCACAACCAGATTCGTTGTACGAATAATGCCGTCGAAAGCTGACTGTCCTGTACCATAGCGGTTGTCGAACAAATATTTGCAGTATGCATCATTCACGGCCACCATTGGAAAGTGAAGCTGCCCTTCTTTTTCCAATGCCTTCAAACGAATAATCCCTGTAGTGGTCTCCTCTGCTCCCCCACGGATGGTAGAAATCAGATCAGGCCGTTCGGATTGCAACAGAGTTACAAGATCACCGCCATCATCAATAATGAGGTCCGGCTTCGTTTCCAGCGCCTTAATTTGCAAATTTTTGAACTCTTCCGGATCCGGATTATATTTAGCCAAGACTGTAATCCCATCTTCAACCAATGCCGCGCAAACATCATCTTGTGTGGACAATGGATTACTACCGGTAATCGTGACCTGTGCTCCACCTGCCTGTACTACTTTAGCCAAATAAGCTGTTTTAGCCTCCAGATGCAGACAGATGGTTACCTTCAGACCTGCAAAAGGCTGTTCCTGCTCGAACTGTTGACGTATCCGGTTTAATACCGGCATGTGGGCTTCCACCCAATCAATTTTCAGATGGCCTTCAGGGGCCAGTTTAAGATCGTGAACAATGCTGTTTTGCAGAGAATGGGAAGTCATTATGTTGTTTCCTCCTTAGTATGGGTTGAATCTGCTAACACGGTAAAATCAATGCACTACACAAAAAATCTTACATAAATTATACATAAATTACACGATGCGTACCCGCCAGATCCGTTGGTATGTTCATAATCATATCAATCAAACCAAGACCGTGACGGTTTAGAAAATGATAGATCGTGTACACCCGCTCCTGTGGCTGGCCAAATGGAAAAAGTGACCACTCAATACGATCCCACTGGCGAAGTGCTGTTTCATTTTGCCGAAGGAGCGCTTCCTGAACTTTCGCCTCCAGATAAGCGATCTGCCCCAGAATTTTCTTGCTGTTGGTTTCTCCGAGCTGAAGCAAACCTTTTTCAATCAAACCTGTCTGCTGTACAAGCGGCTCGTATAGACGGGTAAAGGCTTCTTTCACCCCGGAAAACTGATCCTGAATCCCAAGCTGATCCTGGGCTGCAAGCCATTGTTTCTTCGACTCCTCAAGACCGTCCCCAACCTGTCCAAAAGTTAATTCGTGCTTAAGCATATACTTCTCTACACCCGGCTCTACCAGCGTAAAGGACATTCGGGGCAGCAGTATCGGCATCTGCATCTCTAGAACCCCGAAGGCGTCCCGGGTAATCGCCCAATAGGCAATTTCTCCTAGGCCCAGCACAGATGCCAGCACTGGAAACAGTGAATCCTGCATCAGAGGACGGGTTAGTACATTATTACTAAAACGTTCGGGATGTATATCCATCTCCCTAAGCAGTTCTTCCTGTGTAAAAGCTACCAAACCGCGCCGATCCGTAAATAGTCCACCTTGCTTGAAGAGCAGCAAACGTTCATCTTCATGGATATAAAAAAGATTCGCGCCACCTTCGTGTACATCCGCTTGTAAATGATAGCCGCAATCCACGATCCGCGCAGCAGCCGTCCGGTAAGCCTGCTCCAACTCATCATTGTGCTGAATCAACCGACGAAATACAGATGCTTCCAGCTTGCGCAGCGAAGGATCTGCTGAATCCAGCAGCACTAATCCATATTCGCCAAACAAAAGGCCCAGCAGCTTGGCAAAGGCCTCACTTAGTCCGTATGAATCGGTCAAACCGTGCTTAATCATACGCAAAATATCAGCCTTGTGCTCTGAGTCAGGCAAGCTTTGCTCTATATCCGCCATTGCCTGCTTCCACTCTACAGCATCCACTTTAATGGTACTAACCGAAGAACGGCGTTCAGGCTGCTTTTTCAGCTTGATTTTGATTGCTTGCGGGTCATTCGCCAGTACATATGTATGATTGACCTCATCCCAGTCATGATCTTCACCAGCAATCCAAAAGACGGGAATAACCGGACGTCCAAGCTTCTCCTCTGCTTCCCTCGCCGCCTTAATGATCGTGACCGCTTTGTAAATGACCAACATCGGACCTGTAAACAGTCCGCTCTGTTGTCCGCCAACTACGACTAAAGCATCTGGACTTTCCAGACGATCCAATGAAGCCCGAACTGCCTCATACGAATTGTATTGCTCATTGTATATGCGAAGACATGCTACGACTTCCTTACGGCTTAATCGCAGATGCTCCGTCTCATCCAGCCACTCCGCCCGTTGGGCATATGCATCGGCATGCAGAACATCGTACTCATACAAATCGCGTGCGCGCCCTGTACCCTGTGTATAATCTTCTGCCAAAGCCGACCCTCCGCGAAGCGTTTCAGGAATAATTCTCATGGGTCTGCCTCCTGTCTCCACCAAAGCCTTACTGCTTGATTGTACCGAAAGCCCCTCTCCGCGTCAAAGCTTCCTACAAAAAAAACCGCCGAGCAGCTCGACGGTTCGTGTGTAAAGCAGGATCAAGCGTAAGGCTCGGCCACAAAATGTCCTTTGGACACTTCGATCAGTGTAGCATTTTCCAGGTTATAAGCCCCTGCCTTATTATCGGACGCATCCTGAATTGGACCGCCTTGATCGTCAGGCATAATAATTCGATTCTTGTTGGCTTCGACTTCCGGATCAGGAAGTGGAATCGCCGACAAAAGCATTTTCGTATATGGATGGATCGGATTGGCATACAATTCAGAACTTTCAGCAAGCTCAACCATTTTGCCTCTATACATTACAGCTACCCGATCACTGATGTGCTTGACCATCGACAGATCGTGCGCAATAAACAGGTATGTCAAACCCAAACGTTCTTGAAGCTCTTTTAACAGGTTGACAACCTGAGCCTGAATGGACACGTCAAGCGCTGAAATCGGCTCATCACAAATAATGAATTTCGGATTAACCGCCAGTGCGCGGGCAATACCGATCCGTTGACGCTGTCCACCGGAAAACTCATGCGGATAACGAGTTGCGTGATCCGGGTTCAAACCAACCAGATCCAACAGCTCTTCAATCCGTTTTTTACGTTCGGCACGGCTACCCGCCATATTATGAATATCTAACGCCTCACCGATGATATCTGAAACCGTAAAACGCGGGTTCAATGATGCATATGGATCTTGAAAGATCATTTGCATATCACGACGCATGGCTTTCATTTTGCTTGGTGATAATTTGTAAATATCTGTACCGTTAAAACGTACGCTACCTGCTGTAGGCTCATATAAGCGCAAAATGGTACGACCCGCTGTAGATTTACCACAACCGGATTCACCTACCATCCCAAGTGTTTCACCTTCGCGAATATAGAAATTCAGGTTGTCCACCGCTTTGAGCACACGGTTTTTGCCAACATTAAAATATTTTTTAAGACCATCTACCTCAATTAAATTGTTGCTACTCACCATGATCTCACCTCCTATTTCTTCAGCTTCGGATCAAGCGCATCACGTAAGCCATCGCCAAAAAGGTTGAACGCAAGCATAATCAAACTGATCAAACCTGCCGGGAAAAGCATACGCCATGGATAGTACATCCATCCTGTCAGAGCTGATTCAATCATTGAGCCCAGTGACGCCTGAGGAGCCTGTACCCCTAATCCAAGGAAGCTCAGAAATGCCTCGGAGAAAATAGCGGTTGGAACGCTCAATGTCAGAGTAACGATGATCGGGCCAACAGCATTTGGCAACAAATGGCGGAACAGCAAGCGGCCTGCTCCAGCCCCCATGGAACGGGAAGCAAGTACAAATTCCCGGTTTTTGAGTTGCAGCATCTCACCGCGCACAATCCATGACATGTTAATCCACCCCGTTACACAGAGCGCAATAATAATGGTGGTAATACTTGGCTCCAGTACAACGAGCAGCAGGATTGTAACCAGCAAATAAGGAATGGAATACAAGATTTCAGAAAATTTATTCATGATTTCATCAACGCGGCCACCAAAGTAACCCATAATTCCACCATAAATAACACCCATCAGCAAGTCAATCATTGCTGCAGCCAGACCGATCGTCAAGGAAATTCGCGCCCCCATCGCTGTACGGACAAACATGTCACGACCAAGATCATCCGTTCCAAACCAGTGCTCCGCAGACGGTGCGAGATTTGTGCTCAGCAAATCATTAGAATAGTAGTTATAGGGTGACAATTTCGGACCAATCAGAGAAAAAAGCACGATTAAGACCAGCACAATCAAGCTAGTCATAGCCACCTTATTTTTACGAAGCCGTTCCCAAGCATCACGCCAAGCGGATAAGCTTTCACGCTGAATAACTTCAGACTGCTTTTCATCCGCTCCGATTCTCTTAAAGTCTTCTGGTTTCACCTGAAGCTTATCCAAGTTCACAGCATTATCTTTCACAGACATAAAGTTATCCCTCCTTTCCGCCAGTAAGCTTAATCCGTGGATCAATAAATCCATATGCAATATCTGTAATAAAACGCGCTGCCATCAATAAGATACCGTAAAAAATAGTTACTCCCATAATCATGGTATAATCACGGGTTGTAATACTATCAACAAACACCTTACCAATGCCGCCAATTCCGAAAATCCGTTCAATAACCACAGAACCAGTAATGATATTTGCAGTCATTGGACCAACATAGGTAACGACCGGCAAGATCGCATTCCGCACCACATGTTTAAACATAATCGTAACAGGCTGCAAGCCTTTCGCCTTGGCAGTCTTAATATAGTCAGCATGAAGTACTTCCAGCATACTGGAGCGTGTCAATCTAGCGATAAACGCAATCGGTTGAGCTGACAACGCAGCGACAGGCAGGACATAGTCCAGTGGACCTTCAAATCCCATAACATTAAACCAACCCAAATTCTGAGCGAAATAAAACTGGATTAGAGACGCCAGGACGAAACTGGGAACTGCAATTCCCATAATTGCCAAGATCATCGCAACGTTATCAATGAGCCTGCGATGGTACATCGCCGCTAGCATACCTAGCAAAACACCGACAATAATCGACACAACAATAGCTACAAAACCTAATTTAAGCGAAACCGAGAAAGTTTGCCCGATAATGTCAGTTACATCTTGATTCAATTTTTTCATGGAAATACCAAAATCACCTGAAGCAATATCACCCAAGTATTTAAAATATTGGACATATACAGGCTTATCCAGCCCATATTGCTCCATTAACCGGGCTTGAATCTCAGGAGAAGTCGCCTTTTCACTCATGAAGGGGTTACCCGGAATTGCTTTCATGAGAAAAAACGTCGCAGAGATCAGAATGAACAAAGATAGCAGCATGTAAAGAAATTTACTGATCAAATAACGCGTCATTGCCCGTTTACACCCCCCATAATTTTTTTTCGACACCATTCGATTTTATCGAAATAGAATTGGACAATCCAATCTACTTATTTGCATGGTTACGTGATGATGGAAAAGACTAGGACACAAAAAAAACGGGATATATATGGTTCAATCCACATATATATCCCGAAGTAACTTTCAAACTTCAGAATTGAGCTTCAGTTACTGTGTAATATACGCTCTTGTGAAATCAATTGCTCCACTAAAGTCAAGCGCGATGTCTTTTACATTCGGTTTCGTTAAAGAAACATTTGAATAGTAGTAAATCGGAAGCAATACCATATCATCTTGAACCAGAATTTTCTCTGCTTTCGCAAAATCTTCCATACGTTTAGCTGGATCAGTTTCTGTCTTAGCTGCTTGAATCAAAGCATCATATGCAGGGTTAGCGTAACCCGCATTGTTGTTACCGTTGCCTGTTGTCCACATATCCATGAATGTCATTGGATCATTGTAGTCGGCAGACCAACCAGCACGGGCAATTTGGTAATTCAGCTTGTTACGATTTTGAATAAATACGCCCCACTCTTGGTTTTGGGTTTTGATGTCCACACCAAGGTTTTTCTTCCACATATCAGCTACTGCCAAAGCAATCTTTTGGTGACTTTCACTGGAGTTATACAACAAGGTTACCGGAGGAAGTGTAGTCACGCCTTCTTCTTTCATACCTTCTTGAAGCAATTTCTTCGCTTCAGTGATGTCTTCTTTGAAATAATCATCTTTATGCTCAGAACGGAATTCCTGAGAAACTCCTTTGATACCTGGAGGTACGAAGCCGAATGCAGGAAGTTGTCCCCCCAATGTCACTCTGTCAACGATCGGTTGGCGTTCAATAGCCATCGCAAACGCTTTGCGGATTTTAACATTGTTAAATGGTTTTTCTGTTACATTAAATAAGTAGTAATACGTACTAGCAATTCCTTTAGCCTCGAATTCATTTGGCAACTCTTTTTTGACACCCGGAATTTGGTCTGCAGGAATTTCACCGTTCGGCAAACCAGAATAATCAAGTTGTCCACTTCTGTAAGAAGCCAGTTCCGTTGCACCGCTGTTTACCAGGGACATCGTAATTTTGTTCAGCTTGATTTGGTCTTTACCCCAATAGTTTTCGCTCTTGGTGACTTCGATCTTTTGACCGCTGTCCCAAGTTGTTAGCGTGAAAGGTCCATTAGTGATCATGCTATCTTTCTGAACAGCCCATTTGTCATTCCCTTTAATAGAAGGATGTACAGGGTAGAAAGTATAGAACGAGGTCAATCCAAGGAAGTAAGGAGTTGGGTTTACCAGTTCTACTTGCAATGTATGGTCATCAACAGCTTTGACACCTACATCTTTAAAGTCTGTAATTTTAGTTCCTTTAAAGGTTTTCGAAGTGCTCAGGTTGTAGCCCTCAGCATTTTTGATATAGTACAATTGATAAGCATATGGAGGTGCAGGAGCCGTGGAAGGATCCAATACCCGTTGCCAAGCAAATACGAAGTCACTTGCTTTGACTGGGTCGCCATTGCTCCATTTTGCATTATCACGAAGTTTGAACGTATAGGTTTTGCCGTCATCGGAAATTTTCCAAGATTCAGCTACGCCAGGGATTTCTTTGCCATCAGGCCCCATACGTACGAGACCTTCATACAAAGTTTTCAGAACCGTGTTAGTTTGGCTATCCTGAGCTTGTGCCGGATCGAAGGTTGGCGGTTCGGAAAGAAGGTTAATGCGCAAAATTTGTTTGTCGGCCGGAGCCGGCGTAGTTGATGCATTTTCTTGTGCGCCCTTACCATTGGTATCGTTCTTTGCGGAGCCACAGCCTGCAAGCAGTGCGCCAACTGCAAGAACGAGTGTCAAAAGGACTAAAAAGCTTTTCCTTTTCATCTAGCGTTTTCCCCCTAGTTCTAAAGTGGTATATGTTTATAGATTATACAACCAGCGGTCAAAAAAATCTACATTACATTTCTTTAAATTGAGCTTTTTTTTCAAAAAAACATGATTAATTCATATTTTTTCACCTTTTCATGTCATATTATATCACATTGAATTGAATATATTCTTAAATATACCAACGACAGTCAATAAAATATACGCCAATGACATCGCTATAAAAGTTAATCTCCAGACGGCTCTACATAATCTTTTACCATCGACCTTGCCTTTTATTCGATTTTGGGCACCTCCAATTAAACCCAGCGCCAATAGTAAAAGAAGTAAAATCAAATAAAAACCGAAGCGGGATGTGAAAATGACGTTAAAGAGTGCCGCGACGGAAAGAATCAGAAAAGCCGTGGTAATATCCATTGATGCAAGCAATGATTTCTTCTTTTCCATTTTAAGAATGTATCGACAAACCACAAATACGATCAAAAACGGAAAAAAGGGAAGAATACTGAATGTGCTAATAGTACCTTGTATAATACTCAACTGATCACCCCTCTTTTAGCCGCATGCCTTCAATTAATTGCCACAATACCTCATGAGTTGGTGCAGAAACCCCAGCCAACTCTGCCATCTGCACCAGTTGCCCGTTAATGGAAGCAACTTCTGTCATGGACTGTGCAAGCACATCGACCAGCATGGACGAATGGTTTTCTGCCGTTGCCTGGCAAACATTCATAATTTGCTCCCACCAACTGCTGTCCCAGTGGATACCACGGGCTTCAAACACTTGAATGCCTTCATCATACAGCTTGCGCATCATATGTAAACGAACAGGGTCCAAAAGCAGCTCGCCGTTACGAATTTGCCATATCGCCGTCAACGGATTGATCACGGCATTAATCAACAACTTGCGATACATACCATTCTCGATTTCTTTCGACAAGCAAACGTCAAATCCTGCTGCAAGCAGCCGATTTAGCACGTATTGTTTGAAATTCCTGTCCTGCGTCTGCCCCCGTTCCTCATCCCAGCCAATTTCAGTCACACCCGCTCCGGCATGCACAATAGATGCGGCTCCCTGTCTCTTGGCTCCTTCGGTCGTCACGGCAGGGTATAACTCGGCTTCGGGCCAGGCCTGTCTAATACGTTCAATATGTCCGATCCCGTTCTGTAAACAAACGATTCCCGTTTCTCTTTCCATCTTAGCCACAGGTAGAATCTGCTTTAATACTTCCTCGATAGCCCCCTGTTTGGTCATTAAAAAAATCCATTGTGCGGGAACATGTGAATTTAACCGCTGCCAATCTGCCAATGGAGCTACCTTTAATGTATCTCCAGGCACATGAACAGCTATCTCTCCCCTCTTGTCAAACACCGTAATTCCGTCACAGACAATGCTGCGTGCCTGTTCAAGTGTTCGTGTCCACAATCTCACATCAGTACCTGTGGCCGCCAGCCTTCCCGCGAACAATAATCCCAGTGAACCCGCTCCAATAATATCAATCACGTTTATATCGTCTCGCTTCCATCTTTTTTTCTACTATATCATATGCACTCCAGAGAAATACAAAAAACGCCAACTACGGCAAAGCACGAGTTGACGTTTTATATGGTATTTGCTGATGTAATCTTGCTACTCAATGCGCTCCAGATTTCCATTGGCGTCCATTTTGAATCTGGATTTAAGCTCATCCTCATCCTCAGTAATTAAAGCCAAGCGCCGTGCTCGGTCCATAATCTGAATCAGGGCTTTATAATCATCATTTACGACACGATAGTCAGTTTGCACTTCGTTGACTTCCTTGGACAGCCGATCATTAATGGAACGGAGCTGATTCAATTCTTCTTCCTTTTCCCGCAAATCCTTTTCCAGCATCTTAATCTGGCGATTGGTTTCCTGCACAGTTCCTTTCCATTGACGCAAAAAGCGAATCACCGCATCAATGGATAACGTATCCTCATTCATTCCATCCGATCTGTATCCCCCTTCGACCGTATCAAGTGTGGCAAAGGCCGCCACCTGCGATACTCCCACTGGGCTCTGCTTGCGGATATAACTACGTTTTTGACGCTGCGCTTTGGCAATGCTAATCGCTTCATCGTAGCGTTTGCGTACGCAACTGTTCCAGCGGAAGCCGCATGCCGCGGAGGTTCTTCCAATTTTTTGTCCAACCTCCTCAAATGCAGCGAGCTGTGTACCGCCTTCCCGGATATGACGCAATGTTACCTCCGCCAATATCAAATCATCTTCTGCACTCCATGCATCTTGTCTTATTGCAGTCATGCTTCTAGCCCTCCTAACAACATCCTGAAATAACCGTCTTCATGAACCGAGCTTGCCGGTATTTGAATAGGGTATAAAAGCTGTTTATTCATTCCTATGCCTCTCGTAGAGTTCATAGAATCTATTTGATACTAAATTGTATTTCCATTTCTGCAAGAACTCATACGTGAACGCAAACAGTTTTGGGTTTCAAGCATGCTCTGACTGCTGTACAATAAATGAATGGTTAAAGAATGAAAAAAGATCATATACATTATCATCAGTCTTTTTCGGTAATACATTAAAGGGGAAACCAGATGACAAAACCAATAAAAATCATATGCTGTACCTTGCTGATCATCACTATGATATTAACTTCGATGCTAACTTCAATGTATGTACGTCCTATTCTGGCTGCCCCTTCCCAAGAGGCAAACCAGATTTTACAAGATAGCCTGTCCATTATTGAAATAGACCATGAAATTGAGCGTATCAGCCAGGAACAAAAGACTCTTACACAGCATCAACAGGAATTACGAAACAATCTCATCACACAGCAGGAGCAGATGACCTCGCAACGGAACCGTGCCGGGTCTGTGCTACGTTCTTATTATATGGGGGAAAGGGACAAGCTGCTCAGTGTAGTGCTGGGGGCGAAAAATCTAAAGCAGCTTCTCTCTCTGTACGATTACTACTTGTTGTTAATTAGTCACGATCAGGATGTTCTTCAGGAATACGAATCCAATGTTCAGACTATGCGAAAAACAGAGCAACAAGTCACTCAGGCCTCGCTGGAATTGGAGAAGGTCAAAACAAACTTACTGGAACAACGTAAACGTATTCTTATGCTTCAGTCGCGTGTAAACGAAGGTGTTAGCGCCAGTAATGACCCGGATACTCTCCGCAAGCTGATCAGTGAGCTGACTGCTTACTGGGAGAATGTAGGCGTCTATGAGGTAAATAGACACTTTAAAGCACTGGCGCAGGCTATGCAGGATTTACCTCAATTTATTCAACAGCAGCAAGGAGCCATGATTACGAACGGCAAAACCATTACGATCAACATTCGTGAGGAAGATTTCAACCGATTTTTAAAATCTGAAAATGAATTGTTCAATCATTTCAACTTTTCTTTCAAGCAGGACCGTATTGTGGTAGAAGGCCAACAGGGAACGATGAAATTGATGGTAGAAGGACACTACACTGTAGAGAACGAACCGCAAAATGCAATTTTATTTCATGTGGATCGTCTAGTATTTAACGGGCTGGAACTGCCGGATACGACCCGTAACAAGCTGGAAAATGATTTTGATCTGGGCTTTTATCCACAGCAGCTCATTGCGTATGTTAAAGCCACAGAAGTACACACCTCAGCGGGAACACTTGAAGTTAAGCTCGAATTAAGCCTGAAATAGACTTTTGCTCACCTTTCATTATTCTGCATTTTACGCGAATAAAACAAGAGACCCCGGGATGCTCCCGAGGTCTTTAATATTTGTAAAAACGATATGAACCTTATAGCAGATCGGCAGCCAGTTGTGCGAGCTTGGAGCGTTCTCCTTTTTCCAACATAATATGCCCGCTAATCCCTTCCTGCTTGAACCGTTCCACCACATAGGTCAGACCGTTGCTGGCAGCATCCAGATACGGGTGGTCAATCTGTTCCGGATCACCCATCAAAATGATTTTGCTCCCCTCTCCGACTCGGGACACAATCGTCTTGATTTCATGGCGGGATAGATTCTGAGCCTCATCGATAATAATAAATTGCCCTGGTATTGAACGCCCGCGAATATAAGTGAGCGCCTCCACCTGAATGCTGCCCAAGCCCATCAAAATTTTATCAATATCGCCTGATTTTTTGGCGTCAAACAGGTATTCCAGATTATCGTAAATCGGTTGCATCCACGGGCGAAGCTTTTCCTCCTTTTCTCCCGGTAAATATCCGATATCCTTGCCCATAGGAACAACAGGTCTGGCAATCAGCAATTTCTTGAAACGATGTTCATCCTCTACCTTAAGCAAACCCGCTGCCAGCGCCAGCAACGTTTTGCCTGTACCCGCTTTTCCAGTAATCGTCACAAGCGGGATATCGTCATTCAGTAAAAGCTCCAATGCCATCCGTTGTTGAGCATTACGCGCGCTGATTCCCCACACCGATTCGTTACTTAAATACAGTGGCTCCATTCGCTCTGCATCCTGGTTCACTTTCAGTAAAGCCGACTTCCCAGTTCCCATTTGATCTTTCAGAATCACAAATTCATGTGGATACAGCGTATAAGGTAAATTCAGTGATTTAATTGATAAAAAACGATTGGAGTAAAATTCATCTATGATGGACGGATGCACCTGGATTGCTGAATACCCGGGGTATAGCTCGCTTAGATCACCTGTTCTATCGGATAAATAATCTTCGGTCAGCAGTCCCAATACATCTGCCTTGATTCTGACCAATACATCTTTACTGACCAACACGACCGAACGCGGTTCAGTCTGCTCCTGCTCTTCCAGATGATAGTTCAAGGCGACTGCCAGAATCCGATTATCGTTAGAAACCTCCCCAAACATCTCCTGAACTTTCATAAAACTCCGGTGGTTTAACTCAACCTTTAGCCTCCCACCTTGGGGAAGAGGAACACCACTATGCAGATGACCTACATCTCTCAACCCGTCCAACAATCGTGATACATTGCGGGCATTGCGTCCAATCTCATCCGCGTTGCGTTTTTTGGAGTCGATTTCTTCCAGAACAACAGCTGGAATAACAACCTCATGTTCTTTGAAGGTAAAAATGGCTTTCGGATCATGCAGCAGCACATTCGTATCCAGCACAAAAATTTTCTTCATTTAAATCCCCTCCAAAGCGGCGTGGACAATCTCGTGTTTCATATCTATCCTATTCACAGGTTCCCCAATACTTGCTGATTCCCTTAAAAAAGACCTCCTTATGAGTATGAAGCAGCAAAAATTTTGTAGCTCAACATAGCCTATGAGCCTGTACATCTTAGGAAGACACAAAAGGCCCAGTGATCATTCACTGGACCTAACTTATTTCTCTCATTTCCATACAGAAATAACAGACAATATTTGATTCCAAACTGTTGCCCATATCCAAACGATATACTTGACGCACTACAAATTCAGACATACTTCAACCCCCTTATGTCATATAAGTGCTTTTACTCGCTGCGAGTATAACATATGAGAGGAGAAAGATACATACTCAGGAATTGGAAGAAGTTACAGTATTATCGTTTGCTTTTTTGGCCAATTCCGCTTGCAGGGCTTGTCTGGCCTCATCGAGCTGTTGCTCATCAATATATACATAAGGACTACGCCATGTTCCCGCTACCGGATTGTACTTCACATTTTGCTTGGAAATATTCCAATAGGTTTGTACAATATTTTTCATTTGCTGTGACTCAATATCTGTCGTCATATTTTTATCAACGGATTTAATAATGGCACCAAATTTGGTCAGAGCGTTAAAGGATTGCATTTGGTCAATCAGAGAATGCAGGACCTGATTTTGTCGACGGTTGCGATCAAAATCGTCAGATCCATCCGTTTTTGGACGACAATTCGATTTGCGGTAACGAACAAAATCAAGGGCTTGATCACCGTTTAAGTGCTTGGCTCCAGCTGTTAGGTTAATATTCGTGCCATCTGCACGGTCACGATAACACATGTTTTTATCAACCGTAACATCTACGCCACCCAAATTATCCACAACATCTCTAAAGCCCTGGAAGTTAATAACCGTTACATAATCAATATTAATGTTTAAATATTTGCCGATCATCTTCTTCATTTGCTCTTCAGCGACCTCACCAGATTCTTTCTCTCTGGCTTTAAATACCGGATAATACTCATTCAGCTTGCGCGGCTTATATCCATCCAATTCCAGACGTGTATCGCGCGGCAAGGACACAATGGTGGAGGATTTCGTATTGGGATTCAAGGTGGCTACCATAATAACATCTGACAAATACGTCGGATGATCAGGACGGTAATCGGTTCCAAGCAATAAAACGGTCAAAGGCTTAGACTCAGCCAATTCCGTTTGGGGCACTTCTCTGTTATTCCCTGTATCCAAAACGTCCTCTACCTGATTATAAATATAGTAGGTATAACCACCTGCTGCCAATATACCTATAATGAGTAAAAACATAACAAACTTCATGAACGATCTGAGAAAGCTTTTTTTCTTTTTCGTTTTTTTCTGTTTGGTGGATTTGTTCCCGCTTTGTGTCCGGGGAGGCAATCCGTTTGAAAGATTACTCATGATTCAACACCTTTTCCTGCGTTTTGAGAAAGACTCCGAGTTTATAATCTTAAAACAGATACAGCGGCGCATCCCATTCCGGGCGTCGCCGCTGTGGCCAAAGACCAAACCAATTAATTACGCATTTGCTTGTGCTGTTTTACGTTGTTTCTCCGCACGCTCGCGTTCACCTTTGTTCAGGATCTTTTTACGCAAACGAATGGCGTTAGGTGTAATTTCGCAATACTCATCATCATTCAGATATTCCAGCGCCTGCTCCAGAGAGAAGATAACAGGTGTTTTCAGTTTAACAGTATCGTCTTTTGTTGCTGAGCGAACGTTCGTCAATTGTTTTTCTTTACAAATGTTAACGACAATGTCGTTATCACGTGTGTGTTCCCCAACGATCATGCCCTCATAGATTTCAGTACCTGGCTCCAGGAACAAAATACCGCGATCCTCTACGCCTAGCATACCATAAAATGTAGAGCTGCCATTTTCCGTTGACACGAGTACACCCTGATGACGTCCACCTACTTGACCGCCAACAAATGGGCCATAGCTGTCAAACGCATGGTTCATTACGCCGTAACCACGAGTCAATGTCAGGAAGTTCGTAGTGTAACCGATCAGACCACGAGCAGGAATCAGGAATTCCAAGCGAACCTGTCCGGTACCGTTATTGATCATGTTAACCATTTCAGCTTTACGGGAGCCCAGGCTTTCCATAACTGCGCCCATGCTTTCTTCCGGAATATCGATGAGAAGACGTTCGATTGGCTCCATTTTCTTGCCATCAATTTCCTTAACGATAACTTCCGGTTTGGACACTTGCAGTTCATAACCTTCACGACGCATGTTTTCAATCAGGATACCCAGATGCAGCTCACCGCGTCCAGATACAATAAAAGCGTCCGGGCTGTCCGTTTCATCCACACGCAAGCTGACATCTGTTTCAAGCTCTTTTAGAAGACGCTCACGCAATTTACGGGATGTTACCCACTTACCATCGCGTCCAGCAAATGGGCTGTTGTTAACCAAAAAGGTCATTTGCAGTGTTGGCTCATCAATTTTCAGTACAGGCAAAGCTTCAGGATGACTTGGATCAGCAATGGTTTCACCGATGTTAATATCCTTGATTCCCGCAATCGCCACAATGTCACCAGCGCCCGCTTGATCGGTTTCAATGCGTTTCAGGCCTTGGAAGCCGAACAGCTTCTCAATACGTGCTGATTTACTGCTGCCATCACGCTGCATCACGGTAACCGCTTGTCCCTGCTTGATGATACCGCGGTTTACACGACCTACGGCAATCCGGCCCAGGTATTCGTTGTAGTCCATCAGCGTTACGAGGAATTGAAGAGGCTCATCTATTTTTTCAGTTGGAGCTGGAATGTGCTCTACAACAGTTTGGTACAATGCCTGCATGTTATCGTCTTGTTTTTCAGCATCCAGACTGGAGGTTCCGTTCAGCGCCGAAGCGTACACAACAGGGAACTCCAATTGCTCATCATTCGCCCCCAGCTCGATGAACAGATCCAGCACTTCGTCAATGACTTCTGCCGGGCGAGCTGCCGGACGGTCAATTTTGTTCACGACGACGATAGGCGTCAGATTTTGTTCCAGTGCTTTCCGCAGTACGAATTTCGTTTGCGGCATGCAACCTTCATAAGCATCAACGACGAGCAAAACGCCGTCAACCATTTTCATAATCCGTTCCACTTCACCGCCAAAGTCGGCGTGTCCCGGTGTATCTACAATGTTAATCAGATAATCTTTGTAAGTGATAGCTGTATTTTTAGCCAAAATCGTAATACCGCGTTCACGCTCCAGATCGTTGGAGTCCATGGCGCGCTCCTGAACAGCCTCGTGTTCTCTAAAAGTTCCAGACTGTTGAAGCAGCTTGTCGACAAGCGTCGTTTTACCGTGGTCGACGTGGGCAATAATCGCAATATTGCGAATGTTCTCTCTTGCATGCATGGTTTGTATCCATATCCTTTCCGTATATCAAAATAGTGTCTCTATCCTGAAGTAATTCAAGGCTAACAATCGTTCTTCAGGCCCACTCCCTGCCGGCCTCCTATATGTTTTAGGCCTAACACAGACAGCTTCTCTCTCCGATTCGCGTGAAAACCTTAAAATAAGCGTCAGAAA
The DNA here is from genome assembly GCF_000236805.1 of Paenibacillus peoriae KCTC 3763. Taxonomy (GTDB): domain Bacteria; phylum Bacillota; class Bacilli; order Paenibacillales; family Paenibacillaceae; genus Paenibacillus; species Paenibacillus peoriae. Next base: position 302,964 of record NZ_AGFX01000011.1, on the reverse strand, counting down.
TCACTCCGACGCTTTTATCATATCCATTATATTATAGTAGAAATATGTCATAAAGCAAGACATTCTTCCCTGTTCCGTAATTTACCGCCATGAATCCTGACGGCTTGTCGTTCTATCGTTTACGTGTGCCGCGGTTGTTAACGACCAGCCAAATTCCAGCCCCGATCAGCAAAACTGCAATCATATAAATAATGCCTGTTCTTAACAGGCTAATCATTAATAAAATCACCGATACCAAGCCTAAGATGACAGAACCTGTGTATACATTACGAGAAAGTGATGAATCATTGATGGCGTATTCCCACAATCCGATCGCCACCCCAAGAAGTAACAGAGGCCACAGGTAGGCCATTAAATGCCAGCCCCAGGTATTGCAAAGAGAAAATAAAAAGCCATAAACGGTCAAAATTCCGGCGGGCAGCAGCATAAAGGGGGATACTTTACGCATCATGTACATCGCATGCAGTATAATGCCCGGGATTAATATCAGCAAGGGCCAAAAGGTTCGTCCCAAAAAGGAGAATGCCCCCAGTTTTCCCAACAAAATAATCAGTCCTACGGCAACAATGCCCACTCCGATCATACGCTCTTTTCTGGAATTCATTGCGGTCTCCTTTGCTTGCTGAATTGGTTTGTGTTTTTTTAATGTGATTGTTTTTGAGTGTATTTTGATGAATATAGCGTATTTACAAAAACCGAGCAGAATCCCCGGTATCTGCAAAACCCTATGTATAGTTTAGCCGATGTTTTCCAAAAAAACTACGTTCAAATGTGGTGAGCTCGCTGTTGACGATATATTCCAACAATGATAACTGCTGCGGCCAACAATCCTGGTAACCATGCCTGTAAAACTTCCCCTGCTCCCGCTAACCATACGCCTAATCTGGAATCACGCAGCAGCATTTCTCCTGCCGTGAAGGCTAAAATTGCAGCCCCGAGCAAAACAAGTACAGGGAAACGGTGAAGCCAGATCGCAATAACGTTGCTGCCCCAGACGACAATTGGAATGCTAATTGCAATGCCGATGACAATAATGGCGATATCTCCATTCGCAAGCGCTGCAATAGCTAATACATTATCCAGACTCATTACAAAATCCGCTACCAGGATCACCTGTATAGCCTTCCATATGCTGGTTTCAGCTCTGATTCCGACATGATCATCATTCTCATAAAGCAGCTTAAACGCAATCCATAACAGAAGTAGACCTCCCGCCGCTTGAATAAAGGGTATGCGCAGCAAAATGACTGCTGCAAAAGTCAGCACACAGCGCAGGCCAACTGCGCCTACCGCCCCCCACCATATAGCTTGGCTTCGCTGTCTTGCAGGCAAGTTTTTGCTCGCCATGGCTATAACAACCGCATTATCACCGCTTAACACCAAATTGATCATTAATATTTTTAACAGCAAAATGATATGCTCCATGTGTACAAACACCCCCATCCTACTTGTATGCACAACAGGAGGAGGCTATGCTCGTATCACATTGTTCATCATAGTTCATAAATCCTTAAAAACTCATGTCACATTTGTTGAGTAAATTCCTTGAAATAAGCAGCGATCAGCAATATAATAAATCGTATTTCCGAAAAACGGATATTAATTCACAGAGAGCAATGATCTTGGGATGCTTAATCAGGGAGATGAGAACAATTGACATGTCCGGATTTCAGTTTATTTGGCTACTGCTTAATGTGATATTCATTGACCTTTTGCTCGCAGGAGATAATGCAATCGTAATCGGACTTGCCGCCAGGAAGCTACCGCCCGCGACGCAAAAAAAAGCGATTCTATACGGCACCGGAGGTGCCCTGCTCATTCGCATAGCAGCCACCATTGTGGTACTTTGGTTGCTTCAAATACCGTGGTTATTATTGATTGGTGGTGTAATGCTAATCTGGATCGCGTATAAGCTGCTGGTGGATCAGGAGGATCACACCGAAGTCAAAGCGGGAACCACCTTATGGGGTGCTATTCGCACCATTATTATAGCCGATGCGGCCATGGGTCTGGACAACGTAATTGCTGTTGCTGGCGCTGCCCAGCAGCATTTGGTGCTCGTGGTGCTCGGTCTGCTGATCAGTGTGCCGATTGTTGTATGGGGAAGCACTCTTTTTATCAAACTTATTCATAAATTCCCCTGGATTATCTATTTGGGCTCAGCCGTGCTTGGCTATACGGCCTCTAATATGATTACCGAAGAACGTAAGCTTGAACCATACTTTACTGAGCACCCAGCGTTGCGTATCCTATTTATTACCTTAATTACGGTTAGTATTTTACTCACAGGATATATTCAAAACCGCAGAGCGGTATCCAATCATGAAAAACATGAAAAAGCGGTTTAATTTGATTTAATTCCTCCGTTTCTACAATACAAAAAGGCAGACCACAACATTGCTGAAGGGTCTGCCTTCTTTATGCCTTAAAACCAATCTTCCTGCACAACTTCCTCCTTACGGCCCTCCATAGCCCCACCTGCCTCAAGAACGACAGTCTCGGTTGCGGCCACAGCCTGCTCAATCAAGGCATTCAAATCCCGAATAGAAGCTTCAATCTTTTGAACAACCCACAAATTGGGATTGGTCGTCGGAGATTTGGGAACAAACAAGGTGCAGCAATCCTCATAAGGGAGAATAGATAGATCGTAGGTACCGATTTGCTTCGCAATTTCCGTGATTTCCTGTTTATCCATCATGACGAGAGGCCGCAGCAAAGGCAGCTCTGTCGAACGGCCAATCACATTCATGCTGGATAATGTTTGACTGGCCACTTGACCCAGACTGTCACCTGTTACAAGTGCCAGTGCTCCCTCACGTTCGGCCAGCATCGTTGCAATCCGCAGCATAGATCGCCTCATGAGCGTAATCATCAGATTATCCTGTCCCGTGCGTGTAAAAGTCGTCTGCACCTCCGTAAACGGTACAAGATGGATCTTAATCCGCCCTGCATAACCAGCTAATACCCTTGCCAGATCAATAACCTTTTCTTTCGCACGCTCACTTGTAAACGGATAGCTATAAAAATGAACACATTCGATTTCCAATCCTCTGCGCATGGAGGACCAGCCTGCTACCGGGCTATCGATTCCACCGGACAAGAGCAGCATGGCCTTGCCGTTCGTACCTAGCGGAAAGCCTCCTACAGCCGTAATAATCTCGCTAAATATATAAGCTGCCTGTTCCCTGACCTCCACACGCAGCTCAATATTCGGTTGATGCACATCGACCTTTAACGCGGGAAACTCCCGTAAAATAGGAGAGCCAATGAGGTGGTTCATCTCATGAGAAGAATGGTCAAACTCCTTCCACACTCTGCGGGCATTTACCTTGAAAGTTGTACCTTCTGCCACATTCAGCTCACGCATCAAAGCTACAGCAGCCTTAACGATCTCATCAAGCTGGACAGGAGCCATTTTGACAGGACTAATTGTGGTAATACCAAACACTTTTTTCAATACTTGAATGATCTGCTCATAGGGCTCTCCTCCGAGAACCACATAAATTCGTCCAAATTCCTTTCGCAAAGAGGCACCGGGAAACGGCTTGAGCAGCAGCTTGACATGATTCAATACCGCTTTTTCAAAACGGGTACGGTTTTTCCCTTTCAATGTAAATTCGCCGAAGCGAAGCAATAGCATATCATAATGCATTTTAATGATTCCACCTTTCCAGGGATTCCAGCTTAGCTACAGCCTGCCGCAGCGCAAGTGTAAGCTCGTCGATATCCTGTTCCGTATGTTCGTCGCCGAAGCTGATACGAATGCCACCGGACGCTTCCAGCTCACTGCATCCCATCGCCAGCAGCACCCGGCTGGGCTCGGCCAATTTCGAGGAGCAGGCCGATTGGGTTGATACTGCCACGCCCAATTGCTCCAGCGTATGCAACAGCACCTCAGCCTTCATGCCCGGATACGAAAAATGGACAATATGTGGCGCTTCCTCCCCGCTATTCAGCCGCAGTTGAGGAATCGTCTTCACTTCTGCGACCACCCGATCTCTCCACTCAGTCATACATCGTGCTGTCTCAGCTTGCCGTTCGCCCGCCAGCCGTACCGCCTTGGACATGCCAACAAGCAACGGCACATTTTCCGTACCTGCACGCAATCCCTGCTCCTGAGAGCCGCCACTCAGCAGTGGGAAAAGCTTCACACCTTCCCGAACGAACAGCAGTCCAGCACCTTTGGGTCCGCGTAGCTTATGCGCAGAGAGACTGTACAGATCAGCCTTCCAGCCCCCAATATCAACCGGAAGCTTTCCATAGCCCTGTACACCGTCAACATGAAATAGGACACGAGGGAACTGTTTCTTCAATGCAGCCCCGATGTCATGCAACGGTTGTACCCTTCCCGTCTCATTATTAACATGCATGATACTGACTAGAATCGTATCTTGACGGACGGCATCACATACCTGCTCGGCGCTGACATGCCCTTGTGCATCAACGGGCAAAAACGTAACTTCAAAGCCCAGATCTGTCAACTGTTTGCAAGCCTCATATACAGACGGGTGCTCTGTCGATACCGTAACAATATGTTTGCCTCTGGCCTGATATTGTATTGCTGCTCCCTTAATGGCCAGATTGTTGCTTTCAGTTGCCCCGGATGTAAATACAATCTCCGCCGGATGCGCGCCCAAAGCCGCAGCGCATACTTCCCGGGAACGTTTAAGCAACTTGTCCGCATCCTCTCCAAAACGATGCATCGAAGATGGATTGCCATAATGTCGTCTCATGACCTCGGCAATGGTTGTAATTACCTCTTCAAAAGGCGGAGTTGTCGCAGCATAATCAAAATATCTCATAAAACTCCCCTTTCTGCCCTACAACTGTTGCAACAAAAAAGAACCAAAACAGGGAAAGGCCGCTACATTCCAGCGACACCCTTTCCCCATATTGATCCTGTCTGCGCACCTGATCTAATTAAAATTTCGCACATTTTTTATAAGCTATAGGGCTTACATCATAAATTTTTCACGTGCATTCTGTATTTTCGTAATATATTTTTGCGTTTCTAACGGAAGCTTATCCAGTACAGCCATCAATTGCTCATCACTGCTTACACCAAGACGCTGCACACGTCCCGGGCCTGCATTATATGCCGCCAAGGCCATATTTTCCTGTCCGTTAAAACGCTTGATCTGGTAAGACAAATAACGAACGCCAGCATCAATGTTTTGGGAAGGATCATATGGGTCACTAACTCCCAAACCTTGAGCGGTAGCATCCATAAGCTGCATAAGCCCTTTGGCCCCAGCCGAAGAAGTGACCAGCGGATTAAATGAAGATTCCGTATCAATAACCGCTTTAATCAAAGCTACCGGAACGCCGTATTTTTGGCTGGCCTCGTTAATCAAATCATCATACGCAGTAGGCTTCGTAGGTCCACCGCTTCCTGTGCTAGAAGAATCAGGGTATACCGCAAAAGGGGAAGACGTTCCCCTCGAAGGTCCCAATTGTAGCCAAAGCAATCCATTTTCATCTCGGGTAACATCGCCAGAATTCTCACGAGTCGCGGCATCATCTGTCTCCAACTGACCGACTTGCTCCAGCAATCCGGAAAAAGCGTCCGTTGTACCCGTTTGGGTTGTAGCACTCATATTATTTAACAGCTGCATGTCTAACATGGACTTGGACACGCGCGGATCAATTTGCATGTGGTATTCCCAACTTTCTGTAGTTGTTGTATCCCAAATAGCTTGTCGTTACTGCTAATAATACAACTTTTTGCTATGTACTGCCATACCTTTAACGAAAAAAAGCTCCCAATCTGTCGAAAAGACAGAGGAGCTTTATAATTACAGCAATAGTTAGGCGCAACTTTGCGGCACCTTTATAGGGTTAACGAACAAACGGGATAAAAGCGAAATAACTCAATGTTGCGAGCGCACCAAGTCCAATCGACCAAATACCTGTCGTTTTGCTACCATTCACATAAGCAAAAAAACCTAAAACCGCAGCAATTGGCCCCAGCACAATAGACCACATGAACAAGGATGCAATTCCTGCGGCTATACCAACATAACCGGAAATACGACCACTGTTATTTATAACCTTCTGTTCACCTTTGTCCTCATCTCGTGTCACAACTGGCGAGCCAGGAGCCACTTCTGCGGCATATTCTTCACGGTGATGACGTCGCTTGGCTGAGTGCTTCTGAATATGACGTGGGTAATCTACCCGTTCACGGCTATGCTCTTCATTTTGATGCTTTTCGGTTTCATGATCCTCCATAATACACTGCACCTCCAAATACGAATGATTAGCGTTATGAGTTTTTACAAAGACTTCGGCTTAAACGTGTGGCAACAAGTGGCAGCAGACGTGGCAGCTTTATCACGTTCTTCAGAGCTGAAGCTTTCTCCCGCGTATTCTTCCTTAAATTTCTTATCGGCATGTCCATCAACTTCAATCATAATCAAATCCGCCTTGCAAAAGTTGTTTTCTCCCCAATAATGGCAATTGGCTACGCTGCATTTAACTATGGGTTTGGCCTCTTGGCTCATGATCATCACCTCGGATTCATTTTCCCCCTACTCCCGCGCACCTATGCGCATCTGACATATGGCAGTTGGTGACATACGAAAAAAGCCGCTTTCTTCACCTCCTCCAAACTGGCAGGAAGCATGAGAAAACGGCTTGCTTGTCTTAGTTTTCGATTAAAAATGATCAACTCATAAATTGCCTAAGCATGAGTACGACGAGTCTGCATACGACGCTGAGTCAAATAATCACTTTCATAATAAGTCAGATCATCACGCAGCTCTTCAAAATTTTTAGTAATGTCCATGATCACTTCGCGCGCGGCAGGCACAGGCGTTTTACGAAAACGAATAGCATCTTGTCCCGTATAAGCATAGCGTCCGTCCTCTGCGTAAGATTCATTTTTGGGATAAAAAAAGCTGTTCACGCAGTCATGGTAAACGTTATACAATGCCTTTTCCGCAAAATCGACGTCAAAGTTGGCACGGCGTAAAGCCACACCCAGCTTTTCATAGGATACTTCGGAAAAAACAAGGATATGGCGGAGATCCGACAAAAAGCCTTTATAATAAAGTACGGACTCCTCATTTCCATCCACAGCAAGCTGCGGCAGGGCATGCTCATTGAGGAATTTTTCCACACGTTTCACGGCAGTTTTCAGTCTCTCCTGCGCCGACTCACATAATTTTTGTACGTTGACTGCTGACATCAAGGCAGCTCCCCCTTATTTATTGCTTGTTCATCAATTTGGTTACCCGAAAATAGTCCCTTCTATCCGAAAGAGCTGTAATTTTCAGTATTTATCCTACCACAAATAAGCACTGAAAGGTATAAAAACATGCCAACCTCCTCACGCTAAACCATAAATTTATAAACACTCAAGGAGGATGGTCCCATGTCTCGGCAAAAATGGTTAAAGCCCCTGCTCGGTGCAGCTGCTGGGGTGCTTCTTATCACACTGATGCTGCCTTCCCGTGATCACCGCCACACACCGCAACCCGAGTATACGGCCAAGATGGTACCACAGCAAGAGAAGCAACTTAAAAAGGGAATACTGGCTTTGGATGTGTCCGCTACAGATTCACTCACTCGCATGGATGCCAGACAGGATATTCAATACGTCATGCGGGAGCTTCATGGCAAAACCAGCGATCAGAAAAAACGGTTTATTCGCAAGCTGCAACAATCGCACAACCATGTTCATACGTTACAGTGGATTCATACGCGTAACGGGAAAAGCAACACCTACACAGGCAGCAAAGCACAGCCCCGTCTGCTGAATGATCCTCAAATCAAAAGCAGCATGGCTGTGGCTCGCCGTTCCGTCATGCAAAACAAATCCTACGAATCCGCTGCTTTTCAGGTGGATGGCGGTAAATATTTTGTCATGGCAGAACCATCGACTGACGGAACCTATGGCGTAGCCGCCTTGGTCAGCCAGCAAGTATTGCGTGACGTGGAGAAGCATCAGCGCAAAAATCTGCGTTTGATTCCCTACCCCAAGGAAGGCAGCTACAAGGTCGAATCCGTACATCCTGACACCCTGCACGATATTACCGTCAAGACTGGTCACGACAACGAAAATGCGAGCCATTATTTTGAAAATGAAATCGTCGTTCGATTTCGTCACAATCCCGATCAACGCCAGCTGCGCGAAATCGCAAGAGATTTGCGCTGTGAGCCTGGCCGTAAGCTCGGATACACCTATGTGTTTCATTCAGAAAACATGAGCTACAAGGAGTTAAATCAATACTTTTCGAAAAAATGGAATCCGCTTTATACAGAACCTCACTATATGTATCTAACCAATGAAAAGAAGCTATTTAATTCTGGTGGAAATATCCCCAATGATTTACTCTTTTCTCAGTATCAATGGAATCTGCCAGCCACCGAAACCAACCGGGGTTGGGGATTAAGCAAAGGCAGCAAGAATGTAACTGTTGCCGTCGTGGACACAGGAGTAGATTTGGATCATCCCGATCTAAAAGGTCAAATTCTTTCGGGACATAACGTCGTCAAGCCGTCTGAAAAGCCTTATGATGACGTCGGTCACGGAACGCATGTCGCTGGAATCATTTCTGCGCTCGTGAATAATGGCGAGGGCGTCGCCGGCATGACGTGGTATAACAAGGTTATGCCGGTCAAGGTACTCGACAAATCCGGCTCCGGTACGACATACTCGGTTGCAGAAGGTATTATATGGGCAGCTGATCATGGAGCCAAGGTTATTAATTTGAGTCTGGGCAATTACGCGCAAGCTTCATTTTTGCATGATGCGATCAAATACGCCTATGACAAAGACGTCGTACTGGTTGCAGCTACGGGCAATGATAATACGGAACGCCCCGGTTATCCTGCAGCGTACCCCGAAGTGTTTGCCGTTTCGGCTACAGATTCTTCCATGCACCGTGCCTCTTTTTCCAACTATGGGGATTATGTGGACGTCATGGCTCCAGGTGCAAGCATAGCGAGCACGTACCCAGGAAATCAATATGCTGCTTTATCGGGCACTTCGATGGCCAGTCCGCATGTGTCAGCACTCGCTGCCCTGATTCGGTCGATCAACCCCGATCTAACCAATAAAGAGGTTATGGATTTAATGAGAAGCAACGTCATTGATTTGGGCGCACCAGGACATGACAAATATTTCGGATATGGACAAATCGATGTGTACAAGGCGTTAAAAGCAGCACAACGCCCATATGTTCCTTTACAATTGTATCCACAGCATCTGAGCGACAAATTAAAATCCCTTTTAAAGAAGCTGGAGATGTAACAATTCCTTTAGGTCAAAATTCCTTTAGGTCAAAATTCCTTTTGGTCAAAAAGCAGCCATACGTGCATGAACTTCACTCTATTGTTAGACACCAATAACAATTGGGGTGCAGTTCATAACACCATGGCTGCTTTTTTAGGAATTCTTAACGCTTGGAGCTTCTGCGGACAGGGCGCTTGCCATGACTCATAGTATGGCAGCATGGGTCTCCAGGGTCCCTTACAGTCACAGGAAATACGTGGTGTGGTACAGGTATAATGTGTGTCTGATTCACAATTTCAATCGGATGAACCACTGGCACGATTTGTGGGACAAATTGATGATTTATAATTTTTTTCGGCGGGCACACAATCGGGTCGTAAGGGCAATGACTCATAATGTGCAACTCCTTTCACTGAATTAGTACAGCATATTAAGAAGGAATGTCCTATGCTTGGATGTTTACCCCTTCAATAAAAATACCCCTTATAAAATAGGCTTTCGTTCCACGATGACCGAATGATCCAGCAATTCCCCCAACAAACGACACAATATGCGCAGACCTGATTGAAGAGTGTCCTTGTCCACATATGAAAAAGAAATGCGAATATGATTACTGTCCATACCACCTGCATAGCACACCGCACCCGGTAAAAAAGAAATACCTTCGCGGTCAGCCAAGCGCCCCAATTCCGGGATATCAACAATAGATGGAAGCTTAATCCATATATTGAGGCCACCCTCGGGAGTATACCAGGAAACCTCTGGAGGAGCATAGCGACGGAGCGTATGCAAAGCCACGGCCAGACGGTCCCGCATTTGATCACGCAATTGGTCAAGATGCCGATCAAGCCGATGACTGATGAAAGGCAACAGTGCTTTTTGCGTTAACAGCGGACTTCCCAAATCCGTAGTTGACTTGGCAGCTACCAGACGGTCCAGCACACTACCCGTAGCTGCTACACAAGCTATACGGCAGCCGGGAGCGACGGTTTTGCTAAAGCTTTTGATATATACCACATGTCCAGACTGATCATGAGCCTTAATGGAAAGCGGCGGCTTTGTTTTATAGTACAGTTCGGAAAATGGGTCATCTTCAACAATCAGACAATGATAGCTTTGAGCTAAATCCAGCAATTGCGTGCGTCTGACCGTCGTTAAAGTTACCCCGGTAGGATTATGAAAGGTAGGAATGGTATAGATGAGCTTTGGAGGATGGGTGTCACAAAGGCGTGTCAGGATGTCGAGCCTCATGCCCTGCTCATCCATCGGAATCATAATGACTTTGGCACCACGACTTGTGAACACATCAATGGCTCCAGTGTACGTAGGTGCCTCCATATAAACAACATCGCCAGCGCCAACAAACGTACGCGCCACCAGATCAATCCCCTGTTGGGCACCGCTGGTCACGAGTAGCTGTTCTGCTACCGTCCGTATGCCACGTTCGTTCATGTGAGCTGCAAACACTTCCCTCAATGCCAAATCTCCTTCAAACGTACCGTAAACAGCCATTGCGTCAGGATTTTCAGAGGATAAACGCCGGGTATCTGCAATAATTTCACGTGTAGGAAGAAGCTCCGGCTGAATGGCCGCGATATGAAAGGAATAGGGGACCTGCCGGCTATGGTTGAAGTTTCTCCATAACTGTGCCCGCGGCAAATAATCGATCAGCGACATTTGCCATGACAAATCCAGCGTTCCCTCGCGTGGCACAGATACGGAAGGCTCCGCTACATAGCATCCTTTTCCCTGCGTACATGTAACCAGGTTGTTCGACTCCAGCTCTGCATACGCTTTGCTTACAGTTACGGGACTTACAGCAAGCAGACTGGACAAATGACGGACTGAGGGAAGCTTTGTACCCTGAGGCAGCAGTCCGGACTGGATGCGATCCGCCAAGGTTTTGGCAATCTGTAAATATAATTTGACGCTGCTATTGCGGCTGAGATCAATATGCATCGGAACCGTCCCCTCCAAAAATCAACTGTTATATTCAGACGTTTACTGTTATACTTCATTATCGTTATAATACAACAAATTTCATAGTACAGTATAGAACACAGGAGATGATTGGATTGGAATACAAATTTTCGGGTATAGCTCGTACTCAGGGCTCGTCCATCGTTAGGGACATTTTGAAGCTGACACAGGGAACAGAAGTGTTATCCCTGGCAGGAGGCCTTCCGGCCGATGCCTTTTTTCCCGTCGAAGCCGTTGCTCAAGCCTATGAACGGGTATTTCGTCTCGGCGGTACTACAGCGCTTCAATACGGTCTAACCGAGGGATACATTCCTCTACGGGAACGTCTTACAACCATGATGGCATCCCTAGGGATCTCCGCCACCAGAGATAACATCATCATGACGACAGGCTCACAGCAGACGATCGATCTGGTTTCGCGCGTGCTGCTTGATCCGCAGGATACTGTATTGGTAGAATCCCCTACTTATTTGGCAGCTCTGCAGGTATTTAAGTCCTATGGCGCCAACATTGTAAGTGTAAACACAGACTCCAATGGTATGCAGTTAGATGATCTTGAAGCCAAGCTCAAGGAACATCAGCCTAAATTCGTGTATGTCATCCCAACCTTCTCCAACCCATCGGGGAGTGTATGGAGCATGGAACGGAGAACAGGCGTTGTTGAGCTATGCCGTAAAAACGGAACTTTGATTTTTGAGGATGACCCTTACGGACGTCTCAAATTTGACGAAAACCTTAACTTCCCATCCCTTTTATCCATTGACCAGCAGCAAGGTGGAGACGGTCACGTCATGTACACCTCTACGTTCTCCAAAACCGTTGCTCCTGGTGTTCGTTCTGGATGGCTGATTGCCGATCAAGCGATTGTGGATAAAGTTGCAAAAGCCAAACAATCTGCTGATTTGCACTCCAGCAGTATCGATCAACGTGCTTTAAATGAGCTTTTGGAATTTTTTGATTTGGACGGACATATTCGTACCGTATCCAACGAATATCACTCTCGTATGCTACGCATGACAACGCTAATGAAAGAGCGTCAATGGGAAGGCATTACGTGGAATGATGCACTAGGCGGCATGTTTATGTGGGTCACTTTACCCGAAGGCTTCCGTTCCGATCGCTTGCTGGAACTGGCTATTCAAGAAGGCGTCGCATTTGTGCCAGGACAAGTATTTTATGCTGATTTGAGCGGCAGCAACCATATGCGGATCAACTTTACGCATACCGATCCTTCGCTGCTTCCTGAAGCGGTTAACCGTTTGGATCGGGCATTGAAAATGTATACAGAGGAAAGGTTGGAAAAAAGCGTGCGCTGATGAAGTTGGCACAGTGAGAGCGCTTCGCGAATCATTTGATCTTACAATCGCTGTTGCCCTCGGATTCCTTTTGAATTTGAATAGTAGGGTGGAATCCGAGGGCAAAGGCGAACGCTTCGCTTCTCCAGATTCAAATGCTCCGCTACGCTGACTGCGTGCCTCATCCCCGCGCGTTTTTACGGTAGAGGGAATGAGTAGATGGAATAACGAATGAAGCCCCCAACATAATATTGGGGGCTTCATTCCGTTTTGAAAAGATCCATCAAATTGAATAGACCTACAAATACACGTACTTGCGTAAATACGTATATAAGAAAAGGGTGAGTTATGCTTCCAACAGGAACATGACTCACCCTCTTTTATTAATACATTTGGAGTAAAAGTTTTCATGCAAACAGGTTATTTACAAAGTTAAATTCATGCATTTTAAAGTGTTGCAGTGGGGAAAGTTTTCCGTAAGCCGGGTTCTGTGCTATCGTGGTACAAACGGGAACTACCCTCCCACTACAAGCGACAATCATCTATCTAGGCCGAATATTGCTATCCGGCTCCAGCGACCAACCTAGACACACCTCGGGCTAAGGCTGCTTCGCGAAGAAGCTGTGTCCCATTAGGTCTTGCTCCAGATGGGGTTTACCAGGAACGAAGTCACCAGCGTTCCTCGGGGTCTCTTACACCTCGGTTCCATCCTTGCCTGTACCGCAAGCGGCCATCGGCGGTCCATTTCTGTGGCACTATCCTTCAACTCGCGCTGACTGGACGTTATCCAGCATCCTGCCCTATGGAGCCCGGACTTTCCTCTCGCGGCTCACGCCGCCAGCGATTGTCTGTCAAACTTTCCGAACAACATTACATAGTATACAGGGAACGCGCCCACGATACAACCTGAAATTATTGTAAAACGGAAAAATTCCTTTTAACTTTCATAGCATCGAGGTTTACAAAAATTGAAAGGGCTCAGTATGTACCTGTGATACATGTACTTCCGTTGAATATCGGCCTTCTTCCAACCGTTTACGCATCCATTCTGCCGTTTTAGGCTTCATAATCTTTTCAGCATTATGACCAGGGTCAATAATGGCAATACCCGCCATCAGAGCATCCTGTGCCGTGTGATAGTCAATATCCCCCGTGACTAATACGTCAGCACCTTTATAAAGCGATTTGTTCACATATCGACTACCCGAGCCTCCCAGCACGGCTGCTTTTTTGATTGTCCGATTCAGGTCGCCTACCACGCGCACATGCTCGACGTTAAAGCCGTTTTTCACATCATCTACAAACTCTCGCAGCGTACGGGCTTCCTTAAGCTTGCCCACCCGTCCCAAGCCAAAGGTACGGCCCTGCAAATCCATATGGTACAGGTCATAAGCCACCTCTTCATAAGGATGGGCCTTCAGCATTGCTTGCACGACTTTATTACGTACACCCTGCGGTACAACAGTTTCAATACGGACCTCTTCACTACGTTCCATTTTGCCCGGCTCACCCAAAAATGGCTGTGTGCCTTCACCAGGCACGAAAGTTCCGTAGCCATCAATGTTAAAGCTGCAATGACTGTAATTGCCAATATGCCCAGCTCCGGCACCCAGCACGGCGTCCAGTACCTTTTGATGATGTGTTTTGGGTACAAAAACGACAAGCTTGAACAGTTGCTCCGTATGAACATCCTCGAGTGTGCCTTCACTTTGAATGCCCAATGCTTCTGCCATCCAGTCGTTCATGCCATCCTCTGCCGTATCCAGATTCGTATGACTGATATAGACGGCAATATCATGCTTGATCAGCTTCTCATACAATCTGCCCGCAGGCTGATCCGTGTTCAAAGCTTTAAGTGGGCGGAATATAATAGCATGATGGGCAATAATGAGGTCAGCCTTTACGCGGATCGCCTCTTCGACAACCTCATCATTGACATCCAGAGCGATCAATATGTTCTTAATTTCCTTCTGCAGGCTGCCAAGCTGAAGCCCGATTCTGTCGTCCGGAACTGCCAAATATTTGGGTGCCAGTTGCTCCATATAGCTAATTACGGTTTGTCCTTTGGCAAACATGCAAGTACCTCCTCTAATTGTTCAATTTGTATACGCAATTGCTCCTGCTTATGCTGCGCAGATTCCTGCTCAGAGCGCGATACTTGTGCCAGTACATCCTGAAGCTTCCGAATTTCCAGCTGCCATTTCCTGAAAAAGATATCATTTGGCTTTTTGACCAATACCGGTCCAAGCTGCATCAGCCAATCCCGAGTCAGTACCAATGAGCTGCCGGGAAGCTCCCATGGCCGATACAGCTCGTCCTGTTTCAACGGGCTTTCTGAAGCAGGTATTGCTGTTAGAACTTCGTATATTTTCCCGTCCTCTTCCATGATATGCTCGCCTGTTAATACCCACTGATGCTCAATCAACCAGCGACGTAAAATATCCTCGCCTACGTTGGGCTGTAAAACAAGCTGCTTCACTGAAGCAAGCTTGTCTTTCCCTTGGTCCAATATCGAAGCGATCAGGGCACCGCCCATGCCAGCTATCGTAATAACATCGACCTCATGGGCCTTAATCACAGCCAAGCCGTCTCCCTTTCTAACCGTAATGCGATCAGCAAGACCTGCTTCAGCCACCTGCTTTTGCGCTGCACGCAACGGGCCATCGTTGACCTCGCCTGCAACGGCCTGCGGCACTCTGCCACTACGCACCGCAGCTACAGGCAGAAGCCCATGATCCGAACCAATATCTGCAAGTCTGCTCCCGTCAGGAATTTGTTCCAAAATATATTGTAATCGTTGCGAAAGTTTCATGACGTCACCCACGTAATCCATTTTTTTCGAGTCCAAAATAAAATACCTACAACAATAGCCAGCTTCAGTATGCTGTAAAACACCATATTCCCCGCCGCTTGATGGCGCAGGATGATCATGTCTGCTTCAGCCATAAAAGCAAGTGTCATTCCAATAGTAAAATAGACCAAGGCCAGACGCGGGAAACGGCGGTGTACCCACCAGCTTAAACCCACCAGCAATACAGTGTGCAGAATCCAAAATAGCTCAAGCATCATAAGAGTTGCCGTAGGCCAATAGCCCCCCATAAGCACTGCATACACTAAAATCAGCCCAACAAGACCACAGTAATGAAGCAGACTAATACGCAAGGTTATTCCCACGAGACACCATAACAAGCCACATAGGCCTACAAGCACGAGATACCAAATCTTAGCTTCACCCTGATGAAGCTGAATAATCCATACACCCGAACCAAGCATAATCGCACTACCAAGGGTGCTCAGCATGGCACTCATACTCTGTTCAGAAGAACGCCAAATTGCAGCCAACCCATAACAAATCGCGGTGATTACACATGCCAAGAATATTTGCATTGCCAACGGAAAAGCGGTAAAATAAAAACCAATCAAACAAATGCAGGAAATAATGACAAAACCAAGAAGCCAGGCGAATCCATGCCCGTATCTAAGATATGTAAGCAGCCCGGTGTTGTTACGATTTTGACTCTGTGGCGGATCTCCATCCTCCCGATACAGGTTGGACAAAAAATCGCAATATTGCTCAGGTAGCAACCGACTCCGCCGCCAATGCTCAATTTCATGTAACAGTATTGCCCGTTTCTTCTCTTGGTCCAAGCTTCTCCCCTCCACCAAGGCTGCCATGAGATAAAAAAAGACCCTCTGCGTGCTTCAAGCCGCAGAAGGTCCGCAATGTATCGCTTCTATTCGAGGAAATCCTTCAGTCGCTTACTGCGGCTTGGATGGCGCAGCTTGCGCAGCGCTTTGGCCTCAATCTGACGAATGCGTTCACGTGTAACACCGAATACTTTACCCACTTCTTCAAGAGTTCTGGTTCTTCCGTCGTCCAAACCAAAGCGGAGTCGCAACACGTTCTCCTCCCGTTCAGTCAACGTATCCAGTACATCCTCAAGCTGTTCCTTCAGAAGTTCATAGGCAGCCGCATCCGCAGGCGCCAACGCTTCCTGATCCTCAATGAAATCCCCCAAATGAGAGTCATCCTCTTCACCGATTGGCGTTTCCAATGAAACAGGTTCCTGGGCAATTTTCATAATCTCCCGTACTTTTTCTACGCTTAGCTCCATCTCGGCAGCCACTTCCTCCGGCGTAGGTTCGCGCCCCAGCTCTTGCAGCAGTTGACGCGATACACGAATCAACTTGTTGATTGTTTCCACCATATGCACCGGGATACGAATCGTTCTGGCCTGATCGGCTATAGCGCGCGTAATGGCCTGACGAATCCACCAGGTTGCATACGTACTGAATTTAAATCCTTTTTCGTAATCGAATTTCTCTACAGCCTTAATCAGACCCATATTACCTTCTTGAATCAGATCCAGGAAAAGCATTCCGCGACCAACATAACGTTTTGCAATACTTACAACCAGCCGCAAGTTTGCTTCTGCCAGCCGACGCTTAGCTTCTTCATCACCGTTATTGATCCGT
This sequence comes from Paenibacillus peoriae KCTC 3763, assembly GCF_000236805.1. Taxonomy (GTDB): domain Bacteria; phylum Bacillota; class Bacilli; order Paenibacillales; family Paenibacillaceae; genus Paenibacillus; species Paenibacillus peoriae. The sequence continues at coordinate 285,975 of NZ_AGFX01000011.1, read as the reverse complement.
TTGGCGAGTTCTACCTCATCATCAGCTGAAAGTAGCGGTACACGACCGATTTCCTTCAAGTACATCCGGACCGGATCATTGATTTTAATACCGGGAGGCAGGCTCAGATCGTCATCGAAGTTAAAATCATCCCCGTCATTGTTTTCCGGGTCATCATTTTGACGCAATCTGGTAACTTCTTCGTCGTTGTCATTTAGAACCTCAATCCCCAAGTCACCCAGTTGCTCATAGAACTCATCCATTTGCTCGGGGTCCTGATCAAACGGCGACAGTTTTTCCATGATATCTTTGTAGTTCAGAGAGGAACTTTTTTTACCCAACTCAATCAATTGATCTTTGACCTGATCCAGTGTCAGTTCCGTCTCCAGTTCAGTATGCTGATCATTCGCCATCTTTCGACTCCCTCCTCCCTAGAAACATCCGACCTCTGTGTGTTCATTGTCTCTCTAGGGCTATAATCTCACTTGCAATTTGTGCTGCACGCAAAAAGTCACCTACGCGCTCAGCGGCTCTCATCTCTTCCCTCTTCAAATCCAGTTGCTCCTGCAATGGAAATTTTCGCACCTGATGAATATAATCGTCCAAAATGTGCGGTGCCCATACGCCCGGAGCATCCATCATCATGATCGAACTTACGTTTTTCTCCAGTCGGTCATCTTGCAAAGATGAAATAAAGCGGCTTGTATCCGGTAACTTTCCTTGTGCGTAATAGGCGTATAGATAAGCAGCAATCGCTGCATGATCCTCAATATTAAAGGCGTCCCCCAAATGCTTTTCAACATACTCTGCAGCTTCTAAATCCTGCATCATCCAGTGAAGCAATCTGCGTTCCGCCACATGGTAAGCCGGCAGTAAATTAGGTGTGGAGACCTGCCCTTTTTTATGCCTACCATTATTCCACCCATTTTCGTTATTATCCCCAAAGTCCTGTTTTTTTTGCAGGGACTGGCGGAGTATATTGCATTCTTGCTTTAAGGTTTCAAAATCCACCTTAACTTCGGCTGATACTTCGCGCAAATACACTTCCCGCTCGGTCGGGGATGACAGAGGTGCAATGACATTTAATGCTTCGCGGGAATACGCGATTCTTCCTTCTTCCTCTTGCAGTATATGGTTTTTTTTCAGATATATAAGCTTAAATTTCACCGTTGAAACAGCACTTTCGATAATTTGACGCTGAAAGCGCTCGCCGCCGTATTGCCGAATAAAATCATCCGGGTCCATACCGTCACTGACCAATGCTACCTTAACGTGAAGTCCCGCATTTTCCAGCAGCGGAAAATTTTTAAGCGCAGCAGCTTGTCCTGCCCGGTCACCATCATAACAAATAATAACCTCGTCGCACAGTCCTTTTAACATCGTAGCATGATGCTCTGTCAGGGCTGTTCCCATGGCGGCCACCCCATTCTGTACACCCGCTTCCCATGCCGAAATGACATCCCCGTAGCCTTCAAAAAGAACGCTCTGGCGAAGCTTGCGAATTGAGGTTTTAGCATGATGAAGATTGTACAGCGTTCGGCTCTTGTTGAACAGCTTCGTTTCCGGTGAATTCAAATATTTTGGCTGTCCCTCGCCAAGAATACGGCCTGCAAAGGCAATAACTTTTCCATTTCGATTCCAGATGGGGAACATAATACGATCCCTGAATCGGTCCACATACCCGTCACCCTCATGTCGGGGAGAAATAAGTCCCCCTTTTTCCATCTCTACAGGATCAAAGGAACGTTTCTCCAAAAACTGAACGATCGTATCCCATCGGTTCGGTGCATAGCCAATTTGGAATTGATCAATAATCTTGTCACTAAACCCCCGTGAACGCAAATATTCCATAGCTGGTTTGCCGTGCTCCGTATTTTTAAGCAAAAAGTGGTACATCTTAGAAGTTAGCTCATACGCTTGCAGCAGCCTGTCCAACTCAGGATGCTGGTGCGATGACTCACGTCCCTGCCATTCGCCGAGAGGGATATGACTTTCTTCCGCCATTGTCCTGACAGCTTCGGGAAAGGATAGTCCTTCGATTTCCATCATAAATTTGATGGCATTGCCTCCCGCGCCGCAGCCGTAGCAGTAAAAAATCTGACGATCCGGTGTCACGGTGAATGAAGGGGTTTTTTCGGAATGAAAAGGACAGAGGCCCTTCATATATTTCCCCTGCTTGGTCAAATGCACGTACTTGCTTACCGTATCTACAATATCATGATGCTGTAAAACCGCCTCAATGATATCATCCGGTATATTACCTTGTCCGGCACTCATGTTAACCACCTTCATCTCTTTAGCACGTAAATATAATTCGATACCGTTATTCATTCTCCTGCAAGTAGAGTAAAAGTTTTGTCAGTTTATGTTGAAAAACTTCACGATCCTCTAATGTGAACGGTTTAGGACCTTTTCCATAGCGTCCCTTTTTCCGTTCTTTGGCAGAAGTATGACGGCGATCAAGCATAAAATCTATCGAATCGTTTCGATACATAGCTCCGCGAAAAGATATCACTTCACAGCCTTTAGCCAAGGCAAGGGCAGCAAGACCGTAATCGTTGGTAGTTACAATATCTCCTCGTCGGATATGATTGGCAATATAGAGATCGGCACTTTGGTCGCTCCGGTCCACTTTAACGACAGTCACGCCCTCACTGCCCTGGATGAGATGATCATACGAGGATACCATAATAACCTGAACATGAAAACGGGAAGCCGTTTCTGCAATTTCGCTTTTAACGGGACAAGCATCCCCGTCAACAACGATCCGGACACCCAATACATTTTCGGATATCTTCATCAGCATCCCCCATCTCCATGCGGATTCGAGTAAAATACGGAACGGGTGCAAGATCCCTCTTACACCGTTCCGTATATTTATACCCATTTTTTCAAGTTGTTCATACCATGACGACTGACGTTTAACCTACAAGTTTAGAAAAATCAGCAAAACGCTTCAGTTCTGAGTCAATAGCAGCCAGCAAAGCCAAACGATTATTACGAACAGCATCATCCTCAGCCATAACCATAACGGAATCAAAGAACGCCGTCACCGCAGGAGTAATGGATGAAGCAAGCGCCAACGCTTGTGTCGCATCGCCTTCCCGTAAAGCAGCATTATAAGATTCGTAAACGCCATGCCATGCTTCATAAAGCGCTTTTTCACCCTGTTCCGTAAACTCACCGGTATTCACTGACTTATGAACCGCTTTGGCAGCCAAATTACTCACCCGGTTAAAGGACTCAACAGTTGACTTGAAACGATCACCTGTTTGTACCGCAGCCATCAACGCATCTCCGCGATTGACAACAGAAGCAACATCATCAAATCCGGCTGCAAGCACAGCGTCTACGACGTCATAGCGAAGAGTCTCGGACAATAATTTTTTCACGCGCAATCCGAAAAAGTCATGTAATTCTTTACGTATTTCATCGGCGGAGCGTTTCATATTTCCAAGATTTCGGTGCACGTCAATCGCGATATTGAACACGTCAGACAACGTAGCGGAAAGCTTACGATCCAGCAAGATCTGCACGATCCCTGCGGCCTGACGACGAAGTGCATAAGGGTCCTGCGAGCCTGTCGGAATAATACCGATGGAAAAGCAGCCTGTGATCGTATCTATTTTATCAGCGATACTCACAATAGCTCCAGCGTTCGTAGAAGGAACCGTCTCCCCGGCGAAACGAGGCTGATAATGCTCAAACACTGCTCTCGCCACTTCTTCCTTTTCTCCAGCCTTACGGGCGTAATCCTCACCCATAACACCCTGCAGTTCTGGAAACTCGTATACCATTTGTGTTACCAGGTCGAATTTACAAATATCTGCTGCCCGGCTAACCGATTCCTGTGTATCCGGGGAAACACGAAGCTTCTCTGCCAGAGCATCAGCAATGCGCCGAATCCGCCGTACCTTGTCTCCAACCGTTCCCAGTTCTTCGTGGAAAACAATACTTTCCAGCTTGGAGAGTGCATCCTTAATTTCCAGCCTCTGATCTTCTTCATAAAAGAATTTGGCATCAGACAGCCGCGCACGCAATACTTTTTCATTCCCTTTAGCAATGACTTCCAGCGATTGACTGCCACCGTTACGTACTGTAACAAAGTAAGGCAGCAGCTCTCCGGCGCGGTCCAACACAGGGAAGTAACGCTGATGCTCACGCATGGAAGTAACCAGTACATCCTTCGGAATATTCAAGAAGGATGGCTCAAAACCTCCAAACAGCACCGTTGGTGTTTCAACCAAATACAATACTTCCTCCAACAGATCATCCTTTATTGCAATCGTCCAGTCTTTTTCGGCTGCCAGCGCTTCAATCTGCTTCACGATAAGTGCTTGACGTTCCTCAATGTCTACAATGACATGCTGCTTGCGGAGCACTTCAACATAGTCAGCCGGGCGCTCTACAACAGCGTCCTGTCCAAGGAAACGATGGCCTCTCGTCACATTTCCTGACTGTACTCCGGCAATTTCCAGGTTGATAATATCGCTGCCAAACAAGGCAATCAACCATCGGATCGGACGAACAAACTTGAAGTCATAGCTCGCCCAACGCATGAATTTAGGGAATGTCATCGCATGCAAAATGTGCAACAGCCCTTCAGACAGCACTTCCGCCGTCGGTACACCGACGCTGCTCTTGGTCGCATAAATATATTCCACGCCACCAAGCTCCTTGAACGTAAACTGTTCAGGATCAACCCCCTGACTACGAGCAAAACCAAGAGCGGCCTTACTCCAGTTGCCAGCCTCATCAAGCGCGATTTTGCGGGAAGGACCTTTAACTTCTTCGTTGATGTCCTCTTGTTTCTCTGCTACTTCCTTGACCAGCACCGCCAAACGGCGGGGTGTGGCATAAACCTCTACGGTGCCATAAGCAATACGCGAGCTGTCAAGCCACGCTGCCATACGCTCCTTCAACTGCTGAATCGCATTCGGGATAAACCGTGCAGGCACTTCTTCCAAACCGATTTCAAACAATAGATCCTTAGACATGTGCCGCACCTCCTTTCTTCAACAGCGGGAAGCCCAGCTTCTCGCGTTCCTCCAGATAGGTCGCGGCCACCTGACGCGCCAAATTCCGCACCCGAATAATAAATCCGGTTCGTTCCGTCACACTGATTGCCCCGCGTGCATCCAGCAGGTTGAACGCATGAGAGCATTTCAGCACATAATCATAGGCTGGAAATACGAGATGCTGCGCCATCGCTTTATTGGCTTCTTCCTCATACATATTAAAAAGAGTGAAAAGCATTTTGACATCTGACACTTCAAACGTATATTTGGAATGCTCGAATTCAGGCTGATGGAAGACATCACCGTACGTGATTCCATTGACCCACTCCAAATCGAACACATTTTCCTTGTCCTGAATGTAAGAAGCAAGACGCTCCATACCATACGTAATTTCAACCGCAACCGGACTGGCATCAATGCCGCCTACTTGCTGGAAATACGTAAACTGGGTAATTTCCATACCGTCCAGCCACACTTCCCAGCCTAGTCCCCAAGCTCCCAGCGTTGGTGCTTCCCAGTTGTCTTCAACAAAACGAATATCGTGCTCCAGAGGGTTGATTCCCAAGCGAGTCAAACTTTCCAGATACAATTCCTGAATATTGTCCGGCGAAGGCTTCAAGACCACTTGAAACTGATGATGCTGGTACAGACGATTCGGATTCTCGCCATAACGTCCGTCTGATGGGCGGCGGGAAGGCTCAACATAAGCTACGTTCCACGGCTCAGGTCCGATCGACCGTAAATAGGTCATCGGATTCATCGTGCCTGCCCCTTTTTCCGTGTCATACGGCTGTACAATAATACAATTCTGCTCGGCCCAAAATTGTTGCAGCGTTAAAATCATCTGCTGAAAATTCATGCTACACACTCCTTTTCCAATTACCTCTAATGATGGTGATTTCTACTTATAAAAACTCGTATGTACAGGGCTGTCTACTTCCAACATGCCTTGCCAGAGACAGCAAAAGGCCCCCGCCTCTACGCCTGTACAGACGTAGGGACGAGAGCTCACTCCCGCGGTTCCACCCTACTTGATTACGATCCTACATCACCAGTCAGACCGTAATCCTCTTTTCCGTGTCCATTCAGACGCTCCCGAGTGCCTTGTTCACGAGCAATTCTCGCTGGGCTTACACCGTCCCCAACTCGCTAATCCCAGAGAATAATCCCGCTACTTTCTCGTTCAATGCATCTGCTCCCAAAGGAGATATAGTAGGATATTACACGTTTTCAGCAACACAGTCAAGAGATCAGGGCATTTCACATATCGTACTTGTCGAGCTGATCCAAAAAGTTGCGTGATTTCAGCTTAACCTCCAGCTGCATATCCATAAATTGACGCATGACATGTTTGATCTCCAGCTTGGTGGAGTCCTTCACGTCAATGTTGCCAAGACGATTTAAATCCATTCTGGCGAACAAGCGCAGTAATTTCAACGTACGCGGAGTGACGCTCAAGGCAGCTGGATCAAAATGCTTGTAGCTCCGACACAAAACTCCGCCCAGTCTGGGACTGACAAACATATCCTCATCGGCACACTGTTGTCCGCTTGAGATACATGCATCCAGCTGAGGAGCATAACCGGCCGCCTGCAGTATTTTAAATTCATAAATACTCATGACGATCAGCGGATCTTTGCCACCCTCCAACGCCTCCAGGCAAGCTTTAAGCTGCTTGAACCAGAATGTTCCAGTCTCTTCATCCTGCAGCACTCGATCGAGCAGCTCACAGGCATACGAGGCGTAAGCAGCCTTGGTAATATCCTCGCGCAATACATGGTGAGATTGGATAATTTCACCGGCATTCAACGTGCCTAAGCCTGTATTTCGAAAATAAACAAATTCGCCGTACGTAAACGGCTGCGTCAAAGCGGCATGACGGCTTTTGGATTTTTTTGCTCCTCTGACCAACACGCCAGCTTTACCTCCGCTTTCGGTGCAAAGCGTAATAATTTTGTTCCCCTCACCGTAATCCATGCTGCGGATGACGATTCCTTCCACCCTGTAAAGCATGCCTCTTCCCCCAAACATTCGCGAAGAAGCCAGTGGCTCGCGCTATTCACAGGCTTCTTCATGCTCGTCCGACTCCCCTTCATCCGTGTCTTGCTCCCTAATCACGGCGCTCTCCCTGTATAACAGATACGCACCGACATCTCCAGTCATCGCAAAATACTTCCACGAAAAATCTCGCAATCGTATTCATCCTTTCTTCGGAAATGACGTTTGCATCTCAAAAGATAGGATGATACGAAGAGAAGGGAAGTATGCGATGAAATAAATGGTTGGTTTGAAAAAGGGTACTGTATACGGGTTGAAACACCGCTTCGCAAATGATTTGATCTTACGATTGCTGTTACCCCCGAATTTATTTGAATGTACAAACAAAGGGTTAAATTCGGGGGTAAAGGCAACCGCTAACGCTTCTTCAGATTCAAATCCTTCGCTCCGCTGCAACGTGCACACAGTTGCATAACCCTTTTGAAAAACGCTCCTTATTTCATCGCTGGAAGAAAAGGGTAGGAAGAGCAAAGAGTTAAGCGCCGCACATGCGCGGCGCTTGGAATGATCACAAGACATCATTATACTTTATGTCTTGTGGTTGAGGTCGGGACGGCTTTTTTATGATGTTCACGACAACTATAGGTATTTATTTAATATCAATTTTAGCTCAATAAACCTTTACATAAAAGTGACCGTAGAGTCGAACTATGCTTTTTAGGCATCACGGTGGAAGCCGAGGTCACGAAGGACGCGCTCCTGGTTGCGCCAGTCTTTTTTGACCTTAACCCACAGCTCCAGGAAAATTTTCGAACCCAGCAAATTTTGAATGTCCTGACGTGCCTGTTTCCCTACCTCTTTGAGCATAGCTCCCTGTTTGCCGATAATAATCCCCTTCTGGGAATCACGTTCAACAAAAATGACAGCCATAATATGCACGACACCGTTGTCCTGCACTTTCATGTCTTCAATCATAACTGCAATAGAATGTGGCACTTCCTCACGTGTCATATGCAAAATCTTTTCTCTTACCAGTTCGGCAATGACGAACTGCTCCGGGTGGTCGGTAATTTGGTCATCCGGGTAATACTGCGGGCCTTCTGGCAAGTATTTTTGCAGCTGCTCCAACAGACGGTCTACATTGTTGCCCATTTTGGCCGAGATCGGCACGATTTCCGCGAAGTCATACAGCTTGCGATATTGCTCAATCAGGGGCAACAACGCCTCCGGTTCAATGCGGTCTATTTTATTCAAAACCAGAATAACTGGCGTTTTCACTTGTTTTAACTGCTCCACAATAAAACGGTCGCCCCCGCCCAAGCCTTCAGCGGCATCAATAAGAAAAAGTACCGCCTCTACTTCACCCAATGCATTAAAGGCGGTTTGGTTCATGTAATCGCCTAATTTAGACTGGCGCTTGTGAATCCCTGGTGTATCCAAAAATACAATTTGCGTGTCCTCTGTCGTGTATACCCCGTGAATTTTGTTACGCGTGGTTTGCGGCTTGTCTGACATAATAGCGATCTTTTGACCAATGACATGGTTCATTAGGGTTGATTTTCCTACATTGGGTCTGCCAACAATTGCGACAAAACCTGACTTAAAGTGTTTCTTAACCATTTCGTTTCCTCCAGCGCTATTAAGCACCTATTTTTTGTTTTATTATTTTCATTGTATGAGCTGACGAATTAACGTCAACAAAGGATTGTAAAACACAAATATGCCAATAATTACAGCAAAAACCGCTGCCAGGAGCACGGCTCCGGCGGCGGTGTCTTTAGCCGCTTTGGCCAGCGGGTGAATATCAGGCGAGATGAGATCCACCGCTGCTTCGACAGCGGTGTTGATCAGCTCGGCAACAATAACCAGGGCCATTGCTACACAGACAAACAACCAGTCGAGCCGGGAGATACGCAGGTATAGGCCTGCTATAATGACAAGAAGCGCCACGACCACATGTATCCGCATATTAACTTGCGTACGCAGAGCGTAGATCATCCCTTCTGCCGCATAGCGAAAGGTCATTCTCCAAGGCTGACGTCTCATTACCGTGTCAACCCCACTTGAGCCAGCACAGCTTCCTGCTTGCCCATCATTTCGGCTTCACTCGCCTCATCCTGATGATCATAGCCTAACAGATGCAGAAACCCGTGAACAAACAAAAAGCCGATTTCACGCTCAATTGAATGTCCATATTCTTCGCTTTGAGCTTGCGCTGTCTGTATAGAGATAATAATATCTCCCAGCACATCAGGTACATTCTCCAATGCATTTTCTTCAACAGGTTCGTAGATGATTTCAAGCTCTTCATCCAGTGTTTCCTTCATAGCAAACGACAACACATCGGTGGGGCGATCGATTCCCCGATAATCCCTATTCAGCTCATGAATTTGCTCATCATTTACGAAGGTGAGAGCTACCTCACCGTCCGTTACTCCTTCCATCTTGCTTGCCTCTTCTAATAAAGTGTTCAGCAGCGAGATCAAGGAATCGCTAATTACCATATCATTTTGTTCATTATTCCATGCTAATTGAAGGCCCATGCCAACCGCTCCTTTTAATTCTAAATGCTACAGCCGTGCTTCATGACAAATGATGTTAAGCTTTCTCGTTCTCGGGCTTGGGTCTTTCCTCGGGATACTCAATGCGGGAATGAAAAATCCCCATTACCGTTTCTTTAAGGGTTTGAGCTATGATATCAAGCTCCCGCATGGTCAGCTCACAGTCATTAAACTGGTGATCATCAAGTCGGCTTTTAATGATTTTTTCAATCATGGACTCTACCTGTTCCACCGTTGGCTTCCGTAAGGAACGAACTGCGGCTTCTACGCTATCCGCAATCCCTACCACAGCAGACTCTTTAGACTGAGCCTTCGGTCCCGGATAACGAAAATCATCTTCAGTAAAGTCAGGCTCAATCCCCTTCTCTTCCGCTTCACGCAACGCTTTGTGATAAAAATAGTGCAAGAACGTCGTTCCGTGGTGCTGCTCGGCAATATCACGAATCGGCTTGGGTAGTTTGTAATCCAATTGCATTTCCACACCGTCACGGGCATGGGCAATAATAATGGATTTGCTAAGCTTCGGCTCTATTGTATCATGTGGATTCTCCAATCCATTTTGATTTTCAATGAAGTACGACGGTCTCTTCGTTTTACCAATGTCATGATAATACGAACCGACCCGGCACAACAAGCCATTGGCTCCTATAGCTTCCGCTGCAGCCTCAGACAGATTCCCGACCATTACGCTATGGTGATATGTCCCCGGAGTCTCTGTAAGCAGTTTGCGCAGCAACGGATGGTTGGGGTTGGACAGTTCCACAAGCTTTAACGCCGACAAGATGCCAAAGGTGGACTCAAAAAATGGCATTAACCCGATCACAAGTATCGCCGTAATCAGACCGCCTGCAAAAGCAAAAGCTACTCCATAGAGGGTCGTTGTCTGAGTCCAGTTGCCTTGGTCAATCAATGCCAGAGTAAAGACAGTCAAGGCACCGAACAAGCATACCATAATCGCTCCTTTGAACAATGTAGATCGCTGGCTGGCCCGATGAGTTGAGAAAATGGCTGCCAGACAGACCACAAGGGCAAAAAATCCAAAATTAAAGTCAAAATTTTGTCCTTGACGGACATTCAATATAACACTTGCCAATATACTAAATATAACGGCACAAACGAAAGCCACCGACATATCAAGCAACAGAGTTACGAGCATAGCTCCAAGCGCGATAGGTGCCAGATAGCCGAGATAGGAATGTTCACTGTTCTGAAGTATAGAGACAAGCAGCATCGCCCCTACCGTAATCACAAAGATTAATACCAGCATAAGCAATTGCGCATTATTATACTTGAAGTTTCGTGTTCGTGATTGGAATTGGCGAATATACATGAACAGTCCCAGAGCCAGCATTGTCGACAGCATCAACAGGCCGAATTGTGGCCAATAGTTGATTTTATCCTTAAGCAGCTCGTTTTCATCAAGCAAAGTGTAGATTTCCTGGGTAATAATTTCACCCTTCTTGACGAGTACCTCACCTTGTTTAATATAGACCGTTGGCGTATCTTCACGAGCCTGTACCTTGGCATCCTTCGTAGCTGTATCATCATAAAATTTGTTGGCTGTAATCACAAGCCTTGCAAGCTCCTGAACAACCTCTCGCGAGGTACGCTTGGTGAGTGAGCTTGTACTAACCCGTTCAGCCACCTTGGCACGGGCTGTCTGGGCATCCGTAATTTGATCATTCATCAAACCCGTCACAATCTCACGGGCTACGGGGCGCATCTCGGCAATATCCTCAGATGTAAGTCGCGGAATTTTAATGAACGTTTCCTCTGGAATGCGGTACGTTTGCTCCTTCGTTTTTTGTAGCACTTCATCCAGCAGCTTATCTGGGTATGCATCTGCATTCCGGCTGTTGTTCACAAAATTTTGCACAAAATCCCGTGCACGCTGAGGAATTTCATCCTTATAAATCGCAATCTTGTCCGCTCTGGACACCTGATCATCCTGATTGAGCCGTTCAATTCGATCCAGAATACCAGTAATCAGGTTATCGTTGCGAATCGGTACGATCGTATACATCGGCTGCACGCGTTCAGCCGATTCCTCCTGTGCCTTCAAAGTCGCCTTGCTGTTTGGAAGCTGCATCGGAGCGACAATTTCCTTTTCACTCGGCTGGTTTATCCGGATATCATAACGCTCGGGAAGCAGCTTGGACGCCAAAGCCGCATAAAAAAGAATCACCAAAAATAAAAACAGAAGATAGCGTGTCGCCACGCTATACTTCCATCCATTCGTTCTATGTTGGAACGTTTTTCCGTTAGATAATTCCTTCGAGGTCATCTAAAACAATCCCTCTCCATCATCTTTTTCAAGGCAGCTGCGCTGCTCATTTTATGCTGCGGGTTGAACCAGACCGCATTCGTAACATGCATGCTACCTTTGATTTTCAGCAACTCGGTCATAGGCAACGATTATTTTCTGCACGAGGGAATGACGGACAACGTCCTCTTCCGCAAACTGGACAAAGCCGATTTCCTCAATTCCATGTAAAATCGCATGGGCTTCAATCAAGCCGGATTTTTTGCCACGAGGCAAATCAATCTGGGTAACATCGCCAGTGATGACCATTTTCGAGCCGAAGCCAAGCCGTGTCAAAAACATTTTCATCTGCTCCGGTGTGGTGTTTTGTGCTTCATCCAAAATAATAAATGAGTCATCCAGCGTCCGTCCCCGCATATAGGCCAAAGGGGCAATCTCGATCAATCCGCGCTCCAGTGCCTTTGCAGTCTGCTCTGGACCCATTACATCGTATAGCGCATCATACAACGGTCGTAGATAGGGATCAACCTTTTCTTGTAAATCCCCGGGCAAAAAGCCCAAATTTTCACCGGCTTCCACCGCAGGGCGGGTCAGCACAATACGCTTGACTGAACCTTCCTTCAGAGCAGCTACAGCCAGCACCACGGCCAAATACGTTTTTCCCGTACCCGCAGGTCCGATTCCAAATACAATATCGCGTTTCTTAATCGTCGTTACATAGTGCTTTTGTCCAATCGTTTTGACCCGAATCGGCTTGCCCCGGAACGTGGTCGTAATTTCTCCCTTGAACAAATCGAGCAGTTGGTCAGCACGCAAATCTTTTGCCAGCTCAATCGCATAATGGATGTCCCTTTCGGTCAGGATATACCCATTACGAATTAACTGGAGGAGCACATCGAACAATTGTTCGAGCACTTCCACCTCGTGAGCGTTGCCAAAAACATTAACTTCCGCCTCACGAGATGCTATTTTTGCGGGAACAGCGGCTTCAATCAATTTTAAAAAGGAATCCTGCGGGCCGAATAACGCCTGTCCTTCTCCCGCATTGTTCAATGCAATTTGTATGCTGCGTTGTTGTTCTGCCAAATAGCCTCATTCTCCTTGGTTATGAACTAACGGAAGTTCTTCCGCAATATCCTGTTCCACTTCAAAAAGCACTTTCATATAAACTTTACCATTGTCTCTCTTCTCATGCAAAATTTTTTGGCTCATTATTTTCGTTCCTTTACCATATTTGGCTAAAATGTCGGCACGCGCTCCTTCGATCCCTGTTTTTTTTGCTTCCGCTTCCGTAAGCTTTTCCTCCTGTATCTTGGTCTCTCGTACACTTTCGGTCATCCATCCAACCGGAAGCTTGAAGGAGCGCCACGTGAGCGGGTCATGCTCAACTGTTGTTTTATGAGCAGGAAAAGGTATTTTTCCATATCCCCATAACTGCACTGCACGGTTGCCCAGCACCAGATACAAGCGCTCGTGACTGTTTCCCGTATATGTACTGCTACGCCGCACCATGGGGCTGCTAATTTCGTATTCATGCCATACCAGTCCTTTGATCTCCCCCTTGGCCACGACTTGCTGCTGATTTTCTTCATCTCCAAGCGTTCCTGAAATGAGAATAGCTCCTTTTTTGACACGTGTATTTTTATGCACAACAGGGCGGCCCTGCTCGGCGAAAATTTCAGTGATTACCGCGTCGGCGTTGCTGATGAGATGACGTGGGCTGTAGAGCGGTTCAGGAGCAGGCTGTGAAGCTTCGACCACCTGAATCGTCACCAATGTTCCCTGCTTCTCTACACCGATCCAGGATGCCTGCGGAAGCTTTTGCATGAGCGCACGCGAAAGCTTGTCCTGGCTGGAAAGACGAAAGCTCCATTGAAACGGATAGAGCCCCTCCTGGCGGGCAGCTTTGAGAACGGATTCCGTCGAGAGCTTGTCATTTCCCTTCACTTCAATATCCCAAATGAGCGATGACATCAGGAGGAGACCGATCCAGAATAAAGTCAGTCCTGCCAGAAAAAATTTGCGTTTGGCAAGTCGGACAGCGACGAATGGAAGTCCTTGTCGCTTCAGAATATGCATTTTACAGCCTGTCCTTCTCAAAAGCGGACGCAGCAGGAAGACGTGCGGCAACAGAAGGTTCATCTCTGCAAGTTTCGTACCCATCGGCCGCACGTTCCAAACAGGTATATCATGCTCGGTGAGTAAATTGATGAAATCTTCCACGCTTTCGCCCCTAACAGCAAGCGTCACCGTGCCACGCAGTTTTGTTAAAGCAGGATGTTTCATGAGCCTTCCTCCGTTCCTTCCATTTGAATATCCGTAATCTGTCCTTCTACACTTACCTGGTCCGGCAAGATGGACGTAATGACCAGGTTATGCCCTGACACCCGCAGCTTGCCTTGCGCAAGCGCCAGTACAAGCCGATCCGGTGTGAAATCCATAACCCCCCGGTGATTCTCCACATAAAGCTGGCGACTGCCAATGAGGGTTAACCGCGGCAGGTCAAATAGAATGTCCTGCGGAAGCTCCAGCGTTTCGCTGGCCCACTTTCGCAGTTTGCGGCTCATCCGGCTCATACGGCGAAATCTCCTTTCCTGTCATCAAAGCAGCTGTTATCCAACAGCTAGTTGTCGTTTTGACGGCAGCTACGCTGCTAGTTTTTTGTCTCTTCTGTTATTACTGTTAGTGATCTATAATTGTCTTGATGATAGCTACGCTTCTATTTACACGAACTGCCGATCGCGCTTAAATAAGAGCGTTGCACCAGCACCACAGATATCTGTACTGTACATTTTATGATCCACTCATCACATTTATGAGGCGAAACTGACAATTCGTAGCAACCCCTATATTGCTTCACAAGCAGACAAACATTTACAAAAATCCACATCAAAAAAGACAACCCCGTTTTGTATTTCAAAACAAGGTTGTCTTTTGCTATTTTATCGTATAGACGGTCATTTTTCGGAGTCACGATTCAAAAGTGAGTTTTTTCTGGAGTATAAAAAGTAAACCGCCAAACCAATGATAAGCCAAATTATAAAACGAATAAAGGTCTGGCCATTCAAATTAAGAATGAGTACTGCACACGAAATAATGGCCAGGATCGGAATATACGGAACCCCGGGACATCGAAAGGCTCTTGGCAGATTGGGTTGTGTTTTTCTCATAACGATGACGGCGACCGAAATCAGTATAAATGCTGACAGGGTTCCGATATTCACCAAACTTGC
This sequence comes from Paenibacillus peoriae KCTC 3763, assembly GCF_000236805.1. Classification (GTDB taxonomy): domain Bacteria; phylum Bacillota; class Bacilli; order Paenibacillales; family Paenibacillaceae; genus Paenibacillus; species Paenibacillus peoriae. The sequence continues at coordinate 270,923 of NZ_AGFX01000011.1, read as the reverse complement.
CAACTCATCCAGCGGGATTAGCCCGCCCATTAATGCAGATAAAGTACCAAAAAACAACGTGTTAATATACGGTGTTTTATATTTAGGATGAACCTTTGATAATACTTTGGGCACCAAGCCGTCACGTGACATGGCAAACATGATGCGGGTTTGACCATAAAGCATAACCAGCATGACCGTTGTCATCCCCAAGATGGCCCCTATATCTACAATACCCGCAACCCAGTTCTGACCTGCAACCTGCAAGACAAGTGACACCGGGTGGGAAATGCCTTCAAAATCCATAAACGGCACAATACCTGTCATAATCCCGCTAACAATGACATATAAAAGCGTACAAATGACGAGCGAGAAAATGATCCCCCGTGGTAAATCACGAGCTGGGTTTTTAGTTTCTTCTGCAGCAGATGATACGGCATCAAAACCAATAAAGGCAAAAAACACAAGTGCCGCGGCCCCAAACACTCCACTGAAGCCAAATGGCAAAAACGGTGTCCAATGATCCGGCTTCACATATTTAAAGGCAACGATGATAAATAATAAAATCACAAAAATTTTCACAATAACCATAGTATTGTTAATTCGTTTTGATTCCCGGATTCCAAAATAAAGCAATAACGTAATACCCATCAAAATCACAAAAGCCGGAAGATTAAAGTAGGTGGACTGGTCCTTTAAAGCGCCTGGTGCAGCAGTTAATTCAAGCGGAATATGAATGCCGAGTCCATTCAGAAATGACACAAAATACCCTGACCAGCCTGCGGAAACCGCACTGGCGGCCAGCATGTATTCCAAAATCAAATCCCATCCGATAATAAAGGCCAGTAGCTCCCCCATCGTGGCATAAGTAAAAGTGTAGACAGAACCGGACACTGGAACGGTGGATGCAAACTCGGCATAAGCCAAGGCAGCGAATAAACAGGCAAGTCCTGCAATCACAAAAGAGATAACCAGACCCGGGCCAGCCGTGACCGCTCCTGTGCCTGTCAAAACAAAAATCCCTGTTCCGATAATGGCTCCAATCCCGAGCATGGTTAAATCAAACGCGCCCAGTTCCCTTTTAAGCGCTTTTTCTCCCCGCGTAGCAGCAACCAGCTGTTCAATGCTTTTTTTTCTGAACAGGCCTTTACTCATCCATCCCATCCCCCTAAAAATTTAAATTTTATACGTCTTACAAACCGTGTTTCCTCACCTCGATAGAACGCATATTTTAGCTAAATTTGGGGTAATTTTTCATAAATATTTATCATTGAGAACATTATATATAAAAAAGAAAAAATGAAAACTGCTTTTGGAAAGCTCTATTTATATTGTTACATTTGATCATTTTTCACGTAATTATTTTCACAAATAAACCACTAAACTAGACAGAATGCCACCTTTTTTGATGACAACAAATGTTAGAATGCTGTGCGTTACATGGGATTATCACATTCATTGTCAGGTAATTGGAGCATTTGTCGTTAGCAGCTTTTTATTCTGGACATGATTATGTATTCCTGATGTACTAGTAAAAAAAGATCCGCCACAGCCAAAGCCGTGACGGATCTCACTATCATTTAACGTCTACCTCTGCTCATATACTTTTTGGCACGCGGAGGACCTAATATTTCAGCCCAAATCACACCTCTGCGCAGGTCAGCCGCATTGACCGTACTGCGTTCTTGCGATACTGGCTCTAACCCATCTATGATCTCCCCTGACTCTCTCAGATTGGATATGCGATCGAGGCGGGCTAAAACCATTCTGCGCTCTTCCTCCATGGCACGAATCCGCTCTTCCAGAGTCGAACCATTATCCGAGGATTCCCGCTCCATTTGTCCTGCCAATTCCGTCTGATCGTTCATTACTTCTTCCATCCGACGAGCTTCCATAACTGTCCGTTGTTCATTAGGAAATTGGCGTTGCAATTCTCCGGCAACATCCTGTCTGCTAGTCGGACTTTGCTCCTGTCCATGTTCCACGGTGATAGGTCTGGATGGCACCTGGGGCCTGCGCGAGCTCTGATCACCGCCAAAGGTCGGCATCCCATTTCCCGAAGGAGATTTCCGACCCGTGCCTTGAATGCTTTTTCCCAGAAAGGATACCAATGCAAAGCCAATCACGATCAGGATGTACAAATGCTCAAAGATCCAGCTGATAAAGTTCATTACTCACCGCCTTGCTGCCGTCATTCATCGGCTATATCCCGTTGCTTAATCCCGGTTTCTGTTGTCGTTCCCCGTATTCTCATTCGGTTTGCCCAAAGAGCCGCGCATTTGCGTATCTGCCTCAATATTTTTCAAATTCATATAGTCCATGACGCCAAGCTTTCCGCCACGCAGCGCTTCAGCCATAGCCAGCGGCACTTCGGACTCGGATTCCACCACACGCGCTCTCATTTCTACCACACGCGCCTTCATTTCCTGCTCCTGTGCCACAGCCATCGCACGCCGCTCTTCTGCTTTCGCCTGGGCAATACGTTTGTCTGCTTCCGCCTGCTCGGTTTGCAGGAAAGCTCCGATATTTTTGCCTACATCCACATCCGCAATATCGATGGACAGGATTTCGAACGCTGTCCCTGCATCCAGACCTTTGGACAATACAGTTCTTGAAATCGAATCCGGGTTCTCCAGCACGTCCTTATGCGAATTACTGGAGCCGACGGTTGTAACGATACCCTCACCGACCCGTGCAATAATCGTTTCTTCTCCGGCACCCCCGACAAGTCGATCAATGTTGGCACGTACCGTAACACGGGCCTTAACTTTTACTTCGATACCATCCTTGGCGACTGCCGCAACAGTAGGTGTCTCAATAACACGCGGATTAACGCTCATTTGGACTGCTTGCAGAACATCCCGCCCCGCAAGGTCAATCGCAGCAGCACGTTCAAATTCAAGCGGAATATTAGCCCGCTGCGCAGCAATCAATGCATTGATCACGCGGTCTACATTACCACCCGCGAGAAAATGGCTTTCCAACTGGTTGATATTCAATCCCAGACCGGCCTTGGTCGCCTTAATCAGCGGATTGACAATTCGGCTTGGCGTTACACGCCGCAAGCGCATGGCCACCAGCGTAATGATACCAATCCGCACTCCTGAGGCCAATGCCGAAATCCACAGCATCACCGGGAAAAAACTGAAAAATACACTCAATACAATAATCACTAGCACGGCAAGCAGCAAAATGCTGACGATCCCCGATTCGAACACTCGCATCATCCTCCAATAATCTAATTCTTCGTTTATCCGCGTGTTTAGACGCTAATGTCCGTCTTGACCACAATTCGTCCGCCTTCTACTTTGGATACGACGATCGGCGTATCTGTGGCAATAAACTCGCCACTCGTTACAACATCGACACGCTCATCAGCAATAAGCACCGTTCCGGCTGGTCGAAGTGGTGTCAGACTCACACCTCGCTGACCTAATAATATTTCCCGATTTACAACCGAAGAAAAACCTTGGTCAGCCGTTAAGCTTTCTTTAAGTATAAAACGGTTCCATATCCCCCGGTCCTTGAATACAATCGCAATAATCGCCACCACGGCAACGGCAGCTGCAAAGGCAATGCCCAAAGATATAAATGCATGCTGCATGTCGTAAGCCGCCCGAACAACGCCAGCAACCAGGCTAACGGAACCCAATATGCCCAAAATACCAAAGCTTGGAATGAACATTTCAAGTATAAGCAAAGCCAGGCCAATGATAAACAACAGCCATGTCTCTGAACCTGCAAAACCAGCGATATAATTGCCGAAAAAATACAAACCAAATCCGAGTATGCCCAAAATTCCCGGTACACCAAAGCCGGGTACAAGCAGTTCAATCACTACACCCGCGATACCAATAAATAAGAGCAATGTCTGTACGATCGGGTTGGTTAATATTTCGGCAGCTTTCTCAGCCGATGTTTGCTTCACATAAAATACATCATCTGTGCTGTAGCCCATCCACTGGATCACCTCTTGTTCTGAGGAGGCAATGTGATCCGCATAACCCAGCTTAAGCGCTTCCTCGCTGGTTAAAGAAATGATCTGGCCTTTTTCCTTATTAAAGTTCAGTTCCGGGATAGCTACCGTAATTTGGGAGTCTACCATCCCCCTCGCAATATCCGGATGACGTCCGCCAGATTCTGCGGCAGATGCCATGCTGCTTTTCCACCAAGCTATTATTTTCGGATCGGTAACAGCCTGCCCCTTACCGTCTACCAACGCTGCAGCTCCAATAATACTTCCCGGCTTCATAACGATCTTGTTTGCGCTGAGCGCAATATAGCTCCCCGCCGAGGCCGCTTCGCCCCTGATGTAGGCTACGGTCGGAATTGGGCTGTCTTTAATCAGTTTGCCCAGCTTCTCCGCTGTATCTACCCGTCCGCCAGGCGTGTTAATATCCAGCAAAATCAGGCCTGCTTTGGACTCTGCTGCTTCCGCAAATCCACGTTCCATAAAACGGCCCAGGCCTTGTTCAATTTCCTGATCTACGGGTATAACAAACACGGCTCCGCCTTTGGCTGCGGCCTCCACTGATCCGGAATGAAATAATGGCAGCAGGATAACTGAGACCACAATCCATAATGTTAAAAAGATCATCTTTCGACTGGAGTGGTGCTGTTCTCTGTGCATTTCTCTCCCCCCTTTCGATCTTGCTTTATTACAGCATACCAAACTTTGTTAGGTAAACTACACAATTTTCAGGATTTAATGTGAAATTATTGGGGTTGTTGCTATTCCTGACGGCTGTCACATACTTTACGCATTCAACAGTCATCACGTTTCACGCAACGAAAGATAGCGCTTTCATAAAAGAGATTTTTCACATTATACGATTCTACGGTAAACATGGTTAGATGCAGAAATAACACCCTCTGTGAACAGAGGGTGTTGTGTTTTCCTGTTTGTCGCAGGTTTATTGCAGAAATTGTTGAACCGCCTGGTTCACGAGCTTACCGTCAGCGCGACCTTTTACCTTAGGCATCAAGGCCGACATTACTTTCCCCATCTCGGCTTTCGAAGAAGCACCGGTTTCCTGGATGGTCTGCTGTACAATAACTTTAATTTCTTCTTCTGAAAGTTGTTCAGGAAGGTACTGAGCGATGATCTCTATTTCTGCTTTCGTGCTTGCCGCAAGTTCATCGCGACTGGCTTTTTCAAATTCATGGAGGGCATCTTTTCGCTGTTTGATCTCACGACTCAGAATATCAAGCACTTCGTTGTCGTCCAAATCCCGTTTCAAATCTATTTCAAGATTTTTAATCGTAGAACGAACCATTCGAATGGTGGAGAGTTTGAACTTGTCCTTACTCTTCATTGCTTGCTTCATATCTTCGTTTAATCGTTCGCTCAAATTCATGGTTGCTCAGCTCCTCCTAGAACTTTCTCTTACGAGCAGCCTCGGACTTTTTCTTGCGCTTTACGCTTGGCTTTTCATAATGCTTGCGTTTCTTCACCTCAGCCAATACGCCATCCTTAGCAATGGAACGTTTAAAGCGACGAAGTGCAGCATCAATTGTCTCGTTTTTGCGAACTTTAGTTTCAGACACCAGTTTTCCCTCCCTCCGACCAGACCGTCCAAGAGCAATAACACGGTTCATCAAATTTTATTATAGGTGAAACGGAAACCGGGTGTCAACCTATAAGAAAAAATGAATACTTATAAGGAATCTTTTTCTCCATTCACTTCAGTATTGCAAAAAGACGAATCCTGTCATTTTTAAGCATGTGAGTCCGAAATACTTGTCAGGGCCCCTAATTTAGCGCCGCCCAGCAGGTGATAATGCAGATGCCCAACCGCTTGCCCACTATCCGGGCCGCAGTTGTTAATCAGCCGATAGCCGGACTCAGCGATTCCCAGCTTTTTTGCCACCTCAATCGCAACACGATGAATCTCGGCGATGAGAGGAAGATCCTCCTCCGTCACAGCATTCATTGAAGGAATGTATTTCTTCGGGATTATGAGCACGTGTACTGGCGCCGCAGGCTGGATGTCATGAAATGCGAGCACATTCTCAGTTTCCAGTACCTTTTTGCTAGGGATGGTTCCATCCACAATTTTCAAAAACAGATCGTCCATTCAAAACTCTCCTTTGGCAATGAGCCGATCATAAGCAATGAAGAACAATTACTCTCGGCATTCAATGTTATGTATGTCCTACAACCGAGTAGAAGCATATACAATCATACTTATATTTCTATTTGTATCATAACGGAAAATGGGGCTTAATACCAGTTCCCCTTCGCCACTTCCTCTATTATAGTTTTCACGCCCACATCAATCTGATCCGGCTGTGCACGTGAAATGCTGATGCGTAAAAACTTTTCTTGTTCCCTGTAGCTCGTCAAATAAAAGCCTTTGCCAGATACAACCCGAATCTTCCTCTCGGAAAGGCGCTGTACCAAACGCTCCATGTTCACGGTTCGAGGCAGCTTAAACTGCACATAAACTCCTGATGCCACAGTTGAGGCTTCAATGAGTCCGGCCTGATTATATCGTTCCACCGCCTGGTTGAGAATATGGATGCGCTCTGAATACAGTTTGCAGATCGTATGCTTATGACGTTCATACATTCCGTTTTTAATATAAATATCAAGCGCAGCCTGAGATAACATGGAAGTATCGACATATCGTTTATATGCCTGGAACGTCTTTAATAGAACTTCTGGCAAAACGGCAACCCCTAGACGCAAGCCCGGAAAAATGATTTTTGAGAAACTTTTCAAATAAACAACATGATCCGTCTGGTCAACCGCATATATGGGATCAAAACTATGATCGACCCCCAAATCAGCCATATAATCATCCTCTACGACGTACACATCGTATTTGGCGGCCAAGGCAGCTATAGCCTTGCGCTTTTCCGCATTGTATGAGCTTCCCAAAGGGTTATGATATCTTGACATGGTATAAAAAAACTTGATACTTTCGTTCTTAAATCGATTTTCCAATTCCTGCAGATCTATACCTGCTGCTGTGCGGACAATCGTGCTGACAGGTATGTTCTCTTCCTCCAAAAAACGCAAATAAATATCGTAGCTTGGCTGCTCAACCAAAACCTTTTCTTTGCCGTTTGGAAACGGCATCTTGGCGAGTATTTCCAGCGCCTGCTGAACACCTGAAGTCACGATAATCCGATCCATTTTTGCAAACACCTGATTATCAGCCAAATGGGAAATCAATGTATGACGCAGTGTCTCCAGCCCTTGCGAATCCCCGTAAGTGAACAAATGATATTTGTAGGTATCTATAGCCTGGTTCAGACAATGTTGAAAATCCAAATATGGAAATACGTTTAAGTCCGGGGATGCGGAAGTAAAATCGACATCATCGTCAATATGGCTATGGCGCACATCACCGTAATTCTCCACTACATAGTATCCACTTTGCGGTATGGAATAGATGGCGTGCTTCTTCTCGAGTTCGGCATAGGCCCGCAAAATCGTACTTTTACTGCACCCGTATAACTCCGAAGCGTCACGGACAGACGGCAGCTTGTGACCGGATTTGTATTGACCCTCACGAATTTTAAGCTCTATATCCGATAAAATGGAAACATATTTTTTCACAAATATCCTCCTATTCGTAATTTTTTTGTTGTATATATCGAGCCATTCTTTATATACCTGATGTTAACACGCTTGGTGAATAAACAGGATATGAATTGTCTCTTTAGTGCATCGGATAAGAACGGTCATAGTTATTTATAAAGTAGAGCGTTTCTATACGAGATTTAATGGAGAATATAAAAAAAGGCTGTTTCTTCTTGGTGGAAGAAGCAGCCTTTATGGTGTGATCAGCTATAATTCGTAAGTAAAATCGTCTTTTACTGTACATGGATTATTATGCGCGCTGACTATACGAAGACAGTGAAGATATGCGCTATGGCGATGAGGTTGCCGTTTGCTTAATAATAAGGCAACAGACTAATCGCAGTTAGTGCAGCCAGTGGCAGAATCAGACGATTAAAGCGTCGGCGCCCGAAAGGGAAGCCGTATCCGAATCCATATCCAAAGGCAGGATAAGGTGGATAAAACGCATATCCCCCAAAAGCACGAGAGCCGCCACAGCCGCAGTTGCTAGGTGGATAAGGGAGATTCACGTTCGCATTCGCATTCACGTTTACGTTCGCGTTCTCCATCTCGCCCCCGGGAACGGCTAAATACAATTTCTCATCATCCACATGTTCGACGATTCCATCATACATGGTTCCGTCCTTCACCCATACGCACACATAACGATACATATGCTTTTGACACAGTGTTTTAGCATCCGTTTGTTCCGGTGCTGTAACGGTTGGCATGCTATTTTCCATGGTTATTTCCTCCTAGGCTCTTGCATGTATACCGTATGTTATTCAAAAACGGGCTATGTGCTACAGAAAATTGGGCGAATTTCGGGTTGCAAAAAAAGAAGCACCCCGGAGGCTCTTGGCAGAGCCCCTCTGAACGGACGTATACCGGGAAATCCCTTCCTCAGCATACGTCCGCCGGGGTGCTGTATGATTAACTTGTCGGCTTAGCTGTATTATAACAACACTTTGAAACTGTATCTGTGATCTGTATCACGCCGTTTTAAAATGTTTCCATAACCACTCTGGAGCCGCCTCCAGCCTGCTCAGCAGGCAGAACGACCAGCTTGCGCGGAAGACGAGCCCGCAGCTCAGGCACATGGCTGATTACACCAACAGACAGTTGATCATGGTGCAGCTTTTCCAGGGAGGTAATCACCGTGTCAAGCAACTCAGGATCCAACGTTCCAAAGCCTTCATCCAGAAAGAAAAATTGAAGCGGGTATTGGCCCCGCAATTGAATCTGAGCCGATAGCGCTAGCGCAAGCGACAGGGAAGTCAGGAATGTCTCGCCGCCAGACAAGGTCGATACCGGACGCTTGACTCCACCGTTGGCATCGTCACTAATGACAAAACCACCGCTGGAATCTACCTCTAACGCGTAACGCTGCTTGGTCAGAAAACGCAACCGTCGTGAAGCCGACTGACTGACCTGCATGAGCTGCTCCTCAGCAATATATTCAACAAAGGCATTGCCCCGAAAAACAGACTGGAGCTTGGACATCTTTTCTGCCTCGCTACGCAATTGTATACGATTGGACTCCAGCTCCACCCAGCGAATATGTCGGCGCTGCAAATCCTCCAGATCACGCTCAGCCTTGGCACGATTCTGCAGCGCTTCTTCGTCACGTACACGGCAATCGCGAAGCTGTGCAGCAGTCCTTTCCCACTCTTCCTCCGTAACGGTTGCTCCATTCAGTTGCTCTTCCACGTGTTTTAAGCGAGAAGACAGCTCTTGTTCTCGTTGTCGATGCAGGCTTACTTCACGTTCATAACGTGCGGCTTCATCAGGCCCCAGACAGCATTCCAGGACCTCTGCTTCTGTCGCAAAAGTTGAATCTTTCAGACGACTGCTCCAACGGGCCTCAGACATCTGCCGTCTTTCTTCAGCCGAGTCGGATGCCTGCCGGGCAATCAACGAAGCATGAACGGCCTGCTGCTTGCGTTCCTCCGCTTCAGTACGGCAACGTGCTGCGGCTTCGGCTGCGTTTTTGAGTCTCTGCAGGCGTGAAGCCGTTTCTTCCAACAAGGAAGCTGCCTGCCCTTCTCCAACCCATTTCCGGAGCTGTTCCCGCTTTTCGCGCAACGAATCGTCTTTGCTTTGGAGCCCTGTACGACGGGCAATAATGATTTTATCTTCCTCGATGATGCTCTGCTGTATCTGCTGAATACGTGCAGCCTTTTCTTCGAGGAAGGTCACGCTCGTCTCCAGCCGCGACCGCAGCTCCTCTGCACGCCCGTCGCGTTCCTGCATGGCGCGATAACGCTCCGCGGCTTCGTCCGGCACCACGTCCGGCAGCTGCGTCGCCCATTCGGCGCGCAATCCTCCGCTGCGCGTAGCGCATGCCTCGCGCTTGCTCCGCGCCTGCGTCAGCGCTGCGGCAGCCGCCTCCTGCTCCGCAGCGGCACGGATACGCCGCTGTTGTCCGGCGGCATCCGCCTCGCGCAAGGCGTGCGCCTCCACAGGCAGCGCACGGGCACGGGCGGCTAGCTCAGCCGCTGCCCGTTCCAGCGCCGCGCAGCGAGCCGCCCAAGCGGCGGCACCGCGCGGGTCTGCCGGCGCTGTAGAGGGCGCGGCAGACTCGCCCGTGGCTGCAGCGCCGCTGTCTGCGACGGCGGGCTGCGCCAGCAGGCTGCGCTGCTCGTGCAGCTGCTGGCGCAGCGTGAGGCGCAGCTCCTGCAAGCCGAGCCGCAGGCGATGCAGCTCGTCCGGCGCAGCCGCATCGGCGCCATGGACCACGGCGGCGGCAGGTGCAGGGTGGTGCAGCGAGCCGCACACCGCGCACGGCTCGCCCTCGCGCAGCTCGGAAGCTAGACGCTGTGCGAGACGGCCCAGCTCCTCGGCGCGGAGCTCGCGGCGCAGCTGCTCCTCCTCGGCTGCCAGTGCCGACACGTCGGCCGTAATATCTGCCTCCAGCGTTAGCAACGCCTCGATGCTCTCAGCCACCTGTGCAGCAAGGGCAGAACGCCGCGCCTCCGTCTCCTGTGTCTCCTGCTCCGTCAGCTTGAGGAGTTCGTCAGCTTGCGCAAACCGTTTCTCCTGAACGGCGTACTCCTGTTCAGCTTCGTGCAATTGCTCATTTGCTGTCTCCAGCTGTTGCAGCCGTTGCACAGCCTCTTGCAGCATTCGCCGCTCATCTGCCCGCACTTCATTTTGCTTTAGTTCCTGTTGCAGCTCCTGCTGCCGCTTCAAGCCTCGTGCCTGCAGCTCTTGCTCCTTGGCGAGTCCTTCGCCATATGAAGCAAGGGTTTGCTCACTTTGCACCAGCTCTGCCGCGAGACGCTCCCGTTCGGTCCGTAGCACCTCCGTATCACGCTCCAGTTGAAGCGCCTGTTCCAGCTGGTCGATCCGAAGCAGCAGCCTCGGCTCCTCCGTACCCAGCGCTTGTCGGGCCTGTTCGTCTGCTTGTGCAGACACAAGCGCAGCCTCCTGCGCTGAAACGGCCTGAACCGCCGCTTCTTCGGCGGCCTTTTGACGTTGATTCGCTTCGGCAGCGGCTTCCTTCCAATCCGTCAGCACTGGCAGCAATGCCTCGGCTGCCAACGCTTGACGCAGCTTGTGCTCCAGCAAAGCAATGGATGGCTCCAGTGCTGCCAGCTGCCCCAGCTCATCCGCCCGGCGACTGCGCTCCATGACCAATTCGCGGGTTTTGTTCAGCGCTTCCGCCTCGCGAGCAACACGCTCCAGCTCACGGCGCGAAGCCTCTGCATTGGCAATTGCTTCTTTGAGGCGCACCTCCGCATGTTCAAGCGCTTCAGCACTCGCGTCCCCCAGCCCTTGCTGCTCCGCTTCCAGCTCTTTCAGTGCAATGTCATTGTCCTTCACCCGACGGCTGAGCTTCTGTGCCAGTTGATCGCCATATTTCTCCAAATGGAACAAACGCTGCAGCATCTGCCTGCGTTCACTACCCTTTAAGGACAAAAATTCCGCAAACTTTCCCTGCGGCAACACGACGGCACGCGTAAAATCGTCCATTTTCAGGCCGATATACTCTTCCACACAGCGCGTCACATCCTGCACCTTGTCAGCAAGCACTTCCTCGCCGTCCTCCGTGAGCGCAATAAAACGACTGAGCGTATTATTAACAGATACGCCGCCAGCGCGTTTGAAACGTCGTTCCACACGGTAACGACGAGGTCCCTGCGCTGACATGAGTTCAAACGTAAAGGCAACGGACAGCGTGTCTTCAGCATGATTCATTATGCCTTGAGTACCATTCACCGCCCGCTCCACTTTACCGTACATAGCCAAGGTAATGGCATCGAGCAACGTTGATTTGCCACTCCCGGTAGGGCCAAAAATCCCAAACAGTCCGGTTTCGGTCAGCTCGTCAAAACGAATTTCCTGCGGCTCCCGATAGCTTTGCAACCCCGCCAATTTCAGAAGAATCGGTTTCATACATCCTCCTCCTCAGCGTGGTCTCTTGCATTATCCTGCTCCACCAGCTCCAAAAAAAGCTGCACCAATCCATCATCCGGCTGTGCTCCGCCTGTCTGTCGCTGATAGAAGGCCCGGAACAGCTCATGAACCGGCAATTCTGATCGTTGATGCTCCAGCTGTGCTGCAGCCATTTCCGGATATAATGGACGAATGTGAATGATGCCTTCACGGCTTTTGCGCAGCCGCTGAATATCCCCCATCGACATCGCTTCATCGAGCGTAATCTCCAGATCAATAAAAGCATCCATATCCAGCCCTTCGTCCAGCCAGCGGTATACTTCTTCCAGACCTCCCCGTGCGCGCCACCTCACCAATGGACGTCCACTGGTAATATACAGTTCCTCGACCTGTGCAGGCTTGCTGGCAACCACGTCAATCAACGTAACCGATTTGGCTTGTCCTGCCTCGGAAAAGCTGTATGCCAGCGGAGAGCCGCTATAACGCATCAGCCCGTCTCCCTTCACATACTGGGGACGATGCAGATGTCCGAGAGCTGTATATTGCGCCCCGATGCTCAGCGCTGACGGATCGACCGTATAGGCTCCCCCGACCTGAATCGGACGTTCCGAGTCCGACTCCAGCCCGCCAAGCACATATATGTGGCTCATCGACAAATTAACGGTGTCAGGCTGAAACGCTGTACCCAGCTGTGCCATCAGCAACCCCACACGGCGGCTATATGCCTCGCGTAATACCGTTTCATCTCCGTCCTCAGACAACAGCTCGTTCAGACGAGACTCGGAGGGATATGGCAGGGCTGCGATGCATGCCATTTCGCCCGTTCGCGGTGTATGAACGCGTACCGCTTGTCCGCTGGGTAGTCCCAGCAGTGTAATTCCGCGCCCGCTTACCAGCGGCGTGACCGAGGATACCCTTTCCGGCTGATCGTGATTGCCCGCAATAACGACCAGTGGCCTTCCTCCAGCCGTGAGACGGGCAGATGCTTCATAAAACAACTGCTCGGCGGCAGCGGAAGGGTTGACCGAGTCGTACACATCTCCAGCCATCATAATCAAATCTGCCTGCTGATCGTCAGCCATTTTCGCCAATTCTTCCAAAAACGCTTCCTGCTCCTTCAAACGGCTGCGTCCTTCCAATGTGCGACCCAAATGCCAATCACCTGTGTGCAAAATCCGCATACTATTCCTCCTCCCTCTATCACATCATTACAGCCGCACACTCTCTCCTGCCTCTAAAAAATACAGCCACTTCTCAGCAACCTTTTTACCTGTAATCGCTGCGATCACACGGGCATAAAGCTCCAATTGAAAATGATACTGCTCCGTCAAATGAGACAGTGAACGATATTCGGATACCCGGTCTGTTTTATAATCCACCAACACAAGCCCTTCCGGCGTTTCAAACAGGCAGTCAATAATCCCGTTCATCAGCACTTTATCGTCCTGACCACCTTCCGGGTTTGTTTCCTGCACTGGCAACATTGATGACAGGCTGTGGTTCCAGAAATCGACTGCCTGCATCGTATAAGTAAACGGAAGTTCACGTTGAACGTGGGTTGCCTCCAGTATTCTGCCACCCAGCTCACTGGCGAAAAAGCGCAATATTTTATCCGTATCCAGCGCCTTCGCATGAACCTCAAGCAATATGCGCTGGTTCTGCAGACGGGCCTTGGTTTCCTCAATAACCTCGGCGTTCATCCCCCCATCCAGCGGCAAATGCAGCATCAGCGTATGATACACCGTTCCGCGTTCCGTTGGAGTCAAACGTTGATTTCCCATAAACTTAGGTCTACGTAAATGCAATGCATTGCCCCTTGTGTGAGAATCTTCTTGACCCTCCGGTGACTCTGCTCGTTGAGAGGCAGATAGATTCAGCCAATCGTCCGCTCCAATCTCCTGCATTTCGAGCCATCTTTTCATCTCGGTAACCGATGTATTGGCTGCTGTCCTGCCTGCCCGTTCATACGGATAGGTCCAGGAGAGAGCCGCAGCAATATCCGTTTCACTTTCTGCAATCATGGCTAGGGGCATGGCTAGAGGTTCCGCATTTCTCAACGCATCCGTCTTCATGTGGCGCTCTTCACCCGGCACCTCTTCCTTATGATCCGAGCTCGCACGGGAGCCGGAAAGAGTTTCCGCAGCCACAATTTTAAAAAGCCAGTCTGCTCCCGGTATGTGCTCCAGCCTGTGAAAATACCCAGCTTGAACACCCGCTGCTTCCCTCAATGCGACAGCAGAAGGATGGCGAATCAAAGCAGGACCTACCCAGTCCAGATAACTGCGGCCTGCCGCCAGCATATAGTCCGGCAGGACGGTTTCCGTATGCTCTTTGGCACGTGCCCAGCCTGCTGCGCGCGAAGCGATATCCTTCACCGTTCCAGTCATAATAAGCTTCTCACGAGGACGTGTAAGCGCCACGTACAGCACCCGCATTTCCTCAGCCAATAGCTCCAGCTGGGAGCGTCGACGAATCGCCAAATTAGGCAGCGTCGGATAGCTGACCCGGTTTTGTTCTTCCACATATTTGGGGCCAAATCCCAGCTCCTTGTGCATGAGAAACGGAGCGTTCAGATCCTGCTGATTGAACATTTTAGCCGTACCGGCAATAAACACAACCGGAAATTCGAGTCCTTTACTTTTATGGATGGTCATAATACGAACCGCCTGATCAGGCTCTGTACCGCCACTGCTGGAACCCAAATCACCGCCTCGCTCCCGCAAACGGGAAATGAAGGTCAGAAATCGGAACAATCCACGGTTAGACGTTGAAGTCTCATATTGTCTGGCCCGGTCATACAGCGCCCGCAAGTTGCTTTGACGCTGTGAGCCGCCAGGCAGTCCGCCTACCCAATCCAGATACCCCGTCTCCTCCAGCAAATTCCAAATCAATGCACTTAAGCTGCCTTGTCTGGCTTCCATGCGCCATGCTTCCAATTTACGCAAAAATGAACGTAGTCTCGCAGACAACGTATTTCCGTCATTCCTGTTCCTAAAATCAAAGGAAGATAGCGAGTTCTCGGTAAAAAGGTCCGGCTCCATAATGTCAGCGGAGATGCCTTTTTCGCTCTCCACCAGCGGGTCCGCCTCTGCTGCCGCCAGCAAAGCGCCATAAAACAGTCCGTCCGGCTTCTGCAATCGAATTTGAGCCAGCTCGTCCTCGGTCAAGCCTACAATCGGCGAACGAAGCACAGATGCAAGCGGGATATCCTGCTGCGGATTATCAATAATGTGCAGCAGCGACAGCATCACCTCAACCTCCGTTGCTTTGAAAAAGCCTGTCGTCTGCTCTCCAGAAGCCGGAATGCCCTCAAGCCGCAGTTCCTCCACAATTAAGGGAGCCCATACGCTGGCCGAACGAAGCAAAATGACGATATCGCCGTAAACTGTGGGGCGCATCGCTTTTAATCCTCGGTCATAGATCAACAGTGGTTGTCCAGTATCTCCAGTCAGTTCCTTAATCCGTTGCGCAATTGCACGCGCTTCTAATTGCGCCGTTTCCAGCTCCGCAAGCTCGGCCAGTTCGTTTTCCTGTACGCCAGACTCTTCACTTAATTCAGCTCCTTCCAGAGCATCCGAAAGTCCGTTTCCGTCTTTATCTACTAATAGCAGTTCAGGTGCGTAGGCAGATACAGCAGCTTGCTCCGTCTGCTCGGGATAGGATGCACCGTGTACCAGCCACGCCCGTTCGTCATATTCAATTTCAGCCACATCGACGCTCATAATCTGGCGGAACACCAAATTAACCGCATCGACAACTTCCTCCCGACTGCGGAAATTACGCGCCAAGTCTATCAAAAGGCCATCTTCCTGCTCCTGCATGCCATACCGTTGATACTTATTCAAAAACAGCCCCGGCTCGGCCAGCCGAAACCGGTAAATACTCTGCTTCACGTCTCCTACCATAAAACGGTTGCCCGGTTCCTCGCGCGATACCAACCTTACAATATCTTCCTGCACGGTGTTCGTATCCTGATATTCATCCAGCAGTACTTCATCAAATTGCGCCTTGTATTCAAGCGCAGCGTCCGAAGGCAGCAGTCTGTCCGGAGTGGAGTCGGGATGACGCAATATTTTGAGACAATAATGCTCCAAATCCCCGAAATCCACCATCCCCTTGGACTGCTTGTGCTGTTGAAATCGTTCCCCGAATGCAATGACGGTCTCTACCAGTTCGTCCATCAGAGGAGCCGCTGCGTGCAATTCCGCCAGATAGGCTTCCGCTCTCCTGCCGAACAGGGAAGCTTTCATATCTGTAATCATTTTTTTCGCTGCCTCACGCAGCAGCTTGACCCGCTCCTGCAAGGCAGGCTCGGTCTGATCTTTTTTGACCGGCTTGAGCTTGCCGAAGGACGCCAGCTGAAAGTGATCATACAGGGTTGCCCATGGCTGTGTCTCCAGTTCCTGCAGCAATCCCTTCACCATCGCCGCATCCTCTTGCAGCGTTGCTGCATAAGGTGCAGGACCGCCGGGCTGCATAGCTGCTTCATGCGCTTGTTCCAGCAAGCTTGCAGCCCCGCGTAGGGAAAGCGCGGCATCCGCCAAAATGCTGCGAACCCAAGGAGTCTCTCCCAAAGCAGCCACATCCTGTACACGAAATGCGGCTGCCGTCTCCCTCAACCAATGCTCCGGCCAAGGATGGCTTTGAGAAAAATCGTACAGCCGCTGAACAAGCACATACATTGCATCATCGGTGCGTTCCCCGCTAAACCAGTCCACCAGCCTACGGAACGTGCTGCCTTCATCATGAGCCTCATATTTTTCCTCAAACAGCTCTTCCAGCAGCTCCTGTCGCAGCAATTCCGTTTCATGCTCATTCATAATCCGAAAACCGGGATCAAGAGGAATGGCCTGATAATGCCTGCGAATAACCTCCATACAAAAAGAGTGAAGCGTCGTTATCGAGGCCCGGTTCAGCAACGATAGTTGACGGCGTACATGCTCACTTTCCGGCTCCTGCTCCAGTACGCGCTCCAACGCTTCCCGTATCCGCTGACGCATTTCGGCAGCTGCAGCCTTTGTGAAGGTCGCCACCAACAGCCGGTCCACGCTGAAGCCGAGCTGGGGATCGACGATTTTACGAATAATACGCTCTACGAGCACCGCTGTTTTACCAGACCCCGCCGCCGCTGCCACCAGCATGTTGTTGCCGGATTCCGCAATGGCACGCCACTGGTCATCACTCCACATGCTGCCTTCCGGTTTTGGTATGCCTTTCGTGTTAAAAGCTCCTATCATTGGTCCATTCCTCCTTTCCCTTCCTGTGTGTGACCGAGCAGATTCCATATTTGATCCTTGCCGGGTTTGCCCCATTGATTGTAGCCACTGCCTTCCAGACTGTCGTCAAATTGGCAAACCGGCTTGAAAGAACAGAACGTACATGCCGTCTCCTGCTGAATACGATAAGGCTCAATGGCCACATCGCCCTCTGTCATCCGTGTTCCAATCGTTCGAATATTGTTACGCACCGAAGCCAGCAGACTACCCCACTGTTCCGGCGAAGCGACAGACGCACTGCTGTAAAAGCTGCCATCTGCCTTCACCGCAACAGGTAAAATGGAAGAATATCCTTTATCCAGTGCTGTATCCATTTGCCCAACCACGTCTCGATCTGCAAGCAATAGTCCTTTCATTTTGAAGCGTTTCAAAAGCTCCTGACGAGCCTGTTCCGCGCTAAGACCGTTAGGCGACTGCAACATCGGATTGTGAACGTGAAAATATAGTGTCCCCGCCGGATACGCCGTTTCGCCCAACCATTCCTCTGCCGCATTCAGCAGCACGTCCAGATAGGTGAGCATTTGCAGGGACAAGCCATAGTACACCTCATGCAGCTTCAGATCCTTTTGGCTGGATTTGTAATCGATAACCCGCAATAGCAGACCTTTTTCTCCCTCTGCCACATCTACGCGGTCAATCCGTCCGACGATTTCCATGACAACACCGTTATCCAGTCGAAAGGTCAAGGGCGGAAGCGGTTGGCCCGGTCCAAAGTCCAGCTCCAGTCCAATCGGTTCAAAGCTGCCTCTACGCGCATGCTCACCCAAAATCAATGAAGCACGGCTCACAATATCCTTCAGCTTGCGTAAAATATAGCCATAGCGCTTGGAGCTCATTAAAATCTCGCCTTGCAGGCGAGGAGCCAAACGCTCCACTGTCGTTTCCGCCTCCTGGCGACACTCCTCCGCACTGAGATTCCCCCAGCTTATATTTCTTGCCCGCAGATTGATCGCCATTTCTCCGAGCGCTGCATGGAATAATTGTCCGATATCCGGTGCCTTCAGGCGATACATTTGACGCTCCTTCAAACGAAGACCGTGAGAGGCAAAATGCGAAAACGGACATGCGACAAAACGTTCCATCCGGGATACACTGGTACGCAGCTTGCTGCCGTACAGACGGTGACTCGTTTCCTTCTGCAATTCGGCGTGGTTTTCGTAAAAAAGAGAGGTCAGCAGCTGACGCAGCTTGTCCTTCGCGCGCCCTTGCTGGCTGGCATACCAGTTGTATACCTCCCACCAGGGAGACAGAATATCACCGCCATGCCGCCAATGCCGTAATTGCGCAATGAGCTGCGGCAAAGCCTCAGACGGATGGGAAGCATACTCCCATTGGGTCGCCCAGACATCTCCAGGCAACGGGTATCCAGCCAATGGACGTTCTTCCAGATGGGGAAACAGTTGCCGGACATGCCGAACCAACTCTGATGGCAGCAGCGACTTCCCTTCTTCATCGGTCACAGCATAACTCATCCACAGGCTTTTGCCAGGGGATGTAAGAGCCGAATAAGCGAGAAAGCGTTCATCCAACAGACGTCTTGTCATATCCGGTGCCAGATCTACGCCTCGTTCGTTCAAAGCGGTACGCTCCTGCTCATTCAGCACGCCGTCCTCATGAAACACAACTGGCATCACACCTTCATTCATACCGAGCACAAAGGCATGCTGTATGCCAGCTACACGTGTACGATCCGTGTTGCCGACCAGTACCTGATCCAGAGCTGGGGGTACAAGCCCCATACGGAATTCAGCCAATCCTGTTTCCAGCACACCCGCAAACAAAGAGGTATCCAGCCTTTCATCACCCATCATTTCGACAATCTGATCCAACAGCTCAAGCACTGCACCCCATACCTGACGATGCTCCTTGGCCTGCTCGGGATTTCCAGCTTTCTCAGCCTCACGAATAAAGGCGTCCAGCTTGTGACCGATTTCTGTATCCTCCAGCAGCAGATAAACCGCTTCACACTTCTCAACTGCTGTGCGAGCCTTGCCCAGGCGTTTTTCAAACGCGCGTAAAGGCGTCACAATGACATCGCGGCACAGCTCCATCAAATCCAGCGTTTCATCCCGTTGCCGGTTCCGCTCCTGCTCCTCCAGCTCCAGCGACAGACTGGGCACTGCCTGCCACGGTCGTCCGTCTGTCCAACGGCTGCCTTGTATTCCGCAGGCCAGCGCATAGTTTTCCAGACGGTCCATGTCCTCACGGCTAACCCGACCATCCAGCGGCAGTAAAAGATCCGTTTTGACTGCACGGAATACATCCTCATACCGCCAACGCCGCTGGACGATATCCAGCGAAGCGCGGATCATTTCCACTAAGGGATGATGCAGCACACTTCTTCGCTGATCCAGAAATACCGGAACCTTATATTGCTTGAATATCGGCTCCACCCACGGCTCATAATCCTCAATATGACGTACAAACAAAGCCATTTCCCGATAGCGCGCGCCTTCATCCCGGGCCAGACGGCGCATTTCGCGTACGGCCCCCTCCAGCTCTGCACGACGATTGGCCGCAGCGTACAGCTTTATGCCCTCCGGCTGCTTGTCTGCCCATTGATCCCGTAGCTGCTGCGGTATCCGATACCCTGTACGATGTTCAAAATATGCCTCCAAATACGCCAACGCCGGGCGCTCCCTAAACCTCGGCATTGGATCTGGGCGCAATAATAATGTCTGCGTCTCCATCATCAGCTCGTCGGCCATTCCTTTAAGCTTTACATAGGTAGCTGCCGACGGATGAAACAAGTCCAGCTCATGCGGAAGCTGTCCGCTCTCGTAGCTGCGGTTGCAGGTCAGCGCCACCGTCAACGAAGAAGCGTGCAGCATAAGCTGTTGTACTACCTTGTATTCATGCGGTGTAAACCTGCGGTAGCCATCCATCCAAATATCTGCCCCGCGCACCAGGGAAGACTCGGCAATCTGCTCTGCCAGCATGCGCAGCGTATCCTCACCGTCAATATATTTAAGCGACAACTCTCGTTCAAAATCCTCATAGATCAGGCTGATATCCTTGAGCTTGCCGCGCAAAATCGGGGTCGATTCCCCTGCGGCATGCATGCGCTCCAGCTGCTCTGGAACAGACCAGGTATCATTCCCATACTGCTTTAACTCCGTAAACAACGTATTCAATCGATCCACAAAGCCAAGCTGATCCCCCGAGTCCTTGAACAAATTCAGTTCATCCTTGCGGCGACGAATAATTTTATATAAAAGCATCTTCTTGCCCTCTTCCGTCACCGGCACCAGCGCTGAACCTCCGGTTTCCTGCATGACTAAATAAGCAAGACGATGAAATCCCATCACCTGGGCGCGCACCGACCCCTGAATACCGTTTCCGGCTTCTGTAAGCAACGCATGCTCGGAAGCAAATGACGATTGCTCCGGTACAAGCAGCAGCATAGGCTTACCTAGCGGCTGCTCGCGTAGCATAGACGTCATTTCATGACGGATTAACGCACTCTTACCGCTACCCGAGCGTCCAATCAACAAACGGACCGACATGATGCAGCCTCCTCTCCAACGAACAACATTCTATTTAACAGTATAGCACACGAGGCAAGGGAGAAAAGAACGTACGTTTGCCATCTTGCAGCAATGTATCCTTCCCCAAAAATCAAACAGTCCCGCAGGTTGGCTGGATGCATGCCTTCTCTACAGGACTAATGTATATATTAAACGAGCCTATTTTACTTATTTTACCACTAAAAAAAGTTAACTGTGTTGTTCACCTACAGCTGTTTCTGGCTGCGTACCTCAAAGATGGCGAATTTCAAATAATGACCTTCCTCTACGCCCAAAATTTGAGGGTGATCCTTGCCGGCTGCTCTCCAATCCACCAGACGGAGGATTTTTCCGGCATCAGCCGCTGCTTCCTTGATCGTATCCAGAAACAGCTCAGGCCGCATATGGTACGAACAGCTCGCTGTCACCAGATAACCGCCCTCATTAACGAGCTTCATCCCGTGCAGGTTGATATCTTTATACCCCCGCATAGCGCCTTTGACCGCGCTTTTCGTTTTGGCAAAGGCTGGCGGATCAAGAATAACCACGTCAAACGTTCGTCCGCCACCAGCTGTTAACGGCTTGGACGTATCCCCCTTGCCCCCAGCTCTGGCTGCTCGTTCCTCTACACCTTTGACCTGATTTCGCAAATATTGAAAAGCATCATCGACGACAAACTCGACGCGTTCCTCGAAGCCGTTCAACTTGACATTATCCCGCGCGCTTTCAATCGCATGCTCAGAAATATCAAGACAAGTTACTTTTTTAGCCCCGTATTTACATGCATGAAGTGTAAAGCTTCCGGTATGTGAAAAGCACTCCAGTACGGTTGCGCCATCCCAAAACGGGAATTCAACAACCTTGCCGCTTTTATTTACAGGCTTCATAACCGTAGTCTCAGAGCCGCCTTGTTCTGCTACTTCCTGCATTGTAATTCCGCTGCGTGCACCCCAGCCTGTCATCAACGGTGCAATCGCCGCACGATTCTCACGCTGGTCGAAGAAATAACCTGTCTTCTGGCCCTCTACAATATCAACCTTAATTTGCAAGCCATTTTCCGTTACCACGACATGGCGCGGGCAATCACCGTACAAAGGCCCCTTCGTCTGTTCTAGTCCTTCCAGCTCGCGGATGGATACATCACTACGCTCATATATACCGACAGGTCCCATCACTTCAACGAGCGCGTCCCTGATTTCTTCCCTGCGCCGATCCATGCCCAGCGTTAACAGCTGCACGACCAATACATCACCAAAACGGTCTACAATCAGTCCAGGCAAAAAATCAGCCTCGCCGTACACCAGCCGATAAGCATCTCCTCCGGTCACAAAACGTTCACGGTGCTCCAGACAATTGCGGAAGCGTTCAACAAAGAAGCTTTTGTCCATGGCTTCCAGCGGCTCGTACGATATCACACGCACTGTAATTTGTGAAGCCGGATTATAGTAGCCTGTCGCCAAATATCGACCCTGATGGTTCACAATGCTGACCAGATCGCCTGTCAACGGATCGCCCTCGACCTTGGCTATTTCATTTTTAAACACCCAGGGGTGTGCGTGCTCCAGCCTTTTTTTGCGGCCTCGTTCTAATATTACTGAAGGCAAAACCCTCACTCCTATTCTTGGATTGCTCAAAGTGTTAAAAGCGTGGTGTTCGATGGGGTGCGGCTCCGCGGTTCATTTGATCTTACGATCGCTGTTGCAATGGGATTCTTGGGATTAGGTAACACATTTAAAGGTAAGAATCCCATTAGGTTTATGCTTCCGAAGCAGCTTTCCTTTGGAAAGCTTTCAGGCGAACGCTCTCGCTTCTCCAGATTCAAATGAACCGCTCCGCTACTGCCCGCCTTGATATCGACGTCACGCTTTTAAAGCTTATGAAGATACTACAAAATTTTCGTTCCGTAAAAAAACTACTCGGCCATGCTTGTCATGGCTGTCCTCGACAGATCATAGGCTGTTACATAAGCGCTTTAGCGTTACTGTAAAGAATTCACCAATATTAAATAACCTTAGAAAAAGGGGGCTATGCCCGTGTTTATACATGTTATTTTGCCGCTGTGCGGGGGGCTGCTTGTTTTTTTGGGCGGAATGAAGCTGATGGAAGCAGCCCTCCGCCATTTGGCCGGCCCCTTCCTTACCCGCTGGCTGAACCGGGCCACCGTCTCCCCTTGGCGGGGCTTGCTGTTCAGCTCAGGCATTACCGCCCTGCTGCAAAGCAGCACCGCCGTAACGGTGATGACCATCGGTCTGGTCAACGCCGGGCTGTTGACCTACGGTCGTACGCTCGGCATCATCCTTGGCACCAATATTGGCACCTGCCTGACCACCGAGCTGATGGGGCTACAGCTGGGCAAGCTGGCTGTTCCGCTTCTTTGCGGCTCACTGCTATGCTGGAGTACTGCCGTCCTATGGGGAGAAGCTGTCCCCGGCAGCCAGTATGCGTCCGCCGGAGCTTCCCCCGGTTCCCATGAACTCAGCCGCCCGCAAGCTGTACAGTTTATCAGCCTCGTCCTTGCCGGATTTTCGCTGATTCTGGCGGGTATCCGCGTGATGCAAACGGTCGGGCCCTGGATTGAGCAGGCCGGACTATTCCGCTGGTTTCTCGATCACGCTGCCGCCAACATGTGGTGGGCCTTCGCCGCTGGAGCTTGCCTGACCGCACTGGTACACAGCAGCGCAGCCGTTATTGGCATGGCGATCAGCCTTGCTGCGGCAAGCGCCCTCCCAGCCGATGTGGGTATCGCCATCGTCATCGGCTCCAATGTAGGCACCTGCGTAACCGCTCTAATCGCCGCTGTTGGCGGCAGTGTGTCCGGCAAATTTGTAGCCTGGTCCCATGTGCTGCTGAACGTAGGCGGGGCCTTGCTTTTTATGCCGTTGATTCCCGGGCTGGAAATGGCGGCCGCCTGGATATCCGCCGAGCCCGGAGCCAAGGTCGCCCATGCCCAAACCCTGTTTAACGTGATCAGCTCTCTGCTTGTCCTGCCCGTCTGCTATTTACCTGTATGGACTCGCTTAGAGCAACGTATGTCTCTTCCTAGAATTAAACGTTAATTCCCAGCATAGACAGCGCCTTGCTCAAAATGACATCATTATTATCATATCCACCTTGGCGCTGGAGACGCCATGCCTCCTCAGGCGTATGCCACGCGACACCTTTTATTTCTTCAATCTGTGCCTGTAAATCTCCATCCAGTGCCTCCACGAGATAATAATGAACTTCCTTGTCCACTTCCCCGTATTCAGCGTGCTGGTACGTATAAGCGATCATATCCACATGCTGAATAATTCGCCCGTTCAACCCGGTTTCCTCGCGAATTTCACGTAAAGCCGTTTGTTCGATCGTTTCTCCCGGCTCCATTTTGCCTTTAGCCAAGGATACCTTGCCATATCGGTCAGTAATCAGCTGGATTTCAAGCTGCTCCCCCTGTTTGCGAAACACAACACCGCCTGCGGAAATTTCCTTTTTTGCTGCCATCCTGTAATCTCCTTTCCTTGCGCAACAAGGATTCCGTCCTCTCTGTAAGGAAAGGCGAAATCCTTGTTGGCCATCGCTATTGCCTGTTCAGGCTTTTTATGGTCTTAGAGAGCTGCTTGCAGCCCATTTTCCAGTACGCGGACCAATTGACCTTCACTTTCATTAACGCCCGCCTTCGTCAGCTTCACTTGACACACCTTGCCAACCAGATCCTCAGTACCTTCAAACACCAGTTGAATGTAATTGTCACTATAACCGTAGAGTATGCCGCTACCTTCGGTTCCTTTCGGCGCAACTTCCGGAATGACCTCCAGCACCTGACCTGCAAACTTCTCAGCATACGCCAACTGCATTTGCTCTGACAGTTCAATCAGCTCATGCACACGTGCATTTTTAACGTCCTCGTCGACCTGATCCTCCATACGTGCCGCAGGCGTTCCAGTGCGCTTGGAGTACGGGAATACGTGCATTTCCGAAAAACCGATTTTTTTCATCAGCTCATAGCCGTTGCGGAACATTTCGTCCGTTTCCCCAGGGAACCCGACAATTACGTCCGTTGTAATCGCTACATCCGGCATTGCTTTTCGAATCATAAGCATCTTGTTATAGAATTCTTCTGTTGTATACTTGCGGCGCATCCGTTTCAGAACGGTGTCGTCTCCTGCCTGAAGCGGTATGTGAAAATGACGAACCAGCTTGTTGGAGCGTTTCAGCACATCAAGCATTTTTTCATCGATCTGGCTGGCTTCAATCGAGCTGATACGAATGCGTTCCAGCCCTTCCACCTTCTCCAAATCCCACAACAGATCGGACAGGTCATAATTTTCCATATCGTCACCATAACCACCAGTATGGATACCTGTGAGTACGATCTCCTTGTAGCCCGCATGCACCAGCTGACGCGCTTGTGCGATAATGCTCGCGGCATCACGGCTGCGGGATAAACCGCGCGACCACGGAATGATACAGAAGGTACAGAAGTTATTGCATCCATCCTGAATTTTCAAAAACGCACGGGTATGGTGAGCAAAATCAGGCACATCCATTTCCTCAAACACGCGAGTCTTCATAATATTACGCACGGCGTTCACCGGTTGACGCGATTCTTGAATTTCCTTCACAAACGGAATAATCTTGTCCCGATCCTGTGTGCCAATAACGAGATCGACACCGGGAATATCCATAATTTCGGCTGGTGAAGTTTGAGCGTAACAGCCCGTCACTGCCACAATGGCATCCGGATTTCGGCGAATCGCGCGACGAATAATCTGACGACTCTTTTTATCGCCGGTATTCGTAACCGTACATGTATTAATCAAATAAACATCAGCAGTCTGCTCATCAAACTCCACCTGCTCATAACCTTCTTTTTTGAACAGCTGCCAGATTGCTTCCGTATCATAAAAGTTTACTTTACAGCCCAATGTATAAAATGCCACTGATGGCATATTAAATCCCTCCCATTTCTCCTGTCTCATATAAAATGCACGCCAATGCAGCCATACCTGCGGTCTCTGCGCGCAAAATACGTCTTCCCAGCCCTGTAGACTGAGCCCCGGCCTGCTCGGCCTCCAGGCTTTCCGCCTCAGTGAAGCCGCCTTCCGGGCCCACTACCAGCAGAACACGCGGCTTATCTACCGACGCCCATGGTCCTGCCAAAGGCTGGATCACATCCCGTAGCTGCCGACCCTGCTCTTTTTCATAACAATAGCATATCAAATCATACCCCGCAAAAGAAGCCAGCAGCTCTTTCCACGTCATGGGTGCGCTAATTTCGGGAATCCGATTACGATGGCTTTGCTCAGCCGCTTCCTTCACAATCTTGCGCCAGCGCTCCAATCGCTTGCCTTCTTTTTTGGCATCATACTGCACGACTGTACGCTCGGACAAAAACGGTATAAAGCCCGCTGCTCCGATTTCTGTACATTTTTGCATCACCGTCTCCATCTTGTCTCCTTTAGGAAGACTTTGAGCGATGGTAACCTGCACATGCGGTTCAGAGGTCATCTCCAGCAGCTCCACGATCGTCGCCGTCACATGATCCTGCTCAATCGTATCCAACGCAGCCAGCGCTTCTCTGGATACCCCGTCACTGACTATAATTTTGTCGCCGCTGCGACCGCGCATGACTTTAGTGATATGCCGCGCGTCCTCGCCCGCAACAATCACGTGATCTTCCAGAAATTGCTCTGCCGGAATAAAATAACGCTGCATTGTCTCTCACACCTATTCTAAAAATAACTGTTATCCACTGACTTTCCGTACAAAAACCGAATAAAATCACCAAGCACCATCATATCATCTTTTGCGCCTGTATGACCAGCCTGTTCCCTGTTTCATTGTCGCAATATGATCTGTTCTCACAAAAAAGGAGCCCTTAGGCTCCAAATAATCCGGTGATGTAAAAAGAGAACTGCAAAAACTGTATATATATCACTTGGGCCAGCGTGTAAAGAGGTTCAATCGTTACAGCCCGCACCTGCGGAATGACCAGTATAAGCAGAAAAATAAAGATGGACCATTGTTCAAACTGCTGAAGCTTGCGACGCACAGGAGTTGGAGCTACATCCTCCACAATCCGGTACCCATCCAGCGGGGGCAGTGGAATCAAGTTGAAGATAAACAAAAACAGATTCAAATTGATCAGTGCATTGATAAACAGATAGATCGCCTGAGCTACCCGCTGGCTCTCCATGCCCGGCAGCACTTGAAAATGAAGCAGCATAGCATAGATCAATGTAGCAACAAACGCAAGCAGCAGATTACTCAGCGGACCGGCAGCTGAAACAATAATGCCCATGAGGCGCGGACGGTTGAAATTGTCACGATTAACCGGAACAGGCTTGGCCCAGCCAAAGCCCCCGATCAGCAGCAACAGCGTACCCAGCAGGTCAATATGCACAGCCGGATTCAAAGTCACGCGCCCAAGCAGCTTGGCTGTGGGATCACCAAATTTATTGGCATAATACGCATGTGCAAACTCATGCACCGTAAAAGATATAATCACAGCCAGCAAGTAAAATGGAAGAACATTTAAATTTACACGAAAAATACTTTGTAAAAAATCCATGCTTACCTCTTTCTCGCCACAAACGCCAGCCAATCTTCATCGCGGCGTATTTCGGCAATTTCAAAGCCAGCTGCCTTTAACGCAGTTTCGACAACTTCTTCTTTGTTCTTCCAAATCCCTGAAGCAATATAAATACCGCCTGGCTCCAGAGCCTTGTAGACATCATCAATAAACAGCAAAATAATCTCGGCTAAAATATTGGCAACCACCAGCTTAACCGGCAGCTGGATACCCAGCGTTCGATCGCTTGCATTGAGCACGGACAGCAAATCGCTTTCCTTAATGGTAATACGCTCTTCCAGTCCATTCAGATGCGTATTTTCTCGCGCGCTTGATACCGCTACCGGGTCCAGGTCCAGGGCAAGCACATGCTTCGCTCCCAGCTTTACAGCTCCAATGGCCAAAATACCAGAGCCTGTACCGACATCAATGACTTCTTCTCCACCCTTAATCACGGACTCCAATGTTCTCAGGCAAAGTGATGTCGTAGGATGCGTCCCAGTGCCAAAAGCCATACCCGGGTCCAGCTCAATGGTTTTTTCATCCTCATTTGCAGGCTCATAGTCCTCCCAAGTCGGTTTGATCGTTAGACGATCCGACACACGTAAAGGCTTGAAATATTGCTTCCAGGCATTTGCCCAGTCATCCTCATTGACCGTTTTCAGCTCATATCGAACCTCACCAGGGTCAATATCGAAGGTTCTTAATTGTTCGACCCGCGGCTCAATTTGTGCACGTATGCTGTCCATGTCCACTTCTTCGGCAAAATAACCCTTGATGATCGCTTGTCCTTCAGGAATATCGTTCAAAGGGCGATCATACCACTGCCCGTAAGACGTGTCCCGCGGTTTGTTGAGCGAACCGGATTCTTCAATGGAAACCCCTCCCGCACCCGCTTCGTGCAGAAAATTCGAAATCATTTCGACCGCTTCTTCACTTGTATGTATTGTTATTTCATTCCACAACATGGTTTTCATTTCCTCCTCAATTCACATGCATACATTACATTGTACTATATACATGCATAGGAGTTCAAAAAAGCTAGGATCAACGGAGTTCAAAGAGAAAAACACAAATAAGACGAGCTATCCCTTAATCATCTTCAAGATGGAGATAACCCGCCTTTTCAAATTCTACTCGCTGTCGTTAATAATGCGCTCCTGACGACGATCAGCTGCTTCGCTCCGCCGAATCGCTTCCAAATCCTGAGCATCTGCCTGCTCTGCCGAGAACTCGACATCCTCGTTTTTGGCAGATTGCGCACGCTTGATTTTCTCCGTTTTGGTCAGCACTTTATCGTACCGTTTGTTTGTTGGCATCTGTCACAGCTCCTTCCAAACTTCTCACAGCATTCCACCTGCTTGCTCCACAATGGACATCGCCTGATGATGAATGGACTCATCCACCACAGCAGTCAACAAAATATCGCGGCCAGTCGGTCCACCCTGTCCCCCATCGCTCATTCCGCTGGCAGATGGATCAGCCGCAGCCAGTATGGCCGGACTAGCATCAGTAAAATCCACTCCCTGCGTTAGTGAGGACAAGCTGGTAATCTTCCCTGAAAGTACAGGTAATCCAGCATTGCCTGTAGACTGTTGCGGATACCGACTAAATCGGTCTATCGACACATCCGCTACCCGAAGAGCTTCTAGTTTTCTAGCGGCTCCCTGTGCTTCCTCAGGACTTTTAAAATACGCCAAAATATTTTTTTCACCCATCCCCAAAAACTCCCTGTGTGAGATTGAGCGCAGCTTTTGTGCAAGAACTATGCAGCTGCGCTTTGCTATATCCTGCTCATTGGCACGAATTTATATTCCCCACAGTGACGGAACGGAACAGACAGCGCCGGATTTAGCAGGTGGAACGCTGGGAACATCGTTTGCGAAGGTTACTTTTCTGGGTGCTGAGCAGCAGCGGGTACTTCTCCTGCTCTGGCTACTCCCGTCTCCCGTGCAGCACGAATGACAGCCTCCCGAACCTTTTGCACTACTTGTGGATTAAATACATTAGGTATAATATTCGTTTCACTCAGCTCTTCGGGACTGATCGCATCCGCAATAGCAAGTCCGGCAGCTAGTTTCATTTCTTCATTAATCGTCGCGGCATGGCAATCCAGTGCGCCTCGGAAAATTCCCGGGAAGCACAGCACATTATTAATCTGATTAGGAAAATCAGAGCGGCCTGTAGCCAATACACGTACATAAGGCGCTGCTAAAGCTGGATCAATCTCGGGCTTAGGATTCGCCATGGCAAAAACGATAGGATCAGCGGCCATGCTCTGAATATCCTCCACAGTCAATAAATCCGGGCCTGACACACCGATGAAAACATCAGCTCCCACAATCACTTCGGATAAACTACCACTCAGATTTTGGGGATTGGTCATATTGGCATACTCTGTCCAATGCGGGTTGCTGTATTCTACTCCACGATAAATGGCTCCTTGTCGATCAACGCCAATCAGATTGCGCACACCTGCCTTGAGCAGCATACGAGAGCAAGCCATACCAGCCGCACCGATACCTGAAAATACAACTTTGACATCCTCCATTTTCTTGCCGCATACCTTCAGCGCATTGACCAGGCCCGCCAATACGACGACTGCCGTTCCGTGCTGATCATCATGGAATACCGGAATGTCCAGCTCCTCTTTCAAACGTCTCTCGATCTCAAAGCAGCGCGGTGAAGAAATATCCTCCAGATTAATGCCTCCAAAGGCAGGAGAAATCATTTTAACGATTTGAACTATTTCATCAGGGTCCTTTGTATTGAGACAGATCGGAAATGCATCGACACCTGCGAACTGTTTGAACAACACAGCCTTACCTTCCATCACAGGCATGGCAGCCTCTGGTCCGATATCCCCTAATCCAAGCACCGCGGTTCCGTCCGACACAACGGCTACTGTATTTTTCTTGATTGTGAGCTGGTACGCTTTGGCCGGGTCGTTCGCAATTTCCATACAAATTTCAGCCACACCCGGTGTATAAACCTTGGATAACCCTTCCATCGAATCGATCGGCTTCTTCGGTAAGGTCTCCATTTTGCCACCTGCGTGTAATTCTCTGATTTCATCCAATAAACTACTCATATTTCTCTCCATCCTTTCAGGTCTGTATTTTTAGGCTATGATTTCTATGCTTAGAGATAACACTCGTCAGCTCCATAATTTGAGTAACAAAGTTGCTAAAATGACCGTGGCTGCCCCGCCGATACGAGTTGCAATTTGTGCGAAAGGCATCAGTTCCATCCGGTTCGATGCAGACAAAATAGCCACATCCCCCGTGCCTCCTAATCCGCCGCGACAGCTAGTAACCAGTGCAGCTTCCACCGGATACATATTAATCCATTTTCCAGTAAAATACCCAGCAACAATTAATGCAATTACAACAGATGCACAGGTGATGGCATAAGGTATCGTCAGAATCCCAACCACACTATCCAAAGGCACATATAAAATTCCCAATCCTACCATCAATGGCCACGTCAGGCTGGCCGTTATAAATTTGTACAAATGAAAAGCTCCTGTTTCCAGCTGATTTGGCATCACTTGAACGGATTTAATGATAGCAGCTGCCAAAATCATCAAAATAGGTCCTGGAATATGAAGATATGGCTCCAGCAGCTTACCTACGATAAAGAAGGTACAGGCTAACAGCAATCCACCACCCATCAATGGAAAAGAAATGTTTTGTTCGAGACTCGTAGAAGCTAGCTTTTCTTCCTCATTGGATTTTAGCAATCTCCCGTTACCAGAAGTTCCTGGCTTTTTCTCCGCTAATCTCTTGAGAACACCCGCACCTATGATTGCTACGATGTTCCCGATGATCGCGGCCGGGATCAACTGGGATACGAATATCGCCGAATCTTTGCCCAAGACCAATCCATATGAGATGGACAAAGGTAAAATCCCTTCCCCGATCCCACCGGAGATAATCGGAATGATGATATAAAAGAACGTATGATAGGCACTGTAGCCAAAAGCCATCCCCACGACCATACCTGTTGCAACAGCTGCAATAGAGCCGACGATAATAGGGGCAAAAATTTTAACAATTCCGTTTATCAGCATTTTGCGATCCATACCAAGAATACTCCCGGTTACCAAACAAGCGATGTAGAAATACAGGAAATTCGAGGTCTTCATGAGCGTGTGTACAGCATCCATCGCGGACGGACTGAACATGTTCCAAAATACCATCAACGATGGAACCATGAGTGATAGAATAGCTGGACCGCCAATATTCTTGAGTATCGGAAGCTTGAAACCTAGTTCACTGAGCAATATGCCCAAAATCATGATGACGGCGAATCCGCCCAACATATCGTTCGGTAGACTTTGTGTAACCGCAGCTGCGTATATAATCAACGCAATCACGACGTATAGCGGAAGCGGAATCACTCCTATTTTTATCTTCCCTAGCATCCTGATCCCATTTACAGAATTTTTATTCGATTTCTGCTCCTTTTGAATGGCTGCTTGGTTTGTAGCATTTTCCATAAAGCTCCCTCCTTGTGTTAAGAACGATGATCATAGTTTCATTCTACACCTTGGAAAACGCTTTATTTGGTTTTAAAACTAATAATGCACTTTTGTAATTAAAGTAATCAAAAGGAGCCTAAATCATAACCGGCCAAGATTTCTTCTGCCTGCGGCAAAATACGATATTGGTACACAGGTCGTCCGATCGTACCATAAATCGTTTCCATGGCGAGCACCTCAATCTCCGTCAAAAAAGTCAGGTATTTGCGCATAGACACTCTGGATATCCCTGCACTTTCTGCAATGTCCTCGGTGGAAAACAGTGTCGCTTCATGCTGCCGGATACAATTCCATATCATGGCCAGCGTTGACTTGGTTACCCCTTTGGGAAAACGAGCCAAGTCCTTAGTAGAGCTCTTATGATATAAAAGACGGTCCAGCTCCTCCTGTGAAAGCAAGCTGCGTTCACGCACGATGCTGATATGCTCCCGATAACCCGTAAGTGCCTCCAGAAAGCGATTAAAGTGGAACGGCTTAATCAAATAATCCACCGCGCCAAAATTCATCGCTTTCTTGACACTGTTCATATCACTTGCAGCTGAGATCACAATGACATCCACATTCACCCCTGCCTCCCGTATGAATGACAGCAAATCCAGGCCGTTGCTTTCCTGCATATACACATCTAGTAAAACCAGATCAACGGCTCGCTCAGCCAAAAATTTCTTGGCCTCTTCCACAGAAGAAGCCCAACCCCCACATTGGAAGCCCTCTACCTGCTCCATATATTTGCGGTTAAATTCAGCAACCATCGGATCATCTTCTACAATCAGGACATTAATCATGTTCATCATTCCCCGTCATATATGGAATCGTAATCTCAAAACAGCACCCTTGCTCGGCTGGAATCAGCTCTACACTACCCTGTAATCTTTTCACGCTTTGCGCCACCAGATAAAGCCCCATTCCTCGCGACTCTCCCTTGGTCGAATAGCCTTTTTCAAATATCGTCTTTGCGAGCTCTTCCGATATACCTGGACCATTGTCACTCATGATGCAGGTCAGACATCCGTTCTTCTGATGTTTATCAAAATAAAGCGAAAGGGTAATCCGCTTGTGCTGGAGAGATTCCATCGCTTCCACTGCATTATCAAACAAATTACCAAGAATCGTAATCAATTCATGAATCGTTTGGGTTTGACCCGATTCGGGCAAATAGCTCCCCGGAGTCAGTTCGAAGCTCACCCCAACCTCTCTGGCCCGGCTTAATTTTCCCAGCACAAAACCCGCCATAACAGGGTCCCTGATCTGCCGGGTAATCGAGCCGATCTCCACCTGATGATGCTCAACGGCATCCATAATGTAATGCTCCAATTTATCGTACATTCGCAGATGTACCATCCCCATAATAACGTGCAGCTTATTCATAAATTCGTGAGCTTGTGCACGCAGTGCCTCCGTATACAGGGACACCCCTGTCAAACGCTCGGCCAGCTGCTTCATCTCCGTTTTATCTCGAAAGGTTACAATCGCTCCGACGATTTCCCCTTTTACGCGTATCGGAACACTGGTAGTGAGAAAGGTGATTCCCCCCAGCTCTATTTCCTCATCCATCTGCGGAGTGCTTGCCTCCAAAACCTCTTGCAATCGGAAAGCGGATAAATAAGCGGTAATTTCCTGTCCAGTGGACGAGAAATCTTCAATTCCTGCTTGCCTTAGCAAACGAATCGCTTCTGCATTCATTAACATAACACGTCCGGATTCATCCACCGCAATGACACCTTCCTTAATGGACTGCAGCATAGCACTGCGTTCCTCCAGCAAGCGTGCGATTTCCGGCGGTTCCAGACCAACCAGCATATTTTTAATTTTACGGGCCAACACAACAGCACCTCCGGTGCCGATTAACATCCCGACGCCAATGGCGATGGCAATAAGACGGTAGTTGCCTTCCTGAGCCCTCAGTACATCTTGCATGGATATGCCGACAACAATCGCTCCCAACTGCTTTCCCGTCGAACTGAACACGGGAGAAAAGGCGCGCATGGACAGGCCCAATGTTCCCTTCGCAACAGATACACTCTCATGACCATGAAGTGCAGTGTATTCGTCTCCACCAACAAAGGCTTTGCCGATCATTCTGGCATCCGGGTGCGTTTTACGAATGCCCTTCATGTCCATAACTACGATAAACTGAACATGATTAGCAGATGAAACCTTCCGCACATACTCCTGCATGGAGGAAGACGAACCAGGTTGTTGCAATTGTTCAACAATAAGAGGTGTGTGGGCGAGTGTACGTGCGATGGACATGGCCTTTTCCTCCAGCCCCGTTTCGGTTTCATGCTCAACTCTGTCCGCAAACAACAGTGTTACTGGTAAAAGCACAAGTGCCATAACGAGACAAACCAGCAGTGTAATCAGCCTTCTAAGTTTTATTTGCGGTTTCCCCCGACGCAGCTTTAGCCGTGAAATTGCGATGAGACTCACCCCTTTCTACTTAAGATTAAGCGTCAATAGCTCCGTACGCTTATACAAAAATGGTTATGTATGTGTTTACGTAAATCCAGAATAAAAAATGGAACTACCCCGCAATTGCGGAATAGTCCCCTCTGATTCATGGTTGAAGCTCCGCGATTCTTTCCTTGGATTAGTCGCCTCGGAAGGCACGCTTCACACGGTCAAAAAAGGATTGCTCATTTTCGTGTGTCTGCTCTCCGCTAAGCGCAGAGAATTGACGCAGGAGGTCCTTTTGCTCCTCACTCAACTTGCTAGGTGTTACTACAACCACCTTAATATGCTGGTCACCCTGACCTACACCACGCAGCTTCGGCACACCTTTGCCTTTAAGACGGAAATAGGTGCCTGTCTGCGTACCCGCTGGGACTTTCAGCTTCACTTTCTCGGTCAGCGTCGGAATTTCAACTTCATCTCCCAGTGCCGCCTGCGAGAACGTCAGTGGAATTTCACAGTAGATGTCGTCTCCCTCGCGCTCGAAGAAGTCATGCGACTTCACACGGAACACGACGTACAGGTCACCTGCCGGTCCTCCATTGATACCGCCTTCGCCCTCACCGTTGATACGCATTTGCGAGCCATCATCCACACCCGCTGGAATACGGATATGAATTTTACGCTGTTTGCGCACACGGCCAGAACCGCTACAAGTTGTACATTTTTCCTTGATGATCTTTCCTGCACCGCCGCAATTGGAGCAAGCGCGACGATTAACCATACGACCAAATGGTGTATTCTGCACCACTTCTTCCTGTCCGCTACCGTGGCAGACGGAGCAGGTTTGTGGCTTGGTGCCCGCTTTGGCTCCCGTACCGTGACACGTATCACATGTTTCCGTACGACCAATATGAATGTCGGTTTCCTTACCGAACACCGCTTCCTTGAATTCGATCGTCATCGTATATTGGAGATCATTCCCACGTTGTGGTGCATTCGGGTCACGCCGACCGTTGCCGCCACCACCAAAAAACATATCAAAAATATCGCCAAACCCGCCGCCACCGAAGTCGGCTCCACCGAAGCCGCCTCCCATGCCCTGGTTCGGGTCTACATGACCGTATTGGTCATATCTTGCCCGCTTCTGACCATCACTTAGAACGTCATAGGCCTCTTTCACTTCTTTAAATTTGCTTTCCGCGTCCGCAGCCTTATTCACGTCCGGATGATACTGACGCGCAAGCTTACGGTAAGCCTTTTTGACTTCTTCATCCGAAGCGCCCTTCGCAACGCCCAGCACCTCATAATAATCACGCTTATCAGCCAATGTTCCACCCCCATGCCTACAACGCGTCTGCACTACATATAAAAGGAAAGCCAAAGGCACGGGATGACCCGGCTTTGACCTTCCCATCATTTCAAGGCAGTACAACCCGTAATATGCTTATTTATCCTGAAAATAACGGTTACTCTACAGTCTTATCGTTATTTATCAAGGCAGCTACGCTGCTAGATACTATTCAGTGTATTATAACGCACCGGTGTACTGTAATGCCACTCCCGATCCGTAGCTTAGTTTTTCTTCTCGTCTTCATTAACGACTTCATAATCTGCGTCAACCACATTGTCGCGGCCTTTGCTGTCTGCTGCGCCATTTTGGGCTTCTTGATCCTGTGCTGCTTGAGCAGCTTGCTCGTACAGTTTTACAGACAATTGCTGAACAATTTCAGTCAGCTCTTCAGTAGCCTTTTTGATGTCTTCCAGATTGTCGGTTTCCAGCGTTTTTTGCAGATTTTCTTTAGCTGCATTTGCCTTTTCGACTTCAGCTGCATCTGCTTTTTCGCCCAGATCTTTAATCGTTTTGTCTACGGAGTAAATCAATTGGTCCGCAGCGTTTTTCGCCTCTACCAAATCCTTGCGTTTTTTATCTTCTTCCGCATGCAATTCGGCATCCTTCATCATACGTTCTACTTCCTCGTCGCTCAAGCCGCTGGAAGATGTGATCGTAATTTTTTGGCTCTTGCCAGTTCCTTTATCCGTAGCAGATACGTTCACGATACCGTTCGCATCCAGATCAAAGGTAACTTCGATTTGCGGTACGCCACGTGGTGCTGGAGGAATATCTCCCAGTTGGAAGCGGCCCAGCGATTTGTTGCCTGCTGCCATTTCACGTTCACCTTGCAGTACATGAATTTCCACGCTAGGCTGGTTGTCGGCATACGTCGAGAATACCTGCGATTTGCTTGTAGGAATCGTTGTGTTACGCTCGATCATTTTAGTGAATACGCCACCTGCGGTTTCAATACCCAGGGACAGTGGAGTTACGTCGAGAAGAACGACGTCTTTCACATCACCTGTCAATACGCCCGCTTGAACTGCCGCACCCAAAGCTACTACTTCATCAGGGTTTACGCCTTTATGAGGCTCTTTGCCTGTCAGTTTCTTAATTGCTTCCTGTACAGCCGGAATCCGCGTGGAACCGCCAACCAGAACGATTTTGTCGATGTCGCTGGCACTCATGCCTGCATCTTTCATCGCTTGACGAGTAGGTCCCAAAGTACGTTCTACCAGACCTTCAGACAGCTCTTCAAATTTCGCGCGAGTCAGGTTCAACTCCAAATGCTGTGGAACGCCGTCAACGACTGTGATGAACGGCAGGGAAATCGTCGTAGTCAGTACTCCGGACAGCTCTTTTTTCGCTTTTTCCGCTGCGTCTTTCAGACGTTGTACAGCTGCTTTATCTTTACTCAAGTCGATACCTTGATCTTTTTTAAACTCATTTACGAGGTAATCAATGACCACTTGGTCAAAGTCATCGCCGCCCAGCTTGTTATCACCACTTGTTGCTTTAACTTCGAAGAAACCATCGCCCAGTTCCAAAATGGATACGTCAAATGTACCGCCACCCAGGTCATACACGAGGATCGTTTGGTCTTCGGATTTTTCCATACCGTATGCCAGAGCAGCTGCTGTTGGCTCGTTGACGATCCGCAGAACTTCCAGACCCGCGATTTTACCCGCATCCTTGGTTGCTTGACGTTGGCTGTCATTGAAGTAAGCCGGAACCGTAATAACGGCTTGAGTTACCGTTTGGCCCAGATAAGCTTCAGCATCGGATTTCAGCTTTTGCAAAATCATAGCGGAAATTTCCTGTGCGGAATATTCCTTGCCGTCAATGCTTTCTTTATGATTTGTACCCATGTGGCGCTTGATGGACATGATTGTACGATCCGGGTTCGTAATTGCTTGGCGTTTTGCCGTTTCCCCTACAGTACGTTCTCCATCTTTTTTGAAACCAACAACGGAAGGGGTTGTACGCGCGCCTTCCGGATTTGGAATAACGACGGCTTCGCCGCCCTCCATAACAGCCACACAAGAGTTGGTTGTACCTAAGTCAATACCGATTACTTTGCTCATCGGATAATTCCTCCTTCTGTATATACGAGGCCCGCAGGCCAGAATGGTTGAATTTCAATTCATGTGCTGCTAAATGTATATTGAAAAAGCTACATGCTTACTTTTACCATGGCTGGACGAAGTACCTTGTCCTTCAGCATGTATCCTTTTTGTACCTCTTCAACGACGATGCCTTCTTCATGCTCTTCGCTTTCCACCTGCATAATGGCCTGATGGAAATCAGGATTAAACGGTTGACCCACTGAATTCATGGCCGTCACTCCCTCAGCCTGAAGCACGCCCTCAAACTGGCGGAAAATCATCTCTACGCCCTTGGCGAACGACTCAGTCTCTGCTCCCTGCTGTGCTGTTGCCAGCGCACGCTCGAAGTTATCGAGAACAGGTACCAACTCGGTGACCAGCTTCATAGACGCATATTTAGCGAGTTCTTCTTTCTCTTTTAACGTGCGACGACGGAAATTGTCAAAATCCGCCTGTGCGCGCAAAAACCGCTGTTGATGCTCCTCAGCCTCTGCACGAAGCTTTGCCACCTCTGTGTCTTCTTCCTCGGCTTCCAGTGCTGCTGCTTCATTCACCGGCTCTTCCTGCTCCAGGATCGTCTCGGCAACTTCCTCTGTGCTTACATTTTGTTGTTTTTCTTCTTGGAACGTTTGTTCTTCCTTCAAAATGTTTCACCTCCTTCAAGTTGTAACTACCCTTACAAAAACACGCACCAATACATCCGCGCAGGATACAAAACGTTTCCGAACGCAGAACATGCAGAACTATAAACTGCGCATTCTTGTTCTATTTAAACCGCTGCGTAAGCATTACGGTCAAATCCTTAGATAGAATATCCAAAATGTTGATCACTCTCGCATACTCCATCCGCGTCGGTCCCAGTATACCTATGGTCCCCAATGCTTCCCCATCTATCGCATACGTAGCGGTGATCAGACTGCAATTGGCAAACGCCTCATGATCATTTTCCGTGCCGATACGCACCTGCATTTCAGGCGCTCCGGGAACAGGTGTCATCAGTTTAAGCAGCGTTGGTGTTTCCTCCAGCAGATCAAGAATATGCTTAACCTTTTCTACATCTTTAAATTCAGGCTGATTGAGCATGTTCGTGGCACCACTCAAATACAGGCGCTGATCTGATTCATTATCCAGTGCTTTATCCAACACCTTCATAGCGTCCTCAAAATGAGACACATGCTTCTCCATTTCCTGACCAAGCGCAGTGTAAAGACGTGATTTAAGCTGATAAATCGGCACACCGACCAGCTTGCTGTTCAGTAAATTCACAACTTTCTCCATCTCGGAAATCGAAATTCCCGGCGGAATATCCACCGTCTTATTCTCCACCTGACCCGTATTGGTCACAATAATCGCCACAGCCGTCGTTTCGTTGAGCGGCAATAGCTGAAAATGACGCAATGAAGTATGAAAAACCTCCGGCCCAAGCAGGATGGAAGTATAATTGGTCATATGAGACAAAATGCCTGACGCATGCTGGATCACTTGCTCCATTACATTCAGCTTTTCGGCGTAAAAGGCTTTGAGTTCCCGCATTTCCACAGGCTTCAGTGTATTCAGTGGCACCAGATGGTCCACATAATAGCGATAGCCTTTATGAGACGGGATGCGTCCCGCAGAAGTGTGGGGTTGCTCCAGATAGCCCTGTTCCTCCAAATCCGACATTTCATTGCGGATCGTGGCGGGGCTGAATCCGACATCCTGCCTTTTGGATATGCTGCGGGAACCCACTGGCTCAGCCGAACGAATGTAGTCATCAATAATCGCATTCAAAATGAGTCTCTGACGTTCGGTTAACAAGTGAATCCCCCCTTTTTGTTATCCATAATAGCCTGATTGTAAAATGGAATCATTAGCACTCGTTCGCGATGAGTGCTAACCGTTAATACAAAAATACCAAACGGACCTGATCATTGTCAAGTCAGATCAGTATTTTCAATAAACGAGATTTATTGCAACCATTTGGATTACAGCAATGAACACAGCCTGATCGCACTTTTACCTACACTCTTTATGTTTCACATCTTGATTACGCTGTTTCCATACACAGGACTAGGCAGAATCCTTGTTTTGCCACTTGTTTTTATTCTGAACGCTGTCCTCGTCATTTCAGTCATCTATTTAATTCGTAAATTAGGGCCCTTGTGTTATACCTTGGTCTTATTGCCATCTATACTTTTAAGCATATGGAACACCATCTACTTTTACCCGCAGGAATTCAGTCCAAGCATCCCCAGGCAAATAAGCTATAGTGTTTCAGCTATAAATCATTACGATGATTTAACAATGGTCGACTGGGAGGGATACACGTTTACCGCAAATGGAAACGGCGAATCCGAAAAATATGCAGTAGCCTTGTATAAATACAAACACCGAGTTCCATTAGACGGCTCTTTATACTTTTATAATGACACTGATTTCCATAAGGACAGTCCGATAAAGAGTTTAGACGGAATTCCTCCTGAACTAGATCCCCATCATCAATTCATTTGGTGGTTGCTCGAAACATTAAACAAATGAGCATGAATAAAAAAATGTAAACTGTATAAACACAGCGCACCATGAATATCTAACGAAAAAAAAGAACTAACCTCATTGCTTACAGGTCAGTTCAGTATTTTCAGCACTGCGATTTCATCACAGTTATTTTGTTTGCTACAGTGAATGCAATCGGTCCATACCTTTTCAGGGAAAATCTCTTTGTTTACGACATCAAAACCGTTTTTTATAAAAAAGGAGACCTCATAGGTCAGTGCCATAATTTTAGGGATATGTTGTCGCCGTGCTTCTATAATAAGGCCCTCTACGAGCTTGGAGCCTATGCCCATTCCTTTATATCCCTCAGAGATGCCAAGGGAACGAATCTCTACCAAATCAGCGCCCAGTTTGCATAAAGAACCACAACCCACGACTTCGCCGTCCACTTCTGCAACAATAAACAGCTCCAGTTGGCGCGTAAGTACTTCCCTTGAACGTGGCAGCATGATCCCTCGCTCCGCATAGCCGCTAATCATTTGATATAAAGGCTCCACATCTTCAGGAACCGCACTTCTGCACAATACCTCTTTACACACTGAAGCCATCTTGCTCTCCCCCTGCCGCTTGCCGCATATAATGAATAAATATACAACATTACGCATAGAATCGCAATACTCCATTTACCTGTTGTGACAGAATGATGTTATGAATTTACTGTAATGGAGCCGATGAACTCTGCGAATACATCATTTCCGAATAAAATACCGCGTTCGCTCAGACGGTAACCGTCCTCGACCGCTTCGATCAACCCCGCATTCAGCATTTTCCCGAGAGGGACTGTGAACGTATCCTCCAGCGCCTGACCAAATTGGGCTTCAAAGCGGGACTTGGACACACCCTCCAACATTCTCAGGCCAACCATAAGAAAGTCCTCCATCGCTTCCGCTGCTGGCACCTCAAAGCTGTCCAGACGGGGCAGACCGTTACGAGTAGCCTCTACATATGGAGTAATGCCCTTAATGTTCATATGACGTTCTCTGCCAACATATCCATGCGCCCCGGCACCAAGACCATAATAGTCCTCATTACGCCAATAGGTCATATTGTGCTTACTGCCCAAACCGGGTTTCGCAAAATTGCTAATCTCGTACTGCTCATAACCCGCTTCTTTCATACGGCGCATGAGAAGCAAGTACATTTCCAATTCATCATCCTCATGTGGAAGTGGAAGCTGATTTTTCTGGTATAGCGTGTGGAAGAGCGTATTTTCTTCAACCTTTAAGCTATAGATAGAGTAATGAGGAAGCTCCAGCTCCAGCGCTCTACTAACGCTCTCATTCAGCATGTCCACGGTTTGGTTCGGCAAGCCGAACATCAGGTCAATCGACAGATTGTCCAATCCGACCTTACGTGCATTTTCCAGACTACGATATACGTCATCTGTATTATGAATGCGACCAATACCTGTAAGCAGCTCATTCTGAAAAGCCTGCACTCCGAAGCTGAGTCGGTTGACACCGCCCTCTTTCATCACGTGAAGTTTTTCATAATCGGTTGTACCCGGATTGGCTTCCATGGAAAATTCAATATCCTCCGACCAATTCGGGAAGTAGGTACGGACACTCTTCAGGAAATACTCCATTTCCTTCGGATTTAGTGTTGTTGGCGTTCCGCCCCCGACAAAAATCGTTTTGATTTCTCCTGGGGGGTGAAGTTTAACCGTATTTTCCATCTCCCGCTCCAGTGCATACAGGTATTCCATAACCGGCTGGTCCTTTAGCACATAAGAGTTGAAGTCACAGTAAAAGCATTTATTCGTGCAAAAGGGTATATGCAGATAAACCGCTTGAGGCGCGGATGAATATTCATGTTTTTGTATGGATGCGGTCATTCCGATCCTCCTTGTCAATTCAGGATATAGTGGTTGGAAAAAATGGCGAATGAGGAGGGAGAACGCTTCGTGGATGGATCATTCCTCCGATCGCTGTTACCCCCGGATTTTTTAATTGTAAATAGATTTAAAGGGGAAAATCCGCGGGTAAAGGCGAACGCTACCGCTTCTTCAGAACGATTCCATCCACTCCGCTGCTGCCCACCGTCAATCGGCCATTTTTTATGGTGTAGGTGTGAACGTGCCCTCTGTCTTGAATAGCTTGCTCAAAAAAAGAACGTCCATTCTCTATGCATGGCTAATGCCCCATGAAAGAATGGACGAATACTTCAAGCAGCTTTACTCATCTATTTTCAGTACCGCCATAAATGCTTCCTGAGGTACTTCTACGTTACCCACCTGCTTCATGCGCTTCTTGCCCTCTTTTTGCTTCTCAAGCAACTTCCGTTTACGGGAAATATCGCCGCCATAACATTTGGCCAAGACGTTTTTACGCATAGCCTTTACGGTTTCACGCGCAACAACCTTTGTTCCGACAGATGCCTGAATCGGCACCTCGAACATTTGACGTGGAATGAGCTCGCGCAGCTTCTCACAAATGATACGTCCGCGATGGTAAGCCCGATCTCTATGCACGATGAACGACAGTGCATCGACCTGCTCGCCATTCAACAAAATATCCATCTTCAC
Source organism: Paenibacillus peoriae KCTC 3763 (assembly GCF_000236805.1). Taxonomy (GTDB): domain Bacteria; phylum Bacillota; class Bacilli; order Paenibacillales; family Paenibacillaceae; genus Paenibacillus; species Paenibacillus peoriae. The sequence goes on along the minus strand of NZ_AGFX01000011.1, from coordinate 228,213 downwards.
CAGATTGGACTGGCGATAGCCTGAAATCTCATAGTCAAAGGAAGCATAACCTTTGGTACTGGATTTAAGCTGATCGAAGAAATCATACACGATTTCAGACAATGGAATCTGATACGTAATGGTTACCCGTGTCGTATCCAGATACTCCATGTTCACGTACTCGCCGCGCTTGGTCTGGCAAAGCTCCATGACTGTACCTACGTAATCATTAGGCACGATAATCCCTGCCCTTACGTACGGCTCTTCCACATGCTCGATTCGTCCTACTTCCGGGTAATTGGATGGGTTATCAATTTCAATCGTTTCCCCATTGGTCAATTTTACCCGATAAATAACGCTTGGTGCCGTTGTAATCAGCGGAATATTAAATTCACGCTCAATACGTTCCTGAATAACGTCCATATGGAGCAAACCGAGGAAACCGCAACGGAAGCCAAAGCCCAGCGCGCTGGATGTTTCCGGTTCAAAACTGAGCGAAGCATCATTCAGCTGCAGCTTTTCAAGCGCCTCACGCAGATCGTTATACTCGGACGTTTCGATTGGATAGAGACCGCAATATACCATCGGATTGATCTTTCGATAGCCTGGCATCGGTTCTGGTGTTGGATTTTTTGCATCCGTCACGGTATCCCCGACACGTGTATCGCCCACATGCTTAATTCCGGCAACGATAAAGCCAACATCACCGACATTCAGTTCGTTCACAATACTCATGCGGGGCATAAAAGCTCCGACCTCGATGACTTCAAACGTTTTATCAGTCGCCATCATCTTGATTTTCGAGCCCGCACGGATACTGCCATCCACAACACGCACATATACGATAACGCCTTTATAAGGATCATAATGCGAATCGAAGATAAGCGCCTTGAGCGGATTATCCGGATTTCCTTGCGGAGCAGGCACACTTCTGACTACCTGTTCCAGAATTTCCTTGATACCGATTCCAGCTTTGGCTGAAGCATGTACGGTCTCACTTGTGTCCAAGCCGATAACATCCTCAATTTCCTGCTTTACCCGTTCGGGATCAGCACTCGGCAAATCAATTTTGTTAAGCACCGGCAAAATCTCCAGATTGTTGTCCAGCGCCAAATAAACGTTAGCCAGTGTCTGTGCCTCAATCCCCTGGGCTGCGTCTACTACCAGCAGAGCACCTTCGCAGGCAGCCAAGCTACGGGATACCTCATACGTAAAATCGACGTGTCCCGGTGTGTCAATCAAATTCAAAATGTACTCTTCGCCGTCATCGGCCTTATAAGTGAGTCGCACTGCCTGGAGCTTGATCGTAATCCCGCGCTCTCGTTCCAGCTCCATCTGGTCAAGCACCTGCTCCTGCATTTCACGGGAAGTGAGTGCACCGGTATACTCCAAAATCCGGTCAGCCAGCGTGGATTTACCATGGTCTATATGTGCAATGATACTAAAGTTCCGAATTTTACGTTGTCTTGCCAAAATGTCAGTCATGCCTTACCCCCACACAATGCCTAGTGTCAATCAGCTTATTATAGCAGTTGTACGGGGGGTCAGCAATATTTCTATTCGGTTACTCCATCAAATACAGACACAACCCAGCGAATGCCCTTCCTCGATAGGTTTTGCAGCAGCCCAGCGGTTTTATCTGCCATGGTATCCACCGAGGCCTGCTGCGCCTTGACGGCTAGCAGTTCACGAGGTGTCTCTCGGCTCTGCCGGGTACTGGCATCCTGTGCAGTTGTCGTATACCATTCGCGTGTCTCACGTGCATACTGATCCTCATTACGTTCGTCAGTATCCGCTTCATTCATGCCGGTTTGCGGCTTAATTTCGACAGTTCCACTTGCGTCATTCGTACGGCTATAGACATGGACATTGGCTGCTGGAGTATCCTCAATAACCGTTTGCTCATATTCGGCCTTCTGTTGATTTACCGATGAAACCGAGTTCCCATCCCATTCCGGGCCATAGACTGAGCGCAGGCCAGAGCCTGCCAGTTGCATACCAAGTAGCACGCCTACCCCAATCAGAAGCACAAATCCAAGCGCATTTTTACGAAAACGTCCGGACATTATATTTCCCCCTTTCCACTTTCACCTTTCCACTGTCAAACCGCCTTCATTTAATTGCCACTGTTGCTCTTTTTGGTATCCGATACATTCGTGCCCGCTTTCTGTGCTTTTTGGTCCTCCCAATACACTTCGCTGATCATATCCGCCAAAACGTCCGAGGTACGCTTTAACTCCTCCTCGGTGTTATCGATACCGCCAATTTCAATCAAAATGCTATGGGGGGACAGGCTTTGGTTGTACTCTCCATTGTTGCCTTTACCGCCATCCTTTCCCCATACTCCACGTGATACGCCGTGATACGATTTTTCCAGCTTTTCATGAATACGGGCAGCGAAAGCTTCATTTTTGCGCCAGTTTTTGTTGTCATGACCGATAATGAAATATACTTTGGCATAAGAAAGTCCATTAATGGTGGCTGTCGTTTTACTGTGACGCTGGGAGTCTCTGTGGATATCAAGCAGATAAGTTAAGCCGTCATTACTCGCCAAGGCTTCCTTGACGGTTTCACGTGAATATTTATAGGAATAGTTCCAATTGTAATTTTGCACTACGGAGGCATAGTCCTTGTTTACATGCAGCGTGTTTATCCCTAGCTTATCCAGTCTCTTTTTCACAAAATCCCCCACCCTTGACACATTCGCTGATTTAGAACCGGAATTGGGATTGGAACTAGTTTTGCTGAGTAGTGGGTTATACGCTTCTCTGGGATGAGAATGGTAGATTAATATACGCTTTTCTCCTTTGACTGTATCACCTGAATCATCCTCTTTTGCAGGGTCCGTTTCCGGTGTTGTCGGCAAATCTGGCGTAGCAGCATCATGATTCGGCGGGTTCGCAGAAGCATCTGAGCCACCGGGAGCATCCGTCGTTCCCTGATCGGGCTGATAATCCGTAGGGGCCTCTACTTTGTCGTTCCCTGATCCCTTGCGCAGCAAGACAGGCGCATCTGCAGACATGCCGGGAATTTCGCGGGAAATAAGACTTTTCGGATCTTGTGGATTAATGCCTGTAAGCATTTGAAAAACAAAAGGCGACCACTGTTCACCCGACAACGAGGATTGCTGCTTCTTTTGTGCCAAATGTGGCACCTCCATACCAAGCAGATCCGCAAAAAAACCGCTGGACACCGAACCTGCCAATCCTTTCATCGAAGCAACGGGAGATGTTTGCAAACGATTTTCGGCCAGTCCCCCTAGCCCCAGTACGACAAATAAAAGCGCCGAGCCCATAATAAGCAGCACAAGCGTATGTCCCATCGCCAAAATTTCAATACCCTTTCTTCTCCATCTTCCGACGTTCCAGGTCTGAATTTTTTTCATGTGAGCCTTATCCTCCTTCGTCCCGTCGAAACCCGCTTTTACATTTGGAACATAGGGTTCCTATCTGCCGCGGAAATCTCTTATACTTCAACTCTATGAACAGAGAACAATTGCTAGAACACAAAAAATCTCTATCCACAGGTAGAGCCCATCCCTTTTTGAGAGAGACAGGTTACCTGTTAAATAGAGAATTGGGTGTCTTGGAAAGATGATTGAACTAACCTTGCATTAATGCGTATAAGCGGCGACATTGCCGGGATCAACAGCCTCATGCAGAGCAGCGTTCAACCCGGTTGCAATGATATTCGCGATATCTTCAATAAATTCATCAATCTCTTTAGGGGTCACAATCAGATCATGCCCCAACGGTTGAAGTACCTCTCTCACCAGCCCGAGTCTCTCAGGCTCTGAAATATCGTCCAGCATCCCCAGTATCGCCTTCGTAGGTGCTTTTTCTTTGGCAAAATGTGTTTTCATCAGTTCAATTACATTATTTACGATGGTTGAAGCGTAGCATACCGTAGGCACGCCGATGGCAATGCATGGAACACCCATAATATCCTTGGTGATGCCGCGCCGCTTGTTGCCGATTCCTGATCCCGGATGTATCCCGATATCCGCCACCTGAATGGTCGTATTGACGCGCTCCAGCGAACGTGACGCCAGAGCATCAATAGCAATAATCAGTTCTGGTTTGGTGCGATCTACAATGCCTTGCACGATTTCACTGGACTCGATTCCCGTAATACCGAGAACACCCGGCGCAATGGCGCTTACATCCCGATAACCCGGGTTGACTTGATCAGGCGTCAATTCAAAAAATTGACGGGTTACCATCAGATTTTCAACGACAAGCGGCCCCAGCGAATCGGGAGTGACATTCCAGTTCCCAAGACCGACCACAAGTACCCGTGCCGTATTGGAGATACCTATTTTTTGTATAAAATGCTCCATCTCTTTCGCAAATGCAACAGCTACTCGTTCCTGTAGTCCGCTATCACCTCCACGTAATCCAGGTACTTCCAGCGTGACATAATGCCCTTGTACCCGTCCAATACGATTAGCCCCTTCTTCATTTAGTACATCCAGACGCGTAATTTTAATCCCGTTATCTTCCTCGACATCCTCACTGATGCCCGACAGCGGTACAGACTGATCCTGTGCTGCCAGCTCTCTTGCCTCCAATGCCAAATCCGTGCGTACCGCATACTTCTGCAAATCCAGATCCATCTCTTAAACCTCCTTGTGTACCATCCCTGGCTATAGTGTGCGAGACACCCAACAGGTTTATGCACATCCATTTTCATCCTGTCATTTGCGTAGCCACGGAATGTTTTCTTATTGCATTTTGAGGTGTAGCGTGCTAAAATATTTTAAGTTGTGAAACGTTTGTGTTCATAAGTAATGCCTTTACAGGAGGTGAATGTAATGCCAAACATTAAATCCGCTATCAAACGCGTTAAAACGAGCGACAAACGCCGTGCGTTGAACGCTTCCCAAAAATCCGCGCTTCGTACAGCAGTAAAAGCTGCCGATACAGCGTTGGTGGGTAACGAAGCTGAAGTTGCTGCTGCTGCTTTCAAAGTAGCTTCCCAAAAGCTGGACAAGGCTGTAACTAAAGGTCTGATCCACAAAAATGCAGCTGCTCGCAAGAAATCCCGCTTGGCGAAAAAACTTAACGCTCTTACAGCTCAAGCGTAAGCAAGAGCTACTTTTATACGTTAATGAAAAAATCCTGACCAGCCTCGGCTGATCAGGATTTTTTAGTTTTCTTTTTTAGTTCTCAGCGTATGTGATCTGTCCTGCGTAGTGTCCCTTAAAAATCACTCTGCACCCGGGCGGGGTTAAACTGAAACCCCATAGCCCATTTTCATCAAAAACAGCTCCAGTCCCAGTACCTTGTCAACAATGCCAGTTTTCATATGATAATCCAGTTCTCCCAGCTCGAAGAGAAGCTGACGCAGTTGTTCGGGATGGAACCTCCTGGCCTGCTCACCCGCAACTTTTACCCCGTAAGGATGCAAGCCAAGCTGACTCGCAATTTGCTGTTGGGAATAACTTTGACCTGCCAGCTCCTTAACCTGCAATATAATGCGGAACTGCCGTGTGATCAAAGCTGCAATCTTGATCGGTTCCTCTTTTTGCTTGAGCAGCTCATAAAAAATACTGAGTGCCTTATCCAGCCGCAAATTAGCCAGATCCTCAACCATCACAAATACGTTTTGCTCCGTACTACGAGGCACAAGGGATTCGATATCCGCTGATGAAATCGTTCCTTGTGCTCCTGCATACAAGCACAGCTTGTCTATCTCGGCAGCCAAGGATTGCAGCCCTGTACCTGTATATTGAATGAGGGTCTCTGCAGCTCCTGCAGCTAATTGTACCTCTCTTTCCCCTGCACGTTTATGAACCCAAGCTACAAGGTCGTCTCCACCCAACGGGGAAAAAGCAATCACCGAAGCATCATTTTTCAATCTTTTGACAATCTTTTTCCGTTCATCCAGCTTTTCGGCCTGAACCATAAAAACGATGACGCTATAGTCAGTCGGGTTATCCATATAAGTCAACAGCGTCTCAATGCGGTGCTCAATCTTGCCGCTATCTTTACCTGCTGCAAATACACTCGTGTCCCGGGCAATAATCAGCTTTTTGGGCACCAGAAAAGGCGCAGTTTCCGCCTCCTCCACGACCACCTCGATTGGCGTTTCCGTCAGATCATAGGGAATAATGGCAAAATCACGATGCTCCTCTTCCACCACTTTTTCCTTGAGCATCTCGACAAACTGCTTCATCTGGTATTTTTCACTGCCGTATAGCAAATACACGGGCGAAATATCACCCTTGCGAATAGCCTTAGCGGCTGTTTTTGCATCCATATTCCGTTCCCCCCATCCACTGATCGTACCCGACATCCGACCGGAAGGCAAGTCATTATACAAACAAAGGGACCCTGCCAATAGGCAAGATCCCTTCACCACCATCTATATCAACACGGCAGCAGAAAGCTCTAGAAACTTTCGACCGTCGGGATACGACGTCGGCTTATATAATCTATTCCTTCATTTTAAATGTGTGACTACTTACGGCAATTATTTTCCAGTGCTGCGTGGGACCGTATACGTATATTTGCTGGCTGTACCATCTTGCTCCGTCTCGTACATGAAGGTCTGACTATCATCCGACCAGCTTCCCTTGACCCAGGCTCCTTTCAAAGTACGAACCTCCAATGTTGTTCGGTCTACACCATTATCGGAAAGCTTATATACTTTCAGCTTTTTGCCTTCAATAACCACCACATAGCTGCCATCAGGTGAGTCCAGCTGATCTTCGGACGTAGACTGGGCGCCAAAGGTGGAGGCACTATTACTGCCTGGAGAGATCATTGAATTAGATGCAAAGCCCTCTTTGCGTACCGAGTCCTGTGACGCGGAAGATGACTGATCGTTAGAGGCTCTCATGCCGTTATCCCCCAAGGCATCCCCTGGATACTTAGTAATGCTTTGGGAGCTTGTATCTGTTGACGTTCCATTTGAAGCTGTCTGATCCTGCTGCGTCTTCAGTTCCTGACTCAGCGTAGAAGATGAATCATCCGTAGGTATGTTGTCATTATTACCACCCTGAGCAGTCCCTGCACCTGCTATAGGCGCTTTTTCCATTCCTGATTCCTGCTGCTGATCAGGGGCTATCGTTGATTGCTTGGATTTTTCCTGCATTAGCTGTTTGTCATTGGACTTGGGAGCATCCTGCACGAAATTCTCCATCGACGGATTTTCGCTGGTCGTCTGACGATCCGATTCCGGCTGTTTCTGCTTTCGCTCTTGATGAGAAGAAGCTCCGGATGGCACAGACTTCGCCGAGTCTCCCTCCCCAGCACGCTGATTGTCACGTTTTGCAGCATCCGGGTTGGAAGAATTATTCTCATGATCGGCGCCGTTTACACTCTGTTTGCTCGAATCAGGCTCTTCACCTGCAGATGGCTGAGATGCATCCGTTCCTTGTCCCTGTTCTAATGGCGGGTTGGTCGAGTCCGATCCAATGGCTGCATCATGGCCTCCACTACCATTCGTCGCATCTGAAATTCCAGTCTGATTCTGCTGAGTCGCCACTTCAGGCGACTGGGATGTAAGTATGCCTTCCGCATCCTGCACTGTTTTAGGCTGGAAATTGAATACTACAATTCCCAGTACAACAGCAGCGGCAGCCACACCCATAGCCGCACGCCCTCCCACCCGGTTCCACCAAGGCGTAGGCTGGGTACGCTGTCTAGGCCCAGGTCCAGGATCAACAGCCACCGGCTGCATTTCCTGAAGCGCACTTCCCTGCTCCTCACGTGCGCGGTCAATGGCATCCAGCTGAGGCATGATGGAATCCACCAGGCTGAACGCCGGGGAAACCGCAGGTAATTCCTCCAGCTCGCGGGAGAGTGTCTGAAGAATATGAAATTTTTCCGCACAGTCCGGGCAAGTCGCAATATGGTTCATTAATTGGGACGTCTCTTCTTCGCCCAGCTCATGATCCACATAACGCTGCATCCAATCCATCACCTCTTCCTCACACTTCATCCTGATACACCACCTTTCTGATAATCCTGAAGTAGCCCTTGCAACTGCTGTCTTGCACGATATAAGTATGACTTGACCGTATTGAGCGGCAGATCCAAGGAATCGGCAATTTCGTTATAGGAGAAATCCTGCAAATACCTCAAGACGATCACTGTCCGATGGTGCTCTGGAAGCTGCTGTATCGCTTCACGAACATCCTGTGCCATGTACGAGGTTAACACCTCAACCTCTACATTTTGGGGATCGTTGAAGATCATGTCGTGCTCGTCAATGGAAACCGAGGGTTTCGTCCTTCTAAATTTGTCGATACATATATTCGTAACAATGCGTTGAACCCAGGTTTTGAACTGCGCTTTTTCCTCATAAGAGTTAATCTTGGAATAAATCCGTATGAGAGCTTCCTGTGAAGCATCCATGGCGTCCTGCTCATTGTTCAGAATGTAATATGCCGTACGGTACACATGCTGCTCTATTTCTCTTAATAGGGTAATGAGAGCGTCGCGATCGCCCGATTGAGCGGCTCGAATGAGTCCCTGCTCTACCACAAAGGATCCCCCTCTCCCTGCAATATTACAGACGTATCCTCTTTGCAAATTGTTGCAGGATAGACGTCTGACGCTAATTTTATTTTTTTAATGTAAAAAATTATTCCAAAAAGCCCAGAATCCCCATCGTAACCTTCCTTAGAATAACAGAAAAAAGGAAGGTAGTCACCTTCCCAGGCTGTCTAGAAACCCTCTGTTTTTTTGAAGAGGGTTAAAATGGTCATTTTTCTACAATAAAAGTGAGTCTCTCAAATAAAAAATAAATTGTTGGGAAATCATTTTGTACCCATTTGTTCACGTTTGTGTTTATACCGCACGCTCAATTCTCCTTGCTGCGCACGGATTTGTATCTCTCCCATCGTATCTGTTCGATATATAGCAGAGCCTGCGGACGATAAACGCTTCAATACTGCTTCATTCGGGTGTCCATAGGTATTGCTCGCACCAACCGAAATGACAGATATCTCTGGTCGCCAGTAGGATAGCCACTCTTCCGAGGTGGAATACTTGCTGCCGTGATGTGCTATTTTCATGACGTTTACAGCTTGCCTTATAGTCCCCATTTCCCCCGTATCTTTCATACGGGATAAAGAATGGGCTAATTCAGAAAGCAACAGCGATTCTGCTGCTTCATCCATATCTCCAGTGAACAAAAAAGTGGCTCCCTCCATTTCCAATATCATGGCAACGGAATAATGATTTTGCTCCTTTATAACAGGTAACGGCTCAGATTCGTTCTTCTGCACCGGAAGCGGATAAAGAAAGCGGATTTTCGTATCCTGATCCGGCTCCCATCCCATACCATGATATGCACTGTACAGCTTGATCTGCTTGTTTAAAGCTGTGCTCAACAGCTTGTGAAATGGTGCTTTGTCTGTCAGGGTACCGTTGAAAAACAAGCTTGTTACGGGAATCTGATCAAGCACAGCCTGTAATCCTCCGGCATGATCATGATCTCCATGTGTTAAAATAACGGCATCTAGCCGCTGCACACCACGCTGCTTGAGTAAGGGTACAATCGTATCCGCACCGACCTCGTAAGGATCTTTACGCTTGCGCCAGGCATTTTTCCCTGTCGTAAAATCCATTGTGCCACCGCCATCCACCAAAATGTGTTTTCCGCCCGGTGTTGTAATTAAAATGCTGTCACCTTGGCCCACATCCAGGTATTGAACCATCCCCGTATTCCCTCCACCTGGAGATTGATAACCTACACACAGTATGCCAAGCCAGGCTATACCGCTTAAAACCAATGCCAAATAACGATAACTATTCCATTGTTGACGCGCATATTGGCCTGCACCCTCAGGCTCATGTGCCGTTTGCAAGATAGCCGCCCATTCCGCAGAAGCTGCTAATCCTGTATGTATGGGCGATGAAATGAGAGTCGAGCTTATAGCAGTCATTTTTTCATCCGCTTGCCTTCGGGATGTCAGCCACGTTTTGAGCCAATACAAAACACTGTATAAAGCTGCATAATACGCCATGACCCACAGGATGGAGGAAGATGGCCAAATACTCACATAAACATCATCCATGTTCAACCATTTCACAAGCAAAAAGGTCAGCTCGTTTAATTGCTCGGCTGGCCACGCAAGAATACGAGCCCCATCCCCCCACAAAAAGGCGATTCCCATCGCTACTGTACCCAATGGAAGTACAATATACGTGATCAGTGGTACGAGCACAAAATTAGCTATAAACGATAACAGTGAAAATTGATTAAAGTAGAATACCGTCATTGGAAACGAAACAAGCTGTGCCGTAATGGTAATCGCAATCTCACCGCCGAGCAGGAGAGGCCATTTAGCGAAAAACGGCTTCATAAGCGGCATGTAAATGAGCAGCCCGCCTGTCACCAAAAAGGAAAGCTGAAAGCTGACGCTAAGCAGGTAATAGGGATTCCAAAGCAGCATCAGCAACGCTGATATACTTAAAATATTAAGCCCGTCTTTGAGCATACCTCGTCTGGCTGCAAATAACCCGATCATCGCCATAATCCCGGCCCTCACAACAGATGGAGAAGCACCTGTCAGCAGAACATAAGCCGGAATAAGTACCATCACGATGGTCAGTGACGTCTCGCGACTCACTCGCATCAGCTTGAGTAAATATAGCAGTGTAGCTGCATATACTGCCACATGCATACCGGATATCGCTAAAATGTGCGTTAACCCGAGTTGCGTAAATTCGTTATACGTTGCCGGGTCGAGCTCATCTGTAACTCCCAGTACCAGTCCATTCATATATCCTGCGTGATTAAGGGCTGTAAATGCCGTTTCCATTCGTTGTCCTAGCTGCTCCCTAAGCTGATCATTCCACCTGAGCAAAATGTAACGGTTCCACAGGGAAGCTTGCTGCTTCTGTAGTGAAGTGGCCCCATTCCCTTTGAAAAGCCAGTGAATTTCCTGGGTGTGAAGGTATTCACTATAATCAAAGCCGCCAAAGTTTCCCGCTTTGGCAGGAGCCTTCAAGCTGCCACGTATTTGAATTGCATCTCCACGCTGCCATGCTGCCGCAACTCGCTGTTCCTGCTTGGCAGCCAGCTTGATGTGAACGATGACCTGTTCAGAGACAGATGCAAGCTGCTTGTTCTTTTCTGAATTACGTCCCATCTGATGGATAGCAGTGACTCTCATCTCAAATTGCGCTCGATCACCATCTACCTCCACCTCGGAAGCAATAAACCCTGCTGCTTGAACAGGCATGTCTTCCACCATAGAAGCCGATACTTGAAGAGCGTCCGGAATGCTGCTCACATTATGCGTATCATGCCAAGTCCAATGGAATCCACCACCACTCAAAGCAAGCCATAGCCATACCACATATCGAACGGGAATTTTCATCCATAGAGCTATAAGAGGAAGCATCAAAGTAACTCCCGTCCAGAGCAACAAAAGCACACGTCCAGAATAAAGGCAGGCTCCTGCACTTCCTATAATCCAACATACGGTAAGGGTCAAAATAGGTCTGGTTAGAACAAATTTAGCCTGAATACAATCACCCCCCCTGTAGCAAAATACTACCTGCTGTCCAAACTGCAAAACAAAAAAGAACCCCTGACAGAATATCATTTGTCAGAGGTTCTTCCCCGTTTACTCTTTAATTCTTAACATCCATTTGCGTTTCCTTTGGTGGATGATAGGTCTCCAGCATGCGAAAGGCAATTCCTTTCTCCTCCATCATGGCACGAACCTTGTCGGCATCTTTGGGATAAGGCCGATGGTATACAATCTCTACAATACCGCTGTTTGCCAGCATATTGGCACACGTCCAGCACGGCTGGTCAGTGACATATACTGAAGAACCTTCCCGATCAATCCGGTCCGTGAACAACAGCAGGTTCTGCTCCGCATGAATCGTGCGGATACAGCGTTGCTTTTTAACCATTTCCTCACGGCCATCACGATGAACAACCTCATACTCCTCTGAGATCATACAACCTGCTTCAGAGCAGTCTGGTACCCCGGAGGGTGCACCATTATAGGCAGTCCCCAAAAGCTTTTTACCTTGCACAAGTACGGCTCCGACATGACGCCGCGAGCAGCGCGAACGGGTGGATACCATATAAGCAATATCCATAAAGTAAGTGTCCCAGTCCTTGCGTACATCTGCACTCATAACCATCTCTCCCGTATAAACAAGTTAAAACGTATATCATTCCGCTAAAATTCAATTTCCAGAGCCTGGTCACCGTAATCTTTGTATAGCTTACAAACTTACGTAAGGCTTCATTTTTGCCAGCATTTTAGCGCCGATGCCCTTCACATGATCCAAATCGTTCACACGTTGGAACAGTCCGTGCTGATTACGGTAGTCCAAAATGGCTTCGGCCTTTTTAGCTCCAACCCCCGGTAGCTCCATTAACTCGGCAGCAGTCGCCGTGTTGATGTTCACCTTTTTTTTACCGGATACGGATGTAGTAGCTGAATTACTTTTGGATTGCTTTACGGTACTTGCATTTTCGGTAGCGGGGTTTTCGCTTACAGCAGCCGGTACACCAGACCCCTGCATCGCATTATGCTTCACATTGCCAACAGCTTCGGTATATGTGCTGCGTTCCATTTTGTCTGAAGCCTCTTTTACAGCATGCTTTCCTTGGGTATGGTCACCATTGCTTTGCGACTCATTTGGCTTTGACTCCACCGCTAATACCTGCTCCACCTTTCGGTTAAGCAAAGTCCACTCTTCTTCCGGCTCAGGGCGCTGCCCTCCGGCAAACAGAATAAACCCACTCCCGATTACAGCAAGCGTTATCGCTGTTCCTGTCCATACGCGTTTCATGTTCGTATCGTCCCCTACTCCACATGGATTTTGGGAGGATGTAAACAACCTCCATACGGTTTCGCTGTGAGCCATTTCTCCAAAGAGAGGTACAGGCCCCGGGAACGATCTTATCTATCCAGACATAAAATTCGTCATGTCGGTCAAGACCGGGTGCATACACTTAGAAGAATGACAGCGTCTATACCGCAAAGTATGAAAGGAGGACGTTGAACAATGAAAGTTGGATTTATCGGGACTGGCAGCATGGGAAGTCTGCTAATTGAGTCTTTTATTCAATCCAATGCACTTAAGCCACAGCAAATATCAGCAAGCAATCGAACGCATTCCAAGGTAGCCGAGCTGGCCCGTCGGTATCCAGGTTTGCATGCAGCCCAAAGCAACCGTGAAACGGCAGCGGAAAGCGATATTCTGTTCATCTGCGTGAAGCCGCTGGAATCAAAAGCCGTAACGGATGAAATACGCAACGTCATTACAGAAGAGCAAATTGTCGTTTCTATCACAAGTCCGGTGCAGGTACGTATTTTGGAGCATGCACTGAAAGCCAAAGTGTCCAAAATTATTCCGAGCATCACCCACCAGGTGGGGAGCGGAGCCTCACTATGCATCCATGGCAGCCGGATTACAGAGGAGGATCGCTCCCTTCTGGAAGAACTTATGTCCCACATTAGCAGGCCGATTCGGGTTAAAGAGTCTCATACGCGGATCACGTCGGATTTCTCCAGTTGCGGACCTGCTTTCCTGGCCTTTTTTATGGACCAGTGGATTCAAGCAGCCGTTCAAGCCACGGGTATAGACCGTACGGAGCTAGGTGCCCTGACTGGTGAAATGATGATCGGCACAGGAAAGCTGCTCACGGAAGGCGGGATGACACCAGCCGAGTTGCAGGCCAGGGTAGCGGTTCCCGGAGGTATTACCGCCGAAGCCCTTGCACTGCTGGACAGCAGCCTGCATAGTGTCTTTCCCGAACTGATACGGGCTACACACAACAAGTATGAGGAGGACATGCAAAAGGTAAATGTCTCCTTCGGCTCAAAGCCGATTAACCGGCAACAATATTAACCAGCTTACCTGGAACAGCAATTACCTTGCGAACCGTTTTGCCGGCCAGCACCTGCTGAACGTTGTCCAGCGCCAAAGCAAATGCTTCCATCTCTTTGGCGTCAAGATCCTTGGCAATCGTTGCACGCTGCACGATTTTACCATTCACCTGTACAACAATTTCCACTTCGGCGTCCACTGTCCATGCTTCATCATAAGCAGGCCAAGCCGCGTAGGTAATGCTGTCGTTGTGCCCCAGCAGCTGCCACAATTCCTCGGCCAGATGCGGTGCAAGCGGCGACAGCATTTGCACGAAGTTTTCCATCGCTGCACGCGGCAGAAGGTCTGCTTTGTATGCATCGTTGGTGAAAATCATCAACTGGCTGATCGCCGTATTAAAGCGCAGCGCATCCAGATCTTCAGTTACTTTTTTCAGCGTTTTATGCCAGGTCCGCTTGAATTCATCGCTTCCGCCGTCATTTGTGATTTTATCATTCAGGCTACCATCCTCGGAAACAAACAGGCGCCATACGCGGGACAGAAAACGATGCGCTCCCTCAACTCCGTTCTCGTTCCATGGCTTGGTCGCTTCGAGCGGCCCCATGAACATCTCATAAATACGCAGCGTATCGGCGCCAAACGTATTCACAATATCATCAGGATTAATGACATTACCGCGCGATTTACTCATTTTTTCATTGTTATTGCCCAAAATCATGCCCTGGTTGACCAGTTTGTAGAAAGGCTCTTTGGTTTCCACTACGCCGAGATCATACAGTACCTTGTGCCAGAAACGGGCATACAGCAAGTGAAGAACCGCATGTTCCGCTCCGCCAATGTACAGATCAACAGGCAGCCATTCGCGCTGCTTCTCCTTGGATACAAGCTCTTTATCATTTTTGGGATCAATAAAGCGCAGGTAGTACCAGCAGCTTCCTGCCCATTGCGGCATCGTGTTGGTCTCGCGACGTGCTTTCATGCCTGTCTCAGGATCAATGATTTCAACCCATTCTTTTGCATTGGCCAATGGGGATTCACCCGTGCCTGAAGGCTTGATGTTGTCCATCTCCGGCAGCATGAGCGGCAGCTGATCCTCAGGAACCGTTTTGATCGTGCCATCTTCCAGATGAATTACCGGAATAGGCTCACCCCAATAGCGTTGGCGGCTAAACAGCCAGTCACGTAGACGGTAGGTTACTTTGCCCTGTCCTTTACCCTCGGCTTCCAGCCATTCGATCATCTTCGGAATCGCTTCCTCGTTGGTAAGTCCATTCAGCGGACCTGAATTGACGTGCGGACCATCCTCGGTGTATGGCTCATTAGCCACGTCTCCACCTTGGACAACCTCAGTAATTTTCAATCCGAACTTCTTGGCAAATTCCCAGTCACGTGTATCGTGACCCGGTACAGCCATAATTGCACCTGTTCCGTAGCCTGCCAGCACATAGTCGGCAATCCAGATCGGCAGCTTTTCGCCGTTCACCGGGTTCACCGCATAAGCACCTGTGAACACGCCTGTTTTATCCTTAGCCAGATCCGTACGCTCCAGATCGCTTTTACGAGCAGCTTGCTCACGGTACTGATGTACAGCATCCTTTTGTTCAGGTGTAGTGATGATTTCCACCAGTTCCTGCTCTGGAGCCAGCACACAGTAGCTTGCACCAAACAGCGTATCCGGACGGGTTGTAAATACCGTCAGCTGCTTGTCATGGCCTTCAATTGGAAAATGAACCTCTGCCCCGGTAGATTTACCAATCCAGTTCCGTTGCATATCCTTAATGCTCTCGGACCAATCCAGCTCCTCCAGATCATCCAGCAGACGATCCGCATATTCCGTAATTTTCAGCATCCATTGACGCATTGGTTTACGGATGACCGGATGACCACCACGCTCACTCTTGCCATCAATAACTTCTTCATTCGCCAGCACTGTCCCCAGCGCAGGACACCAGTTCACAGGCACTTCAGCTACATAAGCAAGACCGCGCTTGTACAATTGGATGAAGATCCATTGTGTCCATTTGTAGTAATCAGGATCAGTTGTGCTGATTTCACGCTCCCAGTCGTACGAAAAACCGAGCGATTTGATCTGACGGCGGAAGTTATTTACGTTTTTCACCGTAATTTCACGCGGATGCTCACCTGTATCCAGCGCATGCTGCTCGGCAGGCAAACCGAAGGCGTCCCAACCCATCGGATGCAGTACATTGTAGCCGCGCATTCTTTTATAACGCGAAACAATATCCGTTGCCGTGTAACCCTCCGGGTGGCCTACGTGCAGACCGGCTCCAGACGGGTAAGGGAACATATCCAAAGCATAAAACTTCGGTTTGCCCGGCTCTTCCCCGGTACGAAACGTCTTGTTCTCGTCCCAATATTTCTGCCATTTTGGTTCAATACTTTGCGGTTGATAGCCGTGCTTCGGCTGTGTGTCTGTCATTGTCATTTCCTCCTCAAACGGTATGCAACAAAAAAACCTCTGCATCCCGTAGCGTGTCAGCGCTAGGGACGAGAGGTTATATTCCCGTGGTACCACCCTAGTTAGCAGAAAGCGTTCTTCGCGTTCTACTCCCTTTGCACCTGATAACGGAGGTGATCCGATGCGGGTTAATAACAGAATATAAGCACCTGTATAGGGTGTTCCTGCGTTGGGCGCATATCTCCGAGGCGAGTTCACTTTGCTTTGTCAACCGGCTTGCACCACCCGCCGACTCTCTACATGACCAAACAAAACTACTATTCCTCATCAGCGATTGTTTAACCGTTAATAATGGCACTATTATATTGAAAACCGCGAAAAAAGTCAAATAAAGGCTCACTATTTTACAGCAACATAAAACAGTCTCGCCGCGTCATCTTCTGCTTCTACCCATTCAAAATCCGCATACACCTTCACATCACGAAAACCCGCTTTGGACAATTCTTCCTTCATCCAGTCCGGGTCATAGGCACGCTGCACATGAATTTCCTCGAACCGCTGATACAGATCGCGTCCTTCATTTTCTGCTCTCGCAAAAATACTAAGATGATGCTCAATTTCACAGCGCGGCGTATCCAGCGCACAAGTCCAGATATACGAGATGGAGCGTTCGTCCAATACAAAAGGCTGCTCTTCATCATAACGTACAAACGTCTGGGGATGATGTACATCAAACAAGAAGGTTCCACTTGGCTTAAGACCTGCATACGTTCTGCGAAACGTAGCCGTTATATCTTCTTCCTCCAGCAAATAGTTCAGGCAATCGCAAAAAGAAATCACCGAATCGACAGACTCGGGTAAATTCCATTCCCGCATATCCTGCTGCAACCAGCGGACGCTTCCCTCACGAAACAGCCGCTGTCCTTGCGGAGTCGTTTCCATTTTGCGACGGGCTACTGCCAGCATATCAGAGGATAGGTCAATGCCGGTCACCTCGAAGCCCGAGTTAACCAATGGAATCGTAATGGAGCCCGTTCCGCAGCCCAGCTCAGCCACCGTATGCGGCATACCATACTGTTCCCAAGCCTGACGTGCAAAGCGCAACCAGTCTGGATACGGCATATCCTGCATCAGCTCATCATACACATAGGCAAACTTCCGGTAAGAAGCCATTTTTTATTCCTCATTCCCGTCCTTCGGTTTAGGCATTTTTTCCACCAGGTAGGTCCAGTTTTCCTTTTGTATAACCAGTCCTTCCTTCATCAGCTTGCCCATCGCACGCTTGAAGGCAGATTTACTGATGCCAAACCGTTGCTTGATAATGTCGGCCGGGGTTGCGTCAGAATAAGGCATACCTCCGCCCGGGCGCTCTTTCAGAAAAGCGATCAGCCGATCTGCATCCTCATTACGGCCCACTTCCTTACGCGGCGACATCGCCAGATTGACACGACCATCTTCACGAACAAGCGCGACCCGTACCTTAACCTCTTCACCCAACCGAAGCATCCGGTTACGTTCCGAGGAATGAATCATACCAATGGCTCCAAAACCAAGCACCCCTCCGTCCACCAAAACAAACGTACCCATCTGAAGGGGCTTGTACACGGTCGCCTGCACCCACGTATTTTTCCACGAATCAGGGGCATGGAAGCACAGGGGAGCCAGTTCCTGCTCTCCTGCCAGCTTGGCCCGCAGTCTGCCCTGCTTGTCATGCTCCATGATCGCATACACGTAGTCGCCCACCCGAGGATGCAAGTCCCGGTTCTCCGGCAGCTCGCGAATCGGCAGCAAAAGCTGGCGACCCAGTCCCATCTCCAAGAAGCATCCCAAGCGCGGGTGCACATCGGCCACCTCAAGCTTTGCCATTTCGCCCAGCGACAAGAACGGCTTTTTCATGGTTGCGGCCAAACGGTCCTCTGTATCGTAAAAAATAAATACCTCCAACCGTTCGCCTACCTCGATCTCGCGTGTCAGCTCCGTATAATGCAGCAGCACATCCTGCTCACCGACGGTGAGAAAGTAGCCAAAAGGGGACACCTCGCGGTCCACCATAATGGTGACATAAGTACCAGCAATCAGACTCATACCTTCTCCACGACCTTAGCATCCGACCAGAGTCGTTCAATGTTATAATATTCACGCTCGTCGCGATGGAATACATGCACTACCACATCCCCCAAATCCATCAGAACCCAGCGTGCGGAATCCATGCCTTCGATACCCTTGATTGTTACACCTTCATCATGAGCACGTTTGCGAATTTCGGTTACAATCGCCTGTACCTGTGTATCCGAATTACCGTGGCAGATTACAAAATAATCCGCTACAAGTGATACTCCACGCAAATCCAGTGCAACAATATTCATTGCCTTTTTATCATTAGCTGCATCAACCGCAGTTTGCATTAATTGCTCATTCGTTAGGGTCATTCATGAACCTCCGTTTTTCTCTGTTTTAGTTGTTGAATCAAGTCATTGCGCGACAAGACCGTCAAAGGAAAAATAACCTTTTGCTTCTCCAGCAACAATGAAATCGTAGAGTCAAATCCAGCGACAAGCCCTTGCTCCAAACTTTTTTTGGCCTGTTTTCGGATATGATCGACCCCGGGGAAATCACGGCCCGGCTCAATGTAATCAGCGAGACACACGACTTTATCCAGCAGGCTCATGCCTACACGCCCTGACGTATGCCAGCGAATCGCATTTCGTATTTCCGGATCATCTACCCCGTAATCTCTTGCTGCAACACAGTATCCCACCTCAGAATGCCAGAGCTGTTTGTCATGCTCCAAAAGCTCCTGATCACATTCGGGATGACTGCGAATCACTTCTTCCATCTGCTGAACAGGCCAATATTTAGCCACATCATGCAAAATAGCCGCCAGTTCGGCCTTCTCCGGGTCGGCACCATAGCGCTTGGCTAGCTCCACGGAGGTATGCATAACACCCAGCGTGTGCTTCCAGCGTTTTTCAGGCATCTGACCGGATACGGCCTCCATCAATTGCTCACGGCTGTACTTCATACAAACCGCCCCTTGTAATATAGTCATGCACACGGTCAGGCACAAGATAACGAATGGTGCGCCCTTCTGCAGCACGTTCCCGAATATCCGTCGATGAAATGTCCACCACTGGCATGTCCGCCAGCAATATCTTGTTCTGCAAATAATGCGGCAACTCATGTAATGCAAGCTGGAAACCGGGGCGTCTGACACCGATAAAGCAAATCCGCTGCGCCAGCTCCTCAATTCCCTGCCAATGAGGCAAGTAGTTGACCATATCCGCGCCAATAATAAAATAAAAATCCACCGCAGGGTGCAGCTCCTGAAGCTCCTTGATCGTGTCAATGGTATAAGATACCCCACCGCGAAGAACTTCAATATCCAGCACTTCAAAAGCGGGATGACCCGCCACCGCTTCTCTTGTCATCTCCAGACGCTCCGTGCCGCTCGCACCCGCCTGATGCTTGTGCGGAGGGATATGAGAAGGCATAAACCATACTTGATCCAGCGCATAGGCATCCCTTGCCGCCTCTCCAGCCAGCAGATGCCCAATATGAATCGGGTCAAATGTACCGCCCATAATACCGATTTTCATAGTATTCTCCCCGCGTGTTTATCCTCTTGGCAACTCAATTTGCTTGTGATCACGGGATTCCTTGTACAAAATAATGGTGCTCCCGATGATCTGCACAAGCTCGGAATCTGTTTCCGCAGCCAGCTCTTCCGCAATTTCATGCTTGTCATCCAGACAGTTGTTCAAAATTTGCACCTTCATCAGTTCACGTTTTTCAATCGCATCGTTGATGTGACGCATAAGATGCTCATTCGTACCGTTTTTCCCTACTTGAAAAACCGGGTCCAAATGATGCGCCATGGAGCGCAAGTATCTTTTTTGTTTACCTGTTAACATGTATAATTAACCCCTTCATCACCACATATGCAATGCGGCATTTCCATAATTTTAAATGTAAAATCTGACCTATGACAGGCTTCTCAGCACTGCCGCTCTCATCTGGTCTACCGCCGGGACAACCCCCGTAAAATACTCAAAGGCCACTGCTCCCTGATACACGAACATCCCCAAGCCACCATGCACAATACAGCCACGTTGTTCACGGCTTTCACGTAAAAGCCTTGTTTCCAGCGGGTTATAAATCAAATCACTCACAATGATTCCCTTCGGAATCAAGCTCGTTTCCAGTGGAAGCTCATCTGATAAAGGAGACATTCCCACCGAGGTTGTATTGATCAACACATCCACCGTTGCAAGCACGTTCTTCGCCTCATCGTTGGCATAGCCCTTTACTGGAATCGATTCCGTCGTCCATTCCTGTGCCAGTTGCTCAGCTTTGTCGCGTGTTCGGTTCAGAATAATAACTGATTCCGGCTGCTCCTCCAAAAGAGCATGAATCACGCCGCGAGCAGCCCCTCCAGCTCCAAGAACGGCAATTCTTGCACCTTTCAATTCCACCGAAGTCTCTTCCTTAAGGGAACGCACATAGCCGATTCCATCGGTATTGTAACCCTTGAGCCGTCCGTTGTCATTCACAATTGTATTGACGGCGCCGATCAGCCTGGCCCCTTCATCAATCTCATCCAGATATTTCATAACCTCAACTTTATGGGGAATTGTCACATTGACTCCGCGGAAATGCAATGCCCGAATTCCCTTCATGGCATCCTCTAACTGATCCGGCTTGACGTGAAGTGGTACAAAATCCCCTTCAATTCCCGCTACCTGCAAAGCTATTTTATGCATAAGAGGCGATTTGGAGTGCTTGATCGGATCCCCCAATACGCCTAATAGTACAAGACCTTGCTCGGTCGCTCCAGACTCCCCGCTGCTCATCGTTGATCTCTCCCATACTGCAAAATATTAGGCTGCACAAATACATGAATGGCGGCAGGAACCTGAACATGTTCCTTGCCGCCCTATAACATGGCTTACAACATCCGTTAAATCAACGCAGGCCGCAAAAGAACACGGATTCCCCGAGGGACATGAACCGCTACCAGAGCTCCGCTGTCGCTATTCACCCTGATCCATCCCAAACCGGAAATATAGATGTCCGATGGAGTTTTACGGGGAACACGGAACTCATGTCTCGTCCACTCCGGCATTTCTGCCAATTGATCGCGTGTTGGCGGAGAGAGCAATTCCCCGGCATGATCAGCAAACAGTTGATCCGCCCGCTCCAGCTTCGTGCGATGTATTTTTAACCCACCGTTAATGTAGCAGGTAAAGGATTGATGCTGACCTTCTATAAAATCAAATCGGCCCATGCCGCCGAAAAACAAGGTCTGTCCGAAATCCAGTTGATAAGCAGCAGGCTTCAGTGGCTTGTCCGGCATAATGGCGCTCAAATCCTGACGGGAAACGATTTCACTGAACCGCCAAGGGTATACAATCCCTGGAGTGTCAATAATATGCTTGCCGTCATCGAGTGGAATATTCACCATATCAAGTGTGGTTCCCGGGTAGCGGGACGTTGTGAGCTCCTGTTCCATATCGCTATAATCACGAATCAAGCGGTTAATGAGAGTGGATTTACCCACATTGGTCGCACCGACCACATATACGTCTCGGTTGCCACGCAGCTCGGATACCACATCCAGCAAACGGTCAAAGCCCTGATTTTTCTTAGCCGAACACAGTACAATATCTGCCGTACGCAAACCTTGCTCCTTCGCTTGCTTTTGTACCCAGTTACGAACCTTGTTCCAATTCGTTACCTTAGGCAGCAAATCAGTCTTGTTGACAGCCAGTATAACCGGATTGGAGCCTACAAAACGTTGCAGCCCGGAAATCAAGCTGCCTTCGAAATCAAAGATGTCTACAATGTGGATGACGAGCGCGTCCTTGTCCCCAATCTGACTGAGCAGCTTTAGGAACTCGTCCTGATCCACTGCCACTGAAGACGTTTCATTATAATTTTTGATGCGGAAGCAGCGCTGACAGATGACAGGCTCCCGTGTAAGCAATTTTTCAGGAATATACCCCGGGAGCTCCGGGCTAGTAGTCTGCATTGTGATCCCGCAGCCGCTACATTTGACGGCAATTCCGCCGTCAGGTCTTTCAGTCATTCTTCTTTTCCTCCTCAAGCCATAAGCCTTTCTTACGTAACCTTGTGAGCGCGATTCGCTCCAGCCGCCGATTAAAACGGGTCATGACTCCTTCATCATGGATGGATATCGGCAACACCAACACCGTATGCAATCCCAGTCGGTTGCCACCTAATACGTCCGTCAACATTTGGTCCCCGACCATCATAGTCTCTTCCGGAGTAAGCTCCATCATACGAATGGCTCTGCGAAAGGACGAGTTGGAGGGTTTCCGTGCAGCATGTATAAATTCAATGTCCAAAGGTGTAGCAAACATGGATACACGGTTCATATTGTTATTGGACACGATGACAAGCTTAAAACCCGTCTGTTTGACCTTTTCGAACCAGGCCACCAGCTCGGGAGTCGCGTTCGGCGCTTTTGCGCCGACCAGCGTGTTATCCAGATCCGTAATAATGCCGCGATATCCTTGAGCATACAAGCCTTCAAGATCAATATCAAAGACGGTATTCACCCGTAATTTGGGCATGAGCATTTCAAACAACATCGGTCACCTCAGTTTCATACGACAAACTATACCATATTACTATGGCTTAGTAAAAAGCTATCCGCAACAAACGGACAGCTTTTTTACCCGGCCTATAGATAAAGATTATAAAATCGACGGCATTTGCGCCTGGAGAAAATGACTATACTTTATCCTTCTGATCTGGCGCAGCTTTTCGTCCAGCCCATCGTCTTGTCCGTCCTTCCTTATGCAACAGGGAAACTTGCTTTCGAACCTGGCGCCAATCCTCCAAGGTTACTGAAGATGGACTATAACGCGACTGTTCAAACCGTTCGAGCAGCTGCTGTAAAATGGCAGCACGCTCCGGTGCTTCTGCCGACCATCTCGCGACCGATTCTCTCAGCGTTTCATGACTGGCACGCCCAAATCCCTTTCTTCGCATGTACCCCAACCAGTGCTCTGTTTCGACAATTACCTTTTCATCTGGGGTGAGCGGCTTCCCTCTGCGCAAGCGAAGCAGGTAAAAGTGGATATCTGCGCGATTACGCCAAATAATATATGCAGCCCACAGCACAAGGATTGCAGCCGCCACAGCTATAAAGGCCGGATGAATCTTTAATCCTTCCTCTGGATTAACCTGAGGAGTCTGTCCAGGCTGTTCCGGTTCAGGCTGATCTTTGACCTCGGGAGCATCAGGCGTCTTTGTTTCCTCCTGTTCGGTAAGCAACGGCATATCAAAGCCCGGCGTAGCTTCTACAGGAACCCAGCCATATTCACCCAAATATACTTCCGCCCAGGAATGGGCATCCGCATTTGTTACAGAGTAAGAGGACATATTTTCACCAGCATCGTCCGTTGTTGCTTCATCCGAAAATGTCTGCTGACCAGGCGCATATCCTTTGACCCAACGGGCTGGAACCCCAATCGAACGGGCCATCATGACTAACGAAGTCGAGTAATAATCGCAATAGCCCTCTCGGATTTCAAACAGAAAAGCATCTACAAAATCCTTGCTTCTTTTTCGTGAGAGGTCCGGATTATTGGTATATGCATAATTTTGCTGTAAATACTTCTGTAGCAGTCCGACCTTTTCATACGGCGTTTTGGCTGTTGACGTAATGTTTTTAGCCAAATCGCGCACTCGCTGCGGCAACTCATCTGGAATTTGCAAGTAAGCTTCCTGTTTGTTTGCCCCATATAGATCACTAAAGGTTTTTGTGCGCAGCGCTTTCTCGGGAATTACAGGCACATATGATACCAGGGTATACGTTTTGGGATAAGCAGTTCTGTGGGAGCCTGCGTTCCAAAGCAGTTCTGACTGTTCCGGATTCCAACGTAACCCATTGGCCCGAAAATCTCTGTCCACAGATTGAACACGATGTATCGAATAGGCGCCAAACAGAACCGGATAGCTCTGATCATTTTGCATCGTAATCGTTTGAACGACCTGCTCGGTCGAATGCCGCGTTTCCTGTGTATTTTCCAGCTCTGCGGTCATGGACACATCATTTAGTGTTTGATCATCGTTGCCAGCATCACTCCAGCCTGTACCCGAATAGATCCGTTTCGACTCCCCCCGCCAATAGCTTCGCTGATTGGTCGTAATGGTCATCACGGGAGAATAATCAAAATTAAAACCTCCACCCAAACGATTATCCTGGCGGCTATAGCCCGACGCGGTGCTCATCCGCTGATTCATCGCCCCAGGTCCATTGTTGATCCCGACAGTAGTAGAGCTATTTCGCTGAGTCCACGCCGTATAGGGGTCTGTCAAAGCGGGCTGTATCTCAGGCATATTCACGCCAACCATAATAATCAGCGCGAAAATGACCGCAATATTGGCTGCGATTTTATACGGATAGCGGCGAATATGTTTCCAGCCTTGTGGATAGCGCTGGCGAAAATACTGCAAATGCTGCGTTACCAGCCAGCCCATACCGGCAAAAACGATCCAAGCTACTTCCTCCCAAAGCACTGTTGGCGTGAATGAATCAAGCACCGCCAGCGCAGCAATATTGATGCCTACAAATACGATAATCCGCTGCTTGGTCGTAACAATAAGCGGCACCATTTCAATGATCAGCCAAGCGATCAAAGAAAACCAAATATAAGGGGACATATTCGATATGAATTGATCCAGGCGGTTGGCTGCACCCCCGAAAGGGATTATGATTGAGTAGGTCACGAGTGTCCGATACAAGATAAAAAAGAGCGTCGCCGCCTTAATGATAAATTCAATCCATGGTCGGAATGGCAATAAAATTTTCACCAGAGCCAGCATCGTAATGGTCATTAATACAAGTGTTCTTGTCTCCTCCATCCACAATTCGGAAGCAAAGGACACCCATTGCATGGCAATAATAATAATCCATAAAAAGGTAAAGGCCAGCGCCCACGAACCCTTCAACGATTGTAACCAGCTCTTCATAGTGTCCCTCCTCCCATCACAGCCGGGAGTTCTTCAAGGCTCGGAATATGGTAGCCTTGTATTCCCCTTGTACGAAGCATGCTTAACCATTCTTCAGCTTTTACCTCAGCGGAGCCTTCTCCAATTTGGACGTGGCACGGAGTCATCCCCCGGATATCAGCCCAGCGAAGAAGTTCCAGCGCCCGCTGATCCTTCAACGGACTGACCAGCACAAAATAGCAGCCTTGTGGAAATTGACGTACACTGTTCTCCACAGCAGCCATCAAGCTGCCTTGTGAAGTCAGGTGTATGTCTACCAAGTGATGCATCATCCGTTGTCGTTCCATCATCTGCTCACTGGGTTGAAAAACAGTGCCTTTCTCTCCGGCCGTGCACAGGCCGACCCCCATTCGCTCCCGTCCGCCATATTCCAGCAATGAAGCGGTAGAGGACACAGCCAGTTCAAACTGGTCAGCGTTTATATAATGCTTCGTTTGCAGGTCCAGTACAAGCATGGTTTTGGGGACTGTTTCATGCTCAAATTCCTTGGATTTCCAGCTACCTGTACGAGCAGTCGCATTCCAGTGGATACGTGAAAACCGGTCTCCATATACATAGTCTCGCACACCGTTAATTTGCGTCGTTTCACGCCGTGTTCGAGTTTGAACCGTTTGCGGCCCGGACATCCTTGAGCGACGATCATTCACCTGCCAATACGGGATGAATACCGTTCGGGGCAGTACCCGAAATTCACCTCGTGCGTTCAATCTGCCTTTGTGCTCTAACAGGCCGAAGATGTCCTCACTGACACATTCGGTTTCCTCAAAATAGTAGCTCCCCCGCTCTAAAGCAGGAGTCTGGAATGTAAGCTGCCCGCTCCCCTTCAGACTGGGAATGACGCTGTCCTCAAACGACCAGGACTCGCCTGTATGTCGCTTGAGCACCTCGCGGACAATGATATACGGCAACGGAAGAAAGCCGGGGATACGCAGATTCAGCTTTACATGCACCTGATCTCCCGCATGCAGCAGCTCGCCAAACTCCGAGCCATGCGACAGCTGCCGTGAGCCTTGAACACGGCGAACCCCGCTCAGACCAACAATCCATAAATAAACACCCATCAGCGTAACCATACACAACAGCATCACTGACGTTTTTCCGCCCTGAAACAACAAATACAGCAGGCAGACCACCCATATGACCATCAGAAGCCAGATGCGGCCGGACAGACGGGGAACCCTGCGTTTTCTTTTGACCATATTCATTCCCTAAGAACGCTCCATCCGTACAGGTACATGAACCTGCCGGAGAATAGCCTGAAGTACGGACTGGGCGTTCGAGCTATCCAGACGCGCCTCGGGACGAAGCAACAAACGGTGCGTCAGCACATATGGTGCCAGTGCCTTCACATCATCAGGCAGCACATAATCACGGTTGTCCAAAAAAGCGTACGCCTTGGCGGCCATTACAAAAGCAAGCGCTGCCCGCGGGCTGGCTCCCAGCAGCATCGATGGATGTTCTCTCGTCGCACGTACAATATCAAGTAAATAGGACGTCACTGCCTCGTCCATATAGATCTCCCGGATTTCCTGCTGGATCGCAGCAATCTGTTCCATATGGGCTACAGCCTCCAGACGATCTGCCGGCTGACCCACCTGATGATGAAGCAGCATATTTCGCTCTGTCTCCATATCAGGATAGCCCAGGCTGATTTTGAGCATAAAACGATCCAACTGCGCTTCCGGCAGCATATAAGTGCCTTCAAAATCAATCGGATTTTGTGTCGCACACAGCATAAAAGGATGAGGCAACATATGTGTTTCCCCATCCACGGTCACACTGCGCTCTTCCATCACTTCCAGCAGAGCCGATTGAGTTTTCGTCGTGGCGCGGTTAATTTCGTCCGCCAGCAAAATGTTTGTCATCACAGGACCTGGACGAAAATAAAAACGTTCATCCCGCGGATGAAATATGGAAACCCCCGTAATATCACTTGGGAGAATATCAGGATTACATTGGACACGGCGGTAATCACCGCGCATGGATTTGGCAAGAGCCTTGATCATTTGCGTTTTTCCCGTACCCGGAACGTCCTCGATCAGAATGTGCCCACCCGCCAGCATAGCGGTAAGCAATAATTTTATCTCAAAGGATTTTCCTAATATGCATGATTCCAGATTCGAACGGATTGCAGATACAATCTGCGCAGATTCTTGACGTACGGGCATAACTCAGTAAACCTCCTAGATAGCAACATGTTTCCTATTATTGTACATGAAGGCGGGCACAGAGTACACTTAACTCCTTTCCCATATCCTTCAAAATGCATCTTTCCTTCGCGTCATGCCGTGTGTACAGCATATCCAAAAGCCCTTCGATCATCAGACCGAAGGGCTCACGTATATACTTATTTACTTCACTTATGTCATATTTAAATTATATACTTCCCTTTGGACGAACAAACAAGCATGCCAGAAAAGAGAAAATTATCGCCGAGGAAATCCCTGCACTAGTCAGACTAAAAATCCCTGTAATGACACCAAGCCATCCGTCCTTCTCCAATTCGGTTAAGGCGCCGTGTACGAGTGAGTTGCCAAAACTGGTAATTGGAATCGTCGCACCTGCTCCTGCAAATTTGATAAGCGGATCGTAGATCCCGATGCCATCAGCAATGGCACCTGCTACCACCAACGTACTCATCGTATGTGCCGGTGTCATTTTAAGCCAATCCATCATTAGCTGGCCCACGACACAAATGGCACCGCCAACTAAAAAAGCCCATAGATATATCATACTTGTCCTCCCGCTTCGAAAGCTACAGCATGTGCAATGCAGGGAATACTTTCCCCCTGTTGTGTGGACAAAGGAGATAGCAAAGCCCCGGTTGCCACAACCAGTACATTTTTCAGTTCTCCCTTTTCAATCCGCTTTAACAGATGCCCGTAGGTTACCGCAGCCGAGCATCCGCAACCACTGCCGCCTGCAATCACTTTCTTTTGCTTATTGATATCGTAAATCAGTAAACCGCAATCATTAAATTCCGTCTGATTCATATCATATCCATCTTTTTTTAGCAGCTCCTTGGCAATCGGCAGCCCCACTGAGGCCAAATCCCCCGTTACAATGAGGTCATAGTATCCAGGGTCCCGGCCTGTATCCCGAAAATGAGACAACAGGGTATCCGCCGCTGCCGGAGCCATAGCTCCGCCCATGTTAAAAGGGTCTTTGATGCCCATATCCATAACGCGTCCAATAGTAGCACAATCCACCACTGTGCCTGTCTTGGCATGTCCCACCACTACGGCACCTGAGCCTGTAACGGTATACTGAGCTGAGGGCGGCTTCTGTGACCCATATTCTGTAGGATAGCGGAACTGCTTCTCCGCCGTGCAGTTATGACTGGTCGTACCCGCCAACACGTAGTCGCCCGCCTCAGAATCCACAATAAGCGCGGCCAAAGCCAAGCTTTCCATTGAGGTTGAGCAGGCTCCAAAAACACCAAGATAAGGAATGGCCAGCTTGCTGGCCGAAAAGGAACTGCTGATAATCTGATTCATCAGATCACCACTGATAAAAAACTGCACTTCCTCTTTGTTTAAATTGGCATTTATTAGCGCCAGCTCAGTAGAATGCTCAATTAATCTGCGTTCCGCTTTTTCCCATGTTTTCTCGTTAATTTCGATATTGTCATAAATATAATCAAAATCTGTGGATAACGGTCCCTCACCTTCATCCGGGCCTACAACGGTTGCACTCCCAATGATGCGCGGTCTCGACTCAAACTTCCAGGTTTGCCCTCCCTGTCTTTTCATTAGTGATGCCCCCCCAAACCGAGGATGGCATATATAACACCCACGACAAATGCGGCCACAACCCCGAATACGACAACCGAGCCTGCAAGCTTAAACATATTTGCGCCCACTCCGAGTACCAGTCCCTCGGAACGATATTCCAATGCCGCTGAACACATCGAGTTGGCAAAGCCTGTAATGGGTACAGCGGTTCCCGCTCCCGCCCATTGGGCAATCTTATCGTAAACCCCGATGCAGGTTAATATGACCGCCAGCAAGATCATCATAGATGAAGTCGGTGCAGCAGCATCTTTGGCAGAAAGGTGCATTCCTGCCATAAAAGCCTCCTGAATCGCCTGCCCAATCACACAGATGACGCCCCCAACCAGAAAAGCGCGCACACAATTGGCAAATAAATTTCTGGAAGGTTCATGCTTTTGGGAAACACTCTGGTAGTCCTTCTCATTTATGGACAACGGGGACGTATTGGTACGAAAACCGCGTTGCCCTGATTTAGCTGGCATCATTCACCACCCCTTTGACGTAAATTCCGCACTTGGCGGTTTCGGATTGTTGAGTCCTTATCATTATTAGCTTTATGGGGAATTGTTATGTCAGGAAAATGATCTCGTGGACATTCCGTACAAATGCATTCATACTGAATACATGCGACCACTGGTTAATTAATAAGAAGTGAGGTATGCAACATGGAATTAAAAACATTGGAATTGTTTAAAACCTTAACGGAGTTTCCTTCCATTCCAGGTCATGAGCGAGAGCTGCGGGCATGGGTGAAAGAGCGGATATCCGGTTATACGGACGAAATCGTGCAAGATCGGTTGGGCAGTCTTTTTGGTGTTCTGCGCGGTGAAGAGAGTGGACCCCGTGTGATGGTCGCAGGCCATCTGGATGAGGTCGGATTTATCGTGAACGGGATTACGGAAAATGGAATGATTCGTTTTCAGCCGGTTGGAGGCTGGTGGAGTCAGGCCATCATGTCACAACGTCTTCAGGTGCTGACTCCTAATGGACCAGTCATCGGTGTAGTCGGCTCTGTCTCGCCCCATTTGCTGGATGAATCTCAACGCAGCAAGCCTATGGACATCAAGCATATGTATCTGGATATCGGCGTAGACAGCCGTCAGGAAGCGCAAAATCTAGGGATCGTACCTGGAACGGCCATTGCACCGATCTGTGAATTCACGCCACTCGCGAATCCCAAAAAAATCATGGCTAAAGCATGGGATAACCGCTATGGTGTGGGCTTGGCGATTGAACTGCTGGAGGCATTGCATAAGGAAAAGAACAAACTTCCTAATACGTTGTATGCTGGGGCTACGGTTCAGGAAGAAGTGGGACTGCGCGGTGCACGCACAGCGGCCCATCTGATTCAGCCGGACATTTTCTTTGCACTGGATTGCAGTGCTGCCAACGATATGGGCGGAGATCCGAATACATACGGGCAGCTTGGCAAAGGCGCCCTGCTGCGGGTATTTGATCCAGGTATGATTACACATCGCGGGATCGTAGAATATGTACAGGACATGGCGGAAACACACAAAATCAAATATCAATATTTTATTTCTACAGGAGGAACAGATGCAGGTCAAGTGCACTTGAGCGGAATTGGCGTACCCTCCACCGTCATTGGCATTTGCGGACGATACATCCATACTTCCTCTTCTATTATTCACACCGATGATTACGATGCAGCCAAAGAGCTGATCGTCAAGCTGGTACAAAATCTGGATCGTACCACGCTGAATACCATTATTGAACGCGCATAAGGGGTTCAATCTGTAGACAGCTCAAACTTTTACAAAATAAAGCTAAGCACCTTATATCCTTAAAAACAGCCAGAACACTTTTTATGTGTTTTGACTGTTTTTTGGTTTAGAGGGATCGAACCCCCTCAAATCAGCTGCTTATAGCGAAGCAAAGCAATAATAACGAGCACGGTCGTTAAAGCAATGCAGACGCTCTCTACCTTTGCCCCCTTGCGGGTTCCGGTGCTCATCAGCTTAAACCGTAGCTTCCATTTGAACGGCGGCAAAGGTTTAATACCGTTATTCGTCAAGGAATCAGCCAGCAAATGCAGCAAGTACGCCATACCTCCGGCCAGCCATATGCTATCCCCATGCAAACGGGTCGTACCGTACAGCAGCGCAGTCCATGCCGCTGTTCCATACACCGTGTGTGTTAAGCCCCGGTGCGGGACAAGTGTACAAATAATCAGCAGACACCCGGCAATGTAATTCCACGGCGTATATGCTTCCCCGTACCAGGCTAAGCCGATACCAATTAAAAAGATAATGACCTTGCGCATGGATCGTGAAGGCATAAAAGAAGCGCTAATCATCAGCAAAGCCAGCACAAGATTCCACGGCGGCGGGGCCATACGGGTGAAAAATACCCAGCCGGCAGCCCCAATCATCAGAAGCTGCACGAGTCTAAGCATTTTCGTAGGCAATGCACGACTCACAAGCATCGAATTAGGTTCGTCAATATCCGGCAACAGTGAACCGACCACAGCAGCAGCCACGGCAGCTGGAGTCACTTCGTGTCCACTCAAAGCTAATACCGACAGGGAGACCCCGGTTCCAATAATCAAATGGGCTCTTCCCATCATGGTGCATAACATCCTTTCGTTGCAGCATACAACAGAGTTCAACACTCTATTTAAATCAGCATGATTCGATTGTATACGACAAACAAAAGGAGAACAATAGTTCGCTTATTCTATTTAAAGGACATCGGTCAAAAGTCCCAGTCCAAATATTCGTGTTCGAGTACAAACATACGTTTTAAAGTATTTTTTGAAACAGAGCAATAACTTCTTCTTTGGTCGGTTGAAATGGATTACCAGGTGCACATGCATCTTTCATCGCATGGTCTGCTAACAGATTGAGATCCGGATCGGTTACTCCCAGCTCAGACAAACGTTTCGGGATTCCGACCTCCTGGGACAAACCACGGATGGCATCCACAACAAACTCAGCGCATTCCTCGTCAGTTCGCCCTTTGATAGAAAATCCGATCGCCTTGGCGATGGGTCTGAATTTACGTGGAACATGCTGTGCATTGGCCTCCTGGACATAGGGCAGCAGCATCGCATTACACACGCCATGCGGAAGATCGTACACACCACCAAGCTGGTGGGCCATCGCATGTACATATCCCAAGCCCGCATTATTAAAGGCCAGCCCTCCCAAAAAAACAGCGTATACAAGCTTTTCGCGGGCTTCGATATTTTGACCGTTCTCCACAGCTTCAGGCAAATAATGGAATATGAGTTCGACAGCAGCTAACGCTGTGGCATCCGTAACCGAATAGGCTCCAGGAGTAACCAATGCCTCAATCGCATGTGTAAGCGCATCCATACCTGTTGCTGCAGTTAATTCAGCCGGTTTTCCCACCATTAATTCAGGATCATTGACAGAGATGGAAGCCAAACTGTTTTTATCAACCATAACCATTTTGATCTTTCGCTTCTCATCGGTAATGACATAGTTAATCGTGACCTCGCTGGAAGTCCCTGCGGTTGTATTCACCGCTACAATCGGAACGGATGGCTGCTTGGATTTGTGAACGCCTTCATATTCTGAAATATGTCCTCCGTTTGTAACAATGATGCCAATAGCTTTGGCCACATCCTGAGGCGATCCGCCTCCCACCGAGACGAGAACATCACATTGATGATCCTGAAATACCTTAACACCTTTGTGAACATTGTCACAGGTAGGGTTAGGCTGGACTCCGTCATACACCATATATGGAATTCTGTGCTGCTCCAGCACAGCGATTACCCGATCTGCAATCCCGTTTCGGCGCAGCCATTTATCTGTCACGATAAGCGCTTTCAAAAATCCTCTCTCTTGCAATAACGGTCCCAGATCCCCAAGACAGCCTCTTCCCATTAAGTTTACTGGCGGTACATAAAAGACATTTGCTCCCATACTCAAAGACCTCCTCTTTATGCTTATCGTTCTCCAGTTATCTCTGCCTTCTATTATCAAGCTACATCTTTCTGAGTCTACCACCTGTTTTATGATCAGTCTGCGAAAAAAAGCACAGCTTAGCCACTTCTCAAAAAACACGCCATATGGCCTATGCCCATCTTAACAAATATTTTTTATATATTTTTTTACCTTAAAGGCCTATTGCGTAATTTGAAATATTAGGTAATATAGTGTTTATATTTACTATATAAATCTATTAATTGAACAAGGAGGAAATGATTATGCAAAAAAAATCTGCGTTCCGCAAGTTTAAAACTGTCGGTGTGGCATCATTGCTCAGTCTTGTTTTGTTTGCTCTTCCCGCTTCAGCTGCCTGGAATGATACATATTCGGGATATGCTACCTATACAGGATCAGGTTACTCGGGAGGGGCATTATTGCTTGACCCCATTCCTTCGGATGCCAAAATTACAGCTCTTAACCCCACCCAGTTGAATTATAACGGAATCAAGGCTGCATTAGCCGGCGCCTATTTGGAAGTTCAAGGCCCCAAGGGGAAAACGACCGTATATGTAACGGATCTTTATCCTGAAGGTCCAAGCGGCGCGCTTGATCTGTCTCCAAACTCGTTCAGCCAGATCGGCAATATGGTTGATGGAAAAATCAATATTTCGTGGAAGGTTGTCAAGGCTCCGGTTACCGGCAATGTCTCCTACCGCATTAAAGAAGGCAGCAGCAGATGGTGGGCAGCCATTCAAGTACGCAATCATAAATACCCGGTCTTGAAAATGGAGGTCCAACAGAATGGACAATGGCTCAATCTTGAAAAACAGGACTATAACCACTTTTTGGGCAATAATTTAGGCAACCAGCCTCTCAAAATCCGGATTACGGACATTCGGGGTGTCGTACTGAACGATACCATTCCAGCTCTAGCGGAAAACGGCTCAGGCGGAGCCTATATCGTTAAAGGCAACGTGCAATTCCCTAACTGATTCCACCACCGTCAGCTTTCCTACTTCCGTCTGAACTGACAATCTGGCCGGGAACCGACGCAGGTCCAATCTGCGTAAGGTGTTCCCGGTCTTTTTACGAAAAAGTTACGATTTTTCACAAAAAATCGGTTTGTTCACTGTCCTGTTCACAGCAACACACGTATAATGAATACATAAATAGGGTGTACTGTACAGCTATGTGCACACAGACAGGAGGCCTCTCCACATGAGCAATTTCAAAAAGCATCACAAGCTTCACAGCAAATTGCTGATCAGCATCACATTATGTATCACGCTAACGTTGCTGGTATCTACCACTGTGTATTATTTCTACTATATTCGGGTAGAAAAGGAGCAGGCGTTCGAGGCCAATCATGGCAGCTTGACATTGAGAAGCAAAGAGGTCATTAACATGACATCTATCGCTCAATCGCTGGCGTTTCAAATGTATCGCAGCAGTACCCTGTCCAAGTTGCTGTATTATCCCAAGCCCAATGTATATGATGTAACCGCTGCCATGACTGAATTAAATAATTATCTCAATTCGATGCCGTATATTGAATCCATCTATGTGTATAATCCCAAAAGCAGAACCTTCTACATTGCGTCCTCACGAGGCCAAAATGGGTTATTCAGCAAAAATGAGCTGGTGGACACAGATATCATTCGGGTACTGGATCATTACCAGGACTATAAACCATTCACACCTATCCCACGCATGTATCCACTGCTGTCTGCCTCAGACTCCGTGGCTGGAGCAGAGCAAGCAAGCACACATATCGCAGCTTATACGTATTTATGCTATGACGCAATCAGCTCGAATGAAGCCATGAATTCGGCCGTGATTGTGAATGTGTCTGCGTCCTGGATGAACAAGGAAATGGCGGAAAGCCCGCCATCAGGTGGAACTGCTTATATTTTGGATGATCAAAGCAGACTGTTGTCCGGCACAACCCTGACAGAAGAAGCTTTGAACGAAAAAGAGCAGCTTTGGTTGCACACACGAGTCAAAAAACAGGAAACAGGCTATTTTGTAGAAGACTTTCATGGTAAAAGATCACTTATTTCCTACACCTCTCCGGATGGTCTAGGCTGGCAGTATATTAGTGTCACTCTGTATGAAAGCGTTATCAAAATGGCGAGTGTCATTCGTAATGCCATGCTCCTGATAGCCGCCATCATTGCACTCGCAGGCTTTGTGGCTTCGTGGCTGCTGTCCAAAATGCTGTATACACCGATCGGCCAGATTGTTAACCATATGAATTCGTTGGAATCGGAGAAACGCAACAGCATGTACACGATTCGGCAAAATATTTTGCGGAATATTATTCGGGGTATCCAATTGCTCCCTGGCGGAGAAGAGCCAGAACGGCTGCGTGAGCTAGGAATTACATTCCAGTTCGACAAAGATTACCGTCTTGTACTATTTCGAATCGATGAGTATACCCGATGGCAAAACGAACGCGGCCCTGATCTTCTCCCCTATAAATTTGCCATTATGAATATTGCTTCTGAAATATGCGGGCAGACGTACCGGGTGGAAACCGTTGATATGGACGAGGACAGCATCCTGCTGATGCTCAATATTCTTGATCCCGCGGAGTATACAGACCCGGTACTGCTGGAGACCTTATTGCGCCAAATACGCGAAGCCTGCTTTGAATATTTGAAGCTGAGTGTATCGCTCACCTATAGCGCCATCACGAGTCAGCCGGATCGGTTGCATTTGCTGTACCGTCAGGTGCAGGAAGCATCTATGCACCGATTCTTTCACGGCCATGGCTGCATCATTAACGCACAAAACACAACTGACGAAGATGTACAGAATACTTACGTATACCCGATGGATAAGGAAAAGAAAATGCTCGATACGTTGCTATCCGGTCATATCGAGGATGCTCACAGCATGTTTAAAGATTTGCTGATGCAGATGGAGGAATATCCGTTTTCCACTGTTAAGGTAGCGATAGCCCGGCTCATCATGAGTGTCAATAATGCCGTTCGGCATATGATCGAGCGCAATGGATTTGCAGTGGAATCCAAGCCTGAATTACCATCCCCGGATCGATTAGAGACCGCAGTGGATCTTATTGAGCATTACCAATTGGTCTTTGATCATGTTCGCTCTAGTCTGGCGGATAAACGAAATACAAAGCAGGAACGACTGGTACGACAAATTAATGAACGAATTGAGCAAGCATATGCTGATCCCGACTTTTGTCTCAATCAGATTGCGGAAGAGCTGGATATGTCGCCGATCTATGTAAGCAGGCTATATAAGCAACAAACGATGTCCACCATCGTAGACGTCATTCAACAGCTGCGCATTCGCAAAGCCTGTGAGCTGCTGGAGCAGACCGACTGGTCAGTGGCTGACGTGGCAGAACAAACCGGATTTGCGAGCAGCTCTTATTTTCACCGCATGTTCAAGCGCAGTTTGGGCGTAACGCCGACAGATTTCCGTCGTTCTAAAGCGAATGCGCAATAAGTGAGGCGTAATTAGTTAGATGCTGCTATGTACAGCCGCTCCAAGAACGGAACGTTGCTCCCATCGCTGTTGTCTCCGGATTTTTGGATTTTCCCTTAGCGGTATAAATCCGGAGACAAAGGCGACCGCTGACGCTTGTACGCAATCGTTCCGCCCTCTCCGCTACTTTCAGCGGTTTCCCCTGCAAACTTCAAACTTCTCAAAGAAAACACCGCCTACGTCAATCCCTCCAAAAATAAGCGAATATTAGAAAAGCAAGCCTCCAACTTTCTGGAGGCTTGCTTTTCTTCATTATAACATAACAGCTTCTGAAATCTCGCTTAGCTTGCAAACTATTTAATGCCCTTCTCCTTTACGTAGGCTTCCCATTGCTTGGTGTATTCCGTCTGGATTTTCTCCAGGCCAGCTTGGTTTGCCTTTTGCATGAAGGTCTGCAAACCTTGGTCTACATTGTCAATCAATCCAGCTTGGAGCGGATACAGATATTGCTTCTCAACCTGCTCCAAAGCCGCTTTTTCAGCTTGATAGGTTGTATAATCCTCTGCAAAGCCGGTAAACAGATCAGGCTTCTGGATTTTATCCAGGTCGGCAAAAATCTTCTTCACACGGTCAAAACCTGAATCAAACAGCATGTACTCCGGATTACGCCAAGCCCAGCTGTTCATGCCTTCCCGTGAAAAACCATTCGTGCTGCCATTACCCATCATTTGATAGTAACCATCTTTGACTTCATAGTTCTTGCCTTCAATACCATATTGTGTGAGCAGGTTATAGCGTTTGTCCGTCACAAGCTTTTCATAAAAGGCCAATGCGCGCGCCGGATTAGGACTGCTTTTCGGAATCGCAAAGCCGTTATGAATCGGATGCACCGGAGTTGCAAACCCCGTCGTCAGCGGGAACGGATAATAATCGAGCTTCCAGTCCGGATGAGACGCTTTGAGCTTTATGACCATATCATTAAACCGGGTAGGATTATCACCGAAAATACTCGCAGCTTTACCGGAAGTCACTTGATCCTGAAGCGTATCCTTTACGTTCAGTACATTTTTAGGAATGAATCCTTTTTCAGCCCAGCGTTTGTAGGTATTCAGCTCTTCTTTCTGCTCATCTGATCCCCAATACTTGTAAACCTCTGTTGGTTTATCATATTTGATACCGATGCCATAAGGCAGAGCTCCCACACTTTTGGTTACCAATTCGGAATAGCGGTCATGCAGGTTCCCTTTAATATCGCTGTTCAGCGAGACCGGCTTCATATTAGGTTCATGCTGGCGGATACCATCCATATATGCCTCGTAACTCTTGATATCCGTAGGCTTAGGCAGGTTATACTTTGCGCGTAAATCCTCACGCCATACAAATCCGTTTGTTACATACTCCTTGTATGTGCCAGGCACGGTGTAAATTTTACCTCCGATTTTAACGCCATCCCACATGTCCTGGGGCACAAATTTTTGCAGGGCAGGTGCGGCCTTCGGGAGCAAATCATCAAGCGGAAGGAACGCGCCTTTCTTGGCATAGGCCTGATACTGTGTCCAGTCTGCAGTGAAGATCAGGTCAATCGGCTGACCGGAAGACAACAACAGCTTATACTTCTGGTCCCAGTCCGTCCACGTCGTATAGTTAAATTTGACGGTGGCATTCAGATCTTTTTCCGCCATTTTATTGATCTCGGCTTCAACGGCTGGCAGATCCTTTGGAGCATCACCCAGCATATAAAATTGCAGCTGTACTTTTTGGGATTTATCGTCCTCTCCGTTTGCCTTTTGCGCGCTGTTCCCGCTACCGCCTCCACATCCTGCCAATAGCGCCATGATGACCATTGCTGCAACCAGGATGGACATGCGTTGTTTTCTTTTCTTTGTAAATGTCATGTGAATCCTCCTTTTGAAATGGCTGTCCGTTTAAATAAAACGCTTACAAAAAGTGCTGCTAAGATGGCACAACGTCGACACGTCATGCCATCCCAGCCCATGAATGCTGCCTTAGCCTTTTACCGCACCAATGGTCAGGCCCTTGACAAAGTAACGCTGAATGAACGGATACAGCAGTAAAATGGGCCCGGTAACCACGATAGCCATTGCCATTTTGGTCGACTCGGTCGGCATGTCGTTGGATAGTGATACGCCCGTACCTGCCCCCATTTGGGCAATAAATTGCATGGAGTTGATTACATTATACAGATAATATTGCAATTGATATTTATGCGGATCATTAATAAAGAGTGAGGATGAGAACCAGTCATTCCAGTAAGCCAGCGCCAAAAACAGCCCTACAGTGGCAATGCCCGGCGTAGATAAAGGCAGCACAATTCGGTAGTAGATTTTAAAATCACCCGCACCGTCAATTTTAGCGGACTCGAACAGCTCTTCCGGCATGGAGGAACGAATGAAGTTCTTCATCAGAATGATCAGAAACGGAGTCATCAGCCCCGGGAAAATAAGCACCGTATACGTATCTAGCAGCCCTAAATACTTCGTCAGCATAATGTACCAGGGTACTAGCCCGCCCCCGAACAGCGTCGTAAAGTAAATATAAAATGAAAATGCGTTCCGGTATTTAAAATCTTTGCGTGCCAGCACATAGCCTGCCATCGTCATCAGGAACAGGCCGAGCGTCGTGCCCACGACAGTGGTAAAAATCGTCACTCCGTATGCCCGCAGCACCTCTTCTGGAAAGGTGAACACCGTCCGGTATCCTTCCAGCGAGAATTGCTGTGGAATAAAGTGATATCCATCCCTGATAATCGACTCGTTACTGGTCAGTGAGGCCGAAATAATAAGTAAAAACGGGAGTAAACAAGCAATAGAAGCAACAATAATGATCGTATAAGAGATTATTTTAAAAATTCGAGTGTATACATCCTCTTTGATCGCCATCCGTTTGGGTCCTCCTTTCTAGAATAAGGCGTATTCGTCATTCAGCTTGCGGATGATATAGTTCACGGTCATGATCAATACAAAGCCGAACAAGGACTGATATACACCTGCGGCCGAAGCCATCCCCACGTCAAAGGTTACTTTCAACGAACGGTACACATAAGTGTCCAAAATATCCGTCGTATTGTACAGCACCCCGTTGTTGCCGATTAATTGATAAAAAAGATCGAATTGTCCTTTCATAATACTGCCAAGCGCAAACAGCAGCAGCACGACGAACGTCGATTTGAGCATAGGGACGGTAATGTACCAGATTCGCTGAAAAATGTTGGCACCGTCCATTTTTGCCGCCTCATAATATTCGTCACTGATCCCCGTTATCGCTGCCAGGTAGATTACCATGCTGTAACCGAGATTTTTCCACAGATAGAACAGGATAATCAGAAAAATCCATACCCACGGCTTGTTGTATACATCCACACGTTCACCGCCGAATTGCAGCAGCAGCGTATTCAGAAAGCCATTATCATAATTAAATATGTTATACACAATAACGCTCAGAATAACGAAAGAAACAAAATAAGGCAGGAACATCACGGATTGAGCGATCTTTTTAAAGTAACGCCCCCGCAGCTCATTCAGCAAAATAGCGAGAACAATCGCTAACACGTTGCCCAATAAAATAAATGCTGCGTTGTATCCGACCGTATTCAATGTCAACTTCGTCAGCGTGCCGGATTGCCATAGAAATTGAAAATTCTGAAGTCCGACAAACTTGGCATCGAACAAGCTGGTATTGAAGTCAAACTGGGTAAATGCATAATAGATGCCCACCATTGGAATGTAAGAGTTAATGAAGAAAAACACCAAGGTCGGCAGCAGCATCAGAAATAATATTCGATTGCGAATCAATTCATGGAAAAATCCTTTTTTCCTGCCGCTTGCCAGCCTCCTCTCGTTCAGATGGGAATCTGTGGCAAGCATAGCGGAATTCTTAGGTAAAGGTTGATTCAATGTGAGTCACTCCCCCTCTGTGTATGTTTACCGACAGCATGGTTTGCGGCACCGCCGTCGTATGACCTTATTCTATGTAAGCGCATTCAAAATGGAAAGTGAAGCCTTGCATGCTTCGTGAACAAAGGAGTGTCCCAGGGAGTGAACAATTCGGATATTTGTGAAGTATTGTGTAATATAGGGCGCCAGATAGGCGCCTCACTCTATTCCTTTTGTCCACCCTGAAAAGCGGTCTCGTCCTGTTTCACCCGAAATCCGGTCATCTTCGCCTGCTTCAGCAGCTCATCTGCATTATCCTGCGGCTTATATCCGATTAGCTCTTCCAGGTAGCCAATGTCATAATAATTATCTGTGTTGGCGGATGTGCCGTACAAATTAAGATAGCTCATCTCCGAACGGGCCTCAATACAGCAGACGGTCAGATGGAGCATATCGCGTTCGGAGATCCAAATATGCGTAGCACGCTCCGAATGAGGTCGATCATCTCCCGGAAGATTGCCAATCCGAATGTTAAATGAGGATATTTTACCCTGATCAGCATACAATCGGCCCAACAGCTCAATGTAGCACTTGCTCAAGCCATAAAAACTGTCCGGTCGGTAGGGGTCTTCCACATCGATGATCTCACCCACTTTATAAAATCCTGTCGCATGATTGGAGCTGGCGAAAATAATACGCTTTACCCCATTTTGTATCGCCGCTTCATACAGCTTATAGGCTCCGCTTACATTGCCAGACAGCACTTTGCCGAGGAAATCCCCTTCATCCTTGATCCATGCAAAATGCAGCACCGTGTCCACTCCGCGTGTCAGCTCATTCAGCCGTACGGCATCGTATATATCCATTTCCACAATTCCCGCCTCTTCATCCCTCTTCAAGTCAGCTGCGATGATCTCATATTTTCCTTCACGCTTCAGCCCTTCATACAATACTTTTCCAATTGTACCCGCCGCTCCCGTAATCAACAATTTGCGTGACATAGTCCGCTTCTCCCTTCTTTGTTTGGTTGTATGATGTCATCCATATCTTAATCTTAACCAACACCCCAGGGAGGAAACCCCTTCAACCAATTGAATTCGTTACTCAAGCGGAACCATTGCTGACTTGGCTATGCCCCTGCCGGTATATAAAAAGGAACCCTGCTACCTGTGCAGGGCCCTGCTTGTTACCTCATTAGTGTTACTACATTACGATTTGGTATTGTGTTCAAGCTTGTCGTACTACTCTTGCTCTGCGATTAACCAAATAAATGCTAAGCCCGATCAAGATCAGACCGATGAGCAGAAAAGCCGTGATCGCTTCGTGCAGCATCAAAGAGCTGAGTAACACCGAGATCACCGGCACCAAAAACGTATAAGACGCCACCTTACTCGCATCTCCCGAATTGACAAGTGCAAAATACAGCAGCCAGGAAAATGAGATTCCCAGTACCGTACCGAAAATCAGCCCTGACACATAAGGGATATTCCATACAATGTCTGACCAGCTTTCCGTCACCGTTCCGGCTCCCGTCAAGACGATGCCTCCCAGTGTACATTGAAAGGCAACCAGCCACAGTGAATCCACACGCTGGTTTACTTTTTTCACATATACCGTTCCCAATGCCCAGCTCACGGCTGTTATGATGGCAATGATCACACCCGCCACTGCCACATGCCCTGAAAATCCTCCGACACTGACGGCTGCAACGCCCAAAAATCCGATGACCAATCCGGTTACCTTGAGTCCAGACATTGCCTCACCCAGCCACATCCATGCAAAAATTCCGACCAGCACGGGCTGGAGATAGACCAGCACAGAAAACAAACCGGAAGGTACGTACATCAGTCCCACCGTTTGCAGACCATAGAACAGTACCACATTAAAAATACCGGAAATGGCATATACCCGCCAATTTTCTTTCCAGCGGACGCGATTCCATCGAGGCGCTATAATCGCCCCGAGCAACAAGCCTCCAAGCAATGTACGTAGCCCTGCAAACAAAAGTGGAGGCGTAAATTGCAGTGCCACTTTATAAATGGGCCAGGAAATGCCCCATAATACAACCAGCAGCGCGATCATCATTATTCGCTTGGCTGTCGTCAACTCTCCCATGATGCTCTCGCTCCTCTATGAAAAATCATTAGGCTCTATATAATACGCCTATAAAACAATTTTATCAAACAAAATATGTGCGGTCTTCAAGCAGAGGAATCCGGGCATTTGCCTATGTTACAATATACCAAAAAGATAGATAGAGCTTATAAGGATAGGAGGTTGTCTGCACTTGATTTATATCATCAAATTTTTGTACAGCTTCGTGCTCCCTCCCGGTTTATTTATTCTCATCATGGCTGGGCTTGTAGTCTGGCTGTGGCGACATGCACGTAAACCTGCTGTCGTGCTGCTCATGGTCACATTGCTGCTATATGCTTCCTCTACCAATTGGGTTGGAGATTTGCTCATCAGCAGTCTGGAAAAGCAGTATCCACAGCCTCGCACCATTCAAGGGGATGTCATTGTCGTACTGGGAGGCGGAGCCACAGAGGGAACACCGGACATCAATGGCCAAGGCAATCTGCTGGGATCTGCGGCCAACCGGCTACTCACTGCGGCCCGGTTGCACGAAGCAACAGGCCTGCCCATTCTATTCTCCGGCGGGCAAGTGTTTGGCGATAGCGGTAATGAAGCGAATATTGCGCAAAGGCAGCTTCTCGGACTCGGTATTCCGGCCCAGGATATCCTGATCGAAAATCGTTCCTTGAACACCCAGCAAAATGCCGCCTTTACGTCTCAAATATTGAAACAGCATCAGCTCACAAATCCCATTCTGGTGACCTCTGCTTTCCATATGCCACGTGCTGCGCTGGAATTTCAGCGTGCAGGCATGCAGGTCACACCTTATCCGACCGATTATCTGGCGAGTTTAAATGTGTCGCTATATGCCGCCAAGCTCACACCGTCTGCCGGAGCCATGTCTACGACCGGAACAGCCCTTAAGGAATATCTAGGGATTTTAGCATTGAAGCTTAAATAATGCGTGTGAATGAAACAACCAATGTAATAGCGGTTCACAGAACAAGCGTCTTGCGCAAACAGGTGGTAAGCCTGCAAGCTGCCAAGACGCTTGATTTTCCATTATAGTTCCTGATGCAGGAGGATTTCCGATACCTGTTTTTCCGATATCACCTTAAAACCTTCTTTTTTTAACAAAGCCGCCGTTACTCCGTTACCCGCTATTTTACAGTTTTCGAACGCCCCATTATAAATGGCTGCTGATCCGCAGGATGGGCTGTTTTCTTTTAAAACAATTAGGGTGGCGTTAACCTCTCTTGCTATATGTAAAGCTTCGTATGCACCTTTAATGTACATGTCACTGACATCGTTGCCCGAGAATTCGACCACCTTGGCTGTGCCGTTCAGCACGTCCTCTCCCGTCCCTCCAACAATTTCAGCAGGCTCTCTCGGAGTCATAAAGCCCCC
Source organism: Paenibacillus peoriae KCTC 3763 (assembly GCF_000236805.1). Lineage (GTDB taxonomy): Bacteria > Bacillota > Bacilli > Paenibacillales > Paenibacillaceae > Paenibacillus > Paenibacillus peoriae. The sequence goes on along the minus strand of NZ_AGFX01000011.1, from coordinate 184,431 downwards.
CAATAGCTCAGGACAAATCGTCATAGCCTTCTTTTCCTCCACCAACTTCTGAATATGTACATCCAGACTATCCGTCCCGTTGTATCGCACCTTCATGCCTGCCAAACACGAACTGACTAAAATCATTAATTTCCTCCTCGAATCTATTGCGCTCTTCACTATTAGAATAGCTTAAGTATAATCAAATTCTCTCATAGCGTCATTGCACAAAAATTAAACTTCAGCAATGTACTCGTATAGGATAGACCCATAAATTGTTTATGCGGCAGTTTTAGGAGTACAGGCACGGATGGGCACCTGCCCACATACAATAAACAGACCGTAAGCCCGGTGAGTAACAAAGGCTGGTAAGTTCGCAACTACCTCAGGAGGTGTCATCCGTGCCCGGACTATTTAGCGCTATAGCTCTGTTCATCAAGGAATTGACGTTACTCGTCTCTTACGTGAAAAACAACGCCTTTCCGCAGCCATTAACCGAGAAAGAGGAAGCACGACACCTAAAGCTGTTTGCCGAAGGCAATGCGCATTCCCGCAACACACTCATTGAGCACAACCTGCGTCTGGTGGCCCATATTGTGAAAAAATTCGATAATACAGGCGAAGATTTGGAGGACCTCATATCCATCGGCACCATCGGGCTGATTAAGGCCATCGAAAGCTTTCAGACCGGAAAAGGCACAAAGCTGGCAACATTTGCAGCTCGCTGTATAGAAAATGAAATTTTGATGCATTTAAGATCTCTGAAAAAAACACGCAAAGACGTATCTCTCCATGATCCTATAGGAACGGACAAAGAGGGCAATGAAATTACTTTAATTGATATCCTGGGCACCGATACAGACGATATAGTAGATAAGGTACAGCTTAAAATCGAAAAGAGTAAAATCTATCGCAACCTGGATATTTTGGATGAGCGTGAAAAAGAAGTGGTGATTGGTCGATTCGGCCTGGAAGCCGGAGGAGAGGAACGGACACAGCGGGAAATTGCCCGAGAGCTCGGGATTTCGCGTTCGTATGTGTCACGGATTGAAAAGCGTGCGCTGATGAAGTTGTACCATGAATTTTACAAGCAGAAGGGATAATGGATCAGAAGATACGCAGAACAGGTTCAGCATAAACAATTCATTTTTATTTTGGAAAACAGCCTGTTTCCAGCTTTCGTATCGGAAACAGGCAATACATACGGCATCTTGTATATCTAGTACGGATAGTAGAAGTGCTCGTTCATCTTACTTCAGATATTTTTGAAATTCGGGAAAGTGTATATATTTTAGATCAGAAGCATTATTAACTGCCCCCGTATAAGCCATATTGAATCTTTTTACATCATTTCCACTGGCATCATAGGCTTTTATAATCGGGTAGCTATATTTTGAACTTGGATCGAAGGAGGTTGCTGCTCCATTGGGAGCGGGCAATGCATAAGGCTTGGCAACCGGGGATACTTCTCCTTTATTGGTGTAGGAGCCCACATCTTTTACAAAAGCTTTAGGATCAATGGTGATCTCTGTATCCCAGTATCCGCTGGATGCTTTCTTAAAGTTGTCAAAGCGATTGGAATCGGAGTAAACGTGTGCGCCCTCGCCGCCAATGATGGAAGCATAACCGGCATCATCCCGGCTTGGCAGTGTTCTTTGAACTAAGTTGTTCAGCACATGCAGACGACCATTACCGGACTGAGGCGTTCTCCGTACACAGGAGTCAAAATAATTTAACATGACCGTGGCGTTATTTTTGATTAATGAGGATGTGGTGCCAAAGGCTATCGTCCAATAGCGGTTAGAAAATTTGTTGTATGACAAAGTAACGTAGTCGGGATCAGTGTTAGTATAAGTGCTGGTATTAACCCAAACAAATTTACCCACCTCATCCTTGTCGATCCCCAAACTCGATCTAAAGGTACTGTGATCAATCCAAACATTCCGTGACCCATAGACAGCAATCGCTACTACATCTCTTCGATTTTTAACCTCTACATTAATATTCTTTATAATAATATTATTGCTTACGCCTTCTTTTTTAAAATAATCATCCGTTCTCAGACGTGGATCGGTGAGCCTGTTGGCAGCATAAGAGCCGATGATGGTTTTATTGGATGCGATTCTCAGATCGTAGGTTTCTGAATTGGCATTGTCTATATTACTGGAGATCACAATGGTAAGCGGATTTTTATCAAGCAATGCTTCCTTGAGCTCAGCAAGTGTATTTACAAATACGGTTTTACCTAGTAGTCCCCCAATGGTTCCTGTTTTGTCTTTTCCATTCAAATCCTTGGCATGTCCGGCAAAGCCAACCAGTCCATCGGAAACCAGTTTCCACTTATGTGTGGAGTTTCCTTTATAATTCCCGAGCATGGTTTTGCCTGTATCAAGATTAAGCATAAGCGCCATATTGCTGTTAGCCTTGTTGACAATTCGATAGGTAAGATCATCACCATTCACATCTTTGTCCACACCAATGATTCTCCATAATTGCTCGTCCCTATTGGAGTCCTGATACAGCACACAGGGGTTGCCCTCAGTGACCGACCAATTTAAAGGAGAAAGCAGCAGTCCTGTTCTTTCGTTGGTCAATTTAAAATATACTCCGTCTGTCGTCGAAAATTTCCATCTTTCATTGCTTTCGCCTCTTGTCGGCCACACATTGACTTCCGAATTGTTACTGTAACCCAATATATTAAGATTCCAGCCTTTATTGACATTTTCTATTCTCATGGCCTGGTAAGGATACGAATCTGCTGCATTTGAAACTTCTGTAAAAGAAGAAAATGAAATCAGGTTAAATAATACAATAATAGATAACAGAAATGCTCCACGCTTAATGCCCTTGCTCTTTTTCAACATATAAAACGCCTCCATTCAATTTAAATTTTGTTTCGGGTTATCTTCATGTATCAGCCCACAGAATCACCTCCCTAAAGATAAGAATGATGACTACACACCAATTGTTATCACTTTCATTTCCCATAGCCATTGCAATCTTAGCGACTTCTTCAGATGTTAGATGAAATATCGGCATATTCACAGGTTGTGATTAGATAAATTTTCCTTAATGATATCCTATTTGCAGTATTGTAATTAACTATTCATTTTAGAAAAACAAAAAAACTTGTCGCACGAGGCAATCACTGTTCCATATGGATGTTAAGGATACGCCATCTTTACTTATACTTTATGTGTCGTCATGAATCGTATCCAAACAAGAATTGTGTATACACAGCTTTGTGCTCGTGTGCAAGTAAAAACAATGAGGTGCTATATCTAACCCGGGTTTAGATTCCTTTCAATTGGAGCTATGAAGACGATCATCTACAAACTAAAGAATTCAACTAATGGAGGAAATCCAGCATGACAAAATTCAATCAAAATCCAGAAAATTACTCTTTTTTCATGAATCCTGTCGTTATTGCAGAGGAAAATGTTTCAACCAACGGAGATTCCAAAAATACCTTTCCGAAAAATGTTTTAGTCGATAATAATCTCTATTGGGAAAGCAGCTTAAGCGGCAAAGGTGGAGAAATTATCTTCAAATTAGATGAAGGTAAAACGATCAATGATATCCTTTTGGCTCAGCCCACTTTCAGAGCCTTTATTCTTTCATTCTCTTTTCATGGCTCTAACGACGGAGTAAATTGGTTTAGATTAGGCCAAGTCGAGACCTTGCCAACTACTGCAAAAACAACCTACCAATTTAGTAATGAAATTCCTTTTCAATATTATAAAATCACTGTACTTTCATCTGGGCTGAATAGTTCAACCTCATATTATGGTATACGATATATTGAGTTAAGAACCGCCCTAATCAATGGTGTTCCTGCCTACAGAGCGTCCAATTTAAACCCCGCTATTGCAGAATAAGGTCAGTACACACACAAAAGGGGCCGGTCAACGCCGCCCCGATCTCATCTGTTGTAGTAATGACAATTAAAATACGTACTCATGTCTAAGAAAACAAGCAGCCTGCGGGAGCAGACTGCTTCAATTTACTTGATTGGAACCATTTCTCTTCTGCGATTTTTAAAAATCGCCCATTCGGTATAACCATTTTGTAATGCCAATGTGGACGCAGCATCTAACATGCTACCAATATCATCAGGAAAATGTGAATCAGAAGAAGAAGTAAGTGGGACACCATGTTCCGATAAGACAGATATAAACAGTGGGCTAGGACAGCTCTCAGCAACTGGGTATCTATAGGCAAGCCCTGTATTAATTTCTGTGGCCACACCCGAACGAATCATTTCTTCCGCCACCTCATGATAAAGCGGCAAAAGTTCTTCCTCACGTTCAGGACGGAAATTAAATACTTTTAAATTATCTGGATGTCCGATAAAATCAAATAGTCCTGTGCGACAAGCCTGCTTCAAAAGTTCGAAGTATTTTCTGTACATAGCTAAAGGAACCATTCCTTCAAACTTCGCCTTGGTGTCTGGATTATCAAACCCCCAGCCATCAATAAAATGAACCGAACCAATGACGTAATCCCAATCATAACCTTCAAGCAGCTGCTTCAGTTCTGTCTCCCCGCCTTGGAAATAGTCTGCCTCCATTCCAAGCAACAAATCCGAGCGATTCTCTTTTGCCTTGGATACAAACGTCACAAACTCATCCAGAGAGGATACGCACACTTGATTTAACCACAGTTCCTGGATTCTCCCGACCGGGCTGTCATCCAGCAGCATATGTCTTTCATAATAAGGCCTGCATTCCTTAAATCGATAGAGGTGATCTACCAGCCCAAAATGTGTAATACCTCGCTTACGGCCAGTCTTCAGATATCGGTCCAGCCACTCCTCACTGAAGCTTCCTTTCTTCATACGATCATTTAGCCTAGTTTCTAGCTGTTCTACCCACGCTTTGCTATGCTTTACGAACTCCCCGTTATCTTCTTCTGTATTCTTGAGAGCTTCAATCGTTCTTGCCAACCATCTGGACGAATAAGGCCCTTCCTCTAAATGAAAATGCATATCAACTTTCATAAAAGTCCCTTTCTCCTTACAGCATTAGTTTAGGTTTGACACCAAGGTGTGTTGCTTCATAGACGATGATGGTGTAACCCCCATACAATGACACATCAAACCGGCTATCCCTAATTGTGCCAACACCTGATCACCACAGGTTTCATGAATCATACTGCTGTTTATATAAAGGGGAACGAAACGTTCATTTGTTGTAGTTCCTCCATGCTGCCCTTCATCATTCATACCATGATCAGCAGTCACTATAATCCAATAATCCTTTTGAAGCCACTCTGGCATCATTTCAGCCAGCAAAGTATCTATATTTCTAACTGAAGCCGAATACTCCTTGCTACTTCCTCCATACTTATGACCAATATCATCAATATTCATCGAATGAATGTATAAGAAATCTGGATCATAGGCAGTACGTAAATATTCAGCATCTGCCAACAGATGACTATCCGGATAATGATCTTCATAATAAAAGATGCCATGCTGAATCGGCAAGTCTGAGTTGTGCTGATGACGATCTGATGACGGATTAAATGGGGTTTTGTTATAGAGTTCACTAACCCAATGATAGGCCGCAGCGGCAGTCGTCATCCTATTTTCAGAGGCCAAGTGAAAAACACTTTTCTCACGGCTCAACCGCGTTATATTGTTTGCAGTTATTCCATTTTTACAAGCCGGGGTCCCAGTTAGCAAAACTTCATATAATGGCCTTGAATTGCTAGGAAGCTCCGAACGCACTTTATGTGAAAACATAATTCCTTGTTCCACTAAATGCTCCATATAACCCATGCACCTTTTAGCTGCCTCGTACCTTAATCCATCCAATACTACCACGATCAGTTTTTTGTTCTCAAATCTCATTATCATAGATCCCCCTTTCCATTTGCTTCAATCCACTGTAAACCTTTAGTATTATGGAAACTTTTCCACTCGTCAGGTTGTGGAACATTGCTGACCACCGTGTGTACCCAATTAAGAGGTGCAATTTCAACGAATACCTCACGATTAATTTTAGAATCATCTGCCAGAACGATTGTGTGTGCAGCCGTCCGAATCATCAAACGTGACATAGAGGCTTCTTTCACGTCATAATCACTGATCCCACGCTGGGGTGATATTCCGCCAATTGAAACGAAAGCTTTATTCACCCTAAACTTGGACAATACCTCCTCACTCAATGAACCGGTTAGAGACTGCTGCTCAGGATTGAGATCGCCGCCAATCACTATAACATTACCCGAGAATCTTTGGGCATTAATAGCTTCCATAAGGTGATAAGCGACAGCAATCGAATTGGTCAGCACCGTAAGACGCTCCCGATTGGTAATTGATTTTGCCAGTTCGAGAGCCGTCGTTCCGACATCAATTACTATCGTGTCGCCAGATTCGATTAATTCAGCCGCCTTTCGTCCAATAATTTCTTTTTCTGTCCTCTTCACATTTTGTCGCTGTAAGTAAGGCGGCTCGTACATATCAGTAACTGCCCGGATGGCCCCACCATAAACTCTTTTGACAATACCTTCATTCTCAAGCAATATTAAATCACGTCTGATCGTTTCTTCTGAGACTGAAAATTGCTCAGACAATTCGAGCACTCGCACCTGACCTTCTGATCTCAGTTCTTCAAGAATGACTCGCTTTCTTTCTTCAGAGGAAATTGACACCTTATTAAGCTCCTTCCTTATCCAGCTGTAGAAGACTGGAGCGACTCAGCTCAAGACGGATCGCTTCTCCTTCACTGATCGCAGATCGACCATCATTCAAGACGTCTACGGTCAAGAGAATCTCTTGTGACAAAACCGTATATCTTATTACATTGCCAAGGATTGCGACGGACCGAACGTATCCGGTTACGTAGCACTTTGTATCTTCTACTATGCGCTGATCATTTTGGATAGAAATCGCCTCTGGTCTGACTGCATAGCTCACCTGTTCAAGATTGTCCAATTGGAAAAGGCGAGCTGCTTCCTTTGGATTTAAGACGTTATAATTGCCCATAAAACGGGCAATAAATTCCGTCTTGGGAGCAGAATACACGTTTTCAGGAGTTCCTTCCTGTACGATTCGTCCTTTGTCCATTACGCATACACGATCTGATATAGCGAGTGCTTCTTCTTGATCGTGTGTTACAAACATAGTTGTCATTTGAAACCTTTTTTGAATATTTCGAATTTCTGCACGCAAATTTTTGCGAATTTTTGCATCTAGCGCACTGAGTGGTTCATCTAATAGAAGCAGCTTAGGTTGCATGGCAAGCGAGCGCGCCAACGCAACACGTTGCTGTTGTCCTCCAGAAAGCTGATTTGGATAGTGCTTTTCCCGATCCTCCAGATCAACCATGGCCAGCAATTCTTCCACACGTTTATGTCTCTCAGCGCTTTTCAAACCCTTAATTTTCAGGCCGTATTCGATGTTCCCTCGCACTGTAAGGTTCGGAAAAAGAGCATAGGACTGAAACACCATACCAATTTCTCGGCTTCGTGGAGGTAAATTGGATATGTTTTTTTTATCCAGCAAAATTTCACCTTGATCAAGATCCACCAAACCAGCAATACAACGCAGCAAAGTACTTTTTCCGCAACCTGAAGGTCCGAGTAGGGTTACAAGCTCTCCTTTTTCCACATTCAGATCAACCTGATGTAATACAGAAGAATTGCCGTAAGTCTTATTAATTCCTTGCAAATCTAAATATGCGTTCATTTTTCCGCTCCTCCACGCACCATTGTCCCAAGCTTCATAAATACGCCAGAAATAATGAGTATAAACACAAAGTAAGAAATCGCAATCGCGCTAGCTGTGTGGCCACTTTCATTCATCCGTTCGTACAAATAAATCTGCATTGTTTTAATGTGTCCACCTACTAACATGTTGGTCAGCGCAAATTCACCAAACAGGATTGAAAAGGATAAGAGCGTTGAAATCAAAACCCCTGGCCAGATATTGGGCACGATGACAGTCCAGAATGCCCTGGCCGTGCTTGCTCCAAGCAGCTCTGCTGCATTAAGCAATTCGACCGCTGACACGGTTCGCAAACTGTTGCTGATCCCTTGATACATATAAGGTAAAGCAACTACAAAATAAGCACCGATGAGTAAGAAGGAAGTTCCAGAGATAGCAAATGGACCGGAGGAATACGTGCGGATCAATCCGACAGCTGCAACCACTCCAGGAACTGCATATGGCAGCACAGCGATGCTTTTCAGTAAAACTTCCAAGCGTGGAAAGTATACCGTAATAACAAACACAGCTGGCAGTATTACAGCTAGCGTGATTATCACACTGGTTAAACATAGATACACGGAACGCCACAATGCTTCCCAGTACAGTATGTCACTGAACATTTGCCGAAACCACTCGAGTGTCCATGTATCAGGCAACAAAGTATCTTCCCATTTGCCCGCAAAAGCATATAGTCCTGTAGCCACAAGGGGCAATAGCAAATAGATCATAAGCAATGTCACCCAGAAACGGGGCATCAAATTTGTTTCGCTTCGGGCCATTATCCTGTTTCTCCTTTCAGTTCAGCCCTAATAGATGAACGCTTTACACGTTTAGCTGAAGACTTGATAACCCTTGTGCTGCTGAATAATTCAGATCTTTTAGCCATCTTATGATTCAAGAACACAGCCAAAAGTGTCGTCAAGGCGAGCACAACCGCCAGCGCGCTCCCAAGCTCTGGCTTATTGACAACATCTCCAGCAACCAAAGAACCGATGCGGGTTGAAAGAAGGTTGTAATTACCTCCTACAAGCGCATATGTTGTAGCATAAGCACCCATCGAATTGGCAAACAAAATACCCAAAGTACCAAAAACGGAAGGTGCGAGAATCGGCAATCCAACAGTCCGCCAAAACTGCCAAGTATTCGCGCCGAGTAAAGAAGCTGCTTCTTTCCATTGTTCCCGGATACCATATAAAGATGGATACAGTAGCAACAAAGAAAGTGGAACCTGAAAATAAACATAGATCAACACCAGTCCGCTCCAACTGTATAAATTAAAATCACCAAGCACATCCCAACCCCAACGTTGGCTCAAGAGGGTGAACACTCCGTTGTTGCCTAGCAAAATAATATAAGCAAATGCCAAGGGGACACCCGCAAAATTCGAGGTCATATTGGACAACATTAATAGCTTATCACGGACTACTGGAGCAAACCGTGTAATACAATAAGCGCTGATGATTCCTACCACAATTGCAATCAAACTGGAATATGATGATATAATTACACTGTTTTTCAATGCCTGCATATAAAAAACGCTTGTAAAAAGTGTTGTGTACTGACTAAATGTAAAACCGTGGCCTCCATTCTCCTGAAAACTTCCTGTTACCATAGATAATATCGGGACGAACTGAAAAGCCGCGACCATGATTATAAACGGAACCAATCCGAGAATGACCAATCTGGGTTTCTGTTTCATGGGTGTCTCCTTTGTTCCTGACATAGAACAGGGCGCCTTTCCCCGGTTTGCAAAAGACGCCCCTCTTCCATAAAAAATTAATGAAATTCGAAAGAACTAGATTAGTTCATATATACCAATACACGCTCCTGCCACTGTTGTGGCAGCGTCTCAACCGTTTTTTCCCAAGCATTATAGTCGGTGATTGGTTTCGCATTTTTATACTCTTCATTCGGTAGTAAGATATCAGCGACTTCTTGCGGGAGCTTTACACCCTCACGTATAGGTCTTGCATAGCCTTTTGCCAGATTGATTTGTCCTTCATCGCTCAAAATATATTCACGAGCAAGCTTGGCCGCATTGGGATGAGGTGCATACTTGTTGATAATGGTAGCATATCCACTCACAACGCTACCCTCAGCAGGAATCGCCACATCATACTTTTCTTTATCTACCTGATCGCGATAATTTAATGCGTTGAAATCCCACAACAAAGCAACTTCAACCTCACCCTTCTCAATGTTTGCTACGGAAGCTTCTGTACTTGAAAGACGTCCTTTTTTAGCAAGTTCCTCAAAGAAAGCAATACCCGGCTCCAGATTGGTTTCATCCCCGCCAAAAGCAATAGCTGCCGCAAGTACAGCCATCTGGGACTGTGCACCAGTCATTACATCCCCGACAATGACCTTGTAATCTCCATTTCTAAGATCTTCCCAGCTTTTAGGCGGATTAGCGACTTTACTTTTGTTCGTAAAAAACGCAAGTGTTCCTTGGTAACCCACAATCCAATGGCCTTCGTCGTCTTTTGCCCAAGAAGGAATCTCATCCCAATAAGAAGTCTTATAAGGCTGTGTAACTCCTTGTGCTACAGCTTGAGGGCCAAATGAAATACCCACATCACCAATATCGGCAGTTGGACTCTTCTGTTCTGCTTTGAACTTTGCTATTTCTTCTCCACTGGACATATCTGTATCTGAATGAGTAATGTTATATTTAGCTTCTAGCTCTTCCCAAGTTTCTTTCCAGTTAGCCCAAGAATCCGGCATCCCTACACTTGCAATGCTGCCTTCTTCCTTTGCCTTTGTTTCCATTTCTGCAAGAGTAAGTTCCTTAACAGGCTCATTAATTGCATTCGCCTCATTACCTACATTTCCACAGGCCGTAAGTACACTTGCCAGTAAAGTGAGTGCCAGACCGCCTGTCAAAGCTTTTTTTAATGAGTGTTTCATGATTACCCTCTTTCCCGATTGTGTTTTTTTGTGGTTTTATGCGTCGTTGTTGTTGTTTTCATTAACAATATATAGGTCCAGTATTATGAGAAAGCCATGATCGAGTAAATCTTTTGTAAATGCCCAAGCCCATGCACATTGAGCTGCTGCTCGACTCACTTTGGTATGGTTATATATGCGAATGATACTTTCGATATCTGAACAAAACATAAAAAAGCCAGTAGAAACAAGGTTTTTTGTTTCTACTGGCGATAAAAATGTATCAAATATATACCAAAAAAAGTCTCTGCTATTGACCAAATCAGTCTCAATTATTACCGTTACTCACACAGCCGCCCCTTGATTCATTCTATTTCATTTGCAGCATATTATAAATCATCTCAGCCGCTTCCGCACGTGTGACCTCCTGTTTGGCACGGAAGCTTCCATCCGGATATCCTTGTACTAAATTAATTTCGGTTAGACCAAGTACATCCGTTCTGGCCCACTCCACAATTTGAGAGGTATCTGAGTATACGCTGCTTTCATGTTGTGGTGTAGCCTTGATAACGTTATTCACCATTTTAGCCGCCTGCTCACGGTTGATGACCCGATCCGGGCCAAATTCTCTGTCGCTAAACCCGCGAGCGACCTGATCTTTAATCGCCGTTTTGAGTAACTCAACATACCACGCTGATGGATCGATATCCTCGAAGCCTAAAGTCACATCCGTTTCGAGCGGTAATTTCAGGGAACGGACAAGCATCGAAGTGAATTCCATTCGTGTTACAGATCTGTTCGGCTCAAAAAGCGTGTGGGTCGTCCCTTTCACGATACCCAGATCAGCAAGTGCATTTATTTTATCTCTATTAAATACCCGATCAATGTCACTAAAATGATTGGACTTCGTCTCAACTGACGGGGATTGAATGAGCTCTGTTTCTATTTGCTCCTTCACAACAGGCTGAATAGGTTTTGCACCCCCCGTACCTCCTGCTCCGCCACCTGTGTCCACAGGATTCCCCGTAGTTTTACCGTTCACCTGCTTTGCCTCTGTGCGTTCTCCCTGACTGTTTTCTGCCCAGAGTTGAACTGTATACAGCTGCTTCTCTCTGAGTTGTCTCCAGATAAAGCTTCGCTCCTTACCACGGTATAGTTCTGTGCCTCCTTCACTGGTGAGTACGAAAATATCATTATAATGCTCTGACTCCCAATGGATGATAAACTCATTATTCGTCGTTTCCGTCTTCAACAATTTGAAATCTGGAGACGGCAGCGTTTCTACTTCAGCTTCTGTCGGCTTACCTTCACCACTCGTGTTAGCTGGGTTGACGGTAATACGATACACTGTAGAACTGTCTAATCCGTCTATTTCAAACTCATGATGGGTCGTATGACCGATAAGTGCCCCATTTTGATATACATTGTAAGCGTCCGCGCCTGGAGCTTCTTTCCACGTAACAACCAGATTCGTATCTGTGACGTCTTTTATAATTAACCTGTTGTCTGGTATTCCATCTGGCAACGCACGATACGTAAAGGGGGCTATGTCACCTGCACCGCTCGTATTCATTGCTTGAATGCCAAACGAGTAAATCACACCGGGTTGGATACCTGAGAGCTTAATATGGGCATCTCTGGTGTCTAAGTCTTCACCCGTATCGCTGCGGATTACAGCGTATTGATAAGCGCTCTTAGCTTCATCCCAGCTCAGCAAAATCTGGCCATTCCCGTGTTCTGTAACTTTGACATTTTGCACCTGAGGCGGAAGTGTCAGCAGTTCACCCCACGCTGGCTGACTGAAACCACTACTGTTACCGCTGCTCACTTGATAAGTGTAGTTTTTCCCACCTTCTAATCCAGATACAGCTACAAAAGGCTCGGTGCTGTAATAATCCTGATCGTTGATCGTTACCTTATATTGAGTTGCTCCATCAACCGGGTCCCATTTCAATGTAGCCTCATGCTCCCCAACATCTACTACTGCAAGCTGTACTGCCGAAACAGGTAGTGTCAATTCATTGATAGTTGCATCTTCACCTATACCACTTCGATTGTAGGCCCGGATTCGAATACTTGCAGGCCTCCCCGCTGGCAAGCCCTCAAAAGTATAAGAATGGATACCCCGGGGAACCCGCATATTCGGTTCATCGTTCACGTTCAAAATGTAACCGTCAGCCCCCTGCACATCTTGCCACGCTACACCAACGGAATATACATCCTTCGTAACACTCGCCAGCGTAGTTACTCGAGCCGGCAATGTGATAACTCCCAGGTGAGCATAATCTCCGAATCCGGTTGTATTTTCAGCCGAAATGCGATAAGCATACTCTGTTCCCGCCTGAAGACCGGTATCTGTGAATTCCGTATACACATCATGAAAAACCGATACGTTGTCTCGTTCCAAGGCGTAATATGTGGCTGTGACTACATCGTTCCATTTCAATTCGACTCCATCTTCTCTTACAGTTACATTTTGGAATCCGGCTGGGCTGTCTGGCAGGCTCAAGAAAGAGACATGCTTTGCCGCACCCTCTCCAGTGTCATTCATAGCTGATACAGAAACATCGTAATATTTACCAGGCTTCATTCCCGTAATTGGATTATAAACATCCTGTGTAACCGTATCCCTAAATATAACTTCTCCCGTACTTACGTCCGTTGCTATCATATTATATTTGTTAGCAGAAGCAACCGGGGGAAAGTCAGCTAGGATTCCTGCCGGATGATGGGAGACAGCTTTTAACCTGATATGATCGGGTGCATCAGGCAGCGTTAATACATGGACTCGATTGGAATACGCATTGCCTCCTACATGATTACTTACACGCACTTCATATTCGTATTGTCGTCCTCCTTGCAGCCCTTTATTTGTAAACGAATTTGTCGGATGCGCAACCTCCCAAACCTCTTGGGTTGTTAGATTACGGATGGTATAGACGTAACCATCATTAAAGCCGGATGGAAGAGTCCATTGCAAATCAGCCTCTGTGTTTCGTATGGATGTCGCTGAGAGCACAATCGGCTCGGGCTGCTTTTGAATGCGAAGTGCACCGCTGACCGTTTGAGAAATGTTCCCCGCTCGGTCTTTAACCTTGGCATGAACATACCATTCACCTTCATTTAAAAGATTCATCCGGATTGCCGTATTGGCTGCTGTATCCCAATTTTCGGGTGAATCAGGACTGTTCGTGATTCTATACTGCATTGTTGCTGGTTCGATCCCCGAATGCTGGTCGGTATATCGTATCTCCACATCAATACTCGAATCTTTCCATTCACGCGAATTCGGCGTCAGCTGGACCGTCGGGAGTTCCAAATCAATATAAGACGTTGCAGACACCGGATCACTTCGATTTCCTGCTTCATCTACAGCTTGAGCAGTCACTTTTACGATACCGGAGCGATTTAACATTCCCGATGATCCAGACACATAGCCACCGGAACCCCATTGATATTCATAATGTACTGCAGTAATATCCGTCGCACCTGATAAAGCAAATTGCACTGGCTTATTGGTATAGCGGGTCGGCATCGTTACCTCGGAAAATGTAATTTCTGGAGGCGTTGGCTTGGTTCGATCTATCATGACCGATTGAGTCGCAGTTGGACCAGGTACGTCAAGGTTATTGATTGTCCGTGCTGACAATTCGTAATTCCCTTCAGCGGTTAATGTAAAGACGCCAAGGTATGTCTGCCACTCCTCCGTCGGACTCAGACGATACTGTGTCATCTTAATTCCGTTTGCAGGATCACTTCCTGAATCAATGGCAATATTCACATCACGGGCCGTTGGACCTGCCTCACTAGCCCGGATGACTGGAGCAGTCGGCCCCTTTTTATCAATGATGACTTCTTTGCTTACTTCTTGGCTCATATTACCGACGCTATCTATAGACCGTGCATAAATCGTGCTTTTGCCATCTTTATTCACATGAAACATTCCACCATAGTCTTGCCAATCCTGATTCACAACGCCTGTCATACGAAATTGAGTATGGGCCAGTCCAGCATAATCATCTGTTCCTGGCTGCAATGAAATGGCATAGTCATTACTGTTTCCCGTTGCGCTGATGGTGGGTGGAGTTGGCGGCATCTTGTCTATTCGTACCTTCCCGGAGGAAAGGCCACTGTACTGGTTATTTACGTCCACTGTCCTGGCATAGATCGTATTTACGCCATGGTCATATACAGTAAAGGGTCCTGTGTATGGCTGGAATGATCCTCCATTCAGGCTATATTCATAGTATTTTAGCCCTTCAGGCGCCACGTCCCCGTTGATCCAAACAGTTACGGGTTCTTTGGTCCAGCCTGTAGCCGCCTGTCCCTCTGCGCCTGCATGAATCTGAGGCGGTATAGGCATCAGGTCCGATTTGGGAATGAGACGGATGCCAAACCTGGATATTTCATTACTTGTCTGCTGGTTGTACCCCATGGCTCTAAAATACCGAATATCTCTTAATGTAATAGAGTCAGTAATCTCTACCCATTTTCCCTGATAAAAGCTATCAGCATAGAATTTCGTTACATTAGTCCATGTATATAAATTCGTTCCGTCAGGTCTCCAGCTGCTCCCCGCTGCAGCATTAGATGCATATATTTCTGTATGATAAGACCCTTCAATGTAAACAAAAACCCTGTAATCAGCAGTTTTAATAGATCTGCCAATATCAATAAAACGATTGGTTGGCTGCACACTGCCATCACATGTATATCTTGCCGAACCCATGCCGCTGTAAACTTCCGTTGCTCCTACCCCGCTTCCTGACAGAGAGCCCCAACTGTCGCCCCCACCTGGCAAATTGTTTTGGCAAAAAGGGCCCCCAATGATCTCTTGGGTAGCGGCTGATACCCTTTCAGGAAATATGGGAATCATCGTTAATAGGAGTAGTACAGCCAAAAATCCATACACCCACTTGCTATACTTCCTTGCCTTTCGCTTATTTTTTCGATACATACACTTCTCCTTACTTTATTTTATTTTCAAAGAGCTTTACAGACCCGCTTCGGCCAAAATAGAAAAAGCACCTCAAACAAAGGCGTTAATGCCCAAGTTTGAGGTGCTTCCTCAATATCACGAGTATGTTTTGAAGCTATTATACTTCGTTCCTAGCAGGATGTAAACAGAAGTGTAAAATTATTTAAAGGTTTTAATCTACCTGAACACCCAAGTTCCGAAAAAATCCCCGCATATTCTGCATGTAAGAGTCCTGAGTAGCGGAAGCTTCCTTAAGTAGAGTTTGCATACTGTTCATAAATGCGGAAGCCGAAGTCGTATCAGCTTTGTCAAACCGATTCTTTAACTGTGTGTTATTTAACAGCTCTTCAGTCTGTCCCGTACGTTCCTTGTATTTGTTAATCCAATCGGGGTGTTGAGGGACCTTTTGCGCAAAACTTAACAGCTGGCTCAGTCCATTGCCTCCACCTTTAATGTCATTCATGAATGACGCATATTGTTGAGGGTCCGCCTGCTTCATCACTTCCGACAATTTGACGTAATCCTCAGGAGCACCTAACGGACGATCTGTTGGAGTCGTGTAGCTAATATCTCCGCTCTCTGAATCAATGGATCGTGTCAAAGCAATTCCAGCTATCTGGTTCATGGTTTCCAGAAATTCTTTGGCCTTATCGCCCTCCATATAATGGTCAGCAATATACTTGGATTGGGAAACTCCCATCTCTAGCAATACAGCCCGCTGATTCTCATCCGTTACCGTTCCGTCGACGATAAAATTGGATTGAATCATATTGTACACTGCATTGGACACTTCTTCTGGCTGACCTTCCAAAACACGGTTTAATGAATCATTGATCTGTGTTGTACCAAAATACTTGGCAGCCTGTGACACAATAGCTCCTTCCGCCAGTTGTCTGCCAGTCTCACTAATCTCCACAGAGTCTTGAACAACAAATCCGGAGACTTTTTCTTCATGAAGCTGGGGTGATGAAACTCCTTGCTTGCTTGCCGGATTTATCCGTAAGCTACTAGAGTTAAGAACCGCTTGTTGTGCTCTAAGAGGCCCAAAATTCATCCTATTTCCTCCTGTCATGTTTGTAACAGGCAATCTGAGGCGTATGTATAATGCAATGTGGCCCTGTTTGTATATATATCGGACAAAGCATATATGGAATGAATATATGCCTTGTCCCAAAAATGAACAAATATTGAAAAAAGCTACCTTGGCTTTAAATATAAAATATTCAGGTAACAATTTACTGTAGTGATTTATTTATGAATCCATCCATCACCCGCCATAAATACTATAGGCAAAGTGGTATACAATATCTGTGTCTATAATCGAAGTACCTGACACTTGGGCAGCTACCCCTGAAAGATCATAGTAGTGTGTAAAACTGATGGCTCCAGGCAGGTATTCCTCAATACTTCCCGTTGAATGCGGCAAGGACAGGGTTACACTAAAGGCTCCATTCTGATCCGTATAACCAGTGCCTGTACGAGTGCGATTCCCGCTACCTTCAGTCCAGTTCTGGTTCAACCAACTCACTTCCACTGGTGCATTTGCTACTGGATAATTATCCGTTGTAGTAACGACACCCTTCACAGTTAAATTGGTGTTTCCATTAACCCGATAATGGCGACCGTAAGAGTAGGATGGATAGTCATTCGGGCCGTTTTTAGAGTCGTAACCGTTAATCACAATTTTCCCAGCCCGAAGCACCGGTTTTAGTGTAAGTGTATACAAATGATCGGGTGAATACTGATTTGTTGTATACACTCGCACATAGTAGGTTCCTGTATTCAAAGACACATTGTGATTCGTTTGCGGCAGAAGCACCATTTGGTTGCCAGTAAGGGCTCCGTAAACTTCTGCTTTGTATCCATAGCTTTCTGAGGTGTTATCCAGCTTTACATTCAAAGCATCATAGTTGCGGTTGGCAAGGATCGTGATTTGATACCAGTCGTTATCAATGCCTGAATGAATGGAACGAGAATTAAGCGATGATCCCCCCGTACTAAAAGTAAAGTTGTAGGCATGAAAAGCACTCTCATCCGGCTCATATGCATCATATTGGGAGCTTACATCCACGGTTAAATAGAAAGGTTCATTTATACTTGATCCTTTCTTGGAATGGACTGCAATCGCATAAGCTTTTTCATAACCGACAGCGTTGCGGGTTCCTACGTTTTCTGGAAGTGATGCAGCCCCCTGTTCATACTTGTTAAAATAAGTACCATAGGTGGAAGCGTCAATGGCATTGGGATTAATATCACCTGTCGTCATATCAAACTCGTATAAGTATAAGTCATAGTCAAGCTGTGCTGAAAATGGACCATCCAACTGAGCCTGCAACAGTTCACCGGGCTGCAAATAGATCGGATATAAAAACTGTGTGCCTCCCTCTTGCGTAATCGTACCGGAATACGTAGCAGAGGAGGCTGTGGCTAATGCAGCCATTGGGCTTGCCTTCAGCGCAGAAACGTTTTCCCTTTTCAATGAGGTTGTCTCTGGTGTCTTAAAGTTGAGATTTTCCTGCAATACATAAACCGAAGACGTAACGCTGTCTGGCTTGTCTACCCGCGTTAAATGCTTAATTACGTCTTCATTTCCAGTTGTTAGCTGAATATCGGACTTCGCTTTGATCGCTTGATCCGGTGCAGCCTCTGTGCTTTGACTCGCATTCGCAGTCATCCCGAAAGCAAACAGAAGCATCGTGCTTAACATAACTGCCATAGCCTTTTTGAATCTTTTCATACTGAAATCCCCTCTCAAATGGTTTAGGAATTCCTGCTATTCCCCGGATATACCAGGGCGATTTCTAGGCTGTATGGCTCTATCATAAAACATCATTGGTTCTATTGGAATATATTATGCAAAACATTTTATATTTGTAATATTCGAAAACAAGACTATTGGCTCAGCCTTGATGAAAAAAATATGAAGAGCCGCTTCTTAGAAATGGAAAGCCTCAGCAAACCATTCAAAAAAAGCGACTCTTATGAATTAAACTACATTAAACGATATGTTAATTTCTCAAGCTGTAAGCAAAAAGATACACAATATCCGTTGTACTAATCGAAGTTCCATCGACCTGAGCAGCTACTCCGGTAAGGTCAAAATAATGTGTGGAGCCGATTGCACTTATATATTCCACATTTTTACCTGTTGATGCCGGAAGTGCAAGCGTTACACTGAACTTTCCGTTATCATCTGTATACGTTGAAGCCGTTCTCGTACGATTACCACTGCCCTCAGTCCAGTTCTTATCCAACCAAACAACAGTGACAGGAGCATTCGGAACGAATTGACCATCCGTTGTTTTAACAACACCATTCACGATAAGGTTGCTGTTACCATTAATGCGGAAGTGACGGCCGTAAGAATACGTTGGATAATCATAATACCCATTGGAGTTATAGCCAGTAATTTCGATTTTTCCAGCCCGAAGTACTGGTTTGATTGCTAGTGTATACAAATGGTCAGCTGAATACTGACTTGTGCTGTACACTCGTACATAGTAGGTTCCTGTATTTAGGGTAACATTATGATTGGTTTGCGGTAGAAGCACCATCTGGTTGCCAGTAAGTGCTGCATATACTTCCGCTTTGTATCCATAGCCTTCCGAGGTACTGTCCAGCTTTACATTTAATGCATCATAATTACGGCTTGCCGGTACTGTAACCTGATACCAATCGTTATCTATACCGGAATGGATGGTGCGGAAGTTAATCGAGGAGCCTTTGTCGTTAACCGTAAAATTATAAGCATGAAAGGCACTGTCATCCGGCTCATAGGCATCGTAGTTGGAGCTTACGGCTACAGTTAAATAAAAAGGGTCACTAATGCTAGATCCCTTCTTGGCATGGACTGCAATCGCATAAGCCTTTGCAGAACCGACTGTATTGCGGGCTCCTACGTTTTCGGGAAGGGACGCAGCTCCTTGTTCATAATTGTTAACATAAGTCCCGTAATTGGAGACGTCTATTGGATTTGAATTAATATCACCTGTCGTCATATCGAACTCATACAAGTATAAGTCATAGTCAAGCTGTGCTGAAAATGGACCATCCAACTGAGCCTGCAACAATTCACCCGGCTGCAAATAGATCGGATATAAAAACTGTGTGCCTCCCTCTTCCGTAATCGTACCAGAATAAGTAGCAGAGGTTGCTGTCGCTACGGCTTTAGCTGATACAGACTTTAAACTAGCTTTGAGCGAAGGGATAGCTCTCTTTTTCAACTCAGATTTCTGCGGTGTCGCCAAGTTGATATTTTCTGTAATGGTGTACACCGAATCTGTAATACTGTCAGGCTTGTCCGCACGCGTCAATTGTTTAATAACGCTTTCTTTATCCGTTGTTAGCTGTACATCAGAAGTTGCTTGAATCGCTTGATCCGCCTTCTCCTCTGTGCTTGCACTCGCGTTCGCCGTCATCCCGAATGAAAGCAGGAGCATTGAGCTTAATGTAACTGAAATCACTTTTCTGAATCTTTTCATTCTGAAGTCTCCTCTCAAATGTGTTAAAGAAATTCAGCTATTCCCTAAATAACTACAGTAAAATTCTAGGATGTCTACCTTTATCATAAAGCAATCCTAGTTTTAATGGAAGATACTGTTTTGATATTTTTTTATAACTTGAGGTTAGCATCATGGAAGAAGCCTCTCTTTTTCTACTTTTTCTGTATTTAAAAATCACAACGAAAAAGGCTCCCTTAATTTAAAAGGGAGCCAGTCTAAATAAGATTTGTATCTATACTTGGCGAAAATGCGTCGTACTAATATAGAGTGCGACTGGTATCCTATCAAATTCGATTTCAAGACGAAAGGATTTCAATCAACGAACTCATATAGAGTGCGACAGTGTGATGATAGCGAAGTTAGCGTTTATCGAGCATCTCAATCCACGCACTCATATGGAGTGCGACCTGAAAAAAAGTCCGTTTATTATAAAAAGCACAAAAATTTCAATCCACGCACTCATATAGAGTGCGACGATAATCTGGATCATCAACAACGAGATGATCCAATTATTTCAATCCACGCACTCATATAGAGTGCGACTGCTGCGGTGGATATGGTCTTTTCCTCCTGTACAATTTCAATCCACGCACTCATATAGAGTGCGACTTTATTAAGGGCGCTTATGGTCCCCCCTCCATTCAATTTCAATCCACGCACTCATATAGAGTGCGACGTAAGCAACCAGTTTTTCTTATTCGGCGGTAAGGATATTTCAATCCACGCACTCATATAGAGTGCGACTGAGATCAGTTACAAAATAATCGCCATGGGGGAAATATTTCAATCCACGCACTCATATAGAGTGCGACCTATTTCCGTAGGATGGGCTTTGCTGATAAATGGCCAATTTCAATCCACGCACTCATATAGAGTGCGACTTGGGACGGGCTCTGCTAATACAAACATACAGGTATTTCAATCCACGCACTCATATAGAGTGCGACGGAAGCCGGGCCTGATTATTTGCTAGTGACCTGGACATTTCAATCCACGCACTCATATAGAGTGCGACCGGAGCAGCCAGCGGCAGTTACGCAGCCAGCAGAATTTCAATCCACGCACTCATATAGAGTGCGACATGAGCTAACAAGTAACAGTTTCACAAGTATCAAATTTCAATCCACGCACTCATATAGAGTGCGACAAAAAGGATAATACGTTCGCTGTGGTCGACGAGGAAATTTCAATCCACGCACTCATATAGAGTGCGACCCATTTATGCGCTGCTTAAGCAGATGTTAGATTATTTATTTCAATCCACGCACTCATATAGAGTGCGACAGCGAAAATACAGTAATTCATATCCATAGGATATCATTTCCACACATTGTCGCAAAAACTGATGCCCAATAAGCTTGGATCAGCTATTGACTTTTACGGATAGATAGCCGATCCAATACTTTTCGACAATTTTCGAGGTGCGAAGGACCCAGGATTTTCATGTGCGCTTGGGATTCGCACCAGCTTTATTTATTATATTTTGCAATCCATATACAATGCAACCAATACTATATTTGACCTGCTATATATCCGTGTGGTATTCCTATCTTCAATCCAGTCAAGCCCTGTTTTATACTTAGGAATGTAATACGTTAGAATATTTTAGGTACAGGCATACCTCTCCCCTTCAGCCCTCTCAATAGCCTGAGTTAGCGTCATGAAAGGAGCTTCTCTTTTATACTGAATAGCCTTTTCGCTTGTACCACCAGCATCTCGCCATTCCCAATGAGTATGGATATCTACCGACTCCAGAAAATAAACAGACAATGCTTCCACAGGATTCATTCCATACATATGTATAAATACCTCGTCTGAAAGCTGATTACGTTGGAGATATTCATTTTTCATGGTGTAGAGAAGCTTACAGATATCCTCTCTGTTCACGTTGACGAGACGACTCACGAATGCATTGCGTCTTTCCACTGAATTCAGTATGATTTGCATAGCATTACGAACATGCCAAGCATCAGGGCCGATACGGAGCATGTTAATTAAATCGTTGGCGGTCAGTTTCGGATCAAATGGGGCTGGCTCCAAAATGCGTGTCCAGGTATCGTTATGTCCTTTTTCAAACACCTCGATCGCATCAGAGACGTTTATACCAATGGTTTGCCATTTGCGATTAAGGGCATCCATAATATAATAGTAGTGTAGATCGTTTTCTCCATTTCCACCTTTTTGCGCCCAAACCGGTTCCATGCGTACAATGTCCTTGATCGCTTGTTCATTCACTTTGAATTTTGTAGTCACGGTATCTTCCCCCTTTTGAAATCTGGTAAAATGGCAATAGCAAAGCTAAAGGTATGTTGTAGCATCCCTTTAGATTGGGAAAAACTAAATTCATCTTATGACCACAAGGTCATAAATATAATATAACCCTATGGTCATATTTTGTCAACAATACATGGAGGCACTCTGAATGTTAAAACTCAGAATCAAGCTAAAAGAAGTACTCAAAGAAAAGGGCATAACTCAAAAACAATTAGAAGAACTATCAGGTGTGTCACAAGCAAGAATTTCTAAACTAAGTAGTGGCGATCGACAAGAAGTAAACCTGCTGATGCTTGAGAAAATTGCTCATGCCCTAGATATCAAAGACATATCCGTTTTGTTGCAGTTTGAGGAAGAGAAGAACTGATTATTGTACACTCGGTGTACCCTAAAGTTCAGCACTCACGAAGCCTGTATAATATTGGGCTTCTCCTTTCCATTTAAAACAACTTCTTCCATACATACCCCTTACACTTTATCCTCCTACATCTACTTTTCTATTTTCGAACATGACAAATAAAGGCTCGCCTCACTTTAATAGTAAGGCGAGCCTTTCAAGTTTCAATCTGCATTACCCTAGTAGCCTCTCATAGTGGCATATTTTTAAAAAGCAGGTCTATTAATTTAATTTCGACACTAATTTACCATAAAAACCCTACCATTCTCTTATTTATACGATATAATAAAATAATATGGATAGTTCTTTTTGACTATAAATCACATCGAATTACCCATAAACATACATAGAAAAAGGGGAATACAGATGAAAAAACTTAGCGTATTTATGTTGGTATTGTGTTGCTTTTCGATTTTGGCAGCCTGCTCTACCGATCCGATTAAAAAGGATTTAATTACGTATGTCAATGATGGAGTTCTTCCTTTGGCACAAGATGAAAAAGCAATAACTGAAAAGTATGAATCCGTGACCGGAGATAAATACACAGATGATGTAACACTATATAATACTTTACGAGATGATATTATCCCTGAATACACCAAATATCTTGATAAATTAGAAGCCGTAAAAACAGAAACTCCTGAGGTACGAGCTGTCCACGAAACCTACATCAAGGCCGTTAGCACTCAAAAGGAGGCCTTCATTACGATGATCGATGCGTTGGAAAAGCAGGATCTGAACTTAGTCAATGAAAGTAATACCAAGCTCAGCGAGGGTAAAAAGCTATTCAGAGATTTTGGTGAACAGCTTAACACACTTGCCAAAGAGCATGATGTGACGATGAATAAGAAATAAATTTTAAAGCTCCCGTCTGGGGAGCTTTTTCTATATCCCTAGGAATACTCAAAGCAAATTACCGCTTTACTTAAGTATCTCCCCCCTGTATTGTATGATTTTCCGGCAGCTTTTTGATCTGAAACGCTCCTTCACTGGAGATTACGCTGTAGAGTTCATCAAATCCTTCTTCGTAGCTGGGGATCTCTAGTTTACTCATTACGCTTTTAATACCGATTTCAGGAATATGCTCTTTGCCTGTGCGCTCCTCATTACGCTTGATGGATTCTATAAAATTGGGTTCAAAGTAGTAACCAATAATCTTGAACCCCTTATTTTTACAAGCATCTATATATTTCTTCCGTTCCACGACTGTTGGATTCGTATTGTCTACAACAAAGCGCTGCATTGTTTCGATGGAGGCTTGAAGGTAAATATTTTCCTTATTCCGTGTTTTAAGCATATCGAGATTTATCCGCATATGTGTATTGAAGTAATGTTCTTTATAAAATGTCGACTTGCCCGAAGCCTGAATTCCGATAAAAATGACACACTCCAAATCTCACACATCCTTATCTAGATATACATATTGGTTAATATAATCTCTGTTTTGCGAAAAAACGGGTGTCTCATGATCAACATCCCACTTACTTCTAACGGCTTCACCTTTATGATATTGTTGTTTGGTAATACAAATGCCCCGCTTTTGCCAGACCGGAAGGTCGTTCCAGTTTAATCCTTTTTCCCTAAACAGCTTATCCTGCAGCTGATTCCCATTTAATCCCTCAAGTTCCGAGTGCCTAAAATGGGCTTGGGCCACCATAGAAATACTGTTTTTAGTAGCGTCTTGTTGTCTCCACAGAAAGTAGTTTGTAACCTCATCGTGGGGCAAAATCCATGCTCTTGCATCAAAAATAGCTAAAGGCTTATCAGGGTAAACTTTTTGGATTTCCTCATTAAATTTGGCTGTAGCGAGAGAGGCAGATATGGACACCATCTTTTGAAGATTATTTTCAAACCAGGACTGTGTCGTTAATTTGTCATAATTCGTAAGAAGCAGGGAGATTTCATCACTCTGATGATACACTAGTTTACATCCCATAATGTTCTGAGCCAGATATTTGCATGTCTCCCATAATGCCAAAATTAGATTCTCATCAAAAGGCTTTGTCATTCCACGTGTAAAGGTATGAAAATGAGCACCGTCGATCCTGATAATTACGGGTAGACGGCGTGGCAGACTTAATCTGTAGGCATTCTCATAGTCTTTCATTCTATTGCCAAAATCATCTTTTTTCATAATCTATGTAGACTCCTCCGTTTTTAAGGTTTCTATTCTTCACAGGTTACGTTATAATAATTTTAAATATTTATTTTATTCCGATAAGAAAAGGTTGATATATATGAATCAAGTCACAGCCTCGATTCCACGTCCGTTGGTCAGGGCTAATCAGTGGGTGATTGTGTTGTCTGTAGTTTTCACCTGGATTACAGGAGTATACTGGGTGCTGGCTATTCCGCTTGTAGCGGGGTTGCTCGGCGTCATATTCAATTTCAATCCGGTGATGCGGGTAGCCAAGCTGTTTTTGAAGAAAAGCCCTTCCTCGTATATGCAAGAAGATCGGGGACAGCAAAGATTTAATCAGCTCCTGGCCGTCTTTTTCCTGCTGGTGGCTTGGGTAGGATTTATATTCCAGTGGAGCATTGTCGCGTATGTGTTCTCGGCGATGGTGCTGGTAGCAGCAGTAGTAGCGATTCTAGGTTTTTGTATCGGATGCTTTATTCTCTACCAGTGGTCCCAATATCAATATCGAAGAAAAAATCATGTATAAAAAATCAGCTTCACCCTCGCCCTATTTCGCTGTTATATTGTCCTCAAACACAAAAACGGAGATGGCGATATCCTCTTCCACTTTAATATCTGAAAAGAGATACAGCAGCCGGGAATCCATATAATCCTCCAGTTCTTTATTGAACTGTGCGGGATAGATTTTTTGCACCATCTTGGTCCGGGCTGCATGCACCATCTCTTTCCCGGAAGCCTCTTGCGCCAGAAACCTTTCGGATGGAGTTAAATTACCGTACAGCATCGTGATGGCCATGTTATCTACAAAA
This sequence comes from Paenibacillus peoriae KCTC 3763, assembly GCF_000236805.1. Lineage (GTDB taxonomy): Bacteria > Bacillota > Bacilli > Paenibacillales > Paenibacillaceae > Paenibacillus > Paenibacillus peoriae. The sequence goes on along the minus strand of NZ_AGFX01000011.1, from coordinate 158,752 downwards.
GTCGTATGTATGCGTTCTGGGCCTTTCCCAAATAGCTCTTTTCGTACTTTTCGAATAATTTCGTTAAAACCCGTTTCCTTCCTCATAACGCACCGCTCTCCTAAATCTACTAAAATCCTTGTTACTATTTCCATCATAACCGATTCCTTTCATATAAAACAGAGAGCAAGAGAAAGTGATTTTTGGAACATACTTTTGTTACCTATTTTTCATTTTGATAAAAAAAGACTGTAGATGGATAATAGAGTTTTCTGAGTGCTATGATTAAGCTATAGATCTTTTTAAAGCACTACATGCTAATTGCGTATGTGCTAATTAATAATTGGAAATGGTAATATCATGAGGGGGACGTAGCTTAAGCGAAGGCGCAGTGCGTCCTTTTTTATTGAACTAACCGACAGAATATAGGAATAATATGGTGATTAGAGTCTTGAGATTTTTCATAGAACAGAATGCCTAAGGAGTGGTAAAAATGGCGCGTGTTTTATTTATTAATGGTGGAGCAGAGGGACATATCAATCCAACGCTTGGAGTTGTGCAAGAGCTTATTTCGCGTGGCGAAGAGGTAGTGTACTTTTCGATTGAAGCTTTTCGGGAGCGTATTGAGAAGACGGGAGCTTCAGTGCGGACATTTGACGATCAGAAATTTATACAAGCCTTTATCTCAGGTGGAAGAGATTATTTACTTGAAAGAATCAACGGTCTTTTACTTACGGCAGATATCGTCATACCAAGTGTTCTTGAACAGATCAAAGGAGAACATTTTGATTATATTATCCATGATTCCATGTTTGGTTGTGGACGTTTACTGGCTCAAATTCTTAAGCTTCCTGCAATTAACTCTTGTACTTCTTTTGCGCAGACAAAAGCATCATTCGATCAAATGTTGGAGCAATTTTCTATACAAGTTCCTGCAGAAATGGTTAAACCTATAAGCGATAAATTTCAAAGTCTGACGGTAATGGTGAAGGAAAAATATGATGTGGAGATCCATTCTCCTTACGAAGTGTTTTGTAATCCTGCACCACTTACAATCGTTTATACAACAAAGGAGTTTCAACCTAATGGAGAAGCATTCGACCAAACTTATAAATTCGTAGGTCCATCCATCTCTTCACGAACAACTCAAGAAAACTTCGATTTTACTGCAATCAAGGGGAAGAACCCAATTTATATTTCACTGGGTACCGTCTTTAACCAAGCCATTGATTTCTATAAGCTTTGTTTTGAGGCATTGGGGAACACGGATCATACGATTGTTATGTCTATTGGGAATAAAATTCAAATTTCTGATTTAGGGGAAATCCCTAAAAACTTCATCGTAAAAAATTATGTTCCACAAACTGATGTACTGCAAAACACTACATTATTTATTACACATGGTGGGATGAACAGCACCCATGAAGGTCTCTATTACGGGGTGCCGCTAATTGTAATCCCACAGAGCGCGGATCAGCCGATCATTGCGGGGCAAGTCGCCAATATCGGAGCAGGCATCAAATTACAAATGCAAAGCTTGACTGCAAATCAGCTACGTGAAGCTGTAGAGCATGTGTTAAGCCACTCATCTTTCAAGGAAGCTGTTGCAAATATGAGGGAATCGTTTCGAAAATCAGGTGGGTATCAACAAGCTGTTGATGAGATTTTCGAATTTAAAAGTCAAGTTCATATCTAACTATAAAAAAACTACTCCAGTCAGAATATCACGGTACGTAATCCGGAATATTTTGATTCTATACAAGCAACATAGTAAAAACGTACAAACAGTGCGCACCGCATAGTATCGGTACGCACTGTTTTTCATTGAATATGAGGCTTACTCGTAGGCGCCGATGTTCACAGCGGCTCCCTGTACTCTAGGCTTCCCGTCCATATCCAGCGTTCCGATGATGGCACGGTCCGTGTCACCGGCATCGATTGCCGGAGACGAAGACTGAAGATGGAAATCGCCTCCTGCAGCATTCACAAATTTGGGGTCGATAAACAAAGAATGTGCATCGTTGCCGGTCCCCTTTTTATAAGCGGAGAAACCCGTATATTCCTTATTTTTCCATGTCCAGTTGGCTTCCGAGCTGCCGCCCGGAGCGAAATACAAATTATAATCCACAACATTGCCGGAATTTTTGGTGTATTCATTGTAGATCAACACACCCGTGGAGCTGGCTACGAAAATATTGTTCTTGATCACGTTGTTTTGCGTATCGTACTGAACGAAAAGCTGGCCGCTTCCGCCGTCAAACGTATCGTTCTTGTACAGCGTATTGTTCACGATCTTGCAGTTTACCGTTGAGCCGCGCTCATCATCGTAACCACCCAAGGCGATGCCGGTCAGCCGGTTGTTATATATCACGTTGCTGCGGACCGTAATATTGCTGGTGGCTTTGCCGGCATGCTCGGAGGCAATTTCGATGCCGATGTCGTTATTGTAGCTGTAGTTCTGCTCGATAATGCTGTCCTTGCCGCCATCCACATAAATGCCGCCAGCCGAGTTGTCGTCTTTCTTGTAAGATGGGTTATTATTGGAAGAATTATTGTACACCCGGTTGCCCTTCACCAACCCGTTTCGCGCCTGATCGTAAGTGGTATTCGGCGCGGTTCCCTCAAAGCCGATCAGATCAATCCCGATGTTGTCATTATTGTGAATGAGGTTGTCAGTCACCATAAAGCCATCCACATTGCCGTTTAAAACGAGCGATTCACTTGACCCTAGCACGAGATTGTACAGCTCATTGCCGCTGATCGTAAGGTCGTGAATCGAAGCCGGAGCTTTCGTGCCATAAACAGCGATGCCGTGGGCGTCCCGGCCCAGCCGATCTTTGCCGCTCGGGGTGACCGTGTTTTTGATGTCATGGATTTTGTTGTTGGACAGATTAATGAAGCCGCCCGATCCGTGGACATAAATACCTACAGGCACCGCGTTCTTGGAAGCAGTCGTAAAATTGCGGATTTCCAACCCCTGAACGGTAACGTAATCGACATCGGCCAGTTCGATCAGCCCTTGGGTCCCGCTGACCGAAAGTCCGGTGCCGTCAATGGTAGCGGTCTCCGTCCCATAGTTGGTGAACACAATGGGACCCTGCGAAGCGGAGCCGGAGCGGGTAATCTTCAGCTTCTGATTGTACACGCCGCCCCGGACATAAACCGTGCTGCCTGCTGGAGCCACGTCGGCCGCGTACTGAATCGTCTTCCACGGCGCGTCGCTCGTTCCGGCGTTGGAGTCGCTGCCGCTCGTGGCCACGTAATATGCTGCACCAGCCGCAGAGGCTGAGGGGGGCTGTACATTTCCGGCCATTAGACCAAGCCCCAAAACCATGGCTAAACCCGCCAGAAAAATTTTCCCAAATTTCATCATGCTTCCTCATCTCCCCTTGTTTAGTCTTGAAAATTATACCATAAACTCACTAAGCCTGTCCCGCTTGCAAACGGAGGACGGCCTCCACCGTCGGCAGACTCCCGGTGCCTCTAATGCCAAGCGTCGACAGCGCCTCGCACACATTGGCGAATCACGGCATCTCCTCACTGCGCCAGCCTACCTGCGATTTCCCTGGCCGCCGGTGATCTGATGCTCCATACCGACCGCTACCGCCCTATGCTGGCAAATACCCTAGGAACGGCGGTGTTGCCGTATGAAATCCTCAACCTCGCGATCATGACGGAACACCCTGGACACAAAGACTTTATTTTCTCAAGACAAATAAAACGCAGCCCACCTTTTCGGCAGACTGCGTCTGATCTTACTCCAAACCGACTAATCCTTTACCAGCCGATTCGAAAGCATAAGCATAATAAAAGAAAATAGAATGATGGCTGCTACCCAGCTCCAGGACTTGGTCAACCCAAATATTTGTGATAAATAGATCTCGCCTCGGCGATGTCCTTCGTGCCATGAACTAAGACGCGTCCATCTTGAAAAAGAACAATTCGATGCGTCCCGATAACGACGGATACCAAGTATGGATTATGCTCCACCTTGCCCCCCTGACGGGATAACAGGTGAGCCGTTTCATTCAGATCACGTACAGCACCCAGCGCCGGGCGGATTTGAACCGTATCGCGCCCGCACAAGACAGCCGTTTTAGCCTGATGCTCCGCTTGTAAAAAGGGATACACTGGATGCTCGCCACACGTCGGGCAATCGGCTTTTTTCATGGCACTTACATGGATCGCCTGGTGCTGATTGTTCCACAGATCGAAGGAAATCAGCCTGTTCTGCAAAGCTGCATCATCCCCGGTGAGCAGCTTCAATGCCTCGGCGCTTTGGTAAGCCGCCACCATCTGTACAACCGGACTAATCACCCCGACCGTGTCGCAGGTGGCACCACCAAGCGGTACAGCTCCGAGCAGGCAATGCAGACACGGTGTCTGCCCCGGCACGATGGTAAAGGTTGTCCCATAGCTGCCCACACACGCTCCATAAATCCAGGGAATTCGGTGCTTGACTGCGTAATCGTTCATCAGCAGACGTGTATCGAAGTTATCGGTGGCATCTATCATGAGGTCTACCCCTGCCGCGATATCATCGATTTCCTCCAGCGATACATCCCGGACTAGCGCACGGATGTCCACGTCCGAATTGATTTGCTGCAATCGTTTCTGGGCGGCCACCGCCTTGGGCATCTGATTACGGGCATCCGCTTCGTCGTAGAGCTGCTGGCGTTGCAGATTGCTCCAATCTACATAATCACGGTCTACCAGCGTCAGCCGTCCGATGCCCGCTCGCACCAGCATGTCCGCATTGGCCGTACCCAGTGCGCCGGCACCCACCATCAGGACGTGCTTACTGCGGATATTTTGCTGACCTGTCGTTCCAATTTTCGAGAATAATTCTTGTCTGGAATAACGGGCATGAGACGCATGTGTATGTGCTTGTGCATCAACACCCGTTGTCTGGTCCTTGCTTATTTCTGACATCGTTGATTTACGCCCCCATACTTCTTATCCATTGATAGCGACAAATTGATCAGACAAGCTAACATTCCAGATAGCCTCGCCCTCATTCGGAAGCTATTGGGCATTATGAGGGTTCCAGCCACCCAACTGATGTCCCTTCCACTCTGAGCCGTCCTCCCACACTTCCTTTTTCCAAATCGGCACGATTTGCTTTAACCGTTCAATGGCATGGCGGCTGGCTTCGTAGCATGTATCGCGGTGCGCAGCAGAAACAGCAATCACGACACTCGTCTCTCCAATCCTCACCGTGCCAAGCCGATGTGTCATTGCAGTGCGTGTAGATGGCCAACGCTCTGCAATTTCGTCACCAATTTGCTTCATCGTATTCATCGCCATTGGGACATACGCCTCATATTCAAGCAGCACGGTTCGCTGACCCTGCGTGTATTCCCGAGTCGTTCCACTAAAGGTCAGCGAGGCTCCATGAGAAGGTTCTTGTACCTTGGAGGCTACCTCATCGGCATCAATCGGGTCGTATGTGATAGCGAATAACCCACATTTTGAAATAACCGTTTCCATACCGGGTGCCGATTGAAGAAGAGCGATTGCATCAGATGGAAGAATAAGCTCGTCAGGAGAAGCCAGCCTTTTATGGCGGGTAAAAAAAGAGCCCTGGAGCTGTGAAGCTACTTCCGGATATTGCTCATGTAGTCTTTTTCGAATGTCTGCGATCGTCACGATTTCCTGTGAAAGCTCCACTGTAATCACGTCACCAAGTTGCTCCGCCATCGCCGCGGATAGTTGAATACGGTACTGCATATGCATCTGACCCCTTTGTACCTCATCTGTCGAATTTAACCAGCCTGCACTGAAAAATCTAACCTCCTGAAACCGGAGGGATGATCGCAATCTCGTCATGTATACTTACTAGCTCTTCTGGAGCAGCGTAAACTTGATTTTTGGCAACAAAAGCGCTTTGCAGTTGGGCGGCTGCCTCAGGAAAACGCTCAGACAACAAGCCTTTTAATTCAGTAATGGTCATCGCTTCCTGTTCAGTAGGCACCGTGATCATAGGCCCTCCCATATGTTCAGCAAGGCCGGCAAATACTTGAATATGATATTTCATTTAACATGCTCCCCCCTTTCCAGGTACAATGACTGTCCATAGATACACCAAGAAAAACCAACATGAGCAAATACCTCGGAAAAGAGATTTTATTCCATGTTGGCTAACTGTACTGGTGTACATTGCGGATTCTTATATTATATTTTAAATTCAACCAATTCATCAATCCGTTCAGTATGTGTATACACATTTAACGAATGACTCCGTATAAAACCGACTGTAGTAATCCCCAGATCCTCAGCCAATTCAAGCGCAAGCTCTGTGGGAGCTGACTTGGACAAAACGACCTCACAGCCAATCTTCGCGACCTTCAACAAGATTTCAGACGAAATGCGCCCACTGAATACAATGATTTTGTCGTGTAATACAATATCATTTTTCAAGCAATATCCATAAATTTTATCCAGTGCATTGTGACGGCCGATATCCATTCTCGACAGGATAATCCCATTTTTGTCACATAGTGCGGCATTATGAACTCCGCCGGTCTCCTGGAACGTATGTGCCGAGCTTTGCATTAAATCCATCAGGCGGAAGCAGTCGTCAAAGGACAGCATCACATGAGTGTCATTCATTCTTTTGGCTACTTTAGCATCATTCACAAAATAGAAGCTCTGTCTGCTTTTTCCGCAGCAGGAGGTGATATACCGTTTGGAATGAAAATTTTGATAAAACTCGTTCATGCGGCGGGTTTTGATATGAACAAAGCCTTCTTTTTCCTGAACCCACAGATCTTCGATATCATCGTACCGTTGAATGACGCCTTCAGAGGCCAAAAAACCTATCGCCATATCCTCCACATACTCCGGTGTACAAACCATGGTAGCAAATTCCTGCTGATTGATTTTGATAGTCACCGGTTGCTCCGTCACCACAGTGTCTTCAAAACGCTTGACTTGTCCGTCGCAACAACGCAAAATCTCGCGCCGTACCTCAGCCGGCTTTTCCATGTGCTCCACTCCTTTGTTTCTGGCAGGCTGGCTCTCCGGTTACCCGCCAATGTGTGACATTTCAATTTTGGACAATGTTCGCTGCGTATGGGTCAGCCGTTCCTCAGAATAGCGGTCGGTACGCCCTCTCCAAACACGCTCGATGTAAGCCCTAATCTCATCATCGGACTGTTCGGAGCGCAGCATCGTCCGAAGCTCATACCCTTGAGAGGCAAACAGACACGTGTACAAGGAGCCTTCAGCAGAAATTCTCGCTCGTGTACATGTGGAGCAGAAGGCATCCGTAACAGACGAAATAATGCCGATCTCCCCCTCTCTGTCCCGATACCTGTAACGCGTCGCCACCTCACCAGTGTACTGGGGCGGAACAGGCTCCAAGGGCATTTGCTCATGAATGGTATGGAGGATTTGCTGCTTGGAAACGACCTGATCCAATTTCCAGCCGTTTGTGTTGCCTACGTCCATAAATTCAACAAAACGCAAAATATGCTCTTTCTTCTGAAAATAGTCAGCCATAGGCACAATATCCTGATCGTTGAAGCCCTTTTGCACGACCATGTTTATTTTCACCTGCATCCCCGCCTGAGCCGCAGCATCAATACCATCCAGCACGGCCTTTACGCTGCTTTTTCCACCGTTCATTTGGCGGAACCGCTCATCATCAAGCGAATCCAAACTAACCGTTACTCTCTCCAGTCCTGCTTCTCGAAGTTCCGCAGCATATTTAGGCAAAAATACGCCGTTCGTCGTCATTGCAATATCTTCGACTCCTTCGAGTTGGTTTAACGAATGGATGAGTGAGGATAAGTTCTTTCTCAGCAAAGGCTCACCGCCAGTAATACGCAGCTTCGTGACGCCAAGCGAGACAAAAATACGGGAAAGGCGTGTAATTTCCTCAAAGGTCAATATTTTTTCTTTTGGCAAAAACGGATAGTCATGCCCAAAGATTTCTTCCGGCATACAATACCGGCACCGAAAATTACATCTATCTATAACGGATATTCTCAAGTCCCGTAACGGACGATTCCATTGATCGTCGGTGCGGTTGGTCATTACGTTCACCTCAATCTGCCATCGTTATAGACTTCTACAACGGATGCCTTCATTCCAGAAATTTGGGCAACAGCGATCAAGCACCTTGATTTCAGCTTAATAGCCAAAAAACCGGCATCGCAACAACTTCTTCGCTTTTGGAAATCGAAGAATCTGCTAAATGCCGGTTAATTTATCTACATCAGGATTTCACAAATCCTTACATCATGTGATATAGAAAAATCAAACTAACAAGCGCTGCGACAAATAGAATGTACGCGATTCCCCACGTACACTCCATTCACGAATGCTCTGCGGTAGATTACTATTTCTATTGTTAGCAATCCTCGAACGTTTGTCAATGCTTTTTCATTGTTCTCAAACGATAATCATTATCATTTAAAAAATTCAATAGTGTACCGTTGAACTATCTTAAATTTTACGCTATAGTTACACAAGGTGACATGCAGAAAATGACATATCTTAAGGATTATTAGGTAATTGATATACAAGCGGTGCGTGCTGTTTGTTATTAATACATACTCCTATGGTGAATTGGCTTCCAGGACTTAGAGCTTGGTCACTACTCCACCATAAACACAAGTGCTCATGATCAGGCACTTGTGTTTATGGTGGAGTTTTTTTATTTCTAATTTTCAAATTCAAAATCTGAAAGGAGCCTGAACCGTGATTGATAGTACAATCAAAATTACATTAAACGGACAGGAGCTGAAAGCAAGAAGCAGTGCAACAATTCTTGAAATCATTAATGAAAACAACATTGCCCATCCCCAACTGTGTTACGTCCCTGAGGTCGATCCGATCCGCACCTGTGACACCTGTATCGTCGAAGTGGACGGAAAGCTGGTGCGTTCCTGCTCGACACGCGCTTCAAATGGAATGAGTATCCATTTACAATCGGATCGCGCGAAAGCGGCTCAAACAGAGGCCATGGATCGACTGCTGGAAAATCATCTCCTCTACTGTACGGTGTGCGATAACAACAACGGTAATTGTAGATTGCATAATACAGCAGAGCTTATGGAAATTGAACATCAAAAATATCCGTATCGACCAAAAGTCGACCCGACGGAAGTAGATATGTCCCATCCTTTTTACCGCTATGACCCCAATCAATGTATTGCATGCGGTCAGTGCGTAGAAGTATGCCAAAACCTACAGGTTAATGAAACACTGTCCCTTGACTGGGAAGCTGAACGCCCTCGTGTCAAATGGGATGACGGAGTCGCAATTAACGATTCCTCCTGCGTCAGCTGTGGTCAGTGTGTAACGGTCTGCCCATGCAATGCCTTGATGGAGAAATCCATGCTGGGAGAAGCGGGCTTCATGAGTGGCATGGATAAAGACTTATTAAATCCGATGGTGGATCTGATCAAGGAAGTGGAGCCAGGCTATAGCGGGATATTTGCCATTTCCGAGGCGGAAGCAGCAATGCGTGAAACCCGTACGAAAAAAACGAAAACCGTCTGCACATTCTGCGGCGTAGGCTGCAGCTTTGAGGTATGGACCAAAGGCCGCAAAATTTTAAAGGTACAGCCTACCTCGGAGGGAGCTGTCAACGGCATCTCGACATGTGTTAAAGGGAAATTCGGCTGGGATTTTGTGAACAGCGATCAGCGTTTGACCACGCCTTTAATTCGTGAAGGCGATGAATTCGTGGAAGCAACCTGGGAAGAAGCACTAAGCCTGATGGCCAGCAAAATGGGAGCTATTAAAGAAACTTATGGCGGCAAGGCGCTCGGCTTTATTTCCTCGTCCAAATTTACCAATGAAGAAAATTATCTGCTGCAAAAATTGGCACGTCAGGTCTTCCAGACGAATAATGTCGATAACTGCTCACGATACTGCCAATCTCCTGCGTCATGGGGACTGCAATACACCGGAGGCATCGGCGGAGACAGCGGTACGATCAAAGACATTGCTCAAGCAGGCTTGGTTATACTGGTTGGTTGTGCGCCTGGAGAAGGACATCCGGTGCTGGCTACCCGCATCAAACGTGCGCATAAGCTGCACGGACAAAAGCTGATTTCGGTGGATCTGCGCAAGCACGAAATGGCGGATCGCGCAGATCTGTTCATTCGTCCGAAGCAAGGTACGGATTATGTATGGTTATCTGCTGTAGCCAAATATATCATCGACCAAAACTGGCATGCTGCTGGATTCATTGAAGAACATGTCAATTTCTATCCTGAATATTTGAAATTGCTGGAAAACTACACACTGGAATTTGCCGAACAGGAAACGGGCATTTCCAAAGAGACGCTGATTCAGGTGGCAACCATGATTCATGAAGCCGACGGCACTGCCATTTGCTGGGGTATGGGCGTGACACAAAATATCGCAGGCTCTTACACTTCGATTGCGATTGCCAACCTGCTGCTGGTGACCGGAAACTTTATGCGTTCAGGTGCAGGTGCGTACCCGCTTCGCGGACATAACAATGTTCAGGGTGCTGCCGACATGGGCACGATGCCGGACATTTTACCGGGTTACCAGCCCGTGACGAACGATGCTATTCGCGCCAAGTTCGAAGCGGCCTACGGCGTTCAGATTCCGAATCAACGCGGACTGGACAACATTCAAATGCTGGAGGCGATTAAAACTGGTGAGCTTAAAGCGATGTATGTCGCTGGAGAAGAGATGGCATGGGTGGATGCGGACTCCAACCATACCCAGGATATGCTTGCCAATTTGGATTTCCTTGTCGTCCAGGATGTATTCCTAAGCAAGACAGCAGAATTCGCAGATGTCATTTTGCCAGCTGTACCTTCACTGGAAAAAGACGGAACCTTCACCAATACCGAACGTCGTGTACAACGTTTATACGAGGCGCTTCGTCCTGTAGGGGACAGCAAGCCGGATTGGTGGATTTTCAGCCAATTTGCCAAGCATATGGGATTTGATTGGGATTATAGCCATCCAAGTGAAATTTTTGAGGAAATGGCGTCGCTTACCCCTTTCTTCTCCCAATGTAATTATGACGTATTGGAAGGCTGGAACAGCTTCCACTGGGGATCACCGGATGGCAGCAATACACCGCTGCTGCATACCAATGGCTTTCATTTCCCGGATAAAAAGGCTCGTTTGGGGCTTTTCGAATATGTACCCCCGGTACAGTTCCCAATTGAATATGATCTGACCTTGAATAACGGCCGACTGCTTGAGCAATTTCATGAAGGAAATATGACAACCAAATCTGCAGGTATCCAGCTCAAGCTACCCAAAGTATTCGTGGAAGTGTCCCCTGAATTGGCTGAAGAACGCGGAGTCAAGGACGGATCGCTGGTTCGATTGGAATCGCCTTATGGTGCGGTCAAGCTGCGTGTTCTGGTCACTGACCGGGTACAGGGAACCGAAATCTATGTACCCATGCATTCCACCAGCCATGATGGTGCTGTAAACCTGTTAACCGGTGGAGCCTTCGACGTGATTACCCGCACACCGGCCTATAAACAAGCCAAGGTTCGGATGCAAGTTTTGGAGGTAGACGGTCAAAATCCGCTGCCGCGTATCAATCCACGTTACAAAAAACGCCATCCGCAAAATGGGGTTGAAGTGGATCGGAAGTGGAATCGTCCGGGTTACGTCGATTTGGTGGATCAAAAATAAGGAGGTCGGCCCCATGGCTAAACCTATTTCAATTGTAAGAAAACGTGTTTTGACAGAAGAAGAACGACAACAACAATCGCTGGATCAGCTCACTGCTGATCTGGCAGATAACGGGCCCGCATTGCAGAAAACGCTCGAAATTGTACGTGAGCTGCACGACAGCGGTCTTCTCGAAGCAGCACAGTCTATGCTGAAGGCCAAAGAAAGCATCGCCAAAATCGCTATGGGACAAGCGACACGCAAACCTGTAACAAATATCATCAACAACCTGATGGGGGCAGCCGGGATGCTATCCGAAGTAGACCCCGAACTGATGAACAAGCTGACCAGCAGCGTGACTTCAGGCCTGACCGAGGCCGAAGAGCATCTGCAGCAGAACAAAAAAACTCGGCTGCGCGATCTCATGAAGGCGATGAATGATCCGGATGTAAACCGGGCAATGGGCTTTGGCATTCATTTTCTCAAAGGAATGGGAAAAGGGTTGTCCAATAAATAGCTAATACTGTCAGGAGAAAATAAGGTACTAGACTAAGAAATAAAGTTGTAGACTGAGCAAATAAAGTTTTAGACTCGGCGCGGCGATCGGCAGCCGGCTATGTCGACCTGCTGCTGCATGAAGCTTCAACTCACGCCCGCGTGGTCCGTCTGGAAGCTCCGGTTCCGCACGGCCGCATGCCGTGCACCTGGTTCTCCCCGGACGAGCTGGACGCGGCGATTAGCAGCCGGTTACGTCGGCCAGCTGCTCTGCGAAGCTTCACAGTCTAATACTTTATTTTCTCCATACATTTAAGCGAGAAAGATTGAGCTTCGTGTTCTGAAACTCGTATCGTATTCAGATCCATAACAACATAAATAAGCATAACTGTAGTTATGCTTATTTATGTTGAGGTCTATATCCGCAAAAAAAAGCGATAGCCTCCCCACCAAGATGTTGATTGACACAAAATTTCCCTTGTTTTTGACACCGAAGCACCCTGTTTAATTTATTCCTTTAAAGGGACTATCTTTGTGTCACTAGACACATATCCTCATCGATCATATCAATGATGCGACGAAGCGAAGATGCTAGGACATGAACTGATGGAATACTTGAAATTTTCGATCTCTTCCGGCGCATTACTTTCATATTCATCTTTAACTTCGAGATTACTTAGCCAATCCAAATTCTCGACCATATATTTAATTCGTAGAAAAAAGAGAAAAGATGAGCCATTTTAATGACCCATCTCAAAAGTTGTATCACCTTCTTAATCAAAAGGATTTGGAAAATCCGATTTAGTTGCTACTATTTGCTTTTTAACTTTTTTATCAATTCCAAGTTTTCCATTACCATTGCTTCCCCAAGCCCAGAGTGAGCCATCTGATTTTAAAGCGTGTGAATGATCATCTTTGGCTACGATGGCAACAACATCAGTAAGTGGAGAATATGTTGTATCAATGACTTGAACTGGAGTTTTATAAGAAAACTGGCTGGTTCCGTTACCTACTTGGCCGTCACTGTTAACTCCCCAGGCCCATACAGATCCATCTTTTTTCAGAGCCAAAGTTACAGTGGTTCCCACACTTATTTTATCAACATTAGTAATGTTAATAGATACGGGATAGTTTCTCTTAATTGTTGTACCGTCTCCAAGCTTTCCCTGTACATTTCTGCCTGATCCATAAACTTCACCACTATTGGTTACGACATATAATCTCTCTTCTCCGACTGAAAAACTTTTAACATCTTCAATTGGATACGGTACAGGGAAGGTTTGATCTTCATCATTGCCCTGTCCTAAAGAACCTGATGATCCTTGTCCCCATACCCACAAAACATTATCTTCATCTAAAGCAGCGCTGGTAGAATGGCTCGAATCAATAGCTACAATACGACTTAATCCCTGAATTTTAACAGGGACACCTGAAAGAGTCCCACTCCCCTTAGTTCCTATTCCCAGTTGGCCATATAAATTTTTTCCAAACGACCACACTGTTCCGTCATTTTTCAATACGACTGTGAACCCTTTTCCTGCTCTTGCTTCTTTAACATCATCAATTAAATTACTTTTAGTCGGCACTTTTATAATATGAGTTCTCTTTCCCGTCCCCCCTTCTCCGTAATTTGCAAATCCCCAAGACCACAGCGTACCATCATTTTTCACTAAGACCCTATGAGTTCCATTACCAGCATCAATCATGGCTATGTTAGATATGTCAACCTTTAAAGGAGTAGCTGAGTAATCGCCTGCACTAACTCCAAGGTATGAGCCTGTACCTGCTGCATAAAAAGAAGAACCATCCTCCATTGCAAGATAAGTATTACCATTTCCTGCAGCAAGAAGGTTATCATAATTCGAATTTGGAGCAGCACTAGTCACTCCTGAACTTACTCCAACCAGCGTTAGCAGTGATAAAACACTTATTAAAAATCTTTTTCTCAGCATAAGCTTCACACCTTTCATAATATTGTTTTATTGCATAATTTAAATTATAAAACCAGGATTTACAATTATCAATAGTTATACTACAATGTTAAAAGAATTTTCAATTATCAATATAAATATTGGTAAAAGTATAATTCGTCGCTATTAAGTTTACTATTATTGTGATTTAAGTAATAGTAATCAAAAAATTGAAAGGGGAATTAACATGAAACTATTATTCAAACACACTTTAATATTATTAAGCATGTTCATCCTTCTACTACCCGCCACTGCATCAGCTCTTTCAGTTGGACAAAAGATTTCAATTAACTCATTTAATAATAAGGATAGGGTATCTAGCACTTCAACAGAGGTAACTGTAGAAAAAACAGGAAATCAAGTTTTTATATCAAACGCTCCAGAAGCTATCGAAAAAAAATCGCAAGTAAATCAGACACTTTATCGTGATTCTGTAAGGGGAGAATTTAGATTTTGGTCATATCATATTAATAAACTCGGTGGTCCAATTTCTTTCTACATGTTTGTTAAAAATACAAATTCTTACCCAATTAATTTGTATTATTATAGTAAAGGTGATGGGTTATCAACTGATCCTGATAATCCTGCAAAAGCGGGGTCTCAAGCAATTGACAAATTCCTGAAAGAATCTTCAAGTAAATCTAAAAAATTCATTGTTCGTTTGAAACCAGGTGAATCACACTTTTTCAATTATGCTAATAGTAAAGGAAAATATACTATTGCTTTTATTGGTGACTTTCGAGCAGAGAACGCAACTAATAATCAGACAGCAGATTTTTTAAAGATCTCTGACATTGTTACTAATGATGGTTCAAAAAATATTAATCAGTATGCCAATACAACTACAATTGCCCCTACTAATGTTGATGTTGAGGCAGGCAAAGATGACTGTTATCGTGGATTACTAGAGCATTCTGGAAGAACTGTAACTGTCACATTAACACTGGACTCAAACAACCTTGAAAAATGGATCGCTTTTGGTGACGGAGAAAGTTTAAGTTTAAAAGATGAGCAAGAACGTCTCAAATCGAGATGGTCACGAGAAGGAAGGGCACAAGATGCTTCTGAGGTGTTTACCGTAAAAAATGGCATAACTAAATACCAAGGAGCCTTTTGGGCAACAGATTATACATTTAGTATAGACATTGTTAACAAATCGGAACGTTCAAAAGTTCTTACTCTTCTAGGAAGTGCTAAAGATGCTCATCGTGGAGGTACTATTCATTACAAAATCAGTCCTGCAACTAAATACAAACCATCAGTGAAATTTGATAAAGGACAAGCAGTAGTGATTGATAATAGAAAAAAATACACTTTGGATACAATTATTCCTCCAGGGATTAATAGTCCTTACGGACTGTTTTTCATGGCAGAATAAAGAAAAAACTTTTGAGTAAGCTTACATGTTTTTTGAACGGTTATGGTCGCTCCTTATTTTGTATTTGCCTAGAATATGAACTGACTTAAGCACGCTTACAAAGTATTATTCTTCTAAAAATCCATTCATTCATACTCTTAATAGGTACCGTTTTCTGTAAGAACATAGGGAATAATAAGGGATAACTCTATGAAATTTTCCCTGTTAAAGTAAGAAGAGATGAGTCAGAATAATGACTCATCTCTACAGAATGTTATATAGTGCATACGTCTACAAAACAGCCACAGCCTCCATTTTGTTATCATTGCCTTCGTTTTTCATATATTTCTCAATTGCGGCCTCAATTGTACCCGAATCTAAATTGTTAATAGTATAAGTTTTGTCGATAACCTTTTCTTTGAATTTGCTGTTTATACTCCAATCGGCATCATTCTCCTTGATTGGATCGGCTACATTAAGTTGGGCAGAAAAAATAAGGGCTTGTAGAATAAATCTAACAAGTGAAGGAGCGCTGCTGCAGATTACACTGTGAGCCTAGATAGATCGATATCATCATAATTAGCAGTAAGCAGACAAAAGTCTTTTGCATTGCTCTTCCGGAAGCGATGATCCATGATATATCGTACTGAACCGTTTGAGATCACTGCCAGTAACCGCCGCTCTCTCCGCTGTCAGAAGAAAATAAAGTTGTAGACTGAGCAAATAAAGTTTTAGACTCGGCGCGGCGATTAGCAGCCGGCTACGTCGGCTAGCTGCTCTGCGAAGCTACACAGTCTAATACTCTTTTTTCTGGTTCGATTCTTTTTGTGGACTCTATTGATGCCTCAGTCTAAAACTTATTTCTCAGAACCTGGCGATCTTCAAAACCGAAAAAAGCGTACAATCAACTACTTCAGTCTAATACTTTATTTTCTCCTTACAAATACAACGTTCCCTCAGTGGACAATCCTGGCAGCTCCAACTACAATAAACAAGAGTTGTCCCAAGCAGCTATTTCATGGCTTTTGGGACAACTCTTTTATTTTTTATCCACCTGCAACAGCGTCACCGTTTTTAGCGAAACGGCGTCTTTGATTTGCTCCTCCGCAATGATCCTCAGCTTAAGCAAGCTGGCAATCTTCGCAGTATCCGGCTTGGAAAGCAAGCGCCATAGCTGCGGGTCTGGCAGTAAATTATACAGCTTGGTGTGATCATATTCCTTGCGGTGCTGCTGCACAACCTTGACGCGGTAGCTGCCAATTTCCCATTCTGCCACTCCCTGCTGGTCACAATGATTCGTAATGTCATGACGCAGATCATTCAGCTCGCTTTCCATTTCTTTTTGCTTCTGCTTTAGCTGGTAGTAGCGACACACCTTGTTTTCCAAATCCATCACGCTCCTCTGCTTACATATATATGCTTGCAGGAGCGTTTTAGGACAGGTTTGCGATACAAGGAAACCAGTATATCTGCATAAGCATTTCCCGGGTAATGGAATGAGCCATAAGCAGCGCTGTCATATTTCGGAGCTTTATTTAGGGACATTGGCGCCCGGATTTACAGGCCCTGCGCCTTTGGACTCTCCTTTACGTTTCATATAGTTAGCCCAATATGCCGTCAGAATAGGCACCAAAATGGAGGTCACAATGACCGAAGCGGCAACTAAAGCCGTTGCTGACTGCGCTACAGGCAGAAACTCGGGCTTGATGTTGGCGACAATAACCGGGTTCGCCACCGCTGCACCTGCCGTACTGGAGGCTGCAATCCCTGCTGTACCATTGCCGCCGCCGATATATTTATCCGCCAGAATCAGTGGGATACCTGTAATGATAATGACAAAGATGCCTAACAAAATACCAAGCACGCCCGTCTGGACAATGACACTCAGGTCAATGGAACAACCAAGTGCAAAGCCGAAAAATGGAATCAGGGCTTGCGTTGCGTTACCAAAGTATTTACGGAAATCGTGGTCCAGATTGCCTAATGCAAATCCGACTAAAAACGGTAATACCGCGCCCACAAATGTCTGCGGCTCAAAAACGGCCAATCCGGTACTGCCCAAAATCAGCATTGTCACCAATGGACCTGATTCCAGGGACATCAGCACGAATGCTCCTGCCTCTTCCTTGGAGCCATATTGCTGCATAATAGAGGCGTACAGCCCGCCGTTCGTCATATCCATGGCGGAAATCAGCGCCAGCACGGACAAGCCTGCAAACAGCCCGCTTTCCACACCGCCAACAGGCATCAGTCTGGACGCAATGATCGCCACTACCCAGGCAACTGCGATTTTAGTCAATACAAGCGTACCTGATTTACGCAATACGGTCCCCGTCGCCCGAACATCAATGGAAGCACCCATACAAAAAAACCACACTGCTAAAATAGGCACTGTCCCCGTCATTAGCCCCTTGGTAAAGGACCCAAAATAGTCTCCTGCCCATGGCGTAAACGTATGAAGCAGTGCGCCAATAAACAGCGGCACCAGCATAATGCCCCCTGGAATTTTATCAATGCTTTGTTTAATTTTCATAACTTCGTTCAACCCTTTCGTTTTTGCCAATGCAAAAACAAGGCCGGTTTACTTGCGGCTCAGGCCGAGATCAGGAATCAGTCTTGCGAAGGTATCATGGCTCTCCTTTAGCTGCCGTGCAAATGCCTCTGCATCCTTGACACGCAATCCTAACCCATGCTTACGCATTTCCTCCCTGAATTCCTCGTCCTCTGTCCCCTTGATCAGTGCGTCTGCCAGCATCCCGGCAATGTCATCCGGTGTATCCTTGGGTACAGCCAGCCCTCTCCAGGTGCCAATAAAATGCACACGCAGCCCGGTGGCCTGCTGGAGTGTCGGCACACTTGGAAACGCTTCCGAAATAGTGTCTGTCTGGATCGCCAGTATGCGAAGCTTCCCTTGGTCCACATATGTTTTCACTTCTGCGGGACTGACGGGCACAGCATCCACGAATCCGCTCATCAAAGCGGAAACGGCTGGCCCCGCCCCCTCATAAGGGATATGAGTGAAGCGAACACCGCTTTTCTGCTCCAGCATCGCGGCAGCGAGGTGCCAGATGCTCCCCGTGCCTGCATTGCCCATTTTCAGCTTGCCGGGATGGGCACTGGCATCCTTCAGAAATGCCTCCGCTGTCTTCCACGGCGCATCCGCCCTAACCGTAATGGCGGAAGGGTCCATATTGGTTTGAAGCAGCGGCTTAAAGCGCTCATAGGTGAGCGGCAGCAGTCCCAAATGGGGTAATGTAGTCAGCTCCGCAACCAGATACGTTACGGTGTAGCCATCCGCCTGCGCCTCAGCCCCCTCCATCAGCCCAACGGAGCCGCCGCCTCCCGTCCGGTTAACGACGATGATTGGCTGACCGAGATGCTTTTCAGCGGCCTTTGCGAGCGCTCTGGCGGTAATATCTGTACCGCCCCCTGCCGCATAAGGAACGACAAGCGTAATTGGCTTCACAGGAAATGTATTGCTGTGATCCCGCAGGATGCGGTGATCCACATATTCACTGATACTCAAGGCAGAAAGCACAGCTACTCCTGCCGCAACCAGCACATATTTTTGCCATGGCTTTTTCTTCATTACGCGCCCTCTTCTCCAAAAAATAAACCGGGTCCGACCTGCACCCGTTTTCACCCCCCAACGTATTCGGCCATGTTTTGCGCTTACATGAAGTCAATGTACCGCACCGTGGAGGGCCACAGCTATCGCTTAATCTTCGTATTTATCTTCTAAAACGCCAGCGTATCGACCTTTTGGTCGATCTGCATACTCATTAGAACATTTGCTGATTTCCCGGAATTTTCCGGGAGTCACCTGTTTGTGCTTGCGGAATACACGAATAAAGCTGTTCTCATTCCGGTATCCGACCTGATCTGCAATTTCACTAATTTTCAAATGGGTTTCGCACAGTAAAGCACATGCTTTTTTCATGCGTAATCCAGTCAAATAATCGTAAACGGTACTCCCCGTCTCTTCCTTGAACATGCTGCTGACCGAGGACACGCTCATGTGAACCTGATCCGCAATCTCCTGCAGCCCTATGTTTAAATGCAGATGATGCTCCATATAATCCATCATCTCTTGCACACGCACAAAATCCTTGGACCGTCTGCGCCCATTCCATTTTTCTTCCATATCCGTCAAAATGATGACCAGCAATGCCTCAATGTCTTGCAGATCCTGCGTCAGAATCTGATTCCAATGGTAATCAGCAAGCTTATCCGGCGGTGTCACACTTTGGGTGGTACACCATTCTAGTAAATCTTCCAGCAATTCATGGACAAACAGGTAAACTTGGGCTGGAGCTGTCCTGTGAAGACGAAGCTCTTCTACCCATTGGCCGATCAACTTGACACTTGCACCCGGTTCCTGTGACTCCAGCGTATGTATCATTTCAATACGCCGATTGTCCAGCATCGTTGAATCCCGAGCCTGCTCCTGTGGCAACACATCCGCTGAGCCATCCTTTTCCACATATACGCCGCAATCCATATTTATATGTGAACGTCCATACCCCTCATACAAACGCAGGTTAAGGGCCTCTTTTCCTTTTACATAGGACTCCCGCGCCTCTTGAATATCTCTGACTACATGACCAACTCCAATAGAAATCGTCAAAGGAAGATGCTCACCGACAACCTGGATCAGCCTGTCTACACTTTTGTAAAGCAGAATGCTCTCTTGGTCAGCAGCCTCTGTACCAGCTTCATATGCTCTCTCGCCGAACTGTAGCAGCACAACAATGCCACTCTCCTCATCCGGCGCGCTTACTGCTTTCCAGCAAGGCTCCAGCGTCTCCAGCAAAATATTGTTCAGCGCATACTTAAGCAGCATGGCATCCTCTTCCGGAAAGCTTGCGGCCCACGTGGAATATCGGTCGATCGACACGGTCATGACAACCAAGGAATTGCCGTCCCAATCGGAAAAATACTGCTCCCATTTCGTACGCATTTCCTGTATGCCCATTCTACGCTGGATGACATCTTCAATATATTTGGAACGCAGCTCTGGCAGGCTTCGCTCAACCACTAGTGATTTGCGATGGAACTCTCCGACCAGCTTGCTAATCACAGGCTCCAGGTCGTACAACCCTCCTTGGCGCGTTCCCTTATTGCCCGAATTCAACAGGCTATTAATTTTTTTCATGGGGCGAAAAGCCGCATAATTGTAATAGTAGACGGCTGAGCACCCGGCCAGTATAGAGATAAAGGCTAGCCACAGCATCATATTGCGCGCCAGCTTTACATTTTTCAGGAGCTTGTCCATAGGAACGAGCGATACCAGACGCCAGCCCGTTACATCAGAAAAGGTCTGGTTTGCCATATATTCCATATCCCCTATCTCTACATAAGCATAGGGACTCACATCCAGCTCTTTCAAAATCCGGTCCATTTCATTTAAGGGTACGGACGATCTCAGCTTGGGATAGATCAATTCGCCTTCCAGATCATACACGTATTGCGAGTTGGATAAATGGATATACAGTTTGGAGAAAAAACGATCGTAATCCAGATTGATCAGCACCGCACCGATAACCTTCCCCTCCTTTACTATGGGCCTCGCCAGTGAAAGCAGCTCTACCGTCCCATGCTGGGGATCTGTGCCATACCACCTCCGCTTAATCAGCAACGGCTTCCTGTGGATGTCCTGAATCCAGGGAACCCACGTGGTATCCGGTGCCTGTTTCCAATCAGCCAAGAAGCCGTAATTGCTGGATACAAGCGCATGATTCTCCAATGAGATCACTTCAACCGATTCAATCTCTTCATGTGAAGAAAGGGCTTTCAAATATTTCTGGAGTCGTTTTATTATGGAAGCGCTGTTGGATAGCGAATTTCCATCTGCCTGGATACGAGCGAATGCCTCCACATCGGGGTGATAGGCCGCATCAAGTGCCATGTTATCTGACTCGCGAAAAGCACGATTGGTCACATCCAGATTAATTTGCAGCAGCTCTATATTAGGTGTGTTCAGCTCAGTATCCAAACCTTCACGATACCTCGAATAGGATAGCAGGCCAATCCCGCTAATAACGAACGAAACGCATAGAGTAAGCAGCAGAATCAGTCTTGTCTGTTTATTTTTCAGCATTAGTCGAAACTTAAGTCGCAACATTCCCGTAACTTCATCCTTCCGGACTTCCTTCTCCATCTTTCTCTTGCTCAGGCTGTAAAAGTAATAAAATACTCTTTCTACAATCTATTTGACACCTGATAGGGAATTCCCTGCCTATATATAACGGAATTTCAGAGAAGTTACATCTTTAAAATCAAAAAGAAGAAGTCTCCCTTGACAAGGGTAAGACTTCTTCTATATCTTTTCGTGCTGTTTAGCTCGTTTTTTCCACCTGGAAACGATCCAGCTCCCGCTGCATCTCCTCGCGAATCTGACGAAGCTCTTTCACCTTCTCAGCCGATTCCTCAAAGGAACGCTTCTGTTCCACCGTGGATGCCGTAATTTCTTCACTTCCTGCAGCAGATTGCTGAGTAATAGCACTCATATTTTCGATAGCTTGCTGCACCTGTACGCTTAGCTCCCGCGATACATTCATATCTGTTGATAGCTTGCTGACCTGGCCAGCAATTTGCTGTACCTTGCCACTAATCTCTGCGAACGATTCGCCGGTGAAGGAGGTAGCCTTCTCCTGCTCACGGAACAGCTCCTGACTTTGCGCCACAGAATTCTTCACCTTATCCATGGCCTGCGTAATACGCTCAACAGCGGTATAAATTTGCTTGACAGCGGACTCCGATTGGTTGGACAGCTTTTTCACCTCATTGGCTACGACGGCAAAGCCTCTACCCGCTTCACCTGCACGGGCAGCTTCAATGGAAGCATTCAAGGACAGCAGCGACGTCTGGCTGGCAATTTCGGATACGTAGCCGGTCATGGTTGTAATCTCGGCTGCATTGGCTTCCAGCTCCTTGACCGTCTGTTCCACTTCGGCCATCGCTGAACGATTTTCTGCAACGATACGCAGTTGATCGCTCATAACCTGTGTACCTTGCTCAACGGCACGCAAAGCATCCTCACTATACGCGGTCGACTGCGTCGTTTCCAGCACATTGGCTTCAAACTTCTGCTGCATCTCGTCCACAACACCAACCGTCGTCGACAGATCCTCGGCAATTTTCTGGCTGCCTATCGCCAGTTCCTCTGTTGATGTGCTGACTTGTGTCACAATTTCCTTCATGGCTTCATTATGCTGGTCAATGTCCCGAGCCATCAGATCGACACGATTACCGGCCTGATCAATGGAAAGAACGATGGTACGCAAGTTGCCAATCATGACCCGGAACGACTCGTTGAGTTCATCCAGCTCATCACGTCCTTTCGTTTGGGCGAGCTGCACGGTCAAATTCCCCTCAGCAATTTGCTTTGCGGCACCCGTTAACTTACGGGTTCTGAGGGCAAGCTGCCTGGAGGTATATGTATTATATAGCCCGACCGCCACCAAAAGAAAAACAGCACCTGCCAAGGCCAATTGCCAGGTAAAACGAATGTTCTTGGTCAAGTCCTCTGTGTATTCGTCATATCGAGCCTTGGTCAGCAGATCCAGCATAAATACATCGTTTTGAATCCCTTGTACACGCATGGCCTCCCGCTTGGACTCCGGGCTATTTTGAGTACTCATTGCTTTTTCCGTTGCTGCCTTAAACTTGCTGAATTTGGTTTTAATCGTATTCAGACGCTTTTGCTGCGCTTCGGTCTGCATCATGCCCTGCGAAAGCAGCGTGATCGTTTTTTCAGACTGAGTCAGTTGCTTCGACACGTCGGCTTTGTTGCTCTCCGTCATGGAAGAAGAATAATTTTGTAAGGCCTGTCCCGACTGAATCAAATAAGCATTGAGCTGCTGTACATTTAGCATAGCAGGTACAAGATTGCTGCTTTGCGAGTTAATACGTAGTAATTCGAAAATAATATACGCCACTAAAGCCAGGCAAGCGATCAGGGAAACCATCGCATTTAGCACCAGTTTACCTTGCAGTTTCATCAACATTCATCCTCCGTTTTGCGAAAATTTATTGGGCAGGTACCACAAGTGTGCCGGACTTGATTTTTTCCTTTAAATCATCCAGCAACTTTTGCTGATCCGGATTCAGTGTCACGACACGAATAGGTGCTAATCCTATCCCATCCTCCGCAAGACCAAACACCATATTCTTGTCCGTAAATTTTCTTTGATGATCTGCAAAGCCTGTGACTGCTTTATATATCGCAATGTCCACATTTTTAATCATGGAGGTGACAACCGCTTTTTCCGCAATGAAAAACTGATCGCTGTCGACCCCGATCGCATATTTTTGCTGCTTTTGCGCTTCCTGTAGTGCCCCCACGCCCGTCAGACCCGCTGCTGCATAAATAACATCAATCTGATTCTGGTTGATCATATCCCGTGCAATCTCCGTGCCTAGCTCCGCCTTTCCAAAATCTCCAGCATACGTCGCGGTGACTTTGGCATCCGGCTTGACTGATTGAACTCCTGTGCGATATCCGGCCTCAAACTTTTTTAACAGGGGAGACTCCACGCCTCCGATAAAGCCTACCTGCTCTGTGTGACTGGTCAAACCTGCGACGACTCCGGCCATAAAGCTGCCCTCTTCTTCTTTAAAGGTGATTGAAGCCACATTCGGTAAATCCGATTTTTCATCCACGATTAAAAAGCTGGTGTCCGGATATTTTTTAGCAACAGCTTCCAGACTGCCCTTTACCATATAACCCAATCCAATGATTAAATCAGCTTTTTCTTGCGCAAGCTGCTCAAAGGCAGCATCATAGGTCTTGGTTTCCGATATTTCCCGGTATTCAAACACAATTTTCCCTTCATCCCGCGCCTGGATCAAGCCTCGGAAAGCAGCATCGCTGTAAGATTGATCGCCCAGACCGATGTCTGACAGTACGATTCCTACCTTCATGGGCTGCGCCTTCGTTTGTACTGCCGATTGTCCACAGGCACCCAGCAGCAATGCAAAAATGATGACCATGGGAATCCACCTAAAAGTTAATAATACAGTTCGTTTCTTCATGACATATCACCTCAACATAATTTGGAAATCCCCAACAATTTTATATCGGTTGTAATAGCATATTTTTTCATGATAATTTCTGTAAATTCAGCTCTTTTATTTTATTATGAGAAAATAAATAGGACTGATCACCAGGCTTGAATCACATCGCCTAACAATCAGTCCTCAAATCTATTTGCTTTTACTCCATTTGGAAGCAATCACATCTACTTTACTTTCTATTAAATCCATGGCTTCCTCACGGCGTTTCGTTTTGAACAAATCAATCATGTCCACCAAATCGTTGCGGTCCAATAATTTAACTCCGTTCACAGCAGCAAGTGTTTTACAGGAATCGGTATAACGCCCGGAGGTAATGACGACAGACTTGTCTGCCGCATAATAGCGCATGGAGGTGTAAATCTCCTGCACCGCGCCCAATCCTACCGGATGTTGTACAGCATAGCGCTTGGCCTGAATGACGACTCTGGCGCCTTCACGGTCTGTAAAAACCAAATCCGCCCCAAAATCCCGGCTGCCGGTTGTTTTATAGATGTCCTTATAGCCAAGGGCAGATAATAGTCGTTGCAAATAAAGCTCAAATTCCGAGCCGTCCTCCATACGATCGATATCCTGAATTCCAATTCTCCGTGGGTCCAGATCGCGTAAAATTCGATTCCGGCGACCACGTATAAGTCCTCTTATAATAAGTACAAGCAACACGAAGACTACAATAAGTCCTATCCCTAATTCCCTATATGCGGATAATTGCTCCAGCAGCATTCCTCTTCCCCTTTTCTACAATAAACGTGCAGCCGCATAACCCCTGACAGTTAAATCCCTATGTTACACCGACTCACGTATTACATCTCCCATGTTACACTCACATCTTAACATGATAAAAGCCCCGCCAAATTCGACGGGGCTATCTTCGTCTTGCCTCAAAGCTCTCTAAATTCTATACTCAAAGCAAATTATTCACGATCCAGCAAAGATTCTCCAGCGATGCCAGGCTGAGTCATTTGATACGGGTCCAAAATAATGTCCAGTTCTTCCTCGGTCAGGACATTATACAGCAAACTCAGTTCACGCACCGATTTTCCTGTCGTGATGGCCTCGCGTGCAATGCGGGATACAACCTCATATCCGAGATGAGGATTAAGTGCTGTAATAATGCCTACGCTATTCTCTACATATTCACGACACCGCTCTACATTGGCTTCAATTCCGTCCACACAATGGATGCGGAAGACGTTGAAGCCCTGCTTCATAATTTCCAGTGATTGCAGCAGGTTATAGACAAGCACAGGCTCCATTACATTCAGTTCCAGCTGCCCTGCCTCAGAAGCCAAACAGATCGTATGGTCATTTCCAATAACCTGAAAAGCAATTTGGTTAATGACCTCACACATCACCGGATTGACCTTGCCCGGCATAATGGATGACCCCGGCTGACGAGCAGGTAGGTTCAGCTCTCCAAGACCAGCACGCGGCCCGGAGGCCATCAGACGGATGTCATTTGCCACCTTGGACATGTTCATCATGCAAATTTTCAACGCAGCTGATACTTCGGTGTAGGCATCCGTATTTTGTGTAGCATCCACGAGATTCTCGTCAGCTTCCAGCGGGAAGCCGCTGACTTCTGCCAACACCTCAGCGACACGTTGAATATAACGACGGTCTGCGTTCAAGCCGGTACCAACCGCAGTCGCTCCCATATTAATCGTCAGCAGATGCTGCTTGGTCGCACGGACGCGACCGACATCACGGCCCAGCACACGCGCATAGGCTTGAAACTCCTGCCCCAGTCGAATCGGTACTGCATCCTGCAAGTGGGTCCGACCCATTTTAATCACACTGTCAAACTCTTTCGCCTTACGGGAAAACGCTTCTTGAAGCTCACTCATGGTGACCAGCAACTGGTCAATCATACTTAATACAGCTAGATGGACTGCTGTAGGAAAAGCGTCGTTGGTCGATTGCGCCATATTGACATGGTTATTGGGGCTAATCTCCTGATAATCTCCACGCTGCTTGCCCATCAGCTCCAGCGCCCGGTTTGCAATCACTTCATTTGTGTTCATATTAATAGACGTGCCTGCGCCGCCCTGAATCGGATCGACGATGAAATGGTCATGCAACTGCCCTTGAATGATCTCGTCAGCTGCCTGGATGATGGCCTCTGCTTTGGGGCGATGCAAGCGGGTCAATTCCATATTAACCGTTGCCGCTCCCTTTTTGACGATCGCCATGGCCTTAATCAACTCAGGATGCAAGCGTTGGCCTGTAATTGGAAAATTTTCTTTTGCCCTCAGGGTTTGTACACCATAATAGGCGTCTGACGGCACTTCCTTGTTACCTAAAAAATCATGCTCCAGCCTCATATTCTTCGATTCCTCCGCTGTGTGTGCTACGATCTTCAATCCAGACCAGCCGAATTGACCATACAGAGACCTTGGGACGGTCCCTCCTTCATTATACGTTCCCATTCCCGTGCTTTTCCAGTCAAATTAACGCAAAAAAGGTTACACTCTCTTATGACAAGATGACTTCCTGTATATACCATGACTATTCGACAAATGTTCAGCAATGATCGGCATGCGGATTCAAGGGCTTATAATAATATCGCGTGGCATGCAGTTGACCATCAGCCGACCTGGCGTAACCCGGAATCACCCCCGCTTCTATAAAACCGATGGACTCATATAGTCTATTGGAAGGATCACCTACCCGTGTATCCAGCACCAGCAACGTTCTATTCTGACGAAGTGCTTCATCTTCCGCTGCTTTCATTAACTGCCGTGCAATCCCAAGCCTGCGCCCCGACGGATGTACCATGAGCTTTGCAATTTCCGCACGATGAGTAGCGTTAGCTTTTTGAGCCAAATGAAGCTGAACCGTGCCAACAGGCATTCCGTCCTTCTCGGCAATCCACAGCACTACACCATCTTCAAGCACACGATTCCAATAAGCAGCGGCTTCCGGATAGGCCAGTGGTGGCAAAAAGCCTATAGAAGCACCGCCTGCCACCACGTCGATTAACAGTCGAGTCAACGTGTCTGTCACTTCTTCGTTCAGAGCTTGAATAGGATAGACTATTATTTTGTCAGACACTATGATTCCCCCCTATGGCGTTGATAACATACAACAAAGAAAGCAAACTATCCTTTTACGATAGCTTACTTTCCATGGTATTTCTTTTACTTCATTATTACTTCTGCCACTATTCCTCTATTGCTCTGCCATATAAAAGAGTTCCCACAGATGACCATCTAAGTCCTGAAAGCTCCATCCGTACATAAAGCCATGATCCTGAGGCTCGTTCGAAGGCTTGCCCCCCGCTTCCAAAGCCTTGTGGACGATCTCGTCCACCTTTGCTCTGCTCTCTACCGATAAAGCGATAATCACTTCCGTACTCTTGGTTGCATCCGAGATTTCTTTTGTAGTAAAAGCCTTAAAGCGCTCTTCAACCAGCAGCATGACAAAAATATACTCACTAACCACCATACAGGTTGCATGTTCATCGGTGTATTGAGCATTAAATTCAAATCCAATTGCAGTGAAAAAATCAATGGAGTGTTGCAGATTTTTAACCGGTAAATTCACAAAAATTTGTTTGGCTGTTACTCCCATAGCATTTCACCTCTTCATAGGTATTAAATTCTTTTTTCTCATACTACTTCTCAAAGAAGATAACTTAACTATCTTGTAAAGTCAAATAATATGACATTTATATTATATATTGCTGCCAATTCGGCTTATCCAGGGTCCGAGATCATACAGTCGGCGCGGTACATCTACACCGGTCCTGACAGTCGAGGGTAATCGCTGCGCTTCCTTTTCCAGCAAGCCCTCATATAAAGAATTCTTCTTGCCGTAGCATAATCAGATCATATTATTGTAAACTTGTTCTAATACAGAAAAAGGTGGCATATACGCTATGGAGCATTTGCTTAACAATCAGGTTAAAAACATTCAAATCAGCGGCATCCGCAAAATTGCCAATAAGGTTGCCGCATTGCCTGGAACCCTGTCCCTAACGATTGGACAGCCGGATTTCCCTACCCCTGCGCATATTATGGAGGCCGCCCATCGGGCGATTAACGAAGGACGCACCTCATATACGCCTAATCCCGGGCTACCCGAGTTACGTGAAGCCGCAGCGGCGTTTGTAGCCCGCAAATACGGGCTGAATTACCGTGGACAGGATGAGGTGATCGTAACGAACGGGGCCAGTGAAGCATTGGATATTACTCTGCGCACCATTTTATCACCTGGTGATGAAGTCATTCTGCCAGTGCCAATCTACCCGGGTTACGAGCCGTTGATCCGTTTGTCAGGCGGCGTGCCAGTGTTTGCCGATACCCGTAGCAGCGGCTTCAAGCTCACTGCCGAGGTTCTGGAGCCTTACCTGACCGAGCGAACGAAAGCAGTCATCCTTGGTTATCCTTCAAATCCGACCGGACGAGTGATGAGCCGTGAAGAACTGGAAGCGGTCGCCAATTTGCTGAAGGAACGCGAGCTGTTTATCATTTC
This sequence comes from Paenibacillus peoriae KCTC 3763, assembly GCF_000236805.1. GTDB lineage: Bacteria > Bacillota > Bacilli > Paenibacillales > Paenibacillaceae > Paenibacillus > Paenibacillus peoriae. Next base: position 129,772 of record NZ_AGFX01000011.1, on the reverse strand, counting down.
GGATGAAATATACAGCGAACTGATTTACGATGCACCCCACGTGTCCATTGCAGCATTTCCAGGAATGAGGGAACGTACTATCGTCATCAACGGTCTGTCCAAGTCACATTCCATGACAGGCTGGCGCATTGGTTTTACGCTTGCACCCGTTGAAATTACGCAGCACATGGTTAAGGTTCATCAGTATAACGTGACCTGTGCCAGCTCAATCAGCCAATATGCCGCGCTGGAGGCCCTGACCGTCGGTGTGGATGATGCACTTCCGATGCGCGAGGAGTACCGCAAGCGTCGTGATTATGTGCATGGTAGGCTGACAAGCATGGGGATTCCGCTTGAGAAACCCGAAGGAGCCTTTTATCTATTCCCTTCCATCGTCCATTTTGGATTAAGTTCGATGGAATTCACCTTGAAGCTGCTGGAAGAGCATGGAGTAGCTGTTGTGCCGGGAGATGCTTTTTCCTCCTATGGCGAAGGATACATTCGCTTGTCCTACGCTTACGGACAGGATGTGCTGGAGCAGGGACTGGATAAAATAGAAAGGTTTGTTAGAGAGTTATAGGGAGTTAAGGTGGGAGAAGGCGCTACGCGGTCCATTTGATCTTCCGATCGCTGTTGCTGAGGGATTCTTGGATTGTATAACACATTTATAGGTAAGAATCCCACTAAGCATATGCTTTCGAAGCGAGCTTTCCTATGGAAAGCTTTTAGGCGAACGCTATCGCTTCTCCAGATTCAAATGGCCCGCTTTGCTACTACCCGCCTTAAAGTCCCACAAGTCTCTAACGTGTGTGGAGCAGCTAGGTTTAAAAACAATACTCACCGCTTTGCGCGGTGAGTAAATATAAAAACAGCCTTTGAATTTGAATTTATCCCCTGTCAAGTTGACAGTAAAGAAAAATGGTAATACTCGATGCAACTTCCTTTCGCATCAATACTGTACCTGAGAGCTATATTCGGAAATCCATAGTAACTGCATGCTTAATAGAATTCTCAACAAAAGACTGTTAGCTTTTTTGCATGTCTAGTGGGTTGAACCGAGATATACATGTTATCTCGGCTGTACCCGTAATAACTCCTAATTACCATGTTATTTAGGAGTTTTTCAAATATTCCATACCAATCTCTAAGTCACTATTTGCCATCATTTTTCCAATGGTTTCGCTTTTGGGTAGTTTTGCCTATCCCGCTAAATTGGAAATCTTATTTTGTCCAGCATTCAATCAATTTTACCTTGTCACCTTTTATTGCAAAGTGTAGGAACTGCATCGCATCTCTAGCAGTCTTCTTACCAGTGATCTTATCAGTGTTGGTAACCCTGTAATGAATCGCTGCCCAGTCTCCGCTGATCAACATATTGTCAAAGTTGATTCGCTTCACATCTGTAGCATCGGAGTCCTTCTTAACGGAATCCTTATATTCTGTTAATGTTAAGGTGCTTTTATCAGTATGGTACTGAAGATTGGTGTCATAATAGGCATCTGCCCATTTAGCCCATGTATCATAGCCCTGATTCCAGTTATCAAAGTCGTTTAAAATAGCGGACTGAATTTTTTTTGCTTCTTCAGTCTTAATCGGAGTTGGATGGGTGACCGGATACTTTTCTTCAAGGTCATTGGTATCAGGAATTTTCGCATTTACAACTGAATTCAGCGCTTTTTGCTGTGCTACCTTTTCTTCGTCAGTCTGCATGCCTGACATAGCATCAAAATCTTCTCCCTTTGTTCCGGCCCAGCCTTCGACTACTCTGACACCAAGATCATTACCATAATCTTTGAAATTAACAAATTCCATTACAGTTCCAGGCACAGATTTGCCGGTTTGCCTGTTGGTATTTGTTATATCGTATCTGATTGCTGCCCAGTCCCCGCTGATGATCATGTTGTTGAAATTACCCATCTGAATATCAGCAGCCTTCAGAGACATATTCATGGAAGCTTTATATTCATCCATGGTGAGTCGCACACCGTGAACATTGTAATGGGAATCGTTTGTATACAATATATTGCCCCATTTTGCCCAGGCATCATAACCCCTGTTCCAGTTTTCGAAACCGCTAAGCAATCTGTTTTGAATATTCTTCGCTAAATGCGTGTCAATCTGAGTGGGATTTATCACAGGAAATTTAGTGGCAAGTTCTTCTGTATTGTCGTAGGAATTCACAATTGCGACAGGCGCCTCTGCAGAAGATGATTTAGCAGTCTGGTTTTGGCCCCTGCACCCTGTCATTGTGATTACAGCCATTGCAATGACAAGTGTAGAACATATTAGCATATATTTTTTTTTCATAATTTTCTCCTTTTTTGATGGGACTTCGAGATCTGAAACAATTCGTGAACATCATTCTCTGGATGCCTATAATTGATCCGCGGTAACTTTTATTATTATCATTTGTCCCTCCCTTGATCCCACATATTGTGATCAACAGCTTTAAATCTCGACACAGAGCAATGATGTCTTAAATATTACTATCCAACTTGCTATTAAACATCGTCTGAAAGGGCAAAAAAGAAAATTTCCCTTTTGGGCAGTTTAGAATTGTTTGGTTATACTAACTGGTACTGTTCTCTCAACAACCTTTGAAATTCATCAGAATAGCATAATCGGACCATATTTCAATATTCATATTCTAGAATACTCCCTTTAGATTTTTAATTATTATAGACAATAGGCATTTTTCTTATGAGCTCGGCTTTATTTATAGATTCATACATGAAATCAGCTATATCTTCTCTTGAAACTGACAATTTTGCAGGTATCGGCGAAAAGCTATTTAATCTACCCAAAAAAAACCTTATTCGTTTAGAAAAGGAAATTATGACGTATATTTCGCTGATGCCGAAGTGGATTCGGAAGAGTATTAAATCATCGTGAAGAACCTGTATGGACTGATTCTTGAAATTGATACGCTTGAGGATGAAAAATTAAGCAAAGTTCAAAAATACATCAATGAAATCATTAATCAGGTAATTGAGACAGTCCGTATCCCCCTTTATGAACACGTGCCTGAACCAGTTATCCCCTATACTGCAGACACTTATCTTAATCATTTTAAGCCTGCATACACTTTACGTACCTTCAGGATATCGTCTGAGCATTCGGTAATTTCAACCTTATGTGGTAAGGAGCCTTAACTTTAAAAGGACGTAAAAAAATCCCTTTTGAATATAGATAGTTAGGGGGCTTATTCCAAACTGTCTACTCAAAAGGGATAATAGCAAACCACCCATACAGGTGATCCAACGGCCTGTTCGCTCTTCCTCTACTCCCTCACCTCGGTGTGGGATTCATGGGTGCGTTGCTTTAAACACGGCGCAGCGGAGGGGGCGGAATGGTGCTGGACAAGCGTAAGCGGTCGCCTTTAAATTCCGATTTTAACCTTTATATATCCAATCATAAAAAATCGGAATTTAACAGCGATGGTAAGCACCATCCGCCACCGCAGCGGCCATTAAAGCTCAAAACCCGAATCCGCGCACCACTCCATTATTTTAAATGCATTTTGAATTGCAGGAATAGCTCATTATAATGAGCCAGCATGCGCTTGCCGAGATTGTCGTACACCTCTAGCTTATCCGTAATTTCGGACGGAGGGTAGAATCGCTCATCCCCAGAAATATCTGCAGGCAGCAGCTTTTTACCGTCTTTGTTTGGGGTAGAGTAGCCTACAAACTCAGCATTTTGAGCGGCTACATCGGGCTGCATCATAAAATTGATGAACTTATGGGCCGCCTCCACATGGGTAGCTGTTTTGGGAATAACCATGTTGTCAAACCACAGGTTGGAGCCTTCATCCGGCACGATGTAATCCAGCTTGTCGTTCTGATCCATGATTTCAGACGCATCGCCGGACCATACAACCCCCGCAGCAGCTTCCTCATTTGCCAGCAGCATTTTAATCTCGTCACCAACAACGGCCTTGACATTGGGCGCTAGCTTCTCCAGCTTCGTCAAAGCTTGCTGCAAATGCGCCTTGTTTGTATCGTTCAAGGAATAGTGGAGACTATTCAGCGACATGCCCATAATCTCCCTAGCTCCATCGACCAGCAGCAAATTGTTGCGCAGCTTCGGGTTCCACAGACCATCCCAGCTATGAAAATCAATTCCTTTCGTTAACTCCGGGTTAAACACGATCCCGACCGTACCCCAAAAATACGGAACCGAGTATTCGTTGCTTGGGTCAAATGAAAGGTTCAGAAAATGAGAATCCACATGCTTCAAATTCGGCAGCTTGCTGTGATCCAGCGGGAGTAAAAGGTGCTCCTGCTTCATTTTAGCCAGCGCATACTCCGAAGGAACCGCTACATCAAACGATGTTCCTCCCTGCTCGATTTTCGTCAGCATCGCCTCATTGGAGTCAAATGTCTGATAAATGACGGTAATCCCCGTCTCCTTCTGAAACCTTTCCAGCAGCTCAGGGTCAATGTAGTCTCCCCAGTTGTACACCGTCAGCGTGTTGCCACCAGAATAGCCCTGACTGGAGTTGAGCCATGCCGCCACCCCCATCAGGCTGAACGAGATGATAAAAATGGAGAGAAACACACGCACAAGCGACTTCATCTAGGCACCCCCATTTCCGCTGCAGGCTCTTTTTTTCCATTACGGTTCGCCTTGCGCATAATAAAGTAGTAGCCCACCACCAGCAGCACCGTAAACAGGAAAATGAGCGTGGACAGCGCATTGATGGACAAGGAAACCCCTTGGCGAGCACGTGAGTAAATTTCCACTGACAAGGTCGAATAGCCGCTGCCTGTCACAAAAAAGGTCACCGCAAAATCATCCAGCGAGTATGTTAACGCCATAAAAAAGCCCGCATAAATCCCTGGCTTGATAAAGGGTAAAATCACCTTGGTCAGCACATCCAGCCGGCTGGCACCCAAATCACGCGCCGCATCGACCAAGGATGGACTCATTTCCTGCAGCCGCGGCAAAATCATAATGACCGCAATCGGCACACTAAATGCAATATGGGATAACAAGACCGAGTAGAAGCCCAGCTTGATTCCAGCCATCGTGAACAAAATGAGAAAGGACGCACCGATAATCACGTCCGGGTTCACAATCAGCACATTGTTGAGCGACAGCAGCGTATGTTTGACCCGACGATTCTGCATCTGGTGAATAGCCAGCGCTCCCATGATGCCGATAATTGTAGCCAATGCAGACGACAGCAGCGCAATCACCAAGGTGTTAATAACAATTATGATCAAGCGAGTGTCAGCAAAAACCTCTTTATAGTATTGGAGCGTAAACCCTTCAAACTTGTGCATCGTCCCGCCGCTGTTGAAGGAATAGTACATCAGATACAGAATGGGTGCGTACAACACGAGAAAAACGATCACCAAATACATATTCCCGAATCGATTTTTATTTGCCATGTCGTACCCTCCGTTTCGTTCCCGACGTGACCACCATAATGATACCCATCGCCAATATCAGGAACACAGCCACCGTAGAGCCCATACCCCAATCCTGTGTAACCAGAAAATGCTGCTCAATCGCCGTTCCCAGTGTAATGACGCGGTTGCCCGCAATCAGACGGGTGATCATAAACAGCGACAGCGCTGGAATAAACACGGCCATACAGCCGGATCGCACGCCCGAAAGCGTTAACGGGAAAATAACTCGACGAAACGCTGTCCATTTGGAGGCTCCCAAATCACGTGCTGCATCCAGCAATGAAGGGTTTAGCCCTTCCAACGCGTTAAAGATCGGCAAAATCATAAAAGGCACAAAAATATACACCGATACAAACACAAAGCTGGAGCTGGTAAACAGTAATTGCTGTCCCCCCAGTCCAACCATGCCTAATACAGCATTCACCGGACCATAGGTACCGAAAATCCCGATAAAAGCATACGTTTTGAGCAGCAGGTTAATCCATGTCGGCAAAATAATGAGCAATAGCCACAGCTGCTTATGCTTGGTTCGTGTGAGCAAATACGCCGCCGGATAAGCCACCAGAAGCGAAAACACCGTGATCAGAAATGCAAACCAAAATGAGCTGAGCGTCATGCTCAAGTAAACAGGTGTCAGAAACTGTGCATAGTTGCTGAATGTGAAATGACCGTCCACATCAAATAAAGAGTAGTAAAACACAAGCACCACCGGTGCTACCACAAACAGCACAATCCATAAATAGTAAGGCAGCAGATACGCTGCTCTTGTATTACCGGACATGCTGCTCCACCTCTTCATAGGCCTCCAGACGCCGATCAAATTCTTCCTCCGTTTCCCCGAAACGCATCACATGGATCGCTTCCGGGTCAAAGTGCAGTCCGATTTCACTACCAAGCTCCGCCTTTTTGGTGGAATGCACCAGCCATTCCTGCCCCGAATCATCGTAGCAGCTAATCTCATAGTGAACCCCGCGGAATAACTGAGTATCCACCTTTACACGCAGCTTACCCTCAGCAACACTGGTAATCTCCAAATCCTCCGGTCTTATCACGATTTCGATCGGTTCATTCGGACGCAGCCCACCGTCTACACACTCAAACTGTCGGCCGTTGAATTCCACCTGGTAATCTGCAATCATACGTCCAGGGACAATATTGGATTCACCAATGAAATCCGCAACAAACCGATTGATCGGTTCATCATAAATATCATTAGGTGTGCCGCTTTGTTCGATCTTTCCTTTGTTCATGACAAAAATTTCGTCCGACATGGCCAGCGCTTCCTCCTGATCATGCGTAACGAAAATAAAAGTAATGCCAAGGCGCTGCTGCATTTCGCGCAAAATGTACTGCATTTCTGTGCGCAGCTTCAGATCGAGTGCGGACAACGGCTCATCCAGCAGCAAAACCTCCGGTTCATTGACGATAGCCCGTGCGATGGCTACACGCTGACGCTGTCCCCCGGACATTTCGGAAATTTCCCGTTCGCCGTAGCCTTCCAGATTGACAAAGGACAATGCCTGTGTCACCTTTTCCTGAATGTCTTTTTTGTTCATCTTTTTGATCCGCAGGCCAAAAGCGACATTTTCAAACACATTCAGATGCGGGAATAACGCATAATCCTGAAATACAGTGTTGACCTGCCGTTCATTGGCTGGAACACGATTAATGAGCTTGTCATTTAAATAAATGGAGCCTTCCGTCGGCTCGGCAAAGCCCGCAATCATACGCAGAATCGTCGTTTTACCACAGCCGGAAGGGCCCAGCAGTGTATAAAATTTACCACGCTCAATCTCAAAGCTGACATTCGCCAGCACCGGGGGATCGTTGTCATATTGCTTGGTCACCCGTTCAAAGCGGATGATCGTTTGCTCTCCCATAACACCCTCCTTCAAAAAATACGACTTCATTTCATTCCAATTCTTTCTTTTCATTAAACATATTTATTCAAGCCGTATCATTTTACCCTTGAGACTTCCATGTAAAATAATCTGTCAGCACACGAATAGCTACCTCGATCGCTTCCTCCGCAGGCTCCAGCTTGGCATGGTGCAAGCCATAAGGCGTATCAACACCAAGCCAGAACATCAGGCCCGGAATTCGCTCCAGAAAATATCCGAAATCCTCGCCGGTCATCGCTTCCCCGCATTCAATGAGCTGCACATCCTGCCGATCACTGACCCAGTTCATGAATTCTTCTGTCACCTTGGCTTCATTGTACACTTGCAAATAATTGGAGCCATAATGAATTTCCGCCTGGCATTCAAAACCAGCTTCCATACCGCGCACCAGCGCTTCAATCCGGGATTTAACCAGCTTCATCGTATTCGCTGATAATGTACGAATGGTCCCCTCCAAACGTGCGGTTTCCGCGATAATATTCTGCTTTGTGCCGCCGCTAACCTTACCGATCGTAACGACTGCCGCATCCAGCGGGTTCACATTTCGGGCTACAATCGTTTGCAGTTGTCCCACCAGCTGACAAGCAGCGACTACCATATCGTTCGCCTTGTGTGGGTAAGCAGCATGCCCACCTGTACCCTTCAGATCGATGAAAAGCTCCGACGTATTGGCAAATAAAATGCCCGGACGAGTCGCAATCGTGCCAACCGGATACTCCGGTGCCACATGCAGTGCGACAATTTCATCCGGCAGCCAGTCTGCCAGCTCCGTGCTGTCCCGCATCGGCAATGCTCCGCCCGGTCCTTCCTCAGCAGGTTGAAACAACACAACCAGATCATCCTTCATCGGATGGCTTGCAAAATGAGTAACGATTCCCAGCCCAATCGTCATATGTAAATCATGTCCGCAAGCATGCATATAGCCGGGATGGGTTGAACGAAAATCATACCCTGTTTCTTCTTCGATCGGTAAGCCATCCATATCGCAACGATACCCATAGCGGCGTTCAGGAGCCGTTCCATGAATCAATACCAATACCCCCGTACGCCATGTACGAATTTCCAGACGCTCTTGAGGGAGCGTTCCCAAATAATTCAACAAATATTGCTGAGTTTTATATTCCTCAAAACCCGGTTCGGGAATTTGATGTAAATCCCTTCGTATTTGAACAAAAGAACGGTAATCGACTGTGCTCATTTTGCTGCTCCGCCTCCTTTTTCTAGCTCACCAGCTTTTATCCGGCAAAAGAATAAAAGGACAAAAGCCCGGCGCAGCCGCCGAGCCTTGTCCGTTGTGCTTCGTCCCTAGGTTGTGTGTCAGTACATCTTGTCTCTGACAAGGAATCGTTCACCTTTGGTACATTCAAAAACGTTGTTCTTACAGAACGCGTAGCTCTTTCAAAATCTCAGTTTTAGATTTCGTCTTGTCGTCAACCTGTTTGATCACACGTGCTGGTGTACCAGCAACCACGGAGTATGGAGGCACATCTTCTGTTACGACAGCTCCGGCTGCAACAACTGCGCCTTTACCGATTCGCACGCCTTCCAATACGACCGAGTTTGCACCAATCAATACTTCGTCTTCTACGATAACAGGCTGTGCGGAAGGTGGTTCAATAACACCCGCAAGGACAACACCTGCACCGATGTGGCACATGTTGCCGACTTTAACACGACCGCCAAGTACAGCATTCATATCAATCATCGTGCCTTCACCAATCGTAACGCCAATGTTAATCACTGCGCCCATCATAATGACTGCGTTATTGCCAATGCCAACCATATCGCGGATATACGCACCTGGCTCAATACGGGCATTGATGCCTTTCAGATCAAGCATAGGTACAGCAGAGTTGCGGCGGTCATTTTCTACCACATAGTCTTCTTCTTTAGCGTTTGCACTATCCAGTACAGGCTTGATGTCAGCCCAATCGCCAAATACAACACCACTGTCTCCGGAAATAAAAGCTTGCACATTCTCGCCAAAGGATGCGGAAGCCAAAGCCCCTTTTACATATACTTTAACAGGCGTCTTTTTCTTGCTGTTTTTAATCACGTTGATGACTTCTTGTGTATTCATTTCGATGGACATAGTAAATCGAACAACTCCTTCATCGCCTCATACGACTTCGCAAGCCGGAATGATCTTATTCTCTCATCCTTTATAGCACAAAAAGGCCGTATCTCGCAATTAAAGATTAGATCTTCAGGGCGCAAACCTAGTACCTGTAATAACAAGTTTCGGCAGTTTGACTGCCTTAGATACATTATTGTAAGCCAGCGACCGCCCGATATCGAAACAGGATTATTTATTAGCTTGCAGGCTCTCCAGCGATGTATAAATGTAGGATTCGAATCCTTTAGCAGGTTCACCTTGAGGAATGTTCACTTTCACGATGAAACCGCCCGTTTTATTTTCCACCACAATATATTGTTGTGTGACCTTCGAGCCGCTCGCTTGCAGGAACAGACGGCTGCTGGTCAGCGCTTGAGGTACCGCTGTTTGGTCCAGTTTTTGCACCTTGCCTATTGGAGCCAGAGCCTTCTCGCCTTCCTTCTGAAGCTCATCTAGATTAAAATCGGAAGGCAGCTTCGTAATTTCAGCATAATAGTTATCATCTACAGCCAAGGCAACACGGTTTTGATCGGGAAACAAGGACATCGGATCAAACACATACAGCGAATAGCCCTCTCCCTGTGCCAATGCAGCTGTCTGCGTTTCCTTTTTGCCTTCAAGGGTAAGCTCAAAAGCTTGCGTTTTCGAGCGTTCTCCACCTGCTTGTTGACCGGAGCTTCCGTTTTCCTTGCTCCCTGTTGCAGCTTCTGTTTTTTGGATTTTTGTTAAAATGAGCTGCTTCGCAGTCGTGTCGCCCTCAACAGCCTGCTCGTTGTACTCAAACGATACTGAATCGCCCTCCTTAAGTCCGGCCACTACCTTGTCTAGTCCTTCGCCCAGTTGGAAGGATTGGGCTTCGCCATTGATTTCAATTTCTACTGTATGTGGATCAGCGGCTCCGCTATATATACCTGTGCCTTGTTTGACCTCCGGCTTAGCGACCAGCTCCGGTTTTACTTGGGGCTGTTGTGTTTGTGGTTGGTCTGCACCCTGAGGTGTAGTGTTATTCGTTTGTGGTTTCGTTCCACAGGCTGACAGGGCCAGCATGGCTGCTACAGTCAATAATATGATTGAAAATGTGTTGCGTTTTTTCATATTCTCCACCTCCATTATGATAGACGAGTTTGTGCGGCAAAAGTTCTACGCAGCAGCACACTTAAAATACTTCCTAATAAAAGCCCTTCTTCTGCTCCCGTTTTTTTAAATTCTCAGGTGTTGGCAAAATCCTCATACCACGCAGATGTCAGGTACGGTATAATGAGCTGTATTAACTAATTTTCGAGATACCGATGGAAGGAAACAGGTTCGCGTTTATTTCCTCCATACGGATGGAGCTGCCACAAATGAATCAAGTACACAAACCGTCATTTTCCTTTGAACTACTGTACATCGTAGGCATTATCGCTATTTCGTTCTCCTCAATCTTCGTCAGATGGTCTGAAGCCGAGGTGTCCGTCATCGCTATGTACCGTTTGTACCTGACCAATCTCGTCATGCTGCCGTTGGTCTGGAAATACCGCACCGAGCTATTCAGTCTCACCCGCAAGCAGTGGATGCTGATCCTGTGGTCCGGTATCACATTAGGGCTGCATTTCTTGCTCTGGATGGGCTCGCTGCGACTGACCACCGTTGCAAGCTCTACCGTTATTATGACATTGGAGCCGATTCTTGTCATGCTCGGTTCTTTTTTGTTTTTCCGGACAGGCACCAACCGCGCCATGCTCATCGGAATGGGTATGGCCTTTATCGGCTCATTGGCCATCGGGGCCGGGGATTTTCACGTCTCGGGACAAGCCCTACTCGGAGATGCACTGTCCTTCTTGGGCATGGTGGCCGTTTCGATCCATATGCTAATGGGCAAGCATTTACGCGAGCATTTGAGCGCTTTTGTGTATAACTTTTGGGTATTCGCCATCGCCGCCACATCACTTGCGCTGTATAATGTGGTCAATGCCATTCCTTTTACCGGATACGCTCCACGGGAATGGGGACTGTTCCTGCTGCTCGCGATTGTGCCTACGCTATTCGGGCATTACCTGTTTAACTGGCTGCTCAAATACATTAACGCCACGGCAGTGTCAATGGCGGTACTTGGTGAGCCCGTGATTTCCTCTCTGCTAGCTTGGGTACTGCTTGGAGAAAGGCTATCTGCTTTACAATTTGGTGCAGGCTTCTTCATCCTGCTCGGGGTGTGGATTTTTATTCGCTACGGAGCGGATTTTAAAAAGCCGGTCGTTCACCAAAGTGAACTGTCCAACACGGAGCACCCCCTGAAGGCCAGTTCTTAGCTTATTTACCCCATTTTCATAAACCATACTCAACTCGTACATGAAAAGATTTTGCGAAAATCCTCATATCATTATTGAAGAAAGAAAGGCGGAATCCTCTATGAAATCCATCGTATCCAAACGCTGGCTGCTGGCCCGCTTGTATGAGCCGGACATTATCATTGCCGACTGCCGCTCCCTGCTCGGACAAGCCGGGGCTGGACGGACTCAATTTAATGAAGACCACATTCCAGGGGCCATTCATTTCGATCTGGAAGAAGACCTCACAGCCCCTCTGGGTGAGCATGGCGGTCGCCATCCATTACCTGATGTGGATACACTTGCTGCACGTCTGAGTCGTGCCGGAATCAACGCCGCTTCACGCATCATCGCTTACGATGACCAAGGCGGTATGATGGCCTCCCGCTTCTGGTGGCTGCTGCGCTATCTAGGGCATGAGCAGGTATATGTGCTGGACGAAGGCTACAGCGCTTGGAAGGAAGCGAAGTTCCCCGTTACGGCAGACCAGCCGGTTCGCATTCCCTCGACCTTTGTAGCGAATGTTCAATCTCAGCTTGCAACGGATATACAGGAGGTTCGTGAGATTTCGTTGCAGCTTTCGCAAACAGAGCTCAATGGTAAAGGTTCCGAGGGTGCCCCTAGAAATCCTCTGCTGCTTATCGACTCCAGAGAGCCGCGCCGTTATGCCGGGCTGGAAGAACCAATTGATACTAAGGCGGGGCATATCCCCGGTGCGGTGAATTACTTTTGGAAAGAAGTATTGGACGAAAAAGACAGCTTTAAAAATGCGAAACAATTGCAAAAGCACTTTGCCGACCTTGACCCAAATGCAGAAATCATCGTATATTGCGGTTCCGGCGTGTCCGCCTGTCCCAATGTATTGGCCCTGAATGAAGCTGGATTTAGTAAGGTGCGTTTATATCCGGGAAGCTGGAGCGACTGGATCAGTTATGAGGAAAATCCGGTGGCAACCGGAGAAGAATAAGTTTTCAATGGATATACAGGTTCTAAAGACAAATACACTGCCCTAAGCGATTACGGCTTACGGCAGTGTATTTGCTTTGTTCAAAAGTTAACAAAAAATCAACTTGAGCTGAGTGAGACAACTTTCTGCAGAACTCCAAAGCTGACTTTTTTCTACGTTCTGACAATTTGTCTATGAGCGTCATCGCTGTATAATATCCAGCAAGGGTCTTCAAAACCGCTACAAAAGGTCACCTGTTACGCGATTCTGGAAGCCGTGTGTGGCGTAGATATATACTTTGCCGCCCAACATCTCTCTTACCAAGGGCAAAGCCCGCAGTGTAGATACAATGTTAACTGAAGTTCGCGTCTTCTTCGAAATACTTCCATAACTTTCTTATTTCATAATCCATTGTTTCATCCGATCTCTCATAGTGCCAGCAATCTCTTTGTCTCTCTTGTCAATCCATTTATATAATGGGCCCTCAATAAACCCCTGTATTTCTTTTCGTGTTTTATTTAGACTATCTATTAGTTCTTTATATGAATATTGTATGGGGAAATTAACATTACTATCGATTGTTTCTTGATCATCTGGCCAAACACATACTTGATCACCGATATATGTAATACCCGGGGTAGGATCATGTCCCATCCATGGACTTTGTTTATTTAAAATAGAATCAATAACATTAGAGAAATCTTCTAACCCACAGCAACAGCTTGGTAATATATATTTGCTCTCATCTTCAAAGAAAGCGATTCCTCCTGAAATAGCGACTTCTTCTTGCTTGAGTAATTCATTGAAAGACAAACAAAATGATTGTTCTATATTGATATGATTGTAACCAAATAGAAGAATTAAAAATAATTCAACATCTTGCTCACTTGATTCAGGAGATAGGAAGATAATTTCTTCTCGAGTAACCTCGTTCGTGATCCATTCAGGCTTATCATAATATGGTTCAATGATTACTGGTCTAGTGTAAGACATTGTTGATTCCCCTTACTTTTGTTTATCTTGCAGAATTTCAATTAACGTTTCTGTATTCACGAACCCCGGAGGGGTTGTCTGCCGAATGCCTCCTCGAAATCCTTCCAGCAGACCAATGCTCTGTAAGGAGCCACTGCTTGAATATTATGTTAGATGGTGTTCGGCACTTCTATGATCTACTTACAATATCTTCTGAAAACTTCCAATGTCTAATCTTCTATCAAATTTATATCCTATCTCTTTAAATAGAGCACATTGCTCATATCCGTTTCTGTCAAATAATGATTTACTTCTTGTATTCTCCATACAAATTGTTGCAATTAATGTATGGAAGCCTTGCTCCTTTGCTACTTCCTCAATAAAACTCAATGCTTGTTTTCCAATACCTTGTCCTAAACAGTTGGGCTTCAAATATATGGTTACCTCTCCACAAGTGTCATACGCTTGTTTACTCTTGTATTGAGTTATCAATACATACCCCATTATTTCATTATTCTCAAAGATTACGTAAGATTTATAACGTGTATCCTTGTTCATTACAGATGATTTAATTTGGTTAATATCTAATTCCTCAGTATGAAATGAAATTGTTGTATTTAATACATAATAATTATAAATCTTTCTAATTTCATGAAGGTGTTGTTGAGTTACCTCTTCAAAAGTCAATGTAGTCAACTGATTCTCATTCCTCCTGTGTTTAATTTACTCTTGCCGAAATTTATCCCGCAGACCAAGGCTCCGATAGGAGTCGCTGCTTAAATACGATGTTATATGATGGAAATGCCTCTTCAAGATTGATTACTATCCTGTTCTTTTTCATTCTATTACTCATTTTATTTTTGATTCATCTTTTCTGATGTGTTATCATATTCTTAAATAAAGACCAAGTGCTGCGAACACTTGGTCAGTACAATTGGCTTGGATGGTTCATCCCTTCTAAAGTCAATGGAATAGAAACCCACCTTTGGCCGTTAACCTTGGGGTGGGTTTTTACTTTCTCTTGTTGTTATTAATGTATGTTAAAAGTGCAAGAATGAATGTTCCAAATAGCAGCATCAGAGTCATCGCATCTTTCACTTCCATGGCTTCACCTCCTTTCGAAGGGAAACCACACCCACCCAAGATTCAATTGTATCTATATTTTACCTGTATCTAGATCTGCGCACAAGCGTTCTTATCTTCTTTCTTGTATTTTTCCTTAATTCTATTTGTTGTCTAACATTTCTATCATATAATGTTTCTGTATTCACGAACCCCGCTAGGGGTTGTATGCTGAAACCCCTCTCCGAAATTCCCCTTAGACCCAGTTCCAAATGAGACGCAGCTTGAATATTACGTTATCTGCTGTTGCTACTACTTAGAATCAGCATCTAATTTATTAATCTGGTGTGTATTTTCTATTCTTAGTTTTTCTATGTGTTCATTAATCATGCTTTGCCCTTCAATTGAATTGAGAAATTCTCTGACTTCATTATTTATTGTCTTTCTCCTATTATATAAAATGGTTTGTACTCTTTCGGTTTTAAACCCAATTAGTGTTATCACTATGCCTAAGCTAATTAATGTAAATGCATCGCTAAATGTATTAACTTCTTTGACAGATATATTGATCTTTAAATTGGGCAAAACGATTATAGCCATCACAGCACACCCAAGAAATATAGAACGTAAGCTGAATAGAAATTTACTTAGCTTTACTCCTTTCTTCATCCATATGCCTTCAACAATAAATTCCAGTAAGTCATATAGTATAAGAAAGAATGCTGCGATTGAGATATATAACAACCATTTTCCAGTAGCATTCATAAAAGGAGTTAGTCTTAAAACTGATAAAATAATAAAACCAACTCCAGTTATCTTAGTGAAAGTTGTGGTCAAGATACGTTCCTCCTATTATACCTTTTAGGCTTTGGCAATTGAAAATAACGTTTCTGTATTCACGAACCCGAGAGGGTTAAAGCCACACGAACGGCGGGTGGCTCCGCCACTTAGCCTTACAGGGTTGTTTGCCTGATTTCGCTTCTCGAAATGCCTCGGGCAGACCAAGGGCCGTCAGGCCAGCAGCGAGAATACTATTATCTGCCGTCAAGTCCATCTTTTTATTCCCTCCCACTTTCTCTGTTTTTTACGCTTCTGTAAGGAAAAAACTTATTTCGCTTCATTTTATACTCATTTAGTTCTATTATTAAAGATTCTTTGAAATATACTATACTAGCCCCATCCCATTCATATTCTTGAGCATCATATAGACACTTGAATCTCCATTCAACAAACGCTGCTTCACTTGCTTCATCAAATCCTATTTCTTTGATTTCCCAGCAATCAACCTTATTATCACTGTTATTCCATTGAGTGAACCAGTTTACTAATTCATTTTTTCCTTCCATGACTGCACCGGTACATTCCCTTATTATAGCTGCATCATGTATAACCTTACTAAACATTTCAGTGTCTTTCTTAATCCATGATTCGAAGTATTCACCAATGATTCTAAATGCTTGATTTCGATTCAAAGAAACCCCTCCTCTGAATTGCTAGGTTACATTCATTACCTTGATTGTAGATAACGTTTCTATATCTATGACAGAACCCGACCTTAGATAGCTCTTATCTTAGGTCGGGTCCTGTGTTGTCTGAATATGCTTTTGTGCGTGACACCTGATAACCAAGGGGCCAATACTCCACAGCATAGATGCATTGCTATATGATTTCGACGGCATCTTCGATTTTACTAACTTTATTCTTTCTCCAAAAGTCATACACGTAATTCTAATGTTTTCAAGTCGATAATAAAATTTTGTTGTTTCAGAATATCCAATCCGAGTAGCCCTTTATGATCTTTAGGCAGTATGCCTACATCTATTTCTATATTTTCAAAGCTGCTTGTACCTATTTCAATCCTGTCCATAATCTTTGTGTAGAATGGAATGCTTCTGCCGATCCCATATGCTTCATATATTGAATCCCCTGTTTCATAGGTCACACCGATTTTCTCTAAAATATCAGGACTAATTATAGTATGTGAAGATCCTGTATCTATAATTACATCATCTATTCTCAAAATTCTTCCTCTGAATGTTACAGTAAGTGACGTCGTAATTAATTGTCCGTCATAGTTAATTTTCATCACTATTACGTCTCACTCTCATTAATGGATCCCTACGAAGATGAATCACAAAATCTTGATTTGAAGTATGGTACACTAAATTCCCAGGCTTTGCTTGAAAAAACTCTTTATTAGCATCTTCTTCTGATATTGTGCGAATCGGTGCAACTTCATCTACTATTTTTTTGTTGCCTTCCTCACGATAATTAAGTATGGAAACCAGAACAAATTGGTCAGGAAACAATTCTCTTACTTCTTGCCATTTCATTCGTTTTACCTCCTACAATTTCGTCCTATTCCTTCTTTCTATCTCGATTTTATCATACTTATAGTCGAGCGTTCGCAATATATCTTTTGTATTTTGAACACCCTTTTTATTATCCGCCGATTTCATATAACGTTCAGTATTCATGAACCCCGGAGGGGTTGTCTGCCGAATGCCTCCTCGAGATCCTTCCAGCAGACCAAGGCTCCGTAAGGAGCCACTGCTTGAATATTATGCTATACGATAATTGTGCCATCCCTGATTAAGCCACAAAAAAATAAGTTTATAAAGTCTTTTCAAAAATGTATAAGTCACCTTCTTCTCTAACTTTAGTAAACCCACACTTTGAATAGAAGTGATGATTCTTGACACTCCAGCTAGGAGTATCCAGCCACCATTCAGTGCTGTCTGGAAATTTATTTTCAATTTTCTCCATCACCTTCGTTCCAATTCCTTGATTTTTAAAATTTGGATCAATAAAGATTCTTCCTAGATTATGCACTTGATTACATTCTACAAATATCATAGCTCCCCCTATTATTTCTCCATTAAAGAGTACCTTGAAATATTCACAATTTTGCATCATCTCTGCTTGCCAACTTATGGAGTCATATCCTATTGGCCCAACGGTTTCGTTATTATTAAAATGCTTTGATTCATCCTCAAAACTGGCCTTTTGTATTTCAGCAAGTTTTTGAGCATCATTTTTTCTAGCTTTTTCTAATGTCAGCACCAAACATACCTCCATTGTCTTTTTATTTTTTCCTTGCACAGGTTTCGTCTAACGTTGTATTCTCGACATCCATTCCCCTTAGATAGTTCCTATCTTAGGGGAATGGATGTATCTGCCTGACTCCTCTTCTTCGAAAGAACTCCTAGCAGATCAAGGGCCAACGGCCACAGCGCGAATATTATGTTATAGGATGTCAACGCCTTATTCGAAATACAAAATCATTTTTTTAACTATCGTTTCCCGTTAACGTCATTCTATGTCTGCTGAGGCGCTCCTGGTGGATAATAATTATTTAGTAACATTACAGTTATGAAATACGTAGTAGGTTAGGATTTCTTGTACATCCCCTTACAATTATTCACCACCACCTGTAATTTGCTCTTTACCATTGTTCATAATGTATTTGATTCAAATCAAAGCATCTTACATAATTGTCCAATCATTCTCTTTGTGTCCAACATATCATGGAGATATCAAACAAGAGGAGTTGATATTTTGGTACGTATTCTTGATAAAGCTGCCGTACAACCGCGCCGTAGATTCAACTTAGCAAACTCATTTACTATCCGACGTTCACCAGCAAGATCTCTCCTTGCAAAAGTCACTTTACGGATTCCAGCCAATTCTCAACCTAATCGGGTAGATTTAGTAGCAACTGTGGGTGTTCGAGGTGTCACTGGCATTGCGCAAATACTCTTTAGAATTTTCCGCGATGGAAGAGAGATTTTCAACACCCAACAAGGTATCGAATCTGCTAGTTCTGAACAAAATTATGCAGTCACGTTCCAGGCGGAAGATAGAAATGTAAAAGCCGGTGCCCATGTTTACACAGTCACAGCAGAAAACCTTACTGCAAATACAAGAGCCGATGTTGTTGGGCCTGTATCGTTTAGTGGGTTAGCCGTTAAAACGAGAACCTAACACCATATTTGTAATTTTCAGCACTTGAATGATAGACCTGTAAAAACCTCAATTTTGAGGGAATATGTACTCCAAAATGGAAAAAGAGATAGAAAAGTAATAAGCAGCTCGTTCCTCGTCAGAGGATGGGCTGCTTTTGCTCATTTTCACTAAGCATAACTGCCCGTTAGTTTAATCCACAATTAATTTCTTGCGCTGATTTCCTATAACGTTCCTGTATTCACGACGTTCAATGACTTAAGGACCGAAGGTCCGGGTGGCTCTGCCACTTAGCCGGTTGAATGTGTCCGGTGATTCCGCTCCCCTGAAACGCCCTTCCGTACCAAGGGCCTGGCTTGTCCCGGTCCGATGCGTTGAATGCGATGTTAGACGAGGTAGGTGCCTTCATTGAGTTACTATCATAGTCTCTGTATTCATGAACCCGTCAGAGTTGTCTGCTGAAATGCCTCTTCGGAATCCTTCCCGCAGACCCAGGCTCCATTGGAGCCGCAGCTTGAATATTATGTTAGCCGATGGCCCTTCTTCTTCGAACTACCTCCTAATCGGTATTAATTTCTTTCCTGTGTAAATATTTATTGTAGTATTCCTTGAAGGACTTATATATAGGATTTATTTCATCTATTTCATTACTGAATTTATTATATATCTCCCTTTTTTGTTTCTGCTCAACGTCGGTATTAAAGTCAGAGTCTTCATACTTAGTAAGTAAGCCATAAAAATATTCACAATGCTCTTTAACAGATTGGTAACTATCAGCATATTGTCCTGATGAAAAAAGAAAACTAGCCCAAGATATCTCTCTGCTAATATATTTCAGATAAAGACAAGCTATATATTGATTTTCCATATATCCGTAATCCAGCTCGATAAATGGTTCAGAATGTATGTATTTATTTACTATCTCAATCGCTGTAGGCTGAAACTTCACAACAGATAGTTCAATAATCCAATATGGCGGTTTTTCTTGTTCTTCGATTATTTCATCACAAAAGGGCTGATAATGTTTGTACCATATAAGTTTGCTCATAAGCATGTTACTGATCTTACATGAGGATTTTTTATTAAGGATTTCCTTCATTTTCATTCGATAACATCCTTTTTAAAATTTATTTAGGGCTTTCGGCTAACGTTTTTGGGATTCACGATGTTCATTTTCCTTAGATAGCTCTTATCTAAGGAAAATGAATGTGTTGGTGAGTTACTTCTTCGCTATCTATCTACTTCCAACCAAGGGCGAATGCCCACAGCGTAAATCTGTTGTTATCCGATGGAGTCGGCTTCTTTGTTTAAACTCTTAAAATCCATTACCATATACTTTACGTTAGTAACAATATTCTCAGTTATTACTACACATTCAATTTTAAATTCTTCTTTGATATTAGTAACTATTCTTTCAATTGAAGTATTTATTTTAATGAAAATATCTTTAAGTTCGTTAATTGAGGAAACACTTGATTTAATTTTATTAGGAAGAAGAACTTTATCTAAATAAATTGTTTTATCTGGATGGGAGGTTTTTTGTGTATAGAACGGTGAATTTAATGGATGATAGTGATGCGTAATTGCATTTCTTATTCTTCTGAGTGATCTAGTTTCTAGATCAATATTAATAAGACTTTCTTTAACAGAAGATAAATTTCTAGTCTCTAAATTCTTTATAATATTAGTAAGAGTTACGCTTTCTTTGCCTATCTTGTCTTTTATAAGTTCCAAATTCCAAACAGTATTAATAAGTTGTAATATTCTTTCAACCAATGAAAAAAATTTATTCAATGCACTATCAAAAAAGAAAAAATAGTCTATCGAGTCAAGCAATCCTACACAATCATTCTCTTTATTCTTTGGAGCATCCACATACATTAAATAAATTAAACAACTTTGAATACAAGTAAGATCATATTCAATTATTTCTAACCAATATTTAATTTCTGTATATTTTACAAATTGTTCTGTATTCATATTAAGATTACCTATATCATCAGATTGAACAATAAGTGATAACTCTTTTGTTAATCCCTCCATAAAAAAGGGGATTTGTTTCTTATACTTAGAATACTCTTCTAAGCCTAATACTTGCTTTATTATCTCCATTGAGCATCTCCTTTTTTAAAAAATGTATGTGCTGATATAAGTTTTTGACTCTTTTGGATAACGTTCTTGTATTCATGGACCTCGCCAGAGGTTGTCTGCTGAAATGCCTCCCCGAAATCCATACCGCAGACCAAGGCTCCAGCGGAGCCGCTGCTTGAATATTATGTTATAGGAAGTAGCCACTACATGATGCGTTTACTTAATCATCTAATATCTTCAGCATTATCCTCAAAATCTATCTCTTTAAAAATTCTTGTAATTAATTCATGTTTATCTTTCAAGTGATTTGTTATCCATGTCCTTCCTTGTTTTGATGTATAATAATCATTATCATTTTTCTCTTTTACATAGGTTTTAATCCATTTAATAGCACTATCCGGATGTTCAATTCCTAGATAATATAAAGGTTTTAATGCAATCTTCATTAATTGGCTTTCAAGATCGGGTCTATAATAACAAAGATGCGAAATAATAGAGAAATATCCTATAGCAGCTCCTTCACAGTTGTAACTTGGCAGGAATTTATCTACATACAGAATTATCTCTTCATCAGAGTATTATGTTGGTACTGTCTCTATTACATTTAGGATGTCTCGGAGCTTAGGGCTTCTAGAGAATTGATTAATCATTCACATATTCCTTTATATAAGATTTTTAGCTATTTCCTATAACGTTTCTATATTCATGAATCCCAAAGGGGTTGTCTGCTGAATTGCCTCTTAGAAATCCACCTTGCAGACCAAGGCTCCGAAGGAGACGCAGCTTGAATATTATGTTATACGACAGTATCACTTCTCGAATCTACCTTCACTATTGGTTTTCTTCAGGTACATATTCGATCAAATCAGATAATTTGCAATTAAATGTATCGCATAGCTTAAATAAGGTTTCCAGCTTTGTTGTTTCTATATTCGTTTCCCTATATAGCTTGTTGATTGAATTCCGACTCAATCCCGATTTAGCCATCAATTCTGTTATATCATCTATTCGATATTCTGCCATGAGTTCTCGTATATTGCACTTGATTACGTTCATCTTTTGCCCCTCCATAATTCTATCTTATCTTCCATACCAGCAATCATCAACGAAAAGCGAAGTTTTAACTCTATCAAGTCAAATATTCACCTTGCATTTAACTCTATGAGGTTATATAATAACTTTGTAGAGTTAACAAGAGGGGGAATAACATATGATTAATACATTAGAATCATTAGCAGAGCCACTTATAAGAATACGTTTAGAATTACTCTATACTGAGCTTCTAGAGTATCATAAGGAGTACAATCAGCTTTCTTCGGAGACAGATCAATATTTTAAAAAGCTTCGTGAAGCTTTACCCGATCAACTTCAACATACGGTTTTTCTTTACGAAGACGCTCAAATTTCTCTTCAATCCATCCTAGAACGAAGTATCTACATACAAGGTTTCAAAGATGCTCTGCAACTCTTTAGTGAATTTCAAAATTCTGGTATGAGAGGGTCGTAAGATCCTCTTGTTATTACTAAGCTATTAAACACATGAGAACTTTAAAATCTTACAAAACAAATCTAAAATTATTCAAAAAACATTAACTGCCCTAAGATTCTCCAAAGGACAGTTGATGTTTTCACTATTCTAGTTCTTACAACCATTTTTAGCACTAATGTTTACACAATAATCAGAATGTTCATTGGTATTCGTTCCACAACCAGTAGTTCCGCCTTTACTACCGCTGTACTTCGCTTCTCTAATCTGCCTTGACTATTGGTTTTCTTCAGGAACATATTCAATTAAATCTGACAATTTGCAGTTAAATGTATCGCATAGCTTGAATAAGGTTTCCAATTTTGTTGTTTCTATATTCGTTTCCCTATACAGCTTGTTGATTGAATTCCGACTTAAGCCCGATTTCGCCATCAATTCTGTTATGTCATCTATTCGATGTTCTGCCATGAGTTCTCGTATATTGCACTTGATTACGTTCATCTTTTCCCCTCCATAATTCTATCTTATCTTTCATACCAGCAATCATCAACGAAAAGCGAAGTTTTAACTTTATCAAGTCAAATATTCACCCTAATATTAACCATACAGGGTTATATAATAACTCTATATAGTTAACCAGTGGAGGAACAACATATGATTAATACATTAAAATCATCAGAAGAGACTCTTATAAGTACGTTTAGAATTACTCTATACTGAGCTTACGTCGTGTATAAGATCTATTCAATTAATAGGACTTAAGTAAAAGCGCACATCATTATTTAAGGCATCTTTCAACAGTAAACTTTGATTTAGTATCTGCTTCAAACCTTTAATCCAATTGTTTCTATTAATTTCGTATATCAATAACCACTTATCCCCATAAATAGATTCATTACTTAATCTTCTTTTCAAATCATTGATACAAGTCTGAATTTTACTTTCTCTGTTTAATTTTTTCTTTTCAATATAATCTAGAGCCATTATCGTAGAGAGCGGCTCGGAATAATTGATAATACTTACAAGATTATTGATTTCAATATTCATATCGAGAGAGCACATGACCGCAATTAACCATATAGTTTCAAGTTCATGCTTGTACTTAAGACAACTTTCCAATATATCATTTATATTACGTTGTATACTTTTATCAAAAGCAAAATTATTTTTTAGAATTATATTATGTACATATTCCGCCATGTTAGGAAATGTAAGAATTATATTCACTAAATGAGAAAAAACAAGTCCTTTCTCTTTATTAGCAATATTATGGCTACTCAAGATTTTTAGTCCATACTTTAAAACTCCTTTGTTATTATTCTGATGTAGTTCTATCATTTTTTCAATATATTTCAAATATCCATCTTTAGAGAAATCATGTTCTCTTAAAACTTTGACAAAGTCCTGATTCAGTTGATATGGATACTTATTAATTTCAGTTTTTTCTGTATTTATATGCAGTTTATAATCATACAGGATATTCTGAAAATGAGGTATAAACTCATTAATCTCGCTTTCATTACGAAAATAAAAATTATAATCATCTACATAACGTTTGAAATGATATCCTTCCTGATCCAATATTTCATCAATAGATGACAAGATAATCTCCGACACTATTCGGGAACTCAGAGGACCTGTCGGGATGCCCTTAGTTTCATTGTTATTTATAGACCTGATTAATTTATCAAATTCATCATAGCCCAAATACTTAGTATCTCTTTGTTTCGGTGATTTTTTTAGTTCGTTTTTCGAATCTTCCTTACCATACAAGGCCCAAGTTAAACTATGTGTATAAATATTCTCATAGCATTTGCTTAGATCAATATTCAAAAGATACTTATAACCAGCAGAATAAATTGTTCTATCATAATAATTTTTCATAAATCTAGAAAAAACATTGTATCCTTTTACCTGATTTGGCAAAATAATATTGGAATATGAGTGTTCATTTTGTTTAAACTTATTTTCTATAACTAATCTGTGCTTTTCAATGTTTTCACACAATATAGAATACAAATCTATATGGGGAAGAGCTATGATTCTTCTTTCAAGATCACTTTTATAACTTGAAATAAACAAACAAGGGGTGAAATCAATCTTTTTAGATTTTAAATTAGTTAAGTTTGAACTTACTGTAGCTGGATGGCTTTTTATAAAATCTGCTAACTCTATACTTGTGAATATCTTAGATGGCAGATTATCTGAAAAAAAACCGCATTTAAGTAAATTATACATTGTTAATTTCATTGTGTTACTCCGTTCATTTTGTAAGTAATCTTATATTTTTTTCGATTCTGTCGTATAACGTTCTTGTGTTCATGAACCTCCACAGGAGGTTGTCCGGCTGCTTTCACTTCTCTGCCAACAACCTCCGCCGGACCAAGGAGCGTCAGCGACGATGCGCGAAAACTTTGTTATAGGATGTCATCGCCTTCACTGAACCACCTACAAATATTTTAAATTGTTACTATTTGCTCTTTTGAGTGACTTTCCCCCTGAATGTCTTCCCACTTCGTAATAACTTTAAACTTTCTTGGCGTACCCATATGAACTACGATATTTTCTTCAAAACTCTTTCCGGGTTCAAGAAATTCATACGGGACTTTGTCTTTAAATACCACTGCTTCGACCTCAACTGGAATTTCAAAATCCACTTTGTAAGCAACTGCTTTACCAGAGTTCCAAAACTTTATTTTATATTTAGATTTGGAAATATTAACAATTCGAACCTCTACGCATGCCATAGTCTCTTCAGCACGTGCTTTTTCCTTCTCTTCTAAATCATACTGTTTGAGTTTTTCTTCAAGTACAATTATTCTTTTTTGAATTTTTTCAGCTTTCCTTGAATCGATATATGAAAGTATTGATATAATTATGGCCACAGTTGGAAAGCCGTACACCACTAAATCCTTGAATATCTCTTTAAAAATAATCCATAGTTCTAGCAGTTCCATAAATCCTCCAATTATTTTAAAAATTTTCTTATATCCTTAATAACTTGTTTCGCTATATCTTCTTTAAAATCTTCAATATTGGCATTTATTTTATAACTATTATCTTCAATAAGTTGTTCTTTTGTTGTGACATTCCCACAATCAGAGCACTTTATTTTAGTTTCATCTGAAGCATCCTTTAAGTCACTAATTCTATCATCAATGATTGAAAATTGATCATTGCCACATACACTGCAATTCATACTTATGCTTTCCTCAAATTCTTTCATTATATTTCCCTCTCTCTATTTTTAATTTTTTTGCACTTATTTCCTATAACGTTTTCTGTATTCATGAACCCCGAAGGGGTTGTCTGCTGAAATGCCTCCCTGAAATCCATCCAGCAGACCAAGGCTCCCTAAGGAGCCGCTGCTTGAATATTATGTTATAAGCGGTTAGCGCCTTCCTTTGATTTATTTACAATATATTCCATTTTTTATCTTGCCTCTTGAACTCTCTAAAAAAAATTCAGTATTCATGTATAGGGGATGTACAGGATAATCAACCTCCGTAATCTTACCCTGCATATTCTTTTTGTTCACTATGATTGCATTAGGAAACCTCTTTTTTAATTCTTCTTGGTATATTTCCCCTACATCCAACTTACCCCAAGCAAAAAATACAAACTGATATTCATCTTTATATTCTCTCTTCTTAAACATAATATTTTGTAAATCAGTCATTCCTTTAGCATATTTCTTGGCCTGATCACTGTTTTTCTCCCGAATATTAAATATGTTTTCAATGTGTATTGTATATTTCTCAGGCATTGTTATTTCATCTTGCTCGTATGCCTTTTCTATCAATCCCATTACTTTTTTCATCGTGTTATCGGGTCTGGTTAAAACAGGGGTAGAGGTTTCATATTCACTCTCTTGCAATAATTCAAATATATCTTCATCTTTAGGTCTGGCTTCACCTGGATTCATCATTACAACCAAACCAATGGCTTTTCCTGATCCTCGTACAGAATGGAATTCTGTATTATAACGAAATATTTGAATCCCTTGTTTTGTTTTTCTTGATATGAAATGAGCATATGTATCCATTATTTTATTCCTCCCTTTTGCGCCAATTTCTTATAACGTTTTTGTATTCACGAACCCTCACTGGCTTAAGCGCGCTAGCGCGGGTCGTCAGACTTAGCCAGTGCAGGGTTGTCTGGCTGGACTCGCTTCCCCGAAATTCCTCTGCCGGACCGAGGGCCGGATGGCCCGATGCGTGAATATTTTGTTAGATGATGCCAATGCCTTCATCGATTTGCTTACACAATTGTTTCCAATATCCCCATGCCTGTATATATTCAGTTAAGTCATTTGGATGATGCCGTACACTAAGTCCTATTCGACAATAAAGATGTATCAGTGTTTCCTCAATTAATCTGGCTCTCTCAACATTACCTTGTTCAAGTAAATCCGATGCGGCAAACAAAGTATCAGTATTAATATCATCAGGTGAAGAACAAAATGCATATAAAAAATCATATATGATTGGCCCCATCATCGGTGACGGATCAATCACACCAATTAGAGTTGAATCATTAAAAACAAAATTATGAACGCCTGTATCCCCATGCAATAAATACTTATTTCCTTGCTTTGAATCATCATTAAATAGTTTTTTTGACATTAATTTTACGTATTGATAGTCTTCTGGCGATAATACATTCTTCAGATTTATTCTTGCTTCTTCAATGCTAATTTCATTAAATTCCTTCCATGTTTCTCGTGGGAATTCTATTCTTCCCCATGTATTTTCCCCCTGATGTTCAACATATTGGTTGAGCAGTTCTTTTACTAGGATTCTCATCCAATTTCTTTTTTTACCACGATTAAAATGAGTTATACCATCAATGAATGTATAAACAAAATATGACTTATCTTGGGCTGATAAAAGAACTTTAGGTAATAATACTGAATGCGTATAGGTATGAAGCAAATGTTCAACTAATTCAATCTGGATTGGAGTATCAGACTTCAAAATGTACTTAATTCCATGCTTTGATTCTAATCTTAAAACTATTCCAGAAGTTGTTCCTGATAGTCTTTGAAAACTTACAATTTCATCATTTATATGGTGCTGTTGAAGCAATCTATTAATCGTTTCGATATTATGTTCAATCATTATATATCTCTACTCCTTACTTAAGATCTTGTATTGGTTTCATCTAACTTTCCCGTATTCATGAACCCCGCAAGGGGTTGTCTGCTGAATCGCTCCTCCGAAATCCATCCCGCAGACCTAGGCTCCAAAAGAGCCGCAGCTTGAATATTATGTTATCAGATGTCAGTGCCTTCCTTGCTTTACCCAACGTCAATTTTTGTTAACTCCTTTGTCAGTATTATTTCCAGTGGTTCATTCTCAAGCATTAAACATCCAGCATCTCTATATCCAAGCTTTCTATAAAAATGTTGAGCTCCTTCATTTGAAAGTGTTGAGGTCATCACCATTTCAAATCCTTTTTGTTTCATCAATTCTTCCCAATAGTGGACAACTTTTTTACCAATACCTGTTCCTCTATACTCCTCATCTATCCATATCATATTCATATATGGTCTGTTGTCCCAAAAAAATCCGTATCTCATCAAACCTATTTCTTGATTGGATTCTCTAATTATTAGAATTTCATTTTCTTTTATTTTTGGTCTTATTAGTGTCTTATGTATGTGTTTGTCTATTAACGAGATATACTCATAATCTGATTCAATCGCAAAATCAATCTTCATTGTAGATCCTCCCATTGAATATCTTCTTGGCTAACACTTAGCACTGATTTCTGATAACGTTGTCGTATTCACGAACCCCGCTTGGGGTTGTCTGCTTGTAAAAACTCCTTAGACCTAACCTCGGGCAGACCCAGGAGCAAAAAGCGACGCAGCGTGAATACTTTGTTATAGGATGGTGGAGCCTTCCCGATTATGCTAAAAATTTGAACTTAAACTTCATTAATTTATTTATCTTCTTAAATTGATCTAAATTGCAAAAACTTATAATGCAATCTTGTCCTAAGTTCAGAAATATATATCGTTCTTCTAAATGCAATTCACTACACAAATCAGAGAACTTCTTAACTAAACCAATATCGAACCAATCATAATTATAATGTAATTCCCAGTTATATTCCTTCTTGAAAAGTTCAAAGGAAATCCAAGCTTCTTCATTATCATGATCAACAATACTTTTTATATTTCGTAAAGGTAGTTTCCCTTTAGACAACATTATCATTTTGTTAGCAAGTTCAGTATAAATATCTTCGTCCTCAACACATTCCATATCGAAATGCCACACATCATTAGAAGCTATAACTAATTCATCTTTAGCGTTAGTTAATTCTTCACCTATTACTGTTAACAATGTATAATACGGATTCTGTTCATACTCTTCTCGATCGAAGTTTTCTAATAAGTAATCAATAGAAATATTACTACCTATACAGATTCCGAGCTCATTAAAAGTGTTTATTTGATCTTCTAATGAAATCTTCTTCCTCTTGAATAATCCAAACATATTTCTCTCCTCATTTTTTCAATAGTTTCTTGCATCACTTTCCTATAACGTTCCTGTATTCATGAACCCCAAAGGGGTTGTCTGCTGATATTCCTCTTCGATATCCTGCCCGCAGACCTAGGCTCCATCAGGAGCCGCTGCTTGAATATTATGTTATCTGAATGTTCTCCACTTCTTGAAATTGCCGAAATAATTTTCTGTTTTAGATGTTCTTTAATAAAGTTTCTGCTTTCTCAATTGCTTTTTTCTCTGTTCGAGAGTTTACAATTATATTTAAGGCTTCCTTTTCAAGCCCCGATTCAAATATTTTATTTGCACAGTTAACTCTTGTACGTGAACCATTAATTTTATATTCCTCTGGCAATTTTGAGATTTTTTCATCGTTTGACATCTGATTATTTGAGAACACTTCATAGTATTCTACAAACACACGTTTTCCAATTGAATTTAATAGTCTTACTAAGTCAATTTCCATTCTCTTTCTTCTCCTTTTTTGATTAATGTTAGTGTTACTTGGAGAATTTCAGATAACGTTGTTATATTCACGAACCCCGGCAGGGGTTGTCTGCTGAAATTCCTCTTCGAAATCCATCTGGCGGACCAAGGCTCCGTTAGGAGTCGCAGCTTGGATATTATGTTAGCTGAAGTTCAACTCTTCCTGAGTAGCTCTCGTAATTCATTGACTTTCATCCAAGGTCTTCTTCTGTGAAGAATTTTATGACAATTCGAACATATAAGTTTTAAATCAGAAAATCTGGTACCTTTAATTTGATCTCCATAATATGAAAGAGGTACATCGTGATGACATTCTATATAGCCCTTTCCAATCTCGCCATAACACTTATAGAAGTCAAATCCGCATACTTCACAAAAAAGTTCCCCATCTTTCTCTCTTTGTTCCTTTAGCTTTTTTATTTCTGTAGTATTTCGTTCTCTTAATTTGTGAACACGATATATGATTTTTCCTTCGGGGAACTCATCCTCTTCCTCGGCTAACAAAATATCAGTCTGAATATTATCTATTATTATTTTTGAAACAATCTCCAACTCTTTTCTGTTGTTATAATAAGTATCCCAAACCACCTTCTCAAGTTTACTACCTTGTTTTAATCCAACACCTTTATATGTAGGATCATATCTTAGAAAGTTACATAACTTCATGTATACACCATTAGGATTTCTAAACTTTTGAGTATCAACTTTTTGTATATTGGCCGAAAGTTCATTCAATTGTTCACTTAGTTTTATCACTTCAGGATGGTTTTTATTTATTGCACTAGGTTTATGTTTGAAATAGAGATTCAAAGCTAAAATCAACTCGTCCTTAGTCCAAGCAGGATTTCTCTTCTTTACTCCATCTTCCATGATGTCCACCTTCAATACTTTTTTTGAATTTCAGCTAACGTTCCTGTATTCACGACCCAGCGTATGCTGGGTGTCCGGCTCCTGCTGGACCGAGGACGAATGTCCGACGCGTGAATATTATGTTATCGGATGTCAGTATCTTCATTGAAATGACCTTAAATTTTTATATTTATAATTCCAATAAATTTAATAAATAATTAAAAAACCTATAAAAAACAAATTCTACACTTTGATCTTTCTTTTTTCTAATAAATTCTTTTTATTTAAAATTTTTCAGCATCTTAAAACTTGAAGGGTCGACTGTCACTTGTAATAATTACAGAATCGGGTGTACTGTTCGATTCACTTTTTCAAAACACTTGAAATAGCTCTGCAACTATCATTCTCCGTTTATTCAATCATTGGGTTTTGATAATTCAAGTCCAGGTATTGAGAAATGCATTTTCTCAATTTCCATTTCTTTAATACCAACAAAATTATCACTAAATTTCTCCAAAAAATTTAGTATATCACCTATAGTGGCAGTATCATTTTTAAAGTCATTTGGCATTATGGAAATGATACTGTTAAAGTAGTTGTAAAACATTATGTCAAAGTTCCTGAGTTTACTTTGCCAATCTTCTAAGTTTATAACTTCTCTTGTAGCCATTCTCATTTCTAGTCCAAAAATTTCAAGTGGAAATCTATGAACGCTAATCTGTTCGTCCACATCGAAAGTTCCTCTATGTTTTATATAATTGTAAGCTTCTCTTAATTCACGAGTTAAAGAGTCAGAAAAAAACTTATTTAAAACAAAATGAGACTTATGATCCCCTGATAATCTCAAATAATAATTCACGTTTTCTTGAGTGCAGTCTCTCAAAGCTTTATAATATTTCTCTTTGTTTAAGAGAATTTCATAGGAGTCACTCCCATAAAAAAGAAAAAGAGTTTGCCAAGACAAGTCCACGGCATAATTATAATAAGCAAGTGAATCAAATAAAAATTTCGACCTAATTCGCTTTAATCCATGGTCAGACTTTAAAACAATCTTTGGTCCGTAGTCATCAATCGAAGTTAAAAATAAGGATAATCTCGCATTGTTTATCTGTGAAAAAACATCTTCTATTTTAAGAGCTGTAAGAATCACATTTGGTGAATACTTAGTGTATTGTGGTATCTTGGGCCGAAACTCACCCCAATGTTGAATAGAATATTTACTCGATAAATCTCTTATCATACTTATAAACCTCCATTCATTCCATATGGACTCATCAAAGTTCTCTATATCAGTTGAGGATCATTGAGAAGCATGATATAACGTAGTTTTACTTTTTTGCTGATTTCCGATAACGTTTCTGTATTCATGAACCCCGAAGGGGTTGTCTGCTGAAATTCCTCCCCCAAATCCATCCGCAGACCAAGGCTCCGTAAGGAGCCGCTGCTTGAATATTATGTTATACGACGGATTCACTTCTTGAATCTGCCCTCACTATTGATGATCTCCAGGTAGATATTCAATCAAATCAGATAATTTACAGTTAAATGTATCGCAAAGCTTGAATAAAGTTTCCAGCTTTGTTGTTTCTATATTCGTTTCCCTATATAGCTTATTAATTGAATTCCGACTCAATCCCGATTTCGCCATCAATTCTGTTATATCATCTATTCGATGTTCTGCCATGAGTTCCCTTATATTGCACTTGATTACGGTCATCTTTTCCCCTCCATAATTCTATCTTATCTCCCATATCAGTAATCATCAACGAAAAGCAAAGTTTTAACTCTACAAAGTCAAATATTCACCTTGTAATTAACTCTTCAAGGTTATATAATAACTCTATGAAGTTAATTAAAGGAGGAACAACATATGATTAATGCATTAGAATCATTGACAGAGCCACTTATAAGAATACGTTTAGAATTACTCTTTGCTGAGCTTCTGGAGTACCATACGGAGTACAATCAGCTTTCTTCGGAGACGGATCGATACTTTAGAACACTTCGCGAAGCGTTACCCGATCAACTTCAACATACGGTTTTTCTGTACGAAGATGCTCAAATTTCTCTCCAATCCATCTTAGAAAGAAGCATCTACATACAAGGTTTCAAAGACGCTCTACAACTCTTTAGTGAATTGAAAAATTCTAATATCTAGAGGATCATATGATCCTCTTTCCTATTGTTTTTGATTCTATCGTATAACGTTCCTGTATTCACGACCCAGCGTATGCTGGACCCAGGACGAATGTCCGCAGCGTGAATATTCTCTGTTATATGATGTCGGCAACTTCATTGAAATACTCTTACAACCTTAATCTCTCAAATTCATTTAATTATTTTGTTCAACTTTTTCACTACCAAAATACTCTTCGTATTTTTTTTGTGCACTTTTGTTATCAGGAAAAAGCAAGCTATCAATTAAAACTCTACCTTTTTCCTGATCTTCTTGTGACCAACTCTTATTCCATTCTTCTTGTGTCTCAGATATGTGTCTTCCACCTAGTACCATTCTAATATCTTCATCTGCTTCAATCATTGCCCTCTTACTTTGAATTATTCCTGGTTGCAAACAGCTAACGCTATCAATAGCCCTCTGTAAGACAACATTAGTTTGATCCGGCTTAATCAATGTATATGGATAGTTGGCTTCAAATTCAGCATTAAACTTCTCAATTGCACTCGGAAATATTTCTTTATTCCATAAAATAACTAAAAACATAGCAGACCCAAATCTTATAGTGATAATATGATCTGCACGACGAATTTTCATTTTATCCTGAGCAATGGATTTTCCACGTTTTCTATTAAATTGAATACCATTGATTAATATTGAAGGAGAATGAAGAACATAAAGTGGCTTATAAGAACTAATAGGGCTTGTAAGTAATGCCTTATCTTCACCGAAAGCTGTCATATCAACATGAATGCCTCCAAATATCGAAACTGGAGGTACCCTGTCTTGGATATCGTCTGTAATAATATATTGAATTTCATCATTAAACCAATTACTTTCAATTCCAGCACTTCGAATTGAATTATAAATTATTTTCAATAACCATCGTTGAAGAAGATGATAATCATATTCCATATTAATACTTGAATTCTCAGCATATTTCGATAAGAAATATTGCCGAATCAATCTCACTCCATAAGCATCCAATTTACCAAGCAAATTATTATTACAGTTAGCACATACATCTTTAATGGACTGTCCTTGATTATCTTTATACATTCTACTTTTTGTAGTTGTAGTATTAAAAGTTACATCCTGATCTGGATACATTTCTAACAAACCCGAAGGAATAATATGTTCTTTTGTAAAGCTTGTAGCTTGCATACCGCAATAAGAGCACTGTTTCATAAAGATAAATTCTCCTTTAATTTTAATCACGAATTAGACAGAATCTATTTTTGCTGATTTCCTATAACGTTTCTGTATTCATGAACCCCATAGGGGTTGTCTGCTGAAATTCATCTTCGAAATCCATCCCGCAGATTCAGGCTCCAAAGGAGCCGCTGCTTGAATATTATGTTATACGATGGAATCACTTCTTCGGTTAACCAACATTCATTCTTGATTCTAATCTGTCATTGTTCTGCTATATGTTCCAATAAATCTCCTGGCTGACAACCTAAAGCCGCACATAATTTATCAATCACTTCTAATGATACATATTCGTTTGTATTGAGTTTCGCCATTGTAGCAGATGAGATACCTGTCATTTTCAATAAATCTTGCTTCTTAATCTCCCTGTCGATCAATAATTTTTGAAATGGTTTATAACTAATCATCTGATATTCCTTTCACACATCAAGTGAATTTTTCTTTAATTATATGAAAGTATATTTTCTTTATCAAAAACATCTTCAACATGTATTGACTTAATTATTTGATATGATAAAATTATGTTTAATAAGTTGAACTTTTATTCATAAAATCAAATACATTGGAAGGTGTTTAAAATGCATAATTCTTTAGAAGTCTTACTTGATTCACTGATTTATACTCGAATTGAATCTTTATATGGCGAGCTTATCAAAAACAACTCCAGCTACAACCAATTTTCATCCGAACGGAATCTCTACTTCAAGCAGTTACATGAAGGAGTACCGGAGAATATACAGAAGACCCTATTCCTTTACGACGATGCTGAGCTTTCTGTACAAGCTATTTTAGAACGTGAAATTTATTTGCAAGGTTTTAAGGACGCTCTTCATCTGCATAACGAATTACATATATCTTTAGAATGAGAGCCTTCTGGCTCTTTTTCATTTTGATTCTGTCGTATAACGTTAGGGTGTTCGTTAGATAGCTCTTATCTTAGGGGAATGGATGTCTCTGTCTGATTATTCTTCTACAAAACAACTCCTGGTAGATCAAGGGCCGAATGGCCCGAAGCGCGAATATTGTCTTAGCTGAAGGTACTGACTTCTAAGAATTACATTAAGTTTGTTCATGATTTTTTTTACTTTTGCTAGAATTACTTTTCAAGAGATTTCCTATACTATTTTTTCCTGATACTAAGGTGTCAAAAATGACAAATGTCAGTAAAGCTTCATTTATAAATTCGAGTCTAAACAATGGCTCGTAGTCTGCAAAATATGACACCTTAACTACGATATAAACTAAAAGCAATAATAAATATAGTGATTTTCTATTTGTGTCAGGATTAAACGTTTTATCTAACCAAATTCTTCTTTTCTTCGAGTATTCATTTGCAGCTAATTTGTAGACAAATGAATTAAGAGACTTAAAAAGTCTATCTCCAAAGTAATAATAAAGTAAAATTACAATAATAGTGCATACGTAAAGAATAGCCTTATTATTCCCGTCTACACCTAAACTCATTAGCAATAATCCAGTTAATATATATAAAATAAATACTAGAACTGCCATTATAAAGAGAACAAGTCCTGGTACAAAAATGAAATAATATACATTAATTATTATAGAAAACAATAAAATTAATGGCGTTAGTAAAATCAAAAGTAAGAAATTAAAAAATTTATTATCTTTAAAAAAGACAATTGTTAGGAACAATAAAGCACCAATTGTAAAGATAAACAGAAACCCAGCAGTAATTACGTGAAATATAATGTCACTTGATTTAATAAATAAGAAATAAGAACAAACGCTGAAAAAACTCATGATAAAAAATGCCAATAAATTAATCTTTCTGTTGCTATTTGGCTTTATGAAATCAAACTTCATTAAATCTACTCCTGATTCCCTATTTATTTTTTCAACACTTTCAGCTTTCTGTATTCATGAAACCCAAAGGGGTTGCCTGCTGACACTCCTCTCGAAATTCGTCCAACAGACCAAGGCTCCAAAAGAGCCGCTGCTTGAATATTATTATGTTATACGACGGGATTTCTTCTCAGATCTGCCTTCACTATTAGTTATCTTCCTGTGCGTATTAATTCAAATAGGATGATTTGCAGTTAAACTTATCTCATAACTTATATTCAGTTTACGGCTGTTGTTTCTGTATACATTTCCCTATATAGATTGAATCAATCTACCTTTTTATTATTTTTTTATATACTCTAAGTTCCTTTGCATTTTTTCGGCCAATTCCTTAGAGATGCTATTAACTTCACATAATGATATCCATATAGTGAAAAGGGCTGTTTTAAGTTTTCCACTTACACCAGCGTTTGTTTCTCCCTTTAAATATGATGCATAGTCTGTTCGCTGCTTATTTGAAAAAGAATCCATTAATTTATTTAAGTCCTCTTCAGAGAAGTTATATTCCAGCTTATGCGCAAATGTATTCCTCAGATTATTGATCTTCAATATTGCGTCCATGTCCTCTCTTGGGAGCAGTCCCATTGAAAACACGAATCTTACTTTGTCAATGAAACGTAATTTATCTCTTAATATTTCTGGATGGAGTAAGTTTTTTAATAATATCTGCTCTAATTCGTACTCAATGTATAAGTGTGCTCTTAGTATAGTTTGAAGATCACTCTCAGAACTTGTGTCAGTTGTGAACTTGCTGTATTTTTGTTCAAAGTTAGCAGCAATTGATTCAATCTCATCTAAATCTTCTTGGCTTAATAGTGAATCCATATTAATTAACCTCCATTTTTCTGATAGATTCTGTCGTATAACGTCTTATTTACGAACTTCCGAAAAAATGCTCTCCTCGTTATATTCACGAACTTCGTAAATCCTGCACTTTTCTCCTTATTCCCGCACTTTCTGCGTTTCAATCGTCCAGCCCGCTCATCCGATCCAACGGACTTTGAATCCGCCCAATGTCCCGCCTACTCACATGTGTATACCGCTCCGTCGTTCGCACACTCTGATGCCCTAGCAGTTCCTGAATATAGCGAAGATCGATCCCATTCTCCAGCAAATGGGTCGCAAAGGAATGCCTTAGCGAATGGATACTTACCTGTTTGTGAATGCCCGCTTCAGCCAGCGCCTTTTCAAACACTTTCTGCGCTGAACGTTCCGTCAGGTGGCGGCCTTCCCTCTGTCCTGGAAACAGCCAGCCTTCTGGCTGCTCCCCCTATGTACTGCTCGACCACCTCAAAAGCCGCTTCGGAGAGCAACGTTTGCCGATCCTTCCTACCCTTTCCCTGACGAACTTTCAGCACTTTCCGTTCACGGTCGCAGTCTTCAGGACGCAATCTCACCACTTCGCTTACCCGCAGCCCGGATGTATACGTCAGGTACAGAATAGCCCGATGCTTTGGATTTTCCACTGCTTCCAACAGACGCATGACCTCATTCAGGGACAGCACATCCGGCAGTTTACTCTCCTTTTTCGGACGAACATAGGCGGTGGATTTGGGCTGCTTTAGCACATGACGAAAGTAAAATTTCAGCGTGCTGATCGCTTGGTTAACATAAGCGTGCGAAAGGCCTTTTTCGAGCAGCGCCAGCGCATATTTTTGCACCGTCGCATCATTTATACTTGCTTCGGTTCCTTGCAATCCAGCAAAAAAGCGTTCTGTTTGCGATATGTATGCTTTAATCGTCTTGCTGCTGTAGCCCCTTGCCACCAATGCATCGCGCAATTCTTGCCGCTGATTAGGATTCCATTCACCTCGATCCGAAGAAGAGAGACCCGCATTAGCCTGCTCGCCCCGCCCATCCAGCCATTCCCGGATGTACGGCAGCTCTTTATTCAAGCGCTCGTCGCACTCGAACTTGCAGCTCCGATACACTTCCAACATGCTTGCTACAGCCGAGATACTGTACGGAATCGTCCAGATTTTTTCGTCCGGAACCCATTTCCTGCCCGGTATGGATCGAATCCCTTCTCGCTCCTTGACTCCATATCGCTCCAACCGTACGCCCATCGTTTTTTCATCCCGATAAATTAGGTTTATCTTCATCTTGCTTGCCTCCTTAGTATATCAGCCGTTCAAAAAATTAGAAATCTAATTTCGCACAAAAAAAGGGACTTAAGATGGATATTCATCTTAAGCCCCTGATTCTTTCAGAGTAAATTATTGAATCGTTAAGTCCAATTTAGATTATCATAAAATGTCTTACCTTTACTTGTCCAGTTCCTCTGTTACATCATCCCATAGCAACGCCGTCACCTTCTCCAACAAATCCCCCAGCATAAGGTTCAGTAGGTATCCTTTTGGAACTCTCCCACCTCACCGCAAAAACAAAAGAAGAACCCGATTATTTGTTTCTCATTTATTAAGAAAATAAGGATATGTGGCTAAAAAGCGCATTTTGTCGCCATTTTTTTCAGGTAAACTGCTTGTATTACAATCATATATAAAGAACAACGAATTATATTTACCATCTATTTTACCCAAGTCATTTAATAGCGGGAATAAAAAAGAATCAACGTAGGAAACGTCTTTTATGTCATCATCTGCCCTATTAATCAGAAAGACTCCTTCAGCAAAATCTTCGTCAAAATCATCTATTTCATGATCATTCAAAAAACCGCTAAAAACATCCTCGTTTTCATCTTCCGGGTAATTTATCTCAATATAATCAAACAACTCATCATCAGAGGCAAAGTGACCGTACCAGACGGACACAACATTTTTTTCAAAGCAATTCATATCTTCCCCCCGCTAAAACTTCAGTTAACACGTATGGTCTATCTGTATCCCCGCAACAGCTACCAAGAACCTACCCCACAACAGCTGTTGAAGGTAAAAAGCCCGCGCTGGACGCGGGCTTTGCTGTACATAAGTCAAAATCATACCTATTCATGTTCCTCAACCTTAAACTGGCTTAATTCGTTTTGAAGCTTATTTGACAATTGGCTTAATTGTTTGGATAGTTCAGCAACCTGTTCGAAGCTCTCCAATTGTTCCTGCGTGCTGGCGCTAACTTCTTCGGTTGAAGCGGAATTCTCCTCCGTGGTGGAAGAGATGATCTCCAGCGCCTGCAAAATTTCATCTTTGTGCTTGTGGACTTTAGAGGTGTTGTTGCTGATCTGGAACATTCGCGATTTCAAATCTTCCAAATCCTTGTTAATACTAAAGAATACTTGTTTGGTGTTCTCCACCGATCGCGCATTTTCTTCTGCAATTTTCAGGCTGTGAACTGTGTGCTCAATCGATACGCTCGTTTTTTCTTCAATCACACGTACCTTCTTGTAGATTTCCTGTGTCGCCAGCGCCGTCTGCTCAGCCAGCTTGCGCACCTCCCCGGCTACCACGGCAAACCCTCTGCCCTGTTCTCCTGCGCGTGCAGCTTCAATGGAAGCATTGAGCGCCAGCAGGTTGGTTTGCGTTGCAATTTGATTGACCGTGTCCACGAAGCTCGAAATCTCATGACGGCTTAGGTCAATCTCCTGAATAATAGATGACATCGCTTGTGTGGAATTGTGGTTTTCTTCCGCCCATTTGGATAGCTGATCTACTACAGCCAGCCCCAATCCGCTTTGTTCGGCAGAAGTTTGCACCATCGTTTCGATGGCTTTCGTATCATTGGCGATTTCGTCAATTTGGCCGGATAATGCTCCGGTTTTCTGTAAAATGTTTTCCGTTTCGACTGACTGGTAGTTCGTCGCATTGGCAATTTCATTGATTGCTGTCGCGGTATCGTTCATCGTTATCGCGGTTCTGGAAGAAATGGATTGCAAATCATGTGAAGACTGATTCAACACTTGAGCTGAGCTACCCACCATTTGCAGCATTCCTTGAATTTTTTGAACCATATTGTGAACTCCTTGAGAAATTTGACCGATTTCGTTGTTGGAATGTGTATCAAACGGAACGGTCAAATCTCCATTTTCAATCAGCTTGATTTTAGCGAGCAGCTTCGGTATTGATCTCAACAGATAACGGAGCGTTATATAACAAATCACAACCAGCAGAATTGTAGCAGCAGCAAAACCGCCAATGGTAATCCAGGTAAAAGCTTTTAATTCTGCGAGCGCCTCTTGTTGAGAAATGGTTAAGCCTACGGACCACCCGGTATCTTTACTGGTTGCATAGCCGATGTAACGACGCTCTCCATTATCATTAATTAGCTGTACTCCGGACTCGCCGGCAATCATTTTCTTTCCGATCTCCCCAAGATCACCTGTGCTTTCGTTAATCTTTTCTTTCAACACTTTATTCTGATCGGGATGATATAAAATATCGCCTGTTTTGGATGCCAGAATCGAATAGCCTGTGCTTCCAAGCGAATAGCTTTGCATCATGGCAGGGATATCTTTGAAAGCAATATCAACTGCAGCAAACCCAATTAACTGATTGCTGTTATTTTTGATCGGATAGAAAATACCCATGACCACATTGCCCGAATTGACATCAATATAGGGATCTGAGTAGTATAAACCGTCTGCTTCTACAGCCGGCTTGAAGTACGGGCGTGTTTGGATATCGAAATCTGGTTTGGAAGCAGCACCATCATTTTGAAGAAAGAAACCTTTGCCAGATATTCCTGCAATCCAGGCATCGGCAAAAGAAGGCTCTGCTTTTACAATGGCTGCCAGAGTCGCTTTGGTCTCCGTAGCATAAGGAGAAGTTTTCGCCATTTCTGCGGATTGGGTTGTTTCTATGTATTGCCTAAATAAATTGTTCGTTGACATTTGTTTGACAAGCGATCCCTTTTCCTTAAATAACGCATCGAATTGACTAACGATTGCCTGCGTCTTGGTCTGAAGCATGCCCTCTTGCTGGTTGACAAGCATGCTTTGTGTGCTTGCAAACATAAACGTCCCCAAGGTTGCAAAGACGACAACGATAATGACTAACAGCACCAAGGCCAATGTGTTCGCGATGCTGGATGATCTGTATACGCGCTTTTTCATATTTTGTGACATGCTGCCATCTCCCCGAGGAATATTGAGCGAAAAGCTCTTAGATAATATGTCGGAAGTATGCAGCTGTTTTAATAGGTTTTTAGTATATACAAATTAAGGTATTACACGGGACCTGGATGCCCATAAGCATACAGGAGATGTAGCGTATGTCCCCAGGCTCAATTTCCGTCGACGAGCAACTGGATTAGTTATAAGGAGAACCCTGTATCTACGGGTGAAGAATAAACTGGAGAATGAACAAAATGGGGAACCAACGAATAGAAATGCAACGGGATAGCAGCCAATCTATAAGCCAATAAAATAAAAAAAGCATGGATGAGAACGGTTAGACCGCCCCATTCATGCTTGCCATGCGCCAGTTATATACCGGACAGAATACTCAGCCCCGGCTCATTTTGTAATCGCCGCAACCGCGTTGTCGACCAACGCTTTTGACGAGACAGGACCGCCAAACGTCCATGTCTTGCTGTCCAATGCATAGGTACGTTTTTCTTTGACAAAATTCAGGCCGTTCCAGACCGAATTACTTTTCAGCGCTGCACCAAAAACATCATCGTCCGGCTGCACAATATAGAGGAAGTTGCTGTCCTGAACGGCAGACAACGCTTCAATGCCTACCGTTGAAAAACCATACGGTTCAAGCTTGGCCGGTTTCCAATCGTTAACCAGCCCGATCTTCGCCAGTGTGCCTACGACGACCGAGTTATCCGCGAACATGCGCAGGCTGGCCGCATTTTGATAAGTGAACGCCTGTGTCAGAATATAATGGAAGTCCGCTTTTCCGGCAGCAGCGAGCTTTTCTTTGGCCTGTGCATAATGCTGATCCAGCTCCTTCAGCACCTGCTTCGCTTTATCTTCTTTTCCAAGAGCGACCGCGATGTTATTGAATATCTCCACCATTTTGTCATAATCATAGCCTTTACCGCTATTCAGACTATATTCGACTGTCGGTGCAATGGCTTTCAGTTGATCATAGATAGCTGCATTTCCATCAACATTGGAAATAATCAGATCCGGCTTCAATGCAGCAATCGCCTCCAGATTGGGCTCGTCGCGCGTTCCGACATCGGTCACGCTGCTGTCCAGAGCCGCCTCCGAAGATACATACTGCTTGTATCCGGCATTATCCGCATTACCAATCGGCTGAACGCCCAGCGCAACCAGATCCTCCGTAAATGTCCATTCCAGCACGACAACACGCTTGGCCGGGCTGTCAAGTGTGATCTCGCCACGATGATGCTTTACCTTCACAGGACCAGCCGCTTCGGATGGTGTACTGCCGGAAGCTGGCGTCTGATTTGTATCCGATGTATTACCGGCCGCCCCGCAGCCTGCCAAAGCAAGCGCAAAAACCAGCAGCAATAAAACCCCGCTCAAACTACCTTTTTTCATAGAACATATTCTCCTCATGTATGTACATTTTAAGATAATGATAATCATTATCATTTTTGGATTATGACGGAGAAATGTAATTTTGTCAATGATAAAAGGTAGTGCAGAGCGTTCAACGGGAACGCAGACATGTCTTGCTTTCCGGTTCAGCATAGTATCTGACCCAGTCACTCCTTCCACGGGGTAGCTGGTGCCTGGTATCGTTATATTTTCCGAAAGTTAAGAGCTTTGTAAACCTTCCAATCCCTTTCCTATATACAGGATTCCGATAACTGGAATTTAATTCACTGTATTAACCCAATTGCATCGTGGTAATACAGGTATCGTCCTTTTCAAACGTGGAAATTTGGGATTTTGCAGTCTTCCCTGCATGCTCCACCGTAACGCTATAGGTTTTGTCACGCGGTAGCCATAGATCAATGAATCCATTGGGCTGGGATTTTATTGAGGTCTTATGCATGACTGAATTTCCAGCGGAATCACGAATCGTTACACTGAACTCCTCATCCTTCATTTCGCCTTGACAACCGGTCAGACTATGAGTTGCACAAGGGTGGGTCTGTTCCATATATGGCGCTATCGAAAGAAAAAATTCGTTGTCAGGCAGAGCGTAGTTCTTTGCAGTTTTACCATCCTCCGATACGCTCAACTGAGTGGAAGTGATGGAAGCAGACTCGGCCGTTGCCTTTCTTGTACTGAAATCCTGCACCAATTGCTTGATATTTGACGCTCCCAGGTTGCCGGCTTCTTCTCTTGGGGCATTCCC
Organism: Paenibacillus peoriae KCTC 3763; assembly: GCF_000236805.1. Lineage (GTDB taxonomy): Bacteria > Bacillota > Bacilli > Paenibacillales > Paenibacillaceae > Paenibacillus > Paenibacillus peoriae. The sequence goes on along the minus strand of NZ_AGFX01000011.1, from coordinate 87,260 downwards.
TGCAATCAAGTATGTCCCCATGGCGACAGCGACTAACCCGGTAGCTATCAAGGTTAATTTTTTCATTTTGAGTTCATCTCCTTGTCCCTTTTTTATTATTATAAAGGAGAGTGCATCAGGATGGGCACGATGCACTCTTTATGTCACCATATGCTCACATTCATCCTCTACAGGTGCAAGATTTGATCACAGGCGGTTTTCTCTCTCGAACCAATAAGGCCCAGCGGCTCACTTCTATTCAGGTTATAGGAGATTGATTCACTCTATTTCTCATAAAAAATCCTGTACTTCACATAGCCACACCATGTGATCTCCATCCTTGCCCCAATAATCCTTTGCAACAGTGTAGGGGGTGCCGAATTTTCGCAGCCATTTGGTCTGGGCTATTTTGAAGCCGCTATCCAGGCAAAATTGTGCAACTTCCATTTCTTTCAGCCTGACCATCAAAGCTCGAATCAACGCCGAGCCCACTCCCTGTCCCTGATAACTGGGCAGCACATACAAACTCCCCAAAGTCCCCACATGCCGGAGTTCGTCGTTGGTACATTTCCTGATTTCTTCTCCACAGGGACCATAAGAGATCGTTCCAACGACTTTATGGTTATGTATGGCCGTCAGGAAAAACAAGTCTGGATTCAAAGCTGACAAAGATGCACGCAGCAACTGTTTTTTATGTTCAATCTCCTGCTGTATGTCATCGATTAAAGCTTCCAGACCCTCCTGTTCAAATGCCGCAGATATGGAACTTTCAAAAACATGATCCGCCGACTCCAAATCCGAAGGAACAGCGGGTTGAATGCTGAACTGTTTTTTCATGATGACAAAACTCCTAGTTATTAGTCTTTTTATACTTGATTTCATATCATGATGTAGTGTCGCAATCCCAGCCTTTAAAAGTCAACATGAACCCATGTTCATCCTTCATTGAGGTTATTTTCGGCCTTCTTCCATAAAGCCTCAGTAAGTTCATCAATCGTCTCCTTCATTGCAAGCTTCTCACGCCAATGACCCGGAATTCCACTTTGCCCGTAATAAGCCCCGGCAATCTGCCCGTACACTGCTCCGGTTGTATCAGCATCATCCCCAAGGTTTACTGCCAGCAGTGCCCCACTTTCAAATGAAGTTGAATGATGAAATGCCCACAACGCAGCCTCAAGGGAACGAATGACATAACCGGTTCCCTGGATTTCGGGCGGCTCCTTATGGCGGTAAGATCCCTGGATGATTCCTTCAATTGCTGTCGAATAAGTTGGCTTGTCCCGCCGCCACTTACGGCACACATCGGCTGATAACATGGCTTCTTTGTCTGCCCCACGCAGAGCTGCTACAAGGATTGAAGCAAGCACCGCGCAGGCCTCAACACTTTCGACTGCTCCATGGGTGGTGCGTGAACTCATCTCGGCGTACCTTATCGCCTCTTCCGGACGGTTCGCATAGGCCATAGCAACAGGTGCAAGCCTCATAATGGAGCCATTTCCCGCGCTCATGGGGTCAACAGATCCGCTGTACGGATCTCCAGTGGCTTCGAACCGATGCAGCGCCCCTCTTGTCGCACCACCGATATCAAAGCATGTTCCTGTGCTGCTCATATATCCTACATAGTACCAATTTGTGTATCGCCGCATCTGGTCTGCCGGATCAAATTCATCTTTTCGCACCAGACTTTCGGCTAAACAGAGGGCCATGGACGTATCGTCCGTCCACTGTCCCGCTTTCAATCCAAATACACCGCCGCCCACGATATCCGTTACAGGTTCAAATGTACCTGGACTGCTGAATTCCACCGTGGTTCCCAAAGCATCACCCGCAGCCAGTCCGACCAGACATCCAAAAAAACGTTCCTTGATAAGTACCATTCTGGTTCAACCTTCTTTACAATTGTGATAACTAACGTATATTTTCAGCTTAATCCATCTCACTCCTACATTGTAAAATTAATCTGGCAGGATCAACAAGATGGCAAATATGAATTAATAGTGCTGCTAAAAACATAGAAACATATGTTCTTTATTTGTGTATTATGATATCTTAGAAACGGATAATATGTAGGAGGTTTCTGAAAAAGGCGTATTTAAGTCTATCCTTTTGTTAAAATACTTTTGCACAGGAGAGGTGGCCTGATATGATCTATATCGCATTGCTGCGAGGCATTAATGTAGGCGGCAAAAACAAAATTGACATGAAAAAGCTCAAGCAAACGTTTGAGAAGGCAGGCATGGGCCATGTGACAACGTACATCAACTCCGGAAATATCGTTTTTACCAGTAAAGGTCAATCCAATGAGGAACTGTCGCTGCAACTGGAGCAAGCGATACTGGAGGATTTCAGCTTACCTATTCGGGTCATCGTCCGCAATATGGCGGAAATCCGGACCATTATGGAGGCATTGCCGGAGGAATGGACGAATGATACCCAGATGAAAAGTGATGTAATGTTTTTGTGGGATGAAATCAACGATATTTCCGTTGTGGACAAGCTTCCTTTGAAGCCGGGAATAGGCCATGTAATATATACGCCCGGAGCCATTCTGTTTTCTGTCAGCAAAGAGCATGTCATAAAAAGCGGGATCACGAAGCTCGTCGGCACCAGCCTGTATCAGCAAATGACGGTGCGGAATGTAAATACAGCCCGGCAGATTTACACGCTGATGCAAGCGGCTGAACAGGAAGAGTTGCGTGCCGAAGGCAACCCTAGAGAATAAAGTGAAAAAGGGAACCTTCCTGCGGCTCCCTTAACTACATTTCTTGAATATATTGTTTCCTATCTCCCCTGCCTATCAAGTGAATGAAGACAGCCCTTCATATGAAATACCGCTCCCCCGTACTGGCTTCATCAAATTGTAAAATCATCGACTAGCTCATTTAACCGGGCAGCACTTTCCTTCACCTGATCGGACTGCTGCGCCACTTCAAGAGACTTTTCCGCCGATAAAACCATATTTTCAGCTATGTGCTGGGTAGAGATGGCAGACTGTTCACTGGCTGTTGCAATCTCATGAATCGCTCTCACCATGGTTTGAATGGTTGCATTCACCTGCTTGGAGGTGGCGTTCAAATCGTTGACTGTATTCGTATGCTCAACCGCATCGTTGTAATATTGTTCCGCTGTATCCTCAAGCAGCTGGTAATCGTTGCTAACCTGGGTTTGCAGAAATTGGAGCAATTCTTCGGCATTGGTGGTCAGATTGGCTACCGACTGCACAACCTCTTGAGTCACACTCTGAATCTGGTCTACCGCCTGCCTGGACCCATCTGCCAGCTTGCGAATCTCACTCGCCACAACCACAAATCCCCTGCCCGACTCCCCCGCCCGAGCCGCTTCGATGGATGCGTTGAGAGCCAGCAAATTGGTTTGGGCCGTAATTTCCAGAATAGACTGGGAAAGCATACGTATTTGGTCTACCGCCTTGGCCTGTTCCAGCGCTTCCGCCATCTTTTCACTGGCCTTCTGGTAAATTTCCTTGGACACTTGATTGGATACACTCGCCTTTTGCTTCAACGCTTCAGCCTTTTGGCTTGAAGCATAAGCAGACTGGGCCCTTTCCTGCGTTTTGACCGCAATATGCTCTGCCGCCCGCTGCACTTCATCCACAGCATGATTCATGTTTTCTGTATAGGCTGAAGTCTCTTCCATCGCTGCCGATAACTGTTCGACCGTAGCGGATACATCTCTAACCTGCTCGTTAAGGTCTGCCATATTATGATTCGTCTGATCACTTAACTGGTTAATTTGACGGGACTCATTGACAACTCCCGTAATAACCATTGAGGTTGAATCTGTCATTTGTTGAATGGCACGTGCAATGACAGCGATTTCGTTATTTCCCTTGAGCAGGGCCGGATCAAATGCTGCCATTAAATTTCCTTGGGTAATCTCTTCACAGTATGTCGTAATGGTGCTCATCCGAGAACGGATATTCCGAATGGCTGAAAAGGAGATCATACCAAGAACAGCCATCACCAGGGCCAGAATCACGATCAAAACAATCGTGCGCATGTTAATCTCATTTTGTGTATTCTGATATAAGTTGGCTGATTGTTCATTATTGTAATCAGAAATAGCAGTCAGCATCTTCACAATCGCCGTACTGGATGTATTAATCCGGGTTCTCTCTTCCTTATCATACGTACCGGTATTTTTTTTGACTGCCATGATCTGCTCAATATTCTGATAATAGGTATCTATGCTGCCCCTTAATTCCTCGTACAATTTTTGTTCCATCGAATCCAGATTCTTTTGCGCGAATTTATTTAACCCTGATGTAACACTGTCTTTTCCCTTCTGTACCTGTTTGTATTGTTTATCTGTGTACTCATCATTATCAAGCACTTTGGTATAGTTGGCCCGCATGTTATAAAAATCACTTTTGACTTCCAGAATATTCGTCTGGTGTTGAAAACGATCCATGTACAAAATACCTTGACCCTCTTTGGCTTGGTACATGCCAAAAACCCCAACCAGCGATACAATGAGCAAACCCACCAGGCTAACAATGATCATGGTGACCATCGTTGTCGTGAACTTTGAATCTCTAAATCCTTTTGCGCTTTTAGTGCCTTCTGATAGTTTTGTTTTCATCAAAACTCCTCCAGTCGTCTATGTATAATCGATCACGCCGCTCTCTCATAAGCACTTTCTCTAATCAAACTCAAGAGATCACACCATGATGATATATATATCGGAAGAAAGCGCTTCATTTTATAATAGAAATAACAGTGCTGCAAAAATAAAGAAATATTTTCAAATGAAAGGATGATACGATTATCCCCTTGCAAAATACCCCATCGCTTATATTAAGCAATGGGGTACACACCTTTTTAACGGTCCCGGTTAACCATATAGTTCATTACATGCTTTAGAAAAGCGGTGTTGCGGGGGATCTCTTTCAACGCTTCCATAGCTAGACAGTAGTGTTCCCACATCTCTTTACTGGCACCTTCCTGACCCAGGATCGACACGAAATTCGAATTGTTATTTTCAGAATCCTTGCCAACAGGTTTTCCAAGTAAGAGCAGATTTCCCTCCACATCAAGCAAATCATCTTTAATCTGGAAGGCAATCCCCGCGTGATAAGCAAATTTCTTCAAAGCAGCAATTTCCGGCTCCTTGACCTGTGCAAGCATGGCAGGCATAACCAGACAAGCCTCAAATGCCACTCCGGTTTTGTAAAAGCACATCATGTTCAACTGCTCGAGTGTCAATGCCTTTCCTTTGTAATCCAAATCCATTGCCTGACCCATGCACATATCCTCCGCCTTTTGAGCCGAGTATTGTATCAAAGCAAGCACAGTCTCAGCATGGAACTGGTCAAGTGACGATTGTTCCCCAATCGCCTTCTGAATCAGATACAGACCGGTTAGTTCCGCAGTAGCGCTATTGTGTACCTGATGTAACGTCTGACGCCCTCTACGGGTAGACGAGTTGTCCTGGGAAGGCAAATCATCAAAGATCAGGGATGCGGTATGCATATACTCCAATGATCTCAATAGTGGCACGATCGCTGACGCGTCCAGTCCATATTCGTTTACACCCATGACCCAAGTCAATATAGGCCGTATACGCTTCCCATCCCCTTCGAGACTGTAATTTGCAGCATCGATAAGCTGTTCTTTCATCGCCGGAATCCCATGAGGTTTGGTAATTTTCAATTGGTTGTTAATCTGATGGCGAACCGTTGTGATCGTATTAAAAAAATCTTCCTTTTCTTTCGTATTGTTTCTCAGATGGGTAATCATCTGGTCGCGAAGCAGTTTATCGAAAAAATCCACATCATCCGCTTTTTGCACCATCTGCTGGATGAGACGATTGAATTCCGGATTTCCGGATGCAAAGATCCCCATAATCTCGTTATACTTTTCAGTACCTACACGTTCTTTATAACGTTTGAGTCCATTCATTGCACGATCCAGAATCACCTCACGGGCCATAGCATCAGAATCATACACGTTATGGATCAAATAGGAAATGACTGCCCAGTATAATTCAAAGGGGTTGATCAGATCCGAACGCTCGTCATGGTATTTTAAATAGTAGGTATAGGGGGTTACCGCACCGTCTCTCATATCGTCAACCATATCCGCAAAATCATCCGCTAACTGGTTATAGATACCATAAAAGAATGTTCGTTGCTCAAAGCCCTCATTCTCTGGAGCACCCATCACAGCACGGGCAATCAATCGGGAAGAAGAAGATTTTAAAATGACAGGTATATAAAGCTCTTCATTGGTATAGTCAGCTCGCGTTAGCACCTTCACACGGTCGATATCCTGAGCATGAAAAAAGACATAGGACTGCTCGAAAAATGTCTGCTGTGTGTCCGGCCGCTGATGTTCCTTAATATACTCAAAAGCATCCGAAAGCTCTGCGTGTATGAATTGAATCAATTTCATATGATTTCCGTTCCAGTCGCCCAGCTCAGGCACAGTACCAGTAAGAAGCGCGGCACGTATCGTACAGGAGTATTGTTCTTTCTCTTGTACGGTCAAAACCTGGGAATCGAGCAGATCGTCAATGAAAGGATAGGTTAGACCATAGGAATAACCAAGCCGGATGGCTTCATCCAGTCTGCGAGCACGTTCCGCAGGTGATACGTTATCGTCCATTTCTTCCATCACATGCAGAACAACCCCGATTATGAGCTTAATCAGTTTGCGCTGGGCCTGCTCTGCATCCATTTCCTTCGGAATATGAGAGGATACGGTCCTAAGTTTGTTGATTACCCAGATCGTGGCGGTTTCTATACCTTCCTTCTGGGCCCACCGATACACCCCGGCCAAATTCATAAATTCTGGCTGGTCTTCCCCGTTTTCACCGGTAGCTTGAATCAAGTGTTTTTTGATGTCAGCAGTGACACGCTGAATCTGGAGCTGTGTGTCAGCAGAATTCAAAGCTTTGCCTAAATCCCTCATGTAAATATAGGAGACGCTTCGATCCAGGTAAGCATCCAATTTGCCTGTATAATTCAGCCATTGAATGTATTTATAGTAATCCCGAGTATCAGGTTTTCTCTTTCCCCGCGAAAAGAAGGATAACCATGAAGAATGATGAATATGCTTCATTTTCCACATTTGAATATCTTCTGTCAGAGTAGTCACATAAGTCTTGTCTATGACCTGTGTATAAAGTGATGTAAAATACTGAACCGCCTTCTGCTCAGCCAAATGATATCCTTGATCGGCATGATTCATAAATTCCTTATTCATACAATGCATTACCTCAACTTCTATTTTTGTTAAACATGGTTGCACTTCTTCCCTGACGGGAACGGATTCGGATCATGTTTTTATCTTTATACGGGGAAAGAATCTGTGAGGTTACGAAATTATCATGCTGGAAAATATAACCTTCTACCTTAATGCCAACGGGCAGTATGGTTTTGACTTGATGCCATTCCTGCGAGAACCAATTCCTCCTGAATCCAGCTGCTTCTGGTACACAGTTGCAGCAAGTCGGCAGAGACCTGCTTGACCTGCTCTTGTAGCACATGTGGCTGATCCGTTCCTTCCAGAAAGCGACTCAAAAAATGAAGAAATACATCTACCTTCCTGAGCAGCATCAATACAGGCACCGCATCAATCTCAGCTCGGGACAGATGAATTCGGCGGCAAAAGCCCTGGCAAAAATCCCGAACAGCCTGCGTCTCCTGCGGTTGCCCCAAAAAACCTGATAGGATGACCGCTGGTTCCATGACCCGAACGTCTAGCGTACAAAATTCAAAGTCAAGCAGTGCAGCCACCTGGCTATGATCGGAATCCTTTACTAACAAATTAGAAGCGTTCAAGTCCCCATGTACAAGCTGATGCGGCAATTCTTCCAGTGCATGAAGCGAATCTGCAATCTCTTCATATACTTTTCCTATCAATCGTAGCTCATCATGCAATGCTTTCAGAGGCTCAGGCGGATTTAGGCAAACCTCTCGAATGATCTCTTGGTTGCACAATGGATAGGATTGCTGCAAGGCGTAGTACGGTCGGTAGACTGGAGCCAGTTCAAGCTTGAATGTCGCAAGCACAGCAGATAATTCACCCGTAACCTCGCCAAAAGAATAAGCAAAGCTTGAATCCTGCTCCCGTGGTGATTTGCCTTCGATGTAGTCGAACAGACAGACATATTTGCCGCTTTCCTTCTCAAGCTGAACGACGGTCTCTCCCGTAACCGTTCGCATTGGCATCGGTGCCCTGAATGACAGAGAATGCTTACTGAGCGCCTGTAAAACCGCATGCTCAAATTCAATTTTATCCCTATCCCTGTGTGTATCGTAGACGCGCAGCACCCCGCTTCGCCCACTACCCTTAACAAAATACGTCGTATTATTCCAGCCCCCGGTTCGTTTCTGCAACGTTCCGTTCCACTCCGGCCAGTGCCGTCTTAGTATTGCTTCCAAGGATGTATCCTCCTTTATTTCCTCAACTGTTTGTTGCGGATATTTTGCGGGGTGGCACCATACGCTGTTTTAAATTTTTTATAGAAAAAACTCATGCTGTTATATCCAACCTGCTTAAATATCATTTCGAACGGCAGGTTGGTATTCACTACCAGAGAATAGGCTGCATTGAGTTTAATGTTGGCAATCAGTTGAGTGTAAGTAAGACCGGTTACTTTTTTTAGCTTATTACTTAAATACGTACTATTGTAATTAAAATGATTGGATAGTTGCTGCAGGTTTAAATGCTGATAGTGCTCTTCCATGTAATTCAGAATAGAGGTAATATTATTTTCCTGCTGGTTCAAGTGAATATTATGCTCGCTTTCCAATACACGGACCAATTCTCCAAAAACAATTGGCAAATAAGCCTTGACCAATTCCATCGAATCCTCTTGCCTGGAAAAATATTCAATCAGGATTCTACGCAGTATATATTGAAGGTTTTCATTATGCTGCGACTCAAAAATAATAAAGTGATTATGGTGCTGATGCTGGAGGACAGAGTTGGCAAGAAATTCGCCAATCAGACTTTTTTTCTTAGATAACCGTTGCAGGAACAGGGAAGAAATCGTTTCTCTTTGCAGCAAGATATTAATAAGGATATCGTCTTCCCCCAAAGGAGCGATGCTGTGCGGCACATCCTTATCCAAAACACACACCTGGCCTTCACAAAGCAGAATTTCTTTGCCTGCTATGATTTGATTGCACTTGCCTGAATAAACATAGTTTAATTCAATAAATTCATGCATATGCTCCAGCATCGGAGCAAATCTATTGTGCTTGCTAATATAAATATCATGTTCTCCAAAGAAAAACAAAGCAGGCATACGGTACATATTCTGATTCACATCAAAGTATCGTTCATCCTCCGATTCTTCGGAGAGGTCGTTAATCACCTGATTGTTTTGTTGTTGTAAAAGCTCAATTTCCGTTTTAGTTCTCAGCAACTGGTCCAACTCATGAAGGTTCATGAACACTGACTCCTCCTTCACTATATGGTGGAAAAACGGGCGGTTCTCCGCCCGTTGCAAAAACTTCCTGTATGGGATGACTCCCCTTAACTGTGGACTGCCGCCTGAGTTTTGCTTCCCTTGCCTCTAATAGCGATTCCCAGACAGATGAGTGCAGCAATCATAAATACAATCGCAGTGACAAGGAATGCAAATGAGGCGGTTTCATTTCCAAACAACATGCCAACCAGCTTGATGACATAAGGCGAAGCAAACGCTCCCAAATTCGAGCCTACCATCGCAATGGAAATGGATAATGTCTCACTGCCTTTAGGCACGATTTTGGTTAGTATGGTAAAAATATAAGGAATAAACAGCGCAAAACTAAAGCCAATGATCAGCATGGCAACGGTAACCATGGTCACATTCTGAGCAAACCACAGCAGTACAAAACCTGTTGCTGTTAATAGACTGGAGATAAAGGGTGCATAATTTCTAAACCATTTATATATTCTACCAAACAAGAAGCCTGCAACCATGGTTGACAAGGAAAACAGCGTTAACGCAGTTCCTAGAAAACCAGCATTGGACATACTCTTTTCAGCAATCATAATGCCTGTTTTGGTATACACAATCATAATAAAAGTCATAAACAGGAAAAGTGCGGCCCCTAATCCGAGTACAGGTATGGATACTCCGCCACTCCTGTGGCCCGTTCCTGTTGAACTCACTGCAGGCTCCCCGCGCTCTGGTTCGGGAATGACAAGAAAGAATAACAGCGCAATCGGAATGGTGATCGCATAGCATAAAAAGGCGAACTGCCAGTCGATTAAGGCAAGCTGTCCTGCCACAAAGGTAGCCAGGCTGCTTCCGAGCCCTTGAACGGCGCTTTGAAAGCCTACTAATTGGGCACGTTCGTCCCCTTCAAAAAAATCGCTAATTAAGCTGACGGCCAGCGAATTGAACATCCCGAGGCCAGCACCCAACACCAAGCGCAACGCGAGAATCCATGTAATGTTCGTCGTGAGCATAGGAAGTATACCGCCAATGACCACGAGCAAAAGTCCTAGCAGGACTGTATTTTTTTTGCCCAATCGGGAAGAGATCGGACCACTCAACAGCACAAACAGCATCATTGAGAAAGATGGAATCGTAACTACGCTTTCAATCAGCGAGCTGGAAACTTCTGATAATTGGTTCAGCATCATCGGTATGATAGCCGAAATGGCACTCGCTGATGTCAGGACTAAGGAAATGGACAGCAACGCCGTTTTAAACAACACTTTGTTCTTACTATTCATCAAGCTTCTCTCCTCTAGTCTATGTTATTTAGCCTCTGGTTGCATGTGCAGGAACCTGGGCAGCCTGGCAGTATCTGTACTGGAATGCGTACTGTCCAGAACCGACCGTAAACGTCATTTCATGATCTCCGCTCCGTCGGAAGATCGCCTGTTCCCCTGTTGAACCTAGCTTTCCGGCCAGCTCCTGATGCACATTACCAGGCGGATACTGAATCGACGGATATTGCGTAGCAATTGTCTGCTGTAGTGCATCCGGCTCCATCACTCCCGGAAGTGTAATCTTAGCCGTCGTATTATGCGGTACAAGAACCGTCATCTGCATTTCTTCATTTACGATTTTCCAATGAACCTCAAGCGAACCATATGGTGTCTGCAGTTTCCCGTGGGCCGAAGTAAGATTGGCAGGCGGTTTGGGAGCTAAACGTGACTTTTTATACCCCGCTTCAAGCACATCGATTCCGGCAATATTCTGGTACATAAAGTCTCCAACTGAACCGTACGAATAGTGATTAAACGAGTTCATATCCGTGCTCCAGAACGAACCGTCCACTTTGATGCTGTCCCAATGCTCCCACATGGTCGTTGCCCCACGTTCAACCTGATAGAGCCATGAAGGATAGTCATTTTGAAATAAAACCTTATAAGCTACATCTGTATAGCCATTGTCGGATAAAACCAGGCATAGATAGGGTGTGCCCACAAAACCGGTATCCAGATGCATATCATTTTTTTCTATAAGCCGTACGAGTTCCTGAATCACTTGCTTTTTATACTTTTCTGGCACCAGTCCGAAGTGCAAAGCCACAACCTGTGCAGTCTGGGTATTGGAGGTCAGTTGGCCAGCGTCATCGAAGTAGCGATTCGCAAAAGCGGCTTTAATCCCCTCATGCAAGCTTTTATATGTGTTGTAATCGGTATAACGATTCAGCAGTTTGGCCGTCTGCGCCAAAATATGAGTCGAATACGCAAAATAAGCAGTGGCCACCAGCGTTCCGTCCGTCGCCCCAAAATAGCTGCCTTCCTCGCTATCCAGCGCCAGCCAGTCTCCAAGCTGCAAACCGGTATCCCAAAGATATTCTTCGTGCCCCTGGGCACGGATATAATCCACCCATGCTTTCATACTGTCATACTGCTGAGCTAAAATTTGCTTATCCCCATAGCATTGATAAACGGTCCATGGACATATAACCGCCGCGTCTCCCCATGCTGCCGTCGTTTTGTCCATATTGTCGGCAAAGGTTCCTTTAAGGACATCCGGCACTACAAAAGGCACTGCCCCATTTTCCAGTTGGTTGTAAGCCAAATCCTTCAGCCACTTTCGGAAGAAAGAAGCTGCATTCATATTGAAGCTGGCCGTTCTGGCAAAAATCTGTGCATCGCCGGTCCAGCCTAACCGCTCATCACGCTGCGGGCAATCGGTCGGCACATCCAGGAAGTTCCCCTTTTGCCCCCACACAATATTGTGTTGGAGTTGATTCAACTTGGGATCGGATGTCTCAAACAAGCCAACAGTCTCCATGTCCGAATGCAGAACAACACCCGTAAAATCTTCAATTGCAACGCCATCCGGAAAGCCCTCAAGCTTCACATATTGAAAGCCTTGGAAAGTGAAATGCGGCCTAAATATCTCCGTCCCCTTCCCGCTGCAAATGTACGTAATCTGCTGCGCTGCATCACGAATGTTGTCTCTGTAAAAGTTCCCTTGCTGATCCAGCACTTCACCATGAACCAGATTCAAAACTATACCTGCGGGAGCTTCAACTTTAAATTCGAGCCAGCCTACCATATTTTGACCCAAGTTAAGCACCCGCTCACCTTTGGGGGTTCGAATGAGTTCAACAGGCTTCAACCGGTTCATCACACGGACAGGCTCGTTCTCCTGAGCAACCAGATGACTTAACGGGAACGGGACGACCTGCATCATTTTCCGTTCGGTCAAGGAGCTGTGTTCGGCTGCCTGCTGCTGCTCAAGTCGGGCATCATAGATTTCGCCGTTATAAATATCCGACATTAAAATGGCACAGCTCGCTTCCTCCCAGGAAGAATCAGAGCAAATGACTTCAGAACGGCCGTCTTCATAGCTAAGCTTCATTTGAAATAACAATGCATTCGTGTTCCCGTAGGTGTCCTTGCGCTTCTGCCAGCCCAGATAACCGCTATACCAGCCTTCTCCCACCGTTGCTGTGATTCGGTTATGCTGCTCTCGAAGGGTAGAAGTCACGTCATAAGCTTGCACCTGGACACGATCGTTATAATCCGTCCATCCCGGAGTAAAGTAGGCATCGCCCACTTTTTGTCCATTTAGCTCCAGTTCATACAGCCCAAGGCTTGTAGCATAAATGACTGCTTTTTTCACTTTTCCCTCAACCGAAAAACACTTGGAGGCGGCAAAAGGAGCTCTTGTCTGAAACTGTTCATGGATACTCCGCTCCTTCACTGTGATCCATTGTGCCTTCCAGTCCTGCTCATGAAGCAGTCCCATCTCCCAATAGCCGGACTCACTCCATTCCGATTCCTCCGGTTCTGTGTCACCCGCTCCCTGAGCCCATACTTTTACCCGATAATAATATCTTTGTCCTGATTCCAGTGGAGGGCCTTCATATGGGAACAGAATGGATTGATCTGAATAGGAAAAATGATTCCAGAGCAGCGGTTCAAAAGTGGGATTTACGGATACCTGCAGTTGGAACCTTTTTTGGGAAACATATATTTTGTCAGATTCGATCTGCCAACTTAACCGCGGCTTTAGACAGCCCAGCCCAATCGGATTATTTAAATGTTCGCATCTAAGCGCTTTCACTTTTAGCATTCTTATGTCCTCCCTGAGGTCTTCTTTTGTATTTCTATACTCAAATTAAAACGCTTCCATAGACTATGCGCAATGTTGTATCCCTGCATGTTGTATGCTTGATTTACAGGTGTTGAAATTACATCCCTAATATCGAATCTTAAAATGGATATATTAGAAAAAAAAGCCTGAATCCGTTGGGGACGGATTCAGACTTGATTTTTTTTAGAAGGCCTATCTATTCTTTTATAGCTGGCTTATGCCTGTCCAGCTATTGCCTGTTCCGGCGTGGAGGTCGGATACAAGTGACAGGCGACCTGCCGACCCGGTGCAGCTTCGGCAAAGATCGGCTGTACCTTGCTGCAAATATCCATGGCTGCCGGACAGCGGTTATGAAACGCACAGCCGCTTGGCGGATTTTCCGGGCTGGGCACATCGCCCTTGAGCACAATCCGCTCACGTTCGGCTTCCGGATCAGCTACAGGCACCGCAGACATTAACGCCTTCGTGTACGGATGCAGCGGCTCCCTGAACACTTCTTGGGTCGGTGCAAGCTCAACCAGCTTGCCCAGGTACATCACCCCAACACGGTCGCTGATAAATTTGACGACCGACAAATCATGGGAAATGAACATGTACGTCAGATCATATTGCTTTTGCAGGTCCTTCATCAGATTGAGCACCTGCGCCTGGATGGAGACATCGAGGGCCGACACTGGCTCGTCACACACGATAAACTTGGGATGAAGCGCGAGTGCCCGTGCAATCCCAATCCGCTGGCGTTGACCGCCCGAAAACTCATGCGGATAACGATGAGCGTGATAAGGAGACAATCCGACCACTTCGAGCAGCTGTTCCACACGCTCTTTGAGCTGTTCTTTGCTCCATTTTTCATGCGTGATGAGCGGTTCTTCCAGCACCTGCTGCACCGTCCACCTGGGATCAAGCGAAGCAAACGGATCTTGAAACACCATTTGCATATCCGTTCTGAATTTGCGCAGCTGCTCTGCATTCAGCTTCCGTATATCCGTGCCGTTAAACAAAATCTCCCCATCGGTTGGTTCGATCAATCTGAGAATGGCTCGTCCGGTTGTGGATTTGCCGCAGCCGGATTCTCCTACGATTGCCAGGGTTTCACCCTGCTGTACAGTCAGGTTAATACCATCCACCGCTTTGACTGCTCCCACTTGCTTGGAAAAAAGTCCTTTTTTGATCGGATAGTGTTTTTTCAAATTACGTATTTCAAGCAGTGTACTCATGATATCCCTCCTGCTGTAACAAGCAGCGGCTTTTGTGCCCGGGTTCCACTTCCACAAGCTCCGGGGCCTCTGCAAGGCAAATTTCCTTGGCAAACTGACAGCGTGGTGCAAAACGGCAGCCTTTGGGCATATCGAGCGGGTTAGGAACCTGGCCCGGAATAGAGGCGAGGCGCTCCTGATCACTGTTCAATTGTGGCAATGAGGCTAACAGACTCTGTGTATATGGATGCTTGGGATCTTTAAAAAGCGTTTTGACATCCGTTTCTTCCACTACTTGTCCAGCGTACATAATTACGACCCGATCACACATCTCCGCAACAACACCAAGATCGTGGGTAATCATCAGAATAGAAGTTCCTTCGGACCTCTGCAGCTCACGCATCAAATCAAGAA
Source organism: Paenibacillus peoriae KCTC 3763 (assembly GCF_000236805.1). Classification (GTDB taxonomy): domain Bacteria; phylum Bacillota; class Bacilli; order Paenibacillales; family Paenibacillaceae; genus Paenibacillus; species Paenibacillus peoriae. The sequence goes on along the minus strand of NZ_AGFX01000011.1, from coordinate 72,144 downwards.
TTTGCGCCTGGATGGTTACATCAAGTGCTGTTGTCGGCTCATCTGCGATCAGCAGCTTCGGATTGCAAATCATCGCCATTGCGATCATAACCCGTTGGCGCATACCGCCCGAGAGTTCATGCGGATAAGAAACGGCTACCTTCTCTGGACGCGGGATGCCAACCTTCGTCAGCATTTCCACGGCCATGGCTTTCGCCTTCTGTTTACTTACACCGTGATGGTATCTGGCAGACTCCGCAATCTGCTTGCCGATTTTGAACACGGGATTCAGCGAAGTCATGGGCTCCTGAAAAATCATGGCCATCTCGTTGCCACGGATTGAACGCATTTTTCGCTCTGAAAATTCCAGCATGTTCTCACCGTTAAACCGTACTTCACCAGCGGCTACTTTCCCAAGTCCTTTGGGGAGGAGCTGCATAATGGAAAGGGAGGTAATACTCTTGCCACACCCGGATTCCCCAACGATTCCGAGTGTTTCCCCTTGGCCAACCGACAGATCGACGCCGTCCACAGCCCGGATGATTCCAGCCGCAGTCTTGAACTCCGTCCGGAGATTGGTTACTTCAAGCAGTTGTGCCATGCCCTCTTCCTCCTCCTTGGCCATCATGCACCTTCACGTTATTTATCCAAGAGAACAAGCTTATTCGGACTTGCCCATCGTTTGCAGATGCTTCATGCTGCCATACAATTTTGTAATATGCTGATACTCTTTTTCCGAATGAAAAGAGCATTGTCCACGGCCATAGGCCTTGGCTGTTTCGACAGCAAACTTGGCCGCCAGCGCAATATCACCTTCGTGGCTGGCACCCGTCGCACTGCCTGGTACGGGAGCAGCGGCCGTAATGGCTACACCAACCACCGGAGCAGATGTTGCTACCGCTGGCTGCAAAATGCTGTTGATGTGGTACAGATCGTTGCCATAAGGCGTGATATCCTGCGTCGTTACAGCAAAAGTAACACACGGCTCACCGGTTACGTTCTGGGCAATATCGACAAGGTCTTCACTGATCCGCAGCACATAGCCTTCACGTACCGTTGGGGAAATGGCAATCCCTTTATGGTTGATAACACGGTTCCCTTTGGTCGTATCTATCGACAGGATCGCTTCCATTTCGGGAGTCACTTCATATTGGTTCATCGTCAAAATATCTACGGGTGAATCCATAAATGGCACCGGATCATGGGGCTGAGTGGGTGCATCCGGGCAAATATGTGTACAGATGATCACGTCTCCGTCAAGCACATCACCTTTAGACTGCATAGACAAAAGCTTGGCTGCCGCCGCAATGGCCGCTGCCGCTCCATCACCATCGGATACAAATCCGATCATTTCCGGTCTGGCTCCAAGCCCGCCAAGGCGGCCAACTACGCCCAGCGTTGGAGAATCTCCTCCCTGAATGCGACCGTTTTTCCCGGCAATGACGATTTTAATAAAATCCGTAGAGCCCTTATCACCTTCTACGGTGGACACCGTAATCTCCGCTTGGCCCAGCTGTTCCAGGTAAGCTTTGACTTCTGCCCCGCTGGCCGAAGGGCTGTCCAAAAGTTCATACACTTCATATACTTGTTTCATCATGCGGCAGATCCCCTTATGCTTCTTTTGGTGTTGTTTTCAAATATTTAAGCGCCGTCAAAGCGTATACTTTCGCAGATTGAATGATCTGCCATACCGGAGCCTTTTCATTAAAGTTATGAATGGTCCGCAGCTCGGCAGGCCCGTATTGCAATACCGGGATGTTATATTTGCGGAACGCACGTGCATCGCTGGTTGCCCATTGCAGTACGCCATAGGCCTCTTTGCCGCTGACCTCAGCGATAGATTCCACGAGCTCATGCACAATCGGTTCGGTCGGCGGGGTCCAGTTGGCATTGCCATAAAATCCGAACTGTTTGGGTTCAGCATCAATGCCTACACTTGCAAGCAATTCCTTCGCTTTTGCCAGTACATCCCGGTGATCTACGCCAAATGGAACACGGGAGTCCACTTGTACTGTGCAACGGTCGGCAACCACATTGACTTTGGTGCCCCCCTGGATCGTACCAATGTTCACTGTTACATGATCAAACGCTTGTCCATAGCTCGGGTTTTCCCGTTCGCTTGCATAACGTTTGGAAATTTCAATGATCTCTTTGACTTCCTCTGGAATGTCCGGCTTGATGTCCCACAGTTGTTGCAGCGCTTCAATTCCTCTTGCCGCCTTCAAAATAGCACTTTCACCTGCAATCGGCTGCAGACTGCCGTGGCCTGGCGTGCCTTCAACGGTAAATTCAAACCAGCAGCTTCCTTTTTGGCCGATGGTCGGGTTTTGCGGGCCCGAGGGCTCTGCGATCACAGCAGCCGTTCCTTCGATCAGTTTTCTTTCCAGCACCCAAGGCACGCCAAGATGTCCCCCCGTCTCTTCGTCTGGAACTACCAGCAGCGACAATGCGCCTTCGAGCGGTACGCCAAGCTTGGAAAACAGCGCAACGGTAAATATCAATCCAGCCAGTCCGGCTTTCATATCCGAAGCGCCGCGGCCAAGCAGATAGCCGTCACGAATTTCGCCACAGAACGGATCAAAATCCCAGCGAGTCAGATCCCCTGCTGGTACAACGTCGGTATGCCCACAGAAAATCAGCTTTTTTCCATCCGTTGTTGCAGCGCCATAATCGGAAATGAGATTCCACATATTCGGCCCGGATTCGTGTACAGTTGTATCAATGCCTGCTTCTTTAAGGTAATCCATAATAAACTGGCTGATTTCACGTGAATCACCTGGAGGATTTTCCGAAGGAAACTGAATCAACCGCGAGCAAAGCTCAAGCAGCTCATCCTGCCGTTTATCTATTTCATCAAGAACTAGCGTTTTCCAGTCTGTCATTTTATTCCATCTCCTTCATTTTTTCATTTCATGTAGTCAGTTGCATCTTCCATCCCGGAATAACAGTCTGCTTCAGATGTAAAATGATAGCCTTCGGCTGTAATCAACCGAAGGCATCCAGGTAAGATAAACAACCTACTCTTTTTTCAATGAATAGAATCGAATGACTTCATCCGGGTAGTACACATATCCCGTAATGTTTTTGCTCATGCCGACGACCCGATTGTATTCATACAGGTACGCCCAAGGGGAATCTTGATTGATAAGTTCTTGCGCTTTGCCATACAGCTCTTTTCGTTTATTTGCATCCTGCTCTTTGCCTGCTTGCTCCCACAGCTTGTCCACTTCCGGATTGGCATAATGCATATAGTTCGAGGAACCGCTGCTGTACATCAGGAATCCAAGATGGTAACCCGGGTCATTGACGAAAGAAGTCCATTTGGAGATGTATGTTGTCAGATTGCCTTCTCTTTGTTGTTCAAGGAACTGGGCACGGGCAACGTTGACAACGTTCATCTTTACACCGATTTTGGCAAGTTCAGCTTGAATCAACACGGCGTCATCCGCCCAGTCCTGGAAGCCGGAGCCCAGGGTCAAATCAAAGCTAAAACCATTCGGGTAGCCTGCTTCAGCAAGCAACTGTTTTGCTTTGTTCAGATCATGCTTATAGCTGTAGCCCGCATCGGTGTAGCCCGGCGTGTTGCTCGCTACGGAACTCTTCATTTGCTTCGCTTGACCATACATGACATCGTCGATTAATTGGTCATAGGGAATAGCATAAGAGATCGCTTGACGCACTTTTGGATTATTAAAAGGCTTTATTTTGTTATTCATGGCAAAATACAAAATCCGGTTGCTTGCGTTGGATTGAACCTTCAGCTCGGTGTTGCTTTCCAGCTTCGCAACGTCCTTGGCAGGAATCTCAATTGCCATGTCGACATCGCCTTTATCCAGCAGGAGCACACGGTTGGAGGCTTCCTTGGTAAACTTCATCGTTACTTTGCTCAGACTTGGCGCACCTTGCCAGTAGCTGGTATTGGCATTAAAGACAGCTTCTGTCGCCGGGTCCCATTTTTCAAGCTTGAACGGGCCAGAGCCTGCTGCATTTGTTTTCAAAAAGTCGCCATCGCCCTTTTCTTTGACAAGCACGTCATCCACGATTGAGAAGTTGTACAGGGACAGAATTTGCAGGAACATATGATTAGGCTGGGACAAGGTAATGACAACGGTGTGCTCATCCGGCGCTGTAGCGGTTTTGATAGAGCTCATGCCGTAAAGAAAGCTGCCGGAATCGGAATTTTTGAGCCGCTCAAAGGAATACAACACCGAGTTGGCGGTCATCGGATTGCCGCTATGGAATTTAACGTCTTTACGCAGATGCATTGTATAGGTCATGTTATCAGCGGAAACGTCCCATTTCTCAGCCAGCATCGGCTTGATTGTCTCCGTATCTGCGACTTCACCGCTGTCCGTAGACTTTTTGCCGTAGGTCACAAGCTGGTCATAGAGTGCAAGCACAAGTGTATCGGATGTAAGATCACTTGCTTCAGCAGGGTCCATGGTCGACCCTCCCTCCGAGTAGGCAAGCGTAATCGCCTTGGGCGGGGCTGTAGCTTCTGCGCCTTTATCGCCGGATGAAGCGGACGGGCTATTGGCATTGCTTGCGCAGCCTGCCGTCCAAAGCAACGTAGACAAGACGACAATTAGAGAAAGACTTTTTTTCAACATAGCTTACGTTCTCCCCTTTGATGATCTATTATTTTATTTGCTAGAGCGCAGTCTAGGATCAAGTACATCCCGCAAACCGTCTCCAAGCAAATTGAAGCCCAAAATAGCTGTCGCGATTCCAAGACCTGGGAAGGTCACAATCCACCACTCACCGGAAATGATATACGCCCGCCCTTCTGAAATCATCGCTCCCCACTCAGCAATCGGGGGCTTGACACCAAGTCCCAGAAAGCTAAGACTGGCAGAGGTCAGAATGGCGAAGCCCATCCCAAGGGTGGCATTCACAAGCAACGGAGCAAGTGCATTCGGCAGAATGTGGCGAAACAAGATTGTTCCGTTCGTAACACCGATCGCCCGGCTGGCCTCCACAAACTCCTTTTCCCGAAGAGAGATAGTTTGTCCGTGAATCAGTCTGGCGAATTCGGGGATACCCACAATACCCACGGCGATGAGTGCACTCATCAGACCTGGTCCCATAGCTGCGGCAATCGCCATGGCGAGCACCAGCGATGGGAACGCAAGCAGAATATCCATACAGCGCATAATGAGACTGCCCATTCTACCGCCATAGAACCCGGCGACTGCTCCAAGCGGTACGCCGATGATGAACGAGATCGACACGGCGATCATTCCTGTCCAAATACTGATTCTCGCCCCGTAAATCACACGGCTGAGAATGTCACGTCCGTAATTATCAGTTCCAAACCAATGCTCCGCACTTGGCGGCAATAGCTTATTCGCCGGGTCGGTTACATAAGGATCATGTGGAACGATCCATGATGAGAGGATGGCGACGAGCGTCCATCCAACAATAAAGATGAAGCCGATTAAAGCGAGCTTGTTGCCAAACAATAAACGCCAAAAGGTCTTTCTTTTCGGTATAGCGGCTGTGTTGGGCTGAGGCACAGCCTCCTTTGCCGCCAAATCACTTGCAGTGCTCATCCGAGTACCTCCCCTACTTTTGTGCTTCGTGCTATCACTCGTACCGGATACGTGGGTCAATTAATCCGTAAATCAGATCAACTCCGAGGTTGATAAAGCTGTAAATCAGTGCACTTACCAGGGTAAAGGCTTGAATCGGTGCGTAGTCAGCCGCTAAAATGGAATCCGTCACATAGCTGCCTACCCCTGGCCAGGTAAAGATTGTTTCGGTAATAACCGCTCCACCAATCAGGTACCCGACCTGCAAACCAAGTACAGTAAGCGTTGGAATAAAAGCGTTAATGAGTGCGTGCTTGTAAATGACAATCCCTTCACGTAAACCTTTGGCTCTGGCTGTACGGACAAAATCCTGACCGATAACTTCCAGCATGCTGGAACGCATCATCCGTGCCACAATCGCCATGGTGCCTGTGCTGAGGCAGATTGCGGGCAGGAGCAAATGAGACAAGCTGCTTTTTAAAGCTACAAAATCACCCGTCATCAAGCTATCGAGCACATAAAACCCCGTAATGTGCGTGGGAGGATTGATGTCTCCACTAATCCGGCCCATTGGCGCAGGAGCTATCCCCCATTTGGCATAAAAAATATAAATGAACAACAGTCCGATCCAGAAGATAGGCATACATGCACCGATTAAGGAAAACACACGTGAAATGTGGTCAACTATCGATTCTTTGCGAGTTGCCGCCAGGATGCCGATCGGGATTGCCACCAGGATTGCAATGATCAAACTTGCCAATGCCAACTCGATGGTTGCCGGAAACCGGGTAGCAAAGTCACTTGCCACCGATTGCCCAGTGTGATAAGCCTGACCCAGATCGCCATGGAGCAATCCGACTACATAATGAAAGAATTGGATGTACTTGGGCTGATCCAGCCCCATGCTGGTGCGAATATTTTCAATCGTCTCAGGTGTAGCCTGTTCCCCCGCAAGCATCACGGCAGGATCACCCGGAAGCACTCTCGAGATCATGAATGTGATGACGACAATACCAAGCAGTGCCGGAATCATTTGAATCAATCTGCGTAGTGTGTAAACGGCCACAGCCTGTCCCCCTTTGTTCTTAATCCCTTTCTTCCTGTCATGTTTCTTTTCACTTGTTGTTATTTTGAATAATTGTACTAGGGAAGAGCGCTAGGTTCCACGTCCTGAACAGCTAAAAATAGTGACGAATTTTGTCTTTCGCGCACTAAAGCAACTTACTATGTTATTTAAATGTTATGTATTAATGAAAAAAATCAAAAACATGACAACATTACAGTAAAGCAGTATCGCATTTTCATATTAATGTATATAAAATGCAAAAAGGCCTTTCATCCAACAGGACAAAGGGCCTTTATATCTATAAGTATCTTCTCATTCCACTTTTTCTCACTCCCAACATCATGATAGCCATAGCAGCTACCAAAACGGCTATAAGCACAAAGGGAATATATTTGTCTACCCGATACAGAGTGGTCGTCAAAATAGGAGCAATGATCGCGGAAATTCCCTGTACTGCAGCTACCAGACCTGCGGCTCCCCCTTGCTGTTCTTTACTGACCGAAAGAGAGGCACCGGCCATAAATCCGGGCATCAGCAAGCCTGTACCTATACCAAACATAAAAAACGCTGCATAGTAAACGGCCAAGCTGGTTGAAATCAGAAATAATCCCATGCCAGTAATCAGGAACAGAGAACCAAGCAAAATCATCGGCTTCGGCTGCCATTTAAGCCATTTCATCTGGATAATCTGCACAATCAGCATCGCTGCCCCGGAGAACATGAGCCCAAAAGAAACTACTCTTGCTGTTTCTTCGGATGTAAGACCTAGTTGATCTTGAAAATAAAAACCACCTATAACCTGAATAGTCATAATGCTAATCATCGTAACCAAGCCTGCAAGCAAATATATTCTTAGGCTAGGCTGGAAAGGGTTAATCCGGGCTGTTTTTTGCTGAATAACGGGTTTGGCAGCCGGAATCGCCAGTAGAGACACCACAAATGCAACAGCGGCAATGACAATTCCAAAATATAAGGGCCATAGCAGTCCTATTAGAGTAAAGGCACCTGCAATAGCGGGGCCAAATACCAGCCCAAGCCCATTAGCCGCACTAATAATAGCCATACCACTCCCACGCTCTTCTCCCTCTGTTACATCCCCCATATAGGCTTGAGACGATGACAGCACCGCCGGGATAAAGCCTCCGATCAAACCGCGTGTAACAATCAGCAGAACTAAGAGCAGCCCACCTTTAATCCATCCATGTAATCCACCATAAAGAGTGAGCGTAAACAGCAGGCAGCTTACACACATCCCTATGAAACCAAGCAGGATCACAGGCTTGCGTCCCTTTACATCACTCAGATTTCCCCATACTGGAGCCATTAAGGCCATCGTTATGGACCCAAGCGATATTATTAATCCGGAATGGCTTTCTCTCAACCCCAATTCACGAATAAGGGGTGGCATAATCGGAGCAATGAGCATTAGCCCTAGCATAGCCACAAAAACACTGAAAAAGATACTCCCTTTGATTCTATTCATCCTCATACACTCCTCTGCAATATAGATGTCTCTTTATGCAGAAGTATACGGAGCATATCACAAGCCTACTGCCTATATACGGATAAATCTGCGGTTAAACGGATTTTAATTTTAAAATACTTTCTTTATTGCCGATGGCTTTACTCCATATTCCCGGAAAAATTGCTCTGAAAATGCACTCACATTACTATATCCTACAGCCATCGCAGCCTCTGTCACATTGCTTTCCTGGCTTCGTAGCAGCTTCATCGCATAATCCAGACGAATTTGGCGCAAATATTCAAATACAGTAGTTCCAAAGCACGCTTTGAATCCTTTTTTTAATTTAAAGTCGTTAAGGCCAACTTTTCTGGATAATGTGATCAGTGAGGGAGGATCAATCATGCTAGATTCAAGGATTTGCCGGGCCAGATGCAGCTTTCTGACATCTTCTTTGGACAACCCTTCAGGCATGGGCGTTAAATCAAATAATTGAATCATATACCTGTTTAAAATCTCTAATGCCGCTGCCTCCATTAATAAAGGGGATCTATGCACACTTTTCAGATCTTTTATCAAATGCTCAATCATCACTTTGCTTCTGTGATCCAGTTCAAAATCAAAATGATGAAATGCAGCTCCCTTGAGAATTTGATCAAATTCAATGGCTGCCTGCTGACGAGCCATCAGCTGCGAGGCTGCATAATTAAACAATGAGACAGGGATGCCGAGTGCAAATGATGTGTATTGCTCATGAACCGGAGGCTCAAAATACGCTTTAAAATCCTGCAAAAAAATAAGGGCTCCCCGCCCTATCGGAAGTGTATAATCAAGACCGTCTACACTCACATGACGTTTCCCGGAAAGCGCAAATTGAAGCTCAATCATTTGTCCACTGGAGGCAAATTGGGTCGGGTATGGATCATAGTATTGGATATGTGAATACACAATTTCAATTCCGCTATATGTTGTAACCCGGTAAATATGCCCATGACCCGCTTCCGGCAAAATCATATAGGTATGTTCATTCTGTTGCTTAAACGGAGTTTTTTCCAAATAGCGCTGGTATATTAATGATAATGAACTTGAATTCACAAGCATTCACCTCAAATGTATTCATTCAGCCTGAACCTATAAATGAGAATCATTATCAATAATCATAGCTGAATATGAACGATTTGACCAGATCTCCAGACTGTTTTCATTCCAGGGAAATGAAACAGCGCGTACCCATGGAACATCGGCACGCGCTGGCTATATCTTTTTTTAAAATCCGTTTCTGGGTTCCTACTCCACTCGCAAATCAGTCGCTACAATTTAATCCAACTGTTCTCCATTCGTTTCTATCACGTTCTTATACCAATGGAAACTCTTCTTTCTGGATCTGGCAAGTGTACCGTTGCCTTCATTATCCTTATCGACATAAATGAAGCCATAACGCTTTTTCATTTCACCGGTTCCTGCACTTACCAGATCGATGCATCCCCACGGAGTATAGCCTATTAATTCTACTCCATCAGCAATGGCCTCTTTCATCTGTTCAATGTGCTGCTTCAAATAATCAATGCGATAATCATCGTTAATGGAACCATCCTCTTCCACTGTATCTACGGCGCCAAGACCATTTTCAACAACCATTAACGGGATTTCATATCGGTTATAAATGTTATTGAGGGACCATCTTAATCCCTGTGGATCAATTTGCCAATCCCAGGCACTTGCTTTCAAATGGGGATTCTTTAAGCCCAAGGATAAATTTCCTCCCACCTTCTCCTGGTTGGGATCGGCACTGACACAGGTAGATGAATAATAACTGAAGGTATAGAAATCTACGCGACCTTCTTTTAAGATGTTCTCATCCTCTTCTTGCATGTTGATCTGAATGTTATGATCTCTAAAATAACGCTTGGCAAATCCCGGATAAGCTCCTCTTACTTGAACATCTGAGCATAGGAAATTACTCAAGTTATCCTTTTGTTGGGCCAGCAGAACATCATCAGGATGACAAGTAAGCGGATAGGAACACATATAAGCAATCATACAGCCAATTTTAAAATCCTTGTTGATTTCATGCCCCAGCTTTACTGCCTTTGCACTGGCAATAAATTGATGATGCAAAGCTTGATACAGATCCTGCTCATCCTTCACTGTAGCATGGGCAAGCTCTCCATTCCCCTCCGGCATCATACCTCCAGCCATGAACGCGCCAAAGGACAAGGTTAAAATATTGATTTCATTAAAGGTTAACCAGTATTTCACGACATCTTTGTATCTGTTAAAAAGCACTTCACAATATCTCACATAAAAATCTACGACTCTGCGATCTGACCAGCCATTATATTTTTGGGTTAAATGAAACGGTGCTTCATAATGGGAGATCGTAACCAAAGGCTCAATATTATACTTTTTCAATTCTGCGAATACACGATCATAGAACTGCAAGCCTTGCTCATTTGGCTCCGCATCATCTCCGTTAGGAAATATTCTTGACCACGCAATGGACATTCTAAAAACCTTGAATCCCATTTCCGCAAACAAACGGATATCCTCTTGGTAGCGATGGAAAAAGTCAATAGCCTCGTGACTTGGATAATTCACTCCTTCTTCCAACACAGGTGTAATTCTTCGTGAGGTTGTATGCGTTCCGGCTGTTATTACATCAGCGGTGCTTAATCCTTTACCTCCTTCATTATACCCACCTTCAAATTGGTTGGCAGCCGTTGCCCCTCCCCATAAAAAGCCTTGCGGAAATTCCATATGCGGTGTATTTTTCATGATTTAATTCCTCCTCCATTTTTGTTGCCCAGGCTCCCTCCGGCTTCGTACAAAAGCCCGTTGGAAGCCTAGGCGCATAATCAAAATGCTACTTTCCCATAGGGTCAGACCACAACGGTCAACAGGTCTTCTTGATACTCAATCGATTTTTTCTCTGTTTCAATGACATCCAGATAATTCGCCGTATTGGCAACGATCACAGGTGTGGTCAGAACATAACCTGCCTCTTTAATAGCCTCCATATCAAACTCCATGAGCAGCTGTCCTTTTTTAACAGCATCCCCCTGTTTTACTTTAGGGTAAAAATGCTTGCCTTTTAGTTTGACTGTATCCTTGCCTACATGAATAAGGACTTCGACACCGTGATCACTTGTAATTCCGATCGCATGACCTGTCGAAAAGAATGAGGTTAATACGCCATCTACTGGTGCAACAACCTTGCCTTCGGAAGGCTCAATGGCAACTCCTTTACCCAGGGCACCTGTCGAAAAGGCTTCGTCGGGTACTTCAGATAAAGGCTTCACTTCACCCTTTAACGGACTGATCACTGTCTCCTGTTTTACCAAAACTTCTCCTTGTGCTCCTCCTGTTGTACGATCCTCCTTCTTGGTCTCTTTCACTTCATCATCTTTAAATCCGCTAAAGAACATCAGCAGGAAACCTAACACAAAACTTACCAGGATACCAATAACCGCTCCATAAAATCCTCTGTCCATTCCTGCAGGGCTGATATAGCTTGGAATGGCGAAAATACCCAAGCCACCGAGGATGTACCCTTTTGTTCCCATCGCCCCTATAATACCGCCACCTACTGCAGCCCCTATACAGCTTAAAATAAACGGTTTCTTGCGCGGTAATGTAATCCCGTAAATCGCGGGTTCTGTAACACCAAAAATCCCCGAAATGACTGCTGGAATGGAAAGAGATCTTAATTTTGCGTTTTTAGTTTTAAACAAAATCGCCAGTACGACACCCGTCTGGGCAAAGGAAGCTCCGAGCGTCGCTGCCAGGATCGGGTCGAATTTGAGCACTGCCAAGTTGTTAAGCGCGATAGGAACAAGTCCCCAGTGTAAGCCAAAGATAACAAATACTTGCCAGAAAGCGCCCATGAGTATACCTTCAATAATCGGACTCAAGTTATACACAAAGAGGGTGCCTGCCCCAAGCAGTTGACCTGCCCAAGTCGAAAGCGGTCCAATCACAATCAGCGCTAACGGAACAATAACCAACAGTGTGAAGAATGGAACCAAAAATGTTCTCACTACGCTAGGAATTACTCTTTTAAAGAAGTTTTCTATTTTTGAGCCTACATAGGTGGATATGATAATCGGAAGAACGGTTGATGCATAGCTCATCAGAATGACCGGAATACCTAGGAAGGTGATATATACCGGCGACTCAAATATAGTACCGCTAAATAGAGTATATAGCGGTTTGCCCGAGGCTGTTATCGTGCTAAAGGTTGGATAAACAAGCGATGCCCCGATGGCCATACCAATAAAAATGTTGGCATTGAACTTTTTAGCCGACGTGTATCCCAGGAAAACCGGGAAAAAGTAAAATAAACAATCACCTAAAGCATTGAGAATTTGATAAGTACCTGATGTGTTGGTAAGCCAACCCAAAGCTACAAATAAGGCAGTAAATCCCTTAATCATACCTGTGGCACTCAAGACACCGAGCGTTGGTGTGAATACACCTGAAATGGTATCAATGAATTTATTAAACAAACTCATTTTTTCATCTGACGCTTCTTCCGAAGCTGCCTGGAAGCCGCCTATAGCAGCAACATCAGCATAAACCTCAGGTACATGGTTCCCTATAACAACCTGGTATTGTCCGCCACTCTTTACCACCGTGACAACACCATCCATATCTTTCAGAACGTCTGTATTGGCTTTGCTTTCATCTTTTAGTTTGAAACGCAAACGTGTAATACAATGAGTTAGACTATTCACATTTTCTTTGCCGCCGACATTTTTGATGATGTCTTTTGCTAATGTCTCATACTTCATCGTAAGTTCCCCTTTAGATGTATTTGGTATTTTGTATCAATCCCGAGAGAGTTTTAAATCAGTAATAATAGCCTATCCATATAATGTGCTTTCAAGGGAATTGATTTATACAAAATACTGGTATTTATAAAAAAGGCGAAACCAAACAGATCCAATTCGATCTAGGTTGGTTTCGCCTGCATTACCAGTAACAATCCAAGTGTTATTTAATTTTGTCTTTGGGTCAAACGCTGAATATGAATCGTGATATACAGCTTTTCCTCATCTGACAATACCGTGTTCAAGTATTTCTCGATCTTCAGCATACAGCCATGGGCCTTTTTATACTTTGCTTTCACTTGCCTCCACAGAAAATCGTCTTCCAGTTCTGTTTTTTCTTTTTTATTTAATCGCTGAAAGAAGAATCTTAAATGTGTAACAAATCGCTCATAGCCGATCGAGTGTTCATCCAGGGTCGTGTTATAAGAGTATTTAATAATATTTAAGATATCCTGTATTTTTTGAGTTTGCTGTGCAACATCTGCTACCTTATTGTAGGAGCTGTTTACTTGAGCATTGATTAAATGAAGAGCTATATTACCTGCTTCATCTTCTGACAAGCGTTTGCCCGTTTCATCTTCAATAAAGTCCAGTGCTTTTAATCCAACCCCAAATTCCTTGGGGTAAAATTTTTTGATTTCCCAAATTAACGGATTAGTATTTTTAAATCCTTCATCAAACATTTTAAATGCATTGTTCATGTGATCCGTAAGCGAAACATATATATAATCGCTCAATTGTGCTTCTAATATGCTTTTTCCATATTCAATGATGTCATAGCATAACGAAACATATTCTGTAGGAACATCCTCTAACAATAATTTAAATTTCTCTGAAGCATCTTTTTGTTTAAGCACGAACACCTTTTCAATTAACTGCTCTTCTACTTGCTCTCCTGCACTCTTTTTGAATGCAATACCACGGCCCATAACAACAAATTCATCCCTTTTTGAATCTTTGGCTATTATGGCGTTATTATTAAATATCTTCGTTATGATCATCTAACTGCCCCCTTATCCCACAATCATTAAAAAAAGGATTTAGATGCTGGGCGAAATTTCAGATAGGTCACAAGACGGTAATAGCCGATCAAACCTTCGTCGTAAACCAAAATGGAAAGGTGACGATTTACAACTCCATATTATGAAAACGCATTCATTTCAAGAGATAAAAGCCTTACGTTTTCCCTGAATGATCTTGAGTGCTCCCAAACCGATCTGATATTCCGTTTTGTAAAAATGGATATTAGTCGGTTAACCACGTCCTGCATCATTTCTCGGCTGTCGCTTTGTTGGTTGACGTCATCATCTTTGTTGTTCAGCACTTGTAAGGCTTAACATCACTCACCTTTCTGCGTTATGGCTGGGCCAAATATTCATATCGTGCAGGATATCGCAAAGCTTAGTACGCTAAATGAAAAGGCAAAACCCAACACATGGAAATATAAGTTCCATGCCTCGGGTTTTGCCTTTTCAGTAACAATCCCAAGATCATAATAACACTTAATTTAAGCTTTGCCAACAAAAATGTTTGCGCTTTCTTTTCTGGGGACGATCACAATTAATACAGCACATTTCCCTGGTATAAAATGTCAACCACCAATGTAGGACATGTTAATCTTTTTTTTGTTGTTTGCTGTCTGTTCAGTACGTTCATCGGAATACCGGTCTGTGCGTTGTTCCCATACTGAAGTAATCACATCGAGTAATTCCTGGTCATTCGCACCATTACGAAGCATCTGGCGTAGGTCAAATCCGCCTGAAGCAAACAAACATGTATAAAACTTGCCATCGCACGATAAGCGGGCACGTGTGCAGGATGAACAAAACGATTCAGAAACCGAAGTAATAAAGCCAACCTGTGCATCGCTGTCTTTATAACGATAACGCTTTGCCACTTCTCCAAAGTAATCCCGGTCCACTGGCTCCAGCTCGTACGCATTCTTAAGTCGTTCAACGATTTCTTTTTTGGTTAGTACCTTTTTGAAGCTCCATCCGTTGTCATTACCTACATCCATAAACTCAATAAAGCGAAGGGTTATTCTCTGCTCCTTAAAATAAGCAGCCATCGGCAAAATTTCCGAGTCATTAACGCCTTTTTGAACTACCATATTGACCTTGATTTCAAAGCCGATTTCTCTTGCATGTTTGATCTGCTTCAAAATAACATCAGGCTTAATCCCCCGCCCATTCAACCGCCCAAACAGCTCAGGGTCCAGAGCGTCCAGACTGACATTAAGCCGTCGTAGCCCCGCGTCATAGAGAGGCTTAGCCTGCTGTCCTAGCAGCATACCGTTGGTGGTCAAGCCGACATCTTCCACTCCGTCAATGGACAGGATTTGGGAGACCAGGTCGGGTAGATTCCTGCGCATTAATGGTTCGCCGCCCGTGAGTCGGATTTTTTTTACACCCAAAGATACAAAGAGCTTCGTCAGCCGGTGAATCTCCTCAAACGACAGACATTTATTTTGGGGAAGAAAGGCGTAATCGTCACCGAAAATTTCTTTGGGCATGCAATAGGAGCAGCGGAAATTGCAGCGGTCCGTAACCGATATACGCAGGTCACGAATCGGCCGCTGCAACGTGTCTTTCAGTGGATGAAAATTCATACGCCCCCTCCTTTCTAGTTGTTTAGCATCGTTCTCATTAGCCGCCGCTGACTGGCGGAATAAAGGCTATAACGTCTCCATCCTGCACCACATCCGTGGGCAACGCGTACTCCTCGTTTAATGCAATTCGTACAGAACTGATTGACACAGCTGGATATTGATCTGTTATCCAATTGTATAAGTCGCCTACAGTTTGGCCTGCCAAATCTGCCATTTCTTCAGCTTTTCCCGTCACCTCACGGAGTCCTGCAAAATAGTACAGCTTAATCATAAATGATCTCCTTCGGCTTTTTCCTTTGATTTCCGACCCACTGCGTTCCATCTTCCCAAATCTCTTGTTTCCATATTGGGACTATTTCTTTGATTCGTTCGATCGCATATTCATTCGCCTCATACGCATTCGAGCGGTGTGGTGAAGAAACGGCAATGACAACGGCAATATCACCGATTTGAAGCTCGCCAATCCGGTGTGCAATAGCCACTTTGGTCCCTATCCATTTTTCTTCGATTTCGCGACCAATTTCCGCGAGCTTTTTTTGGGCCATGGGCACATAGGCCTCATAAGCGAGGTATAAGGTTCGTACACCTTCGGTCCACTCCCGGACGTGCCCAGTAAACACGGTCACTGCTCCCGCTTCCGGCCTTAGGACATAATCCGCATAAGTCTGCGGAACAATAGGCTCAGTCACGATTTCAAAAACACTCATCTTTTCCACCTTCCAGCCACCGTGCAAACCATTCTATGATGACAAACTCTATCTAATAACTTCTGCGTCTTATATCTGCATTCTCATGTTCAGCCGAACAACTGATGATATAGCTTTTGACCTTTGGCAATACTTCCAATACCGTGAATGAGAAGCCTTCCGTTTTTGAATAAAATCATTCGATGCTTAAAGGCATAGAACTCAACGAAATAAGGAGTTCTTTTTACATTTTCGGCCATAAGTCTGCCCATTTTCTCAGCATCATCGAGTGTAATCGGACGATTAGGGTCCGGAAGAACCTGCACGACATCCCGTCCACACAGCGCAGCATACGCCGAGCGACGCGGTGCAGTCAGTGCAGGAAATGCAGGGTGTTCTCCACAGGTTGGACAATCCTGGTTACGGATGCGGGAAATCCCTATGTCCATCTGTGTGTTCTCCCAGAGATCAAATAGATGAACCTTGCGGCGCATTTTATCACGTCTACCGGTCAGCCACTTCATGGCTTCTGCACATTGGAGGGCGGCTGTCGCCTGGACTGCGGGCGAAATAATTCCAGCCGTATCGCAGGTCTGATTGATCGCCGGCAGTGATGGCAGAAGGCAGCGAAAACAGGCCGACTCGCCCGGTACGAAAGGAAAAACGACGCCCGTGCTTCCAACACAGGCTCCGTAAATCCATGGAATTCCGGTCTTCAGTGCGGCATCGTTTATAAGTAGGCGGGTTTCAAAATTGTCCGTAGCATCCATCAACAATGTGCTTTTGCCAGCAAGCTCTTGAACAAGCTCGGCATCCAGGTTGTCGAGATATGTGTACAAACGTACGTCTTCTCGTATGGCTTTCAGTCTTTTTTCGGCAGCCATGACCTTGGGCAGCATTTCCGCAGCATCCTGCTCCGTGAACAGCTGCTGACGTTGCAGATTCGACAGTTCCACATAATCACGATCAACCAGGTGAAGCTCCCCAACACCAGCCCTTACCAGTGTTTCGGCAATAGCGGAACCCAACGCCCCGCAACCAATAATGGTGACAACAGCTGCGGACAGATTACGCTGTCCTTCACCGCCGATGGGTCTAAACAAGATCTGTCTTGAATAACGTTCATTCATCACAATGCCCCCTAACGCTGAAGAATGATCGTCAATCTTAAGTTTTTTCGATGTCTTTCGGTTACTTTTGGATTTCTTTTTGTTTCTTAGAGTTTCCTTGCCCTATCGAATCGATCGCTTCGGTAGCCGCAGTTAAGCGTCCTTGATAATACAGCCATATGACAAGGATCAGGCTAGCCAGCGCCACTTGGGAGAGCAGCATGAATCCAATCGAGTAATGACCAGTTGCGGCATGAATCGACGATAACAAGATCGGAGGGAAAAAGCCACCGAGGCCGCCCATCATCGATACAATTCCGTTCACTATGCCTGCTTGCTTATTAAAATAGAATGGAACCAGCTTGAAAATGACACCGTTCCCGACTCCCGCACATACAGCGATAGCCAAGCAGCCTACTGTATAAAGGGTAATCCCTGGTGAAAAAGCCAAAAGAATCGCAGCGACCGTATAAACGGCAAACGTACCTACCAGCAGGAACAGAGGCTGAAACCGATCCGCCAGCCACCCACCAATGGGGCGGAAGAATGTCGCAATCGCAATGAAGCCTGCTGTACGCATCCCTGCATCCACTTTAGTCAGCTCAAAATTTGATACCAGGAAATTCGGCAAGTACACCGTGAACGCTACAAATGAACCAAACGTAATAAAATAAAAGAGCGAGAAAAACCAAAGCTTTTCATTTTTATAAACCCCTTTGATCTGCTCCATAATCGGCGTTTTTACTTTAGGTTCATGACGGTCCCCAAAGAAGAAATTCAAAACAATAAAAACAAGCAATAAAATAAGGTACAGCTTGACTGTAAGTGCCCACCCTACCTGCGTCGCTACAATCGGAGCGGAGAAGGTAGTTACTGCTGTCCCCAGGTTCCCCACACCATAGATCCCGTTGACAAAGCCATGTTTTTCCTTCGGATAATACTTGGGCAGCGAAGTCACCCCAACCGAGAACACCGCTCCGCCAATCCCAAGGAACAAGCCACCGATAATTAAATCCATCATCGTGGAAGCTTCACTGATATAGTAGACCGGAAACAATAGCAAAATAAAGCTAACGAGAAAAACGATTCTTGCTCCGAAGATGTTGGCATAATAACCTAATGGAATGCGCAGAATCGATCCGAGCACGACCGGAATCGCCGTGACCATGGCCAATTTTCCGGATGGAATAGCAATGTCCTCAGTAATGAACGGCATGAGGGAAGAAATGATAACCCATACACTGAATCCAAGGATCAAGTTCATTGTTTGTAGTGGCAACTGCAACTTTCTAATCATTTAACTCACCTTTTCCAACGTTTTTTCTGTCGAATATTGTTTTAATTTTTCTGTCCCCATTGTAGCCGCTAGCTGCTCTTAACGAATATAGGGGACTCCCCTTTCCCTAACAGGGGAGTCCCTGAAAATAAAAAAAGCCGCCTCTACTAGAAACGACTTCGTTTATTCAAGAGATATTTTTCACAAAACGTTCATTTCATTGGTTTAAAAATCCAGCATTTTTTTCTTTAATGCATATTGGACCAGCTCAGGCCGACTTCTTAAGTTCAGCTTCTCCATGATTTTGGCTTTGTTCGCTTCCACCGTCTTGACAGAGATGAACAGCTTTTCAGCAACTTCCTTGTTACCATATCCCTTTGCGACCAAAGGGAGAATCTCCAATTCCCGCTTGGTGAGGATCTCAAACGGATCTTCTGTTTGTGATGTTGTATCTTTCTTGATGAACTCACGAACGAGAGAAGTGGCCATTTTAGGATGGATATAAGTTCCACCCCCATGAATGGTTCGTATGGCAAGCAATAGCTCCTCATCCGGTGCATTTTTCAAAACATATCCCGAAGCGCCACTCTTCAAAATATGAAATAGATATTCTTCATCGTCATGCATGGTCAGAATCAAAATTTTAGTATCAGGATGGTCCTCCTTAATCTTGCCTGTAGCGATCAATCCACTTTCGCCTGGCGGCATGCTAAGGTCCATGATTAGAATATCCGGCTTACATTTAGCTACCATTGTGTACGCTTCAATTCCGTCTGCAGCCGTTCCGACAACCTCCATATCCGATTGGAAGTTGAGAATCATGGAAAATCCGCTTCGTACAATCGCATGGTCATCTGCTAACACAATTTTGATCAAGTCTCTATTCCTCCCCATGTCCAATCGGAATTTGTAAAAAGACTTTGGTTCCTTGGCCAACATTCGAAAGGACACCAAAACTTCCGCCTACCAGCTCTGCCCGCTCTTGCATACCGTATAAACCGAGCCCTGTTCCAATAGGCTTGCCCCCCTTATCAAAGCCAATTCCATTGTCCTCTACAGTCAAACGAAGCGCATGATCATGCTCGGATAAAGAAACTTTGATCGTGTCTACCTGGGCATACTTCAAGGCATTGAGAACGGCCTCCTGACAAACACGGTAAATGACGGTTTCCATTTCACTTCCATAACGCTTGCGGGGAAGATCGGATACGAACTCAACCACCAGACCATAGCTTTGCTCGATCCGCTTGAAGTGGGAACGGAAGGCTGCTTCAAGCCCAAAATCATCAAGAGTGGCAGGACGGAGTTCCACAGACAGGTTGCGGATATCATCCAGCAATCGCGTCATGGATGCTTCGG
This sequence comes from Paenibacillus peoriae KCTC 3763, assembly GCF_000236805.1. GTDB lineage: Bacteria > Bacillota > Bacilli > Paenibacillales > Paenibacillaceae > Paenibacillus > Paenibacillus peoriae. The sequence continues at coordinate 52,239 of NZ_AGFX01000011.1, read as the reverse complement.
TCTGCTTCATGTTTTTGAGGAGCTGGTCATCATCCGTCATATATTTTAACACTCGTAATTCAACAACCGCGCTCATCAATTCCTGAGCAACGCTATCATGCAGCTCCCTGGAAAGCCGCTTACGCTCACTTTCCTGCGCTTCAATGACATGCTTCATCATTTTGTTTTGATACAATTTTTCTTGCGTCTGAAATTGCGGGGTCAAATCTCTCAGCATCAACACCCGAATTCCATTTTCAGAATCAATCGTGTGAAAAGAAGCGGCAAAGGGAACCATTCCGTTTCGCTTTGTTTCCAAATAGACCTGGAAAGAAGCGAAATTTTTGGATTCGGGCACATTGAAATAACAATCAAGACAGGTGCGGGGCTCTGTGTCGCTTGTATAACCTCTGCATGTTCCGCATAAAGCTTTTTCCTTCCCTTCATAGAGTTGAATGAGGACGTCATCCCTCACGATCTCTTCAGCAGCCGGGTTCATAGCCAGGGTATCCCCTTGTCTATCAAAAAAGAAAATAGCTTCTGTACTGTTCTCAAACAATTTCAGCATTAGCGAACTCAAAGAGTCGGTCCCTACAGACAATGTCAATTTATATCACTTCCTTCCCGTTCAGTTCTCCAATTCCTCTCCGCGCCAAGGCTTCCAAATCGCGCATCATGGCTTCAGTCATCAGCTGTTCTTTACGAAATCCACCTAGCAGTACACCCGCAACGCGAGCATCATTCCACAGGGGTACAGCCCCGAGACTCTGGAGCCTCTCGGATTGGACGATAGGATAGTTAAACAGGTTGTCTGCACCCACAAATTGATAAACAGATGGAATGAAAATGGATTTTCCGGTTTTAAACACGACTCCTGCTATGCCCTTTCCGGATTTCAACACAATCCGTTTAAAGCGATCATTTAAATTCCCGGCCGCATTTTTCCATTTAATTACGTATTGATATTCGGCCGGTTCAACAAGAGCAAGCGCCATGAAATCATAACCGAAATGCTCGCGAATTCGCTCAAGCTCCCTTTGATAATCCATCCTATTATTCATCACTCTCTCCTAATTACAATTAGGAAAGAAGGCAGCGCCCGCTTTCCTAATTCGATTTATGTCTTCTGTACAGAATATAACTTCTGCGCACATAATTCAATGGAACACTCCATACATGAACAAGCCGGGTGAACGGCCAGAATGCAAAAATGGCAAAGCCCATAAGTACATGAAGCTTGAAAGACAACGGTACGTCTCTCATCAGTGACGGGTCGACACGGAATATGAATAAACCGCGGAACCAGATCGAGATGGTTTCCCTATAATCAAATTCAGGCTGTACTGCGTTCGTTACAAGAGTCGCAAACATCCCCATGCATACAAGGGCAAAAAGCATTAAGTTTACAATCAAATCAGAAGCTGAGCTTAAGCGGCGTACATTGCGCATTGTAAAACGGCGAAAGGTGAGAATCAACATACCGAGGAACGTTATAGCTCCAAATATGCCACCAATATATACTGCCCCAATGTGATACAGATGATCGTTTACACCCAATGCGTGCATCAAGGTTTTTGGAATACCCAGACCGGATATGTGACCGAAAATAACCGGAATAATTCCCAGGTGGAATAAGAGACTGCCGATCATCAATTGTTTCTTTTCAATAAATTCACTTGATTTCGCTGTCCAATTGAACTGGTCCGTTCTGTAACGAAAAATATGGCCAACAATAAAGATAACCAAACACATGTAAGGGAAAATAACCCACAAAAACTGCTCTAGCATCATAGCGTGGCTGCCTCCTGTTCTACGCAAGTTTTAAGCGTTTCGCGCAGCCCCTTGATCAGATGAAAATACGGGCTTTCCATTTTTTCCAGCGCTTTAAGCAAATGATAGGTGCCGTCTTCCAAAATCGCGACAGGCATGCGGAAGTTTTCTGTCGTCTTCGGATCTTGTAACCATTCGGCAGCATACAGAAATTCACACATAAGCGGCAAGTAATCCGGCAGCTCTCCATCTGGCATTTCAAGACCGTACATCTCATACAAAACCTTTAACTTGACCAGCATTTGTCCTCTTTCTTTTGCATCTTCGAACTTGAAGTAAGTCATATATAGTGCGCAATTTTTTTGAAAATCGAAGGTTTCCGTATACATCTCCTGAATCTCTTCCATGCTGAATTCTTGCATAAGAGACCAGTACTTGTTAGCGTGCGTATACGCAGGATGACCTGGGTCAAATGATGCTTCCAGAAAAGCCGGATGAAAATCCAGCTTTTCCGGGTACATGAGTTGTTGGGCGAAAAACCCGAATGAAGGCTTGCATTCATACAGCTTCGCTACATTAATCACGCCAAATACCCCCGTAGAAGTTTTCTTCATACATTTGCTTGCCTGTTTTTGAAGGCTCTTCCATTCCCATTGAGCTTCCCATTGAGCTTCCCATTGAGCTTCCCATTGAGCTTCCCAGGCTACAGCCGCTACAGCCGCCAGAACCACAAGATTCCACATTCCCTAAGGTGTCGCCGAAACCAGTAGCTCCCTGGGCGCGATATGGATTGTCATAACTCTCTTTATGTGATGTCGGAATGACGAAGCGGTCCTCATACTTGGCAATGGCTAACAGTCGGTACATCTGCTCCGCCTGACGTGGTGTCATACCGACGCGCTCAAGACGGCTTTCATCGAAAGATTGTCCGATGGACTGGGCACGCATATAGGCGCGCATCATAGCCATCCGTTGCAGGGATTCCTTCACCGTAACCGTGTCGCCCGCCGTCAGCATATTGGCAAGATACTGAACGGGCGTACGCATTTCTTCGATAGCCGGGAAAATCATATCCGGATTCTCGATCGAGTCTTTTCCTTCAAAGTAATTCATGATCGGGCTAAGTGGCGGTACATACCAGACCATAGGCAGCGTGCGATATTCCGGGTGAAGCGGGAATGCCAGCTTGTATTCAATAGCAAGCTTGTAGACCGGCGAGTTCTGAGCGGCCTCAATCCAGTCTTGCGAGAGACCATCTTTTTTCGCCTGAGCAATTACCTCCGGATCACTTGGGTCCAAGAACAGGTCGCATTGCGCTTTATACAGGTCCTTCTCATCCTCCATAGAAGCAGCCTCCTGCACTCGGTCCGCATCATACAGCAGAACACCGAGGTAGCGAATTCGTCCAGTACATGTCTCGGAGCAGACGGTTGGCAACCCGGCTTCCACACGTGGGAAACAGAAGGTACATTTCTCCGCTTTGTTCGTTTGCCAGTTGAAGTACACTTTCTTGTATGGACAACCTGTCATGCAATACCGCCAGCCGCGGCAGGCTTCCTGATCCACGAGCACGATTCCGTCCTCGTCCCGTTTGTACATCGCGCCTGAAGGGCAGGATGCGACACAGCTTGGATTCAGACAGTGCTCGCAAAGCCGAGGGAGATACATCATGAACGACTTCTCAAAATTGAATTTGATCTCTTCTTCGATTTTCTGAATATTCGGATCAAGTGGCCCCGTTACATGGGCCCCCGCCAAATCATCCTCCCAGTTAGGGCCCCAATTCAGATCCATTTTTTCGCCCGTTACTGCGGAATGCGCACGCGCTACCGGAGAATGCTTCTGCTCTTTTGCGTTGGTCAAATGCTCATAATTATAAGTCCAAGGCTCATAATAATCTTTCATTTCCGGCATGTCGGGATTGTAGAAAATTTTGCCCAGCGCTATCTTGGACAGCTTGCTGCCTGATTTTAGTTCAAGCTTTCCTTTGCGAAGCTGCCAGCCGCCCTTATATTGCTCCTGGTCTTCCCAGCGCTTTGGATAGCCAATGCCGGGTTTGGTTTCCACGTTGTTGAACCATATATATTCCGCGCCTTTGCGGTTTGTCCAAGTTGTTTTGCACGTCACGCTGCACGTATGGCAGCCAATACATTTATCCAGGTTCATGACCATGGCAATTTGAGCTTTAATCTTCAAGCCAGTTAACCTCCTTCATTTTACGTACCGCTACGTACACATCACGCTGGTTCCCGATCGGACCGTAATAATTGAACCCGTAGCTTAGCTGAGCATATCCGCCAACCATCTGGGTTGGTTTGAGATGAATTCTTGTTGGTGCATTATGGCTGCCCCCGCGCGTATCCGTGATTTCGGAGCCCGGCACTTGAATATGCTTGTCCTGAGCATGGTACATAAACATCGTTCCTCTTGGCATCCGGTGGCTGACAACTGCCCGTGCAGTTACGACACCGTTGCGGTTGTACACCTCTAACCAGTCATTGTCGGCAATGTCATGGGCCGCTGCGTCTTCGTTATTGATCCATACCGTAGGACCTCCGCGGAACAGCGTAAGCATATGCTGGTTATCCTGGTAGGTGGAGTGAATATTCCATTTACCGTGTGGAGTCAGATAACGAAGCACAAGTGAATCCTGACCGCCCTTGATTTCCCGATCACGCGTGCCGAATACCATTGGTGGCAGAGTTGGTTTATAGACTGGCAACGACTCCCCAAACTGCTGGAAAATCTCATGATCGATGTAGAAATGCTGTCTTCCTGTCAAAGTACGGAACGGAACAAGACGTTCAATATTCGTTGTAAATGGCGAGTAGCGGCGTCCCTGCTTGTTTGATCCAGTAAACACCGGTGTCGGTATAACTTCACGCGGCTGTGCCGTGATACTTTGGAACGTGATTTTTTCAGCAGCACGGTCGGCCGAGATGTCCATCAGCTTAACACCGTGTTCCTTTTCCGCCTCTTCATAAGCTCTTTGCGAGACACGGCCATTGGTTGCCGACGAAAGATGAAGAATCGTATCGGCCACTTGGCGGGCTGTCTGGATTTTCGGCAGTCCGTCTTTAATGGACTCATCGTAGTAGACTCCGTTCAGCTTCTTCAGCTCCTCATACTCATCAGCCACCGAGAAGCTAACGCCGTGCGCACCTGTCTTCCCGGTAGCCAAATTTGGACCGAGCGAGATATATTTATCGTATATTTTCGTATAATCGCGTTCTACAATGCTGAAATTCGGCATGGTTTTACCCGGAACGGCTTCGACCTCGCCCTTCGTCCAGTCCTTGACAAGACCCATCGGTTGCGAAATTTCACCTATGGAGTCATGTCCAAGCGGTGCAGTCACAACGTCTTTATATATTCCTGGCAGATGCTCTTTGGCCATTTCCGAGAAAGTTTCGGATAGATGACGGTAGATATCCCAGTCCGAGCGGGATTCCCAAAGAGGATTAACCGCAGGATTAAATGGATGCACGAACGGATGCATGTCTGTCGAGGACAAATCTGTCTTCTCGTACCAGGTTGCAGCCGGGAGTACAACATCCGCGTACAATGGGGTTGTTGTCATCCGAAAATCAAGTGAAACCACCAGATCAAGCTTTCCTTCTACATCTTCCCGCCAGACGATTTCCTCGGGTTTCTGCTCTTCGTTCGGCCGGGCAAGCAGCGCATCGGAGGCTCCGAGCAGATGCTTCATGAAATATTCCTGCCCCTTCGCCGAACTGGAAATCAGGTTGGAGCGCCAAATAAAGAGTGAACGCGGGAAGTTCTCTGCTGCTCCTGGATCTTCAACCGCGAAACGAGTCTTTTGCGATTTAACCTCTTCTACAGCGTGATTAATAATGTCCGCGTTTGATTTCTTGCCCAGCTTCGCCGCCTCTTCGGCAAACAACAGGCTGTTCTTGTTAAACTGCGGATAAGAAGGCATCCACCCCAAACGGGCTGCCAACACATTGTAGTCTGCCGGATGCTGATATTTGACATCTCCGCCCGTCGGTGATTTCAGCGAATCCGTGCCGCTTTCTTCATATCGCCACTGTTCTGTTGCAAAATAGAAGAATGAAGTGGCATTTTGCAATCGAGCTGGTCCCTGCCAGTCTTTGGCAAAGGCAATCGTGGACCAGCCTTCAATGGGACGCAACTTTTCTTGACCTACATAATGCGCCCAGCCCCCACCGTTCACACCTTGAGAAGCAGTCAGCATAACCAGGTTCAAAATCGACCGATAGATGGTGTCACTATTGAACCAATGATTGATCCCCGCTCCCATAATGATCATGGAACGCCCTTGGGTATCGATTGCGTTCTGAGCAAATTCCCGAGCAATCTGTACCACAACCGATGCCTTGACACTTGTGATCTTCTCCTGCCAGGCAGGGGTATAATGTGAATCCGCATCGTAATAATCCTTGGCGTTATGAGGGCTGTCGTTGCGAGCAATACCATACTGACTCATCATCAGATCGTATACGGTCGCTACGAAACGTTCCGAACCATCTGCCAGACGTACTTTTTTAGCCGGAATCACACGTTTGAACGTTCCATTACCCGAGTTATCAAAATAAGGGAATACGATTTCTTCCCATTGCTCGTCATGACCTTCCACCGTGAGCGCGGGCTCAACTCTCGTTCCATCTTCCCGCTCCAGAATCAGGTTCCATTTCTTGCCCTGCTCCCAGCGCTGTCCCATCGTACCATTCGGAACCAACATTTCCTTCGTCGCTTCATCGTATATGACCGGTTTCCAGTCGGCATGCGGCGAAGCATCTCCCAGATCACTTGCCCGTAGGAAACGTCCACCTTTCCAGGCTCCCTCATGGGGATCAAGCAGGATCATAAATGGCATATCTGTATATTGCTTGGCATAATTAATGAACATCGGTTCTTGGCGTTCTTTGTAGAACTCATCCAGAATGACATGCGTCATAGCCTGTGCTACAGCAGCATCTGTACCTGGATTAGGGGCAAGCCAATTGTCAGCGAACTTCACATTCTCCGCCAGATCGGGTGCTATCGACACAACCTTCGTCCCTTTATAACGCACTTCCGTCATGAAGTGGGCATCCGGTGTCCGGGTAAGCGGCACATTCGATCCCCACATGATCAGGTAACTCGAGTTGTACCAATCAGAAGATTCAGGTACATCCGTTTGCTCACCCCAAATTTGAGGAGAAGCAGGCGGAAGATCGGCATACCAATCGTAAAAGCTCAACATTTCCCCACCAAGCAATGAAATGAACCGTGCTCCCGAGGCGTAGCTTATCATCGACATCGCCGGAATTGGCGTGAAGCCTGCAATCCTGTCAGGACCGTACTTACGGATGGTATAAATCAATTGCGCCGAGATCAGGCGTAGGACATCGTCCCAAGCCACACGAACATGGCCGCCTTTTCCGCGTGCCGATTTGTAGAGCTTGGCTTTCTCAGGGTCTTCTACAATACTCGCCCATGCGTCTACCGGATTGCTATGCTCCTTGATCGCTTCCTACCACAGTCGCAATAGCTTGCCGCGCATATAAGGGTATTTCACACGTAACGGACTGTATTCATACCAGGAAAATGAAGCACCACGCGGGCATCCACGCGGCTCAAATTCTGGCATATCTGGACCGCAGGAAGGATAATCAATTTGCTGATTTTCCCAGGTGATGATGCCGTTTTTAACAAAAACCTTCCAGCTACAGGAGCCAGTACAGTTAACACCGTGCGTCGTACGAATTACTTTGTCGTGAGACCAACGCTGACGGTACACGTTTTCCCATTCTCTATTTTTTTCCTCAAGGATTGACCAGTTTCCGGAATAACTCTCGATCGGCTTAAAGAAATTGAGGCTGTATTTTTTTTTCATCGATGATCAACGCTCCTTAGATTCATTCGCATACTCCCATTATGTAATTCATTCATCTTTGTTCCCATTAGGGAATGTCCTATAGCGGTATAGAAAATCCCTTGTTCTATGGAAAGGTACAAAAAAGCCCCCCTCTGCCAAAGGGAAGCTTGTATAATTACATTTCGAGCTGCGCCTGTCTCGTACGTTCGATTAATGTGCAATTCTCAAGAAGAATATGATTGAAAATATCTGCTTCCAGGTCCTCTAACCGTCTCAAAACAAGTCGGTGCGTACCACAAGCTTCCTGTGTCGGCTCAAAGCCGTTCGTTATCAAGCGCAGCTCCTTGAGCAACTCCACCACATCCTGATGCTCATCTTGCAGCTTGGATACATACGGATTCAACGCGTTTGCCCCTTCCACTGTCGATTCCTGTAAAAACACTTGAATCATCGGAAACACAACGTTTTCCTCATTCTGAATATGGTCGGATAGCTCCTGTTTAAGCAAGGTAAAAAGCTCATTCACTCGCTGTAGATGCGGATACCGCTCGCCATGAACTCGCGTTAGTTTGGTTACATACGGCGTGAGTGCCGATAGTTCCTCGCGAAGCCTGGTATGATACGTATCCTGAATATAGGCGATTAGCTCTTTGGTTTCGAGTGAGGACGGCTGCATTTGCTTATGCTGCGCCTGACTTTCAGCCACTTCACGCACCTGTGCCAGCAGTTCACCAGCATGCAGCCCGCGGCTGGCAGCCGCTTCCCGGAGTGGTATTTTCCCGCCACAGCAAAAGTCAATCCGCAGTTTACGAAATAAATCTCCCGTTTTGGGAACCTCTTTCACAATATCAGCAACCCATGTTTCTTCCGTTAACTGGATCATTTTCTACTCCCCTATCTTGCCTTCAAGTTATTGTATTGTTCATTTCAACTCTACCTCTCCTTTCAATCTGAACCCATTAGGGAGTTCCCTCTTCTAAAGCAGGAAATAGCCTTCTTTACAAAGCTGAGATCAGCTGTTCAGCGGCATCCTTCCCTTGAGCGACACAATCCGGAATTCCAACGCCTTCATAACCGGCACCACACAAAAACACATTTGGAAAATGCTGTGACAAATCATGTCTTACCTTTGCCATGTGCTCTTTGTGACCAATCGGATATTGTGGCATCGATTCATTACACCGACTAACTTCGACGAATTCCGGCTCCGCTTTCAAGCCCATTAAATCCTTCAAGTCTTTGCGCGCGACATCCACAAGCTCATCATCCGTCATCTGCATCCATTCCTGTGCACCTGCATGTCCGATATATGCCCGTAACAGCGTATAACCTGCTGGAGCAGTATGGCTCCACTTGGTCGAGGACCACGTGCATGCTGTAATCCTTTTACCTTCCTTGCGCGGTACCAAAAATCCCGTTCCCTCAAAGGAAAGATTAAGCTCTGTATTTTTATAAGCAAGCGCAATATTGGCTACCGAAACATAGTTAATTTGATTGAGCAAGCTGGCACTCGCAACACCGGAAAATAATTTAGCCGCCTCGAAGGCTGGAACAGCACAGATCACTGCATCTGCATCTATGACTTGTCCATGATCCAGGATGACCTGATAACCGTCTTCTTTTGTTACTTCAGCCACACCCTGTCCCATAACAAAATGTACGGTATGCAGCCTCTCCTTTAACCGCTCCACGATGGTAGATAATCCTTGCCGATAGGAAAGAAACATGCTTTTCTTGGCGATCTCCGGCAATCGGTCAGATGCACCCGGCTTTCGGCCCGCTCCCTTAGCCATACCTATAATCAAACTTCGATGCTTTTGTTCCATCTGCTTAAATTGAGGAAAGGTTGACATTAAGCTGAGAGAATACGTGTCACCTGCGTAAATTCCAGATAGCAGAGGCTCTGTAATCTGGTCCAAAACTTCTTTGCCAAGACGCCGCTTAATAAAATCTCCCAGAGATTCGTCCATATCACCTTGCTTTGCGGGAAGGATTAAATCCAGGGCTGCGCGCGCTTTTCCCAGTGGAGAAATCAGCCCCGTCCGAATGAAGGGAGTTAACTTTGTTGGAATGCCTAAAATAAAGCCCATCGGCATGGTGTGCAGCTTGCCCTTATGCAAAATGGAGGCAGATTTGGCCTTCGGGTTTGTCGGCACCAGTTCTGATTCCAATCCCAAATCCATGGTCAGCTCCAGCATAGCCGTTTTTCTGGCCAGAAAAGCATCCGGTCCTTTTTCGATCAGAAAATCATGCTGACGAATGGTGTGCAGCTTTCCGCCTAGCCGATCGCTTTTCTCAACCAGCGTAATCTCTACCTCCATTTGCTTCTCCTCAGCCAGCTTTTTCACATAAAAGGCAGCGCTTAGACCACTTATTCCTCCACCTAGAATAACAACTTTTTTAGAACTCTTTTTCATAAAAATACTTTTCCTTCCTTAGCTCGAGGAGGTATATATGCACAGTAGGGATCACTCTCCAGATAATCTCCTGTTACTGCATAGGCCCTTGCTCTGGAGCCTCCGCAGACTGTATTGAATTCGCAGACCCCACATTTTCCTTTAAGCTGTGACTTATCTCTAAGATTGTTCATGATCGGAGAGTGCCGATAAATATGTGCTAGGCTATCTTCTCGTACATTACCGCATGCAAGGGGCAGGAAACCACTCGGGTATACCTCACCGATATGACTGATAAAAACAAATCCATCTCCATCATTCACGCCTTTAGGGGCGCGTCCCAACACATCTGCCCTTTTGGGCTCGAAGGCTGCTCCCTGCTTACTGGCTATACGCTTTTCCTGCAGTACAACTCTCCGATAATGAGGCGCTTCTGTAGCCTTTACACCGTAAGGCATCTGCTGCTGTATTTGATACAACCACTTCATTACTGCTTCATGCTCATCAGGAGTAATCATATCCTTCTCCATACCACGCCCGGTTGGAACAAGGAAAAACAAGCTCCATAACACCGCCTGCATTTCCTTTACCTTCTCTGCAATCTGCTCCAGATCGTGAAGGTTGTACCGGGACACGGTCGTGTTTACTTGGATAGGAATGTTCATTTCCTTCAAATAGCCGATTCCGCGCATGGTCGTAGCGTAAGAGCCCACAGTTCCCCGAAAATGATCGTGAATGTCTGCGCATGAGCCGTCCAGGCTAAAAGCCCATCGGGATAAGCCAACCTGCTTTGCTTTTTCAACCGCTGCTCGTGTCACTTTAGGAGTGGCACTCGGAGTCATGGAAACCGACAGCTTTTTCTCATCGATGGCGTATTGAGCCAACTCAAATAAATCAGGGCGCGCCAAAGGATCTCCGCCTGTGAAAACCAGCAGCGGATGATTCATTTCAGCGATTTGATCGATCAGTCGCTTGCCCTCTTCTAATGTCAGCTGACGAGGATCAGGCTTATACTGGGCTTCCGCTCTACAATGGAGGCATTTTAAAGCACAAGCTCGCGTTACCTCCCAAATGACGATAAACGGGTTTTCGCGATAATCTCGCGGTGTTTCCAAAGATATCATTGATGTCTCTCCTTTTTAGAAATATAAAAATAACACAGATACATAGAGCATCAATGAAAATCCAATTTCAGCCATGCCAACTTGTTTTGCCTTTAAATCGAATTTAGGAAGCCATATCGCTCGTAATAATAAAATTAAAAAAGGAATAGCCAAGAATACCTTTATCCAGGCAGCAAACAGCACAATGATCAGGTGATAGAGGATAGAAGCATGATAGTAGCGTATATTTTTTCTTTCACGGATGATCGTTTTTACATAAAGAGCAGTTCCCGTAAAGTAAGTCACCAAAAGCAAAAATAGCTCCGTGGATATTCTCCAGTTCCCCGCCTCACCAATATGAGCTACAGGGTAAATAAAAGAACAAAAAAGTAAAATTGCAATAATATCATTGAGCAAGGCGCGTTCATTTTTCATTTTTGCATAGTATATATTGGCCATAAAAAAGAACAGCAGCAGAACTCCATACCAGATCAACGCAGGCTTAATCCATACCAGTGAAACTAATAAGGGAAGCATTATCGCTCCGTTTACAACAACAGGCTTGCGGTATCTCACACGGTTTCCTGTTTTGATCCATTGGAGGACAGGAAAACTGAATAAATAGATAAAAAACCAGCACGCGAATAGTAGTATATGAATAAATTCCCCTTGAGAGGCCGCTAAACCGAATAAAAATGGAAGAATGAGCATTGCCCAGGCTCCATGCTGATTGGGAATGTATCTACTGATCCCCATCAAATACTTGATCCTTTTTTCACAATGTTTAATGCCTTTATTGCTTTGGTTAATCGATTCATCATCCATTCCCCCAAAATTAAATTTTTTACCTTCTTTAATTCTAATTATTCTTTCCAGTTGAACCAATCAGGGAGTTCCCTGATTCATATCGGGGAATAGCCTAGCCGGGGAACCATGCTGTCTACTCATCATGCCATTCATCATTTACTTTTTTACAAAAATGTACCAAAGTAATCATTCAGCACTTCCTGCGAGTATCTGGCATATCCCCACACCTCCATAACTACGTCGCGTTCCTGCTTGCTGGACGGGAACACATCTTTCCAACGCTTCTCCAATTGCCGCGCACCGTTTTGAGCTTCACAGTCCTGAACGGCTGCGAGCATGTTATGAAGTATGGCAATATCCTGATCAGAAACCTCGAAATCTTCTTCTTTACAGAACAATTCAAGATCCATCCAGCAATAGAGAAGATGATTCAGGCGAACACCACCCCATTTGATTCGTTCAAAATTCAGTACATTCAAATCTTCATTGACGTATTCCCCAGCGGGGATCAAAATAAGTTGAGATTTCCGAATAACAAAGGCGTACCGGAATTGGTACGCCTTTGAGCTGTTCAATGTGAGCTTAGCTGCAATGCACTTGGGTCGGATTACTTGACCAAATTGAGCTTCGCATCCTTAATATCATACAAAGTCCCTTTATTACGATCTGCAAGCTTTTTCATTTGTTTGTTGGCCAGTCCATTGGCAGGCACGATGGCATTAAAAACAACACCATTTTTCTGTAATTGCTCGTTTATTTCATCTACTGAAAAACGGGCTTTATCCGGCGCTGTACTTTTATCGTGAACCGGGGCATCTGTAATAAAAATGATCGTTTTGGAATTCGAATTTTTCGGGAATTTGCTTATAGCCAGCTGGATGGCCTCCAGTCCCGATTCCTTCAAATCCCCGCCAGCGGAAGGACGCAGCGGATTTACATTACCTTTTAACTTGTTTTTATCCGCCGTAAACTCAAAGAACTCTAAATCCTTATCTGCCTTCAGATTGATATCCCGAAATGCAACAACAGCAAATTGGGAGCCTGCCGGAACAGAATCAACAAAGCCTTTTACCTTCTGTTTCACATAATCGAGCGTTCCAGTCATACTACTCGTCACATCAATGACGAACACAATATCAGTCGACTTGGTAAGAGTCGTGGAAATCTGTTTCAGAACCGGCACATTGGATTGTGGTTCAGGCTTGTCCTCGTTTTCCTCTATTAATTGTTCACTTTCACTGGTCGTCAAAACCTGTGGCGGGGTAAGTGAAATCACAACACTCTGCGCTGGAACATTCCATTTCACCTTCGCTCCCAGCGCCTCACTTACAAAGCGAATAGGAACCATCACTTTGCCGTTAATGAGTCTTGGCGCTGCATTGAGCCGCACTAGTTTCCCATTGATATAGGCATCTCTGGAGCCCACGGTCAGCTTGATCGTTGTATTGCCTTTGGTTGCGGTCACGGTCTTCGTAGCGCCGTCCCATTTCACCTTCGCACCAAGCGCCTCAAAAACAGCGCGAAACGGCACCAGCATACTCCCGCTAATGGAGGTTGCAGGCTGCTCATATTGCTGCTGCTTCCCATCAATAAACACCAAAACCTGCCCAGCTTTGTTATGATTCACAGGAACAAATTGGGGGACAGACGCTGCCGAATTTCCCGACTGATCAATCATTTTAATATAAAAGTAGTATCCGCCTGTGGCCAAGTCCAGGTTACTCAAAGAGTAGTTAAATGTTGTTTTCGGATCGAACTGAATCCGTTTAACCAATTGGGCATCCGAATTTTTGACCATTACGTATGAGGTATATGTCGGTTGAATATCTTTCATTTTTAAACGAACTGTAAATGACGTACCTGAAGAGTTCATCGTAAATGTACCTGGAAAATTCTCGCCAGATGGTATGGACAAAGGGATTTCCGGTGACTCATCAACCGAAACGTCTTCTTTAGACTCTATGACAGGCTGCGTTGGTTGAGGCTCGACGACTGGTTGAGAAACCTCGGGTTTGGTGACAACGGGAGTCTCTTGCGTCTTGGTCTCCACATCAGGCTGCGTCACTTTGGGTTCTTCAACGGGTTGATCTGCTTTTAATTCCCCGTCAGACCCTTCCATGATGGAGCCTATAGGAATCACTATATGATTTTCTGATCCTGCACTAGGCGCTGGCTGCGAATCCGCAATTGTAATGGTTGAATTCGTATAATCTACTGTAAAGCCACTGGAAGGAATTTCAGTAAGGTTACTGTACAGACGAATTGGTGTACCAGGTATAATCATATTCTCAAGATTAAATTTAAACACTCTGTTGACACCATTGCCATCCTCAAGTAAGAGCTTAAGCTTGTCTCCCTCTCTGAGTACAATTGAAGTGGCAGCGTGAACACTTTCCGTACCCACCGTTAACCAACCCGTGAGTATCGTTGAAAACATGAGCAGAAGCATCGTCTTCTTGAACTTCATCCTTATTTCCCCTTTTTGGAATCTCTGATCTATTTGGTAAATCATATCATAGGACCGGGTGTAGATCATGTCATCTAATGACAGTTTTGGATATGGCAGCTCACTTTTTTCAAGCAGCTCTATACCACGTTCTGCTCATGAGTTCAATATCTCTGCATGAAACCTCCGATTCCTCCTATCGGGACGAGCAAGGCAACCGAAAACATCGACTGGTGAAGTATCTGGGAGCTCCGAGCGATGAAGAGGCTATAAAGATCAGAACGGATTTGCGCAAGCGTTCCAAGGCCGGATGCTGTGTCATTCATATGAAGCTTCACGGTTCGGACGGCTCCATCCATCGGTAACATACGTTTGAGATACGCAGGCCTTCCAGCATCCAACTCAAAATGATTGTTTGATTGAATATAACAGGAATAGACTTGAAAAAGGAACGTATGTTCCGTATAATCTAACTTAGCAATTTGCACAATCCTGGACTAACGGAGATGCGGACATGGACCATAAATTTATTGAGGAACTGCGCGAAATCAGCAGAAATGACAAGCGGAGATCCGAATTTCTTATCAAGGGTATGAAGGAAACACTTCAGGAAAGAAAAGAAAAAAACTTTATAGAGAGATGGATTTGGCGACAAAAGAGCAAGAAGCGTATCGCGCGGAGATTTAAATCCTGATAGATCTAACAACGAGACTTAAATAATCCTGCCTGTAATCAAGTATATAAAAACATCGGCTTCACTGTGGCTGTAAAATCACTGATATTCAGTTTGAGTTATAGTTCCTACAGAAAACGTACTGTCAATTCAATCAAGGGAGGACCCGTAAAACCATCTTTGTGGCCGGGCTCCCTCTTTTCAGTTTATCTATAAGCCCACCTTATGGATTGTGGCACAAGGCATAAAAGTCGTGATGCTCGCAGAGGAAAAGCACAAATAAGCCGCTCCTCAGGTAGAGAAGCGACCATCATGTTATTTGCTTTAATATGGATTATCCAGCTTTACAAGCAAAGCACGAATGATTTCCTTCTCCGTCGTAGTAAGCTTTTGTCCTGCCTGCCATTGCCGGATTTCCTTCTTGACTACCTTCGTTTCCCGATAACTAAGACTGTACGCGATGCTCCCGATGCCTTGTTCGCGGTATGATTTGTCCGTAGTATTGGCCAATGCTCGGGTCATCGCTGTCTTATCCCTTGTGAATAATTCCCCCATAATGGCAGCATAGCTTTCGCTTGAAGCCCCATCCAATCCGCCAGAGGCCTGGATCACATTTGGAAAGCTTTCCGATGGAATATAAGCTCGTTGTCTATACAGATATTCGATAACCTCCAAGCTTTGTTTTCCACTAACCTTGTTAAACGTTTCCCACTGTATGCCCGCCAAATGATCTGTTATGCAGCGTACTTTTTCTTCATCACTGAGGGATGAATCCTTGTAAAAGGACAGCACCTGCTCCTCTTTACTTTGCCGGGTTTGCTGCGTATTGGATGCATTTTGCATTGGCTTCCCGGCACTTTTTCCAGAGGGCGACGCAGCATCAGTATGCTGTTCCACCGGACTGGAAGCACATCCTATAGTAACGGACAGCAATAGTAAAGTACAAACTACAGATACGAACATGCTGCTTTTTGACACGAGTCCACTCTCCTGTCCAAACAAACAATGGTATTACAATTGCTAGACTATTTAAATCCTACTGCTCTTGCGGCTGTTCATCCATCGTTATAACGATGGAAAGGTTCCTCAGCTAGACTTCTGCTCCATCACGTCCAACCGTAGGCTTACGGATCACAGAGACGCTTGATTCCCTGACGATCAGGCGGGGCTCGAATTGCACACGCTCATAATCACCCGGTGTCTGCTCCTGAATCCGCTTAAGCAGCAGCTCTGCAGCCAATCGTGCCACCTCTTCCCCCATGATGGAAACAGAACTGATTTGCGGCGTCGTTACCGTTGCCCACAGATTGTTATCAATGCCGACGACAGCAACCTCATCCGGCACTTTGACGCCCAAATCCTTAAAGCGATTGACAATGCCAATCGCCACCATATCGTTCACCGCATAAATAGCATCCGGCATATGCTTTAGGCTGTAAAAATAATCGGCCGCACGCAGCCCTGTCTCAAAGGAGAAATCATCGCCAAAATAAACGAGTGAAGGGTCCACATGCTGGAGAGACTGCTCATAAGCAAAGTATCTTTCCTCGATTTTGTCCTTTGCAGCACCTGCATAAGCAATTCTCGTTCTCCCGATTTTAAGCAAATGCTCCATCACAAGCCGTCCCTCTTGCCGTGCCAGGCTTACGATATCTGCTTTTACATTTTCGCCCAGCTTCTTGCCATAATTAATGATGGATACGGGAACGCTGGACTTGTTGATCAGATCGACCAGCATTTTAGGGTATGCCAGTGGCATAATAATAAGTCCGTCCACATGCAGCTTCTTAACCTCCCGAACCGTTTCAAGCTCCATTCTGGCATTGCCGGCGGTATTAATCTGCACCACACGGTAGCCATGCTGCTTGGCTGCCTGCTCTACAGACCAGGCGATCTCAGGAATGATTGCATTGCGAATATCCGGCACGGCCAGCGCAATTTGGCGTGTCTGGCGTACCTTCAAGCTTTGTGCTGAGGTATTGGGGGTAAACCCCATTTCTTCAATCACCTGCAAAATCAACGCTTTCGTCTTCGGGCTGATACCCTCACTATCGTTAATAGCTCTGGAGACAGTCGCAATACCTACCCCTGCCCGCTTGGCTACATCCTCTATGGTTACTTTCTTTTGATCTGTCACACCCAAAATCCTTTCAAAAAACGGAATCGTTTTCCGACTTTCTAAAATGTAGTTTCGATATTGATATTATACCATAGAATGAGCCTCTGAAAATGAAAGCAGTTTCTTCATTATCTCTGCTTCACCTGAAAAATCCGCCCAATCTCTTGAATGAAAACGATGAGCCAAAATAGCGCCACAGTCACAAGTGATTATATTCACAAAAAAATCAAGTGCTTTTTGTACGAAATTGGTTTGACAATGTGTAAAAACTGTGACATATTATCTTTCGGAAACGTTTCCTATTTCATTCGCTTTTATAGCAGTAAATGATCATATATTCGTCAAGGAGATGACAGACATGCAAGCATTGAGATGGCATGGAGTAAAAGACTTACGTTTGGAAAACATTGATCAGCCCGCTGCTCTGGCAGGCAAAGTGAAAATTAAAGTAGAATGGTGTGGCATTTGCGGAAGTGACCTTCATGAATATGTAGCAGGACCGATCTTCATTCCACAGGGTGCTAACCATCCATTGACTGGTGAAAAAGCTCCGATCGTAATGGGACATGAATTCTCTGGACAAGTGGTCGAAGTCGGCGAAGGTGTAACCAAAATTCAGGTTGGCGACCGCGTGGTCGTAGAACCCATTTTTGCATGTGGAGAATGCACTGCATGTAAACAAGGCAAATATAATCTTTGCGATAAAATGGGCTTCCTCGGTCTGGCAGGCGGCGGCGGTGGATTTTCGGAATACGTTGCAGCTGACGAGCACATGGTTCACAAGATTCCAGATAGCGTCTCTTTCGAGCAGGGCGCTTTGGTAGAACCTTCAGCCGTTGCTTTGTATGCTGTTCGTCAAAGCCAGCTGAAAGTCGGCGACAAGGCCGTCGTATTTGGGGCCGGTCCTATCGGCTTGCTGGTTATTGAAGCCTTGAAAGCTTCGGGTGCATCTGATATTTATGCAGTAGAGCTTTCCGAGGAACGCAAAGCTAAAGCCGAAGAGTTGGGTGCTATCGTGCTTGATCCTAAAGCTTACGATGTCGTGCAGGAGCTGCACAAACGGACCAACGGAGGTGTAGATGTAGCCTATGAAGTCACTGGAGTACCGCCTGTGCTGACTCAAGCGATCGAATCTACCAAAATCAGCGGACAAATTATGGTCGTCAGCATTTTTGAAAAAGAAGCTCCGATCAAGCCTAACAATATCGTCATGAAGGAACGCAATCTGACGGGTATTATCGGCTACCGTGATGTGTTCCCGGCTGTCATCAGCCTGATGGAAAAAGGCTATTTCCCTGCGGACAAGCTGGTTACCAAACGTATTAAGCTCGAAGAAGTGATTGAGCAAGGCTTTGAAGGCCTCCTGAAAGAAAAAAATCAAGTTAAAATCCTCGTATCTCCGCAATCCTAATATAGAAGCAAAATCAGATGTCTGCCATGTGCAGGCATCTTTTTTATCAAAAAAAGCGCTCCCTTCCTGCGGCATGCGACCGTCAAGATGAGTAGCGCTTTTTGAATTTCACTCCAAATTATTGAATTACACTTTTCAGAACATCATCAATCATTTGTCCATTCGCAATCGTCCCCGTATACAACCAGCTCGAATCTTTGCCAAAATCGTATACATGACCAGCTTTTACAGCTGGAATTCCCGCCCACACAGGATCTTTTATAATTTCTTCTTTACTTGCGTTTTTGCTGTTCACGATAAAGATATAATCCGCATCCAGCTCTGCCAGCTTCTCCAGCGATAAATTACTCCAGTTTGCCTTGGCAGTTTTGGAGATTTCCTGTACGACCTGAGGAATCTTGAAGCCCAAGTCCTTATACAATACATCACCGCTGGATAGGTTCTGGTTCACGACATACACGTTTTTATCCGTTACCCACAAGGCTGCTGCGGTTTTTTGCCCAACCGTCTGACTCAGCTTGGCCTTGGCTTCTGCCGCTTTTTTGTCATAGCTGCTTAATGCCTGCTTCGCTTCACTGCTCTTATTCAGCACCTCACCCACGGTCAACAGCTCTTGACGCCAATCGTTATTCATATTACTGCCTACAACATAGGTAGGAGCGATTTTAGAGTATTGATTATATTTGTCGCCCTCTACCATGCTCGCACTATCCATAATGATTAAATCAGGCTTGAAGTTCAGAACGGCTTCAAACGGAAGGTCAGAAGCGATGGTAGGAACATCCTTGAGTTCTTTTTGCAAGTAAGCCTGAACCGAATTTTTACCTACCGACCATTGAGCTACGGGTTTAACACCCAGCGCAACCAGATGATCCTCCAGATACGAAGCAATGACACGCTGAGGCTGAGCCGGAATCTTCACCTCATGTCCAAGTGCATCTTTCAGCACCCGTTCTTGTGAGGCTTGCTCCGCTGTATTGTTGGTCCCTTGGGACGTATCTTCCGTTGCCGCAGGACTGGATGTGCCTGAGCATGCACTGAGCAGTAGCGTAAAACTAAGCAATAAAATAAATGCCATGGAATGCCTTGCGTTTCTATTCATTCGTAAAATCCCTTCATCGTAATTTTGATAATGATTATTATCCTCATTAACAGTATGCAGGGCACCACTTTTCGAATCAATGGAACATCCGGACATGGGTAATGGATTATCCAGACGTTCATCTCTTACAAAAGCAGATGAATGTAAGCTGTCCCGGTAATGAACCGGGGATACACCAGTATATTTTTTGAATGCCCGGCTAAAGAAATAGACATCCGGGTATCCCACACTGACAGCAATATCCTGTAAAGTAGCATCCGTCTTCCGCAGAAGCTCCTTCGCCTTGTCCATTCGCAGCTGGATCAGATACATAATCGGGCTGCAATCTGTTTGTTTTTTAAATAATCGGGTCAGGTGCCTTGGACTGCATTCCAGCAAGCCGGCCAAACGCTCCAACGTTATGGACTCCGCATAATGTACCTCCATAAACCGAATCGCCTGTGTCACCATATCCCGCGCGGGGATGTGCGCCTTCTGTTCCTGATATTGGCGCATAAATTCATATGCAAAATCAAAGAACCTGCTTTGAGCCTGTACCCTCGACAATGCATCCTGATCCTGCCATGCACGCTCCAGCAGTTGCAGCTTTTGATACAGCATAACCGGATATGGCGGTACAAAGCCATGAGCTATAGCTGGAACATTATACACCGTGTGTCCCGATACAGAAGTCGCTTTATATAGTACAAGAAAATATTCGATCCCTCGGTTCGAGGGAGCCATTTTCAGTTCGAAGCCTTTGCTGCCATGCAGTATGTACCCTGAATATGCTGTATCATTCCATTCATCCCCCAAGCGCACACTACCGTGTAGCACCAAAATAAAAGCCTGCGCTGGCAGACGATATGATCGAAGCAGCTCTTCGGGTTCCAGTCGAATATGCCGGATATCGATAATACGGATCGATGAATGGAGCCATGCGGACATCAGTCTGTTCAGCTCATCAGCTTCATGTCCCTTGCCTGTCCCGCTTTGGGAGCCTGCCTGCTTTTTCCGATCCTGCTTCACTGATTAAAGCCTCCGCTTCATAAAATAACCATACTATTTTTCCAAATCAACCTCATTATATATCATTCTCTTCATTGATCCTATTTCTTTCATTTCCTAATTGGATATTTTCATGTAGTATTAGTCTAATTGAAGTAACCCTGTTTGGGCTATGCTGAAGCTATGCATTTTATGAAGGAGGATTTCGGATTGAAATCAAATGAAGCAACTTTGCACAAAAAGCTGCGTCCAAGGCATATTACCTTTATGGCTATGGGCGGAGTCATCGGGACCGGTATTTTTAAAGGAAGTACCGAAACGATTAGCTTGGCAGGACCTGGAGTTATTTTATCCTATGTCTTTGCGGGGCTTTTGCTTCTGGTCGTTATGGGGGCAATTGCCGAGATGGCTACCGTCTACCCCAACATGAATATGAAGGATTTTATTCGCAAAGCTTTTGGAGAACGGCTTTCGTTTATCATCGGCTGGTTGTATTGCTTCATGTGGCTGGCAGTCTGTGTCATTGAGGTCATCGCTGCGGGAAGCTTCCTGCAATACTGGCTGCCGGATGTCCCCTTATGGATACTCAGTTTGGCGAGCGCGGCTTTTATTATTGTCGTCAACATGCTGAGTGTCGGCGGTTTTGGGGAACTGGAATTTTGGCTTGCGGGTATCAAGATTGCCATGATTATCATCTTTATCGCGTTGGGTGGCTGTATACTGTTCGGCATCATCCCTACTGAAACTCCGCCCTATCTGAGCAACTACATACAGCATGGCGGATTTCTTCCCAATGGCTGGCTGGCTATCTTTTCGGCGCTGCTGGTCGTTACCTTTTCCTATGGGGGGTCCGAACTGATCGGACTGACGTTGACAGAGACAGAAAATCCGGAAAAAGTGCTGCCTAAGGTGGTTAAAAGCTTTATTTTTCGCGTTGTCTTATTTTACACATTGCCGATTCTCATCATTTGTGGCTTGGTTCCCTGGAATCAGCTGGATGCGAATACCAGTCCGTTTGTACAGGTACTGTCTTCGGTAGGGCTTCAAAGCTCGGCCCATGTCATGAACTTTATCCTGATCACTGCTGTACTGTCTGCCGCCAATTCGGGGATTTACGGTGCTACCCGCATGCTGCATTCACTGGCAGTCAATGGGGAAGGGCCCAGATCACTTGCGCGGGTATCATCGAATGGAGTGCCGGTGAATAGCCTCAAATTGTGCGCTGTGATTCTGATTGTGGGCTCCATGGTTGCTTATATCGATCAAGACGGACTATTCCGTATTTTGATGGCTGTACCTGGCTTTGTCGTGCTGCTCGTCTGGAGCTGTATTTGCCTTTCCCAGTTGAAACTGCGCAAATCCTATCCCATAGAGCCAAGCTTCAAAATATGGGGATTTCCCTATATCACAGCAATAACCATTGGATGTCTGTGGGTGATTGCATTTCTGTTCCTGCTGGACACGCAAAATCGGATCAGCATTAGCGTATGCGTGGCTTTCATGGCATTCTTGATCATCTGGTCTTTGGTAAAGTTCCGGAGAAAGCAGGCATAAGCAGCTTATGATTCAATCGTATTTGTTTACACTGCCTTTTCTCATCGTGCAATATCGCAGACATGGCTATATTCACAAGGCTAGAGCATGGCTGCTTTACCTGAACCGCTGACCCTGCTGATACGCCGGGAAGCTAAAGGTAACCTAAAAACAGGCGGACCAAAGGAAGTTCCTTTGTCCGCCTGTTTTTATTTTGCATATAAACGATAGCTCGTAGCTCTTATTTCCACTGTGCAATTTGCTCAATGGGCAAGCGTGTGGACGGATGACCGTCGTTGACTCCTTTACCCATGGAAATGAGCATTACAGGTACATAACGATCTTTATCCAGACCAAAGGCTTCAGCAATTCTAGCCTTGTCATAACCACCGATAGGGTTGGTGTCGTAGCCGTGAGCACGCGCTACCAGCATGAGCTGCATAGATACCAGACCACCGTCGATCAGCACCGTTTCTTTGTTCACAACCGGATCAAGCGCTGCAAAATGGGCCGCTACTTTCTCCTGCTGCATTTCCTTTACATCCTTTGGCATATAGCCCAGTTCTACAGCTTCTCCGAAAATTTGCTCAAAATAATCAAAGTTATTCAAATCTCCGAACACTGCGATCACTGCCGAAGATGTCTCCACTTGACGTTGGTTAAAACTTGCCAGTGGTGCAAGGGTTGCTTTGCCCTCTGGGCTGTCAATCACGAGAAAACGCCATGGCTGCAGGTTAACGGAAGATGGAGCGCGTGTAGCTTCCGTCAAAATCTCAGTCATTTCCTCGCGGCTGATCTTCACAGACGGATCGTATACTTTAATAGAACGACGTCCGAGTGCGATTTCTTTAAAATCATTCGTTTTTACGGTTGTGTTCGTATTGCTCATTCAAATCTCTCCTTGTTCCCCTGTGGGTATAATTTGTTATGATAGGAATTTCAGTCAGTCCATGTCGGAAATATGACCATTCATGACTTGCAGCATATCAGCTAGCTGTCGCCGTTGCGCCTCGTCGAAGCTTTGGAGCAGCCGATCCACAAACTGTGTGCGCTCCTGCCTAAAGGTGATAATATGCTCACGCCCATAATCGGTCAGGCTTACCAAAGTAACCCTGTTGTCCTCTGGCTTGGTGCGTCGTGTGACCATAGCATTCGCCTCAAGCTGCTTCAAATGGCGAGTTACGGCTGCGGCATCGATGCCAACCTCTTTTTGCAGCAGAGTTTGACTAATCTCCTCCACTTGATACAGCTTGCACAACAGCTGCAATCTGGATGCGCTGATGCCTGCACAACGCTCAAACTTGGAGCTCATCTGCTTGTTCAGCAACAACAGCATTTCAAAAATATACTCAGCCTCAGATGATGATTGGGTGATAGCAATCACTCCTCCTTTAAGCATGTCGCCGGGCTTCGCGATTCAATCTTTGACCCATCAATGATTGATCCATCAAGTAATATACATCCTCTTTATAAATAAATCAAGTCCCTGAGAAAAATAAAGGGTCTCTTGGCAAATAAAAGCTGAGCGTCCTCGCGAGGAACACTCAGCTTCTCTTTTTATTAGCTTGCTTATTCAATATACGTGTACTCACTTATTTCTCTTACTTGTGTCCTGAGCTGCCGTTGCCTTAGACAATCCCGTGGGACAGCATAGCGTCAGCCACACGAACGAATCCAGCGATGTTCGCCCCGACAACCAGATTGCCAGGTACGCCGTATTCCTCAGCCGCTTTCACGCTGTTAGCATAGATATTTTTCATAATATCATGCAGCTTGGTGTCCACTTCCTCAAAGGTCCATGACAAGCGCATGCTGTTCTGTGACATTTCGAGTGCAGAGACCGCAACCCCGCCTGCATTGGCAGCTTTGGCTGGCCCAAACAGTACTCCACCGTTCAAAAATACTTCAATCGCTTGTAGCGTGGATGGCATATTAGCCCCCTCACCCACAGCTTTTACGCCATTGCTCACCAGCAGTTGTGCTGCATGCTCGTCAATTTCGTTCTGTGTAGCACATGGCAGTGCGATATCGCATGGAATCGACCAGATGCCGGCACAGCCCTCTGTATATATTGCGTCTGGACGCTCTTGGGTATACTCGCTAATCCGCAGACGGCTCACTTCTTTGATCTGCTTCACCAGTTCCAAGTCAATGCCTTCGGGATCATAGATGTAGCCGTTCGAATCACTACAAGCAACGACTGTAGCACCGAGTTGCTGTGCCTTTTCAATCGCATAAATGGATACATTCCCCGAGCCCGACACGACCACTCGCTTACCTTCAAAGGACGATCCCTGAGCCTGCAGCATCTCATTTACAAAGTACACACAGCCATAACCTGTCGCTTCTGTACGTGTGAGGCTGCCTCCGTAATGAACCCCTTTACCTGTCAGGACACCGCCTTCATGTCCTCCGCGAATCCGCTTGTACTGCCCGAACAGGTAACCAATCTCACGGCCGCCTACCCCAATATCCCCTGCCGGAACGTCGGCATCCGGGCCGATATATTTGTACAGCTCGGTCATGAAGCTTTGTGTAAAGCGCATAACTTCGTTATCTGATTTCCCTTTGGGATCAAAATCGGAGCCGCCTTTGCCACCACCAATAGGGAGACCTGTCAATGCATTTTTGAAAACTTGCTCAAAGCCCAAAAATTTGACGATTCCCAGATATACAGACGGATGGAAGCGAAGTCCACCTTTATAAGGACCAATCGCACTGTTAAACTGTACGCGGAAGCCGCGGTTGACCTGTACATTCCCTGCATCATCCACCCAAGGCACACGGAAGGTAATAACACGCTCCGGCTCCACCAGCCGTTCCAAAAGCCCCTGTTGCATATACTTTGGATGCTTAGCCAGCACGGGAACCAACGAATCCAATATTTCCTTGACGGCCTGATGGAATTCATTTTCATGAGGATTGCGCGCGATAACCTTTTCAAAAACGGACTGCACATATTCGGCTGCTGCCTGTTGACTCTGCTCTGAACGGATAATGGTCACTTTTCAATACACCCCTTTATAATTAGCCCCTCTGCTGGATGATGATCCGAGTTGAACTACACCCGCGAGAGTGGAATTTATGTATTCATAAAATTTAGTTAACTATACATGATTTTTAATATAAATACATCTAATTTGCTTATAAAAATAATTTGTCCCCTATATTAAATAACTCTATAAACCTCTCATATCCTGTTATATTCACAAGGCCTAATCCCTTGATTTACGGGCTTTTTTCACCATTTTCACTTGTTCTATACCTTACTCAATATGGGACAATTATGTGAACGAATGAAGCCAACTCTCAAATTGTATAGGAGAAATCATACCGTATATCATTTCCTCTGTCTTCGATACACATACGCCTTTCCGGCAAATATGGAGGTAACAAAAAGAGACCGCGCACAGGGCGTAGCCTCTTTTCCTCATCCTATCGGGATATAGTACGTCATTGCTGAAATGATCCTCTACACATAAAAGGCTTCAAGCTGACGCACGATTTCTGCCTCGTCATGCTCTACCACCTGCTGGTGCTGCGGCTTGGAGAACAATTGTTCAATTGGCGCCGGGAACTCCTGCTGAATGTCCACCAGACGGATGGCTTCATCGAATTTGGCCGGATGCGCAGTCGCAAAGGTCACACATACTTCGTCTGAGCCATTATACGCCTCATATGCGGCAATGCCGCAAGCCGTATGCGGGTCCAGCAAATAATCGTATTCGACCTTGTATTTTTTGATCAGCTCCAGACACTGCTCATTCGAAGCCCCGAGAGCTTCAAAATCCTGCTGTACCCGTTGCAAATCCTCTGCACTGACCACAATCCGCCCCTCGGTTTTGAGGTTGTTCATGTATTCAGATACCTTTGCTGCATCTTCCCCGAGGAAGTAGTACAGATATCTTTCGAAATTACTTGCCACTTGAATGTCCATGGAAGGACTGTATGTGCTTTTGAAATCACCTGGCTTGTATTCGCCTGTCTTCACGAAGCGTTCCAAAATATTATTTTCATTCGTTGCAATGATCAGCTTATGAATTGGCAGACCCATTTTCTTCGCAAGAAAGCCGGAAAAAATATTGCCAAAGTTGCCGGATGGCACGCTGACATTGATCTTCTTCGTACCCGCTGACTCCTGGGCCCGGAAATAGGCATAGAAGTAATACACCGTCTGCGCCAAAATACGCACAAAGTTAATCGAATTAATCGCACGCAGATGATGTTTGCCTTTGAAATCGAGATCTGCAAACAGGTCTTTGATGACTTTTTGACAATCGTCAAAGTTTCCTTTTACAGACAGATTCAGTACATTTTCATCGTCAACCGTCGTCATTTGCAGTTCCTGTACCTTGCTCACCTTCTGATGCGGATGCAAAATACAGATTTTAATACCTTCCTTGCCACGCACGCCCTGAATGGCTGCCGCTCCGGTATCGCCTGAGGTTGCGCCCAAAATGTGAATGATCTCATTCTGCTTTTTGGATACATAGGAATAAAATTCACCCATAAATTGCAGCGCCACATCCTTGAACGCAAACGTAGGCCCGTGGAATAGCTCCAAAATAGACAGGGATTCGTTAATCTTCTTCACTGGCGTAACTTCCGGGTGACGGAAGCTTGCATAACTGCGTTCCACCAGCTGCTCCAAATCTTCACGAGGAATTTCATCATTGATATACAGCGCAAAAACTTCCAGCAGCAGCTCTCTGTAGCTCAATGTTGCCCATTTCTCCAGTGTAGCCACAGGCACCACCGGAATCTGCTCCGGTACCATCAAACCGCCATCGTCAGCTAACCCCATGAGCACGGTATCAATAAATCCCTTGGCTTCTACTCGACCTCTAGTGCTTATATATCTCATATACATCCTCCAATAAAAATTCAATTCGAACCTTTTTCGAATATATTATTGTCTATAATACCCTGTCGCGGTGCTGTAACCAAGCCTTTTTTTCATATTTTTAAAACCTTTCTCCTACTTTACCATACCCCGAAGCATCAGGCATCTGTAATCACCAGGCAATCGGAACGTCAGAATCAGACTATAAATATGGAAAGAAGGAGATTTCTCCAGTGTTAGGAGCCTGAAATCGAGAGTGAGGCCAGCTTGAGTGAAGGTGAAGTGCAGCTTCCCGTAAAACGCAAATCATTGCCAACCTCCTCTACCTGCTGCAACACATCAAAGAAGTTGCCAGATACGGTAATTTGATTGACCGCTCTGACCACTTGCCCCTGCTCAATCCAGTATCCCAGACAAGCCAGCGAAAAATTTCCGGACGCCGTATTTGTTCCCGCATGCAGTCCTTGCAGCTCAACGATCATCAACCCGCGATCCATCCTGCGAATCATATCCTCCAACGTAGAGGTGCCTGGTTCCACATACAGATTATGATATGACACACCGATTTTTCCGTTATAGCTGCCCTTGGAAGCATTGGAGGTACTCTGCACCCCGGCCTTGCGAGCCGTCTTGCGGTTATGGAAATACGTCCGTAGTTCCCCGCCCTTGATGATCTCGTTACGGCGCGTTGCGCTGCCTTCGGCATCAAACGTACTGCCTGCCGGAACGTTCTTCATAAGCGGATCATCCATCAGCGTGATGTGCTTGCTTGTCACCTTTTGCCCCAGTTTCCCAGCCAATCGCGAAAAGCCTTTATCCACCGACTCCGCTGAAAATACCGTCGTATACGCAGCCAGCAATTGCGCTGCTGCATCATGACGGAAAATGACCGGATAGTTATCCGATTGAATCGTGTGAGCCCCCAGACGGGAAACAGCCTCTTGTACCGCCCTGTGCGCCACATCTGCAATATCGATATCTTCCACACTCCGCAGGGAATAATCATGCCAGCCCCCGGTAACGGTCTCATCATGTTCTTTTGCGATGACGTATACATAGGCGGTCGCCAGGCTTTTGCGGCGATGGCAATGCAATCCCTTTGTATTAACAATCAGGACCTCATTTTCACGAATGCTGACCGAGCAATGCCGAGCCATCACAATCCGTGGATCTGCGGCAAGCGCTGTCCGCTCCATTTCTAGCGCCGCTTCGATAAGAATCTCGGGAGCCGTGTCGGTCAGCTCAGCGGTATAGGCAGGCTGCTCAGGGTAGCTCTCAGAGCCTGCAAACAGCTCATCCTGCTCCTCGCTCTCCAATATATCCGCATTGCTGCGTGCTTCTTCCAATAAAAAGTCGATCACGTCCGGTTCCAGCTTCTCCGTAGAGGCATAGCCCATTTTCCCGTTAATGACGCCCCGGAAGGAAAGTCCACCGTTTTCGACGATTGTATATTGGTCAATTTCTCCCTTCAACACCTTTACCGAGGTAGAACGTCCATTCACATAGTAGATTTCCATATCCGCGTAGCCGATTTCCCGCCCCTTCGTGAACAACGCTTCCTGAAATTGCTGAATATTCATCGCTTATTCCCCCTTCCGTCCGCCGACGGTCATTTCAGACACGCGAATCGTCGGCTGTCCACAGTTGACCGGAAGACTTCCGCTGACCGAGCCGCACATGCCCTGACCATGATCCAGATTGTTGCCAACCATATCAATATTTTGCAGGGTTTCAATCCCTTTGCCGATCAGTGTTGCCCCTTTGACCGGCTCGGCAATTTTACCGTTGCGAATTATATACGCCTCTTCAACTGCAAAATTAAAATCGCTAGTCGAAGTATTCACCGAACCGCCGCCCAGCGATTTGGCATAGATCCCGTACTCCGTCTTAGCAATGATTTCTTCACGGGTGGACTCGCCATTCGCAATAAACGTATTGTTCATGCGGGATGCAGGCGCGAATTTATAGGATTGTCTTCGCCCTGACCCTGTCGCAGGCATACCCATCTGACGCGAGCCCATCCGGTCGATCAGATATCCTTTTAAAATGCCGTTCTCGATCAGTACGTTGCGCTGTGTAGGCGCTCCTTCATCATCGATATTGAGCGAACCCCACGCGCTCGGAATCGTTCCGTCATCCACAGCCGTGACCAGCGGTGAAGCCACCTGCTGCCCGATCTTATTGGCGAACACGGACGTTCCATGGGCCACCGCCGTAGATTCCAGCCCGTGTCCACACGCCTCGTGAAAAAGGACTCCGCCGAAGCCGTTCTCAATCACGACGGGGAGTCTGCCGCTAGGCGCATAACTCGCTTTGACCATCGTGGACGCAATACGGGCGGCGTGTCTCGCATTTTCTTCGATATTCAGATTCTCCAGGAATTCAGTCCCCGCATACGCTCCCGGCCCGCGAAAACCGGATTGTCGATGCTCCCCAGCGGTCGCAATGGCGCTTATTCTCATGCGTGTATACGTGCGGGTATCCTCCACCAGTAATCCATTGCTATTGGCGATCAGTACGTTCTGGATCGAGTTGCTAATCCCAATGGAGGTTTGCGTGATGGAAGGATCGTATTGGCTGGCCGCCTCATGCGCACGTCTCATCATCTCGATCTTGGCGCGCTTTTGTGACCCATCAGGAATGATAGCAATCGGATGTTGGTTAGGGATAGCATGGGGATGGAGTGTAATCGGTTGTGTACCTAGCGCTCCACCTCCGCGAATAGCCTTAGCGGCCGATTTTGCCAGTCGAATCAGGCTCTGTTCGCTCATGTCGCTGGTATAGGCATACACCGAGAAATGCTCCTTCATGATCCGAATGCCAATCCCAAAATCCCGGCCTGACAGCGCCGTATCCACGACTCCCCCGGTCATCCCCAACTGTCCATTGGTACGATCCTCGACGAACACCTCTGCAAAATCTCCACCCGTCTCCAGCGCGGCTTGCAGCATATCCTGAATTTGTATTGGATGTATCATCACGTTCCTCCTCGTTTTTGCCATGTTTCATATTGTACGGTTAAGCGATCAAGATAACATGCGGGTTCATGTTTATTTCCCATAACTTTACTATACATGATGTTGGGAGTGGGCGTAACTATTTGGATGGCGGTATGTTTGGTGTTTGGTTGGAGTGAAGATTTATGCGCGGGGATTGGGGGGGAAAATGAGAAAACCCGATCAGACCGTGAAAGGTCATGTCGGGTTTGGCTTTTTAAGGAGGTAGTACGTGCAACTAAGGCCGCTACGTAGACGGATCATTCTTCCGATCGCTGTTGCCCCCAGATTTTTTTGAATTATATTTTAATGGTAAAATCCGGGTTCAAAGGCGAACGCATCGCTTCTCCAGAACGATTCCGTCCCCTCCGCTGCTATGTTTGGGTTTGCTTCATTTTGTTTCAATTTCTAACTGATTAGTTAAAATACTTTTCTCTAAACGGATATAGTACAATACATGGTTTAGTTCAATCTCCGTTGAGTGTAAATAATAAGCAGCTTCCTTAACTGCATCCATGCTCAACGCTCCTGCTTTGGCAGCGATAATGTTAAACGCATCTCCAAGTAATTTAATACAAGTTTGAATCCTCTCTGTGTATTGCTTTTCAAGTTCTACTAACTTTTCATACTCCGCTACCATGTCACTCTGAGAAGTCAAAATATTCCCCACCTTTTGGTACGTATATGAGTACCAGTTTTACAAAAAATTATATGTTACGTTTATGCGTATCGTCAAGAAAAATTTGTAAAATAAGGCGGGAACCCTAATGGCAAAGAAAGTAGTTGTGAAAATTAACGAAATTACGAGAAAACACAATATCTCCTTGAGAGAACTATCACGTTTATCCGATGTACGACACGCTGCTCTAAGTGAACTTCAATCCGGTAAACGTGAAAGTATTAATTTTAATCATATTGAAAGAATCGCCGATGCTATGAATATTGAAGATATTCGTGAGATTATTGATCTGGTTGAGATGGAAGAAGATTAGTTATTATTTACTTCCCCAAACTCCTTAACATCTTTACTTTCAATAAAATGGTACTATTAGATTGAAAAGTGGACAACAAGAGGCGAGTACTCGAGAATAAAATCAATTTTATTCGAGGTTTTCACATGAGTGAAAAATACGATAAGTCTTTATTTCAGTTGATTGAAGATGAAGGGAATATGATCGTTTAAGTCGCTTGAGAACTGGGATCCTCCCCCCATATACTGGAATGTACTTTTTTACTATCAAATTGTTACAGCTTCATCCCTATGATCCATTGCTTTGAAGAAAACTACTATAGCAACTTCCACAATGATAAATAGGAGCCTTTTTAAATAGCATTATATACTTATTTCTCTAATGAAAATATAAACAATAATCCCTAAATAAGGGATCCGCTATCAAAAATATGAATACCCCAATTTATCTCATATCCATTATCCTTCAAGTCCTAATATTCATTAACTTCTTCTCTACACACAATAGCAACTCAGACGCTCTATGGATTATATGTGACGTAATGAAATAAAGTCTTCATATTTCTAATTGATATAAAAACTGAATGAATAGTTAATGTAAGCCACAGGGTAGCACTTATCCAGCCCCATAGAGGTATTGAAATGCTACTAAATTTTAATGGCACCAATGAACCTACATAAAATAGTAGAATACTAATCAACACAACAATTAGTTGAATTATTACAGCCCAAGTGAAAAAAACAATTAATATCTCATAGACAGATAATGCCCCTGGAGAGCTTCGAGTGTTCCTTAATCTCTCCATGGAGTTTCCTGCGGTAGAAATGATTGTAATACTAGCAATATTAAAACCAGCTAATATTGAAATAGCAGCAATTACTTGACCACTTAGTTGCTGAAACTTGTCAACTAAATCTTTAAAGTTTGTAACATATTCAGATGTAAAAAGTAATAATAGCGATGACATCAAAAATGGAACAAGCACATCGACAATAAGTTCAGAGCGAGAAGAATTTCTCCAGTATTTCTTAAAAGTAACCCATGGGAAATTGTTGGCTTTTAGAAACCTCATTACGCCCCTTAGCATGACTTATCATCCCCTCAATATTCTTCTTTGTTCTGCTACTTCCCGCAGAACATTTTCTACAGAGGTCATCATAGGTTGGTTATTACGATCAACCTCAACCCTTTTTTTATAATGCTCTTGAGATTCATCTAGTTTAATTACTTTTTCAGCCCCAGCCAATTTACCTCTTACAACAATTTTAGTGACGCCTTGCTGATCTTTATATTTTTTGATCATAGGCAACACGCCTATCATGCCTTGCCGTTGATATTTAGCTTTGAATTCCAACTTTACATCAGTAGCACTGATTTCTTCAATGTCATTTTGCAGTGCACGTATAGCCACATTTTCATCAGCTGCTAACTCTGTCTTAGACACCTCAATAGTAACTTTGTGCACCGTGTTTAATTGTTGTATACTCTCAAAAAAGTTATTTTCCACAAGCGTACAAATCTGTATAAACGTTAATGTATTGTTTCGGATTACTTGTTGACCAAGTTGTTCAATGTATTCTTCAAATTTTGGCCTGTTAAGTTTTAAGTTACTCTGGAGAAGTAATAAACCATCAGCTTTTTTTATAATAAAATAAGTAGATTCTGTTTCTCCTTCACGCAGTAATTTAGGATTAGGGCGAAGCGTTAACTGATCTGCATGTAATAATTCTCCGGTTGTTCCGTAGTCAGCAGATAAAAAGCGGCCAAATATGTAATGTTGATCAGAATCAAGGTGATCCATATACATGAGCCATGAATCATTATAGCGCCTTGTCCTTGTTTCTACAGACAGCGAAAAAATGTGATCAAAGATTTGCTGAATAATGTCAGAGTCCCATTTAATTGCATCGGTAGCATGTCTGTTTTGAATTATATAATGCATGTCAATCTGATAAGCGTTAAACCTTTTTGGCTTTTTTAGCATAATAATCCTCCCTTTCTAAGAATATAGTACCACAAAATAACATTTGTTGAGTCTTTAGACTCTATCAAAATAAAAAAAAGCATTAGAGCATAGGACATGTGAGATCCAGCGCATGAATATGTTGGTATTGGTATGAATGTGATATATATGCATTCATTTAGAAATTGCTTTGTATAATTAGTAGTCCAGAAGTTATTATGGTTATTTAATTACAACAATCACTTCCTATACTGCATTTTTCCCTAAATAAATCCTTGTTGTTCTCTCTTTAGCCCCCTAATGAACTTGGACACTAAGAGTGTATATGGATTACACTACTAGTGATAAGGGGCTGAGGAAATGACACGAAATAAACATTCTAGAGAATTTAAACGCCAAATCGTCAAGGAAGCCATCGAAACCGGGAATAAGGCGGCTGTAGCCCGGAGATATGAAATTGCCGTCAATATGCTTCACCGTTGGGTAAAGGAATTTGAAGAAGGTAAATATGGTGAAACTTCACTGGAAACCATACATGGACTGGATTCCAAAGTGCTTTCCCAAGAAAATGATCAATTGAAGAAACTACTAGGTGAACAGGCACTTGAGATTGCGATACTGCGTGACTTGATAAAAAAGAAAAACCCTCATTTGCTGAAAAAGTTGAAGTAGCGGAACACTACATCCGTGAAGGATATGCCGTCACGTTGTACTACGACTGGCCAACATCCCGAGATCCAGCTACTACTACCATAAAAATGGAAAAGTGATCAAGAAAACAGCAAGTGAGGGACGACCAAAGCCAGGATATTCGCTGCGTTCGGACGGTGTAAAAGTACCGGATGCTCAGATTATGGAACGGATTATGGAGTTGGTTTCTGCAGACGGCCATGCGTATAATTAACCGTCGCTTTACCCCGAGATGAAGGCCTAATCATTAACAAAAAGAAGGTTTACCGATTGTGCAGAGAACTGAACATCCTGCGACCACAGCGAAAAGTGAACTCGTCTTACCCACGGAAACTGGCACGAAATCGGATCATTACGAATTCGAACCAACTGTTTGAGACGGACATTAAGTACGGTTATATTGCAGGAGAAGACCGATTCTTCTTCATTCAGTCTTGCCTCGATGTTTACGACCGTTCAGTGGTCGCTTACCACATCGGATTGTGGTGCGAGGCCAAAGATGTGATCCAAACGCTACAAACGGCCTTGTTTAAGAGACAATTATTTGAGGCGCAAACCAAACCTGTGATTCGTTCAGACAATGGCCCTCAGTTTATTTCTCATGGGTTTGAAGCTGCCTGTGAAAACTTTGGAGTGAGCATGAACGCATTCCTCCACGAACACCGAATATGAACGCACATATTGAATCTTTTCATAGGCTATTGCAGGATGAATGCTTGGCTCACAACGACTTTGAAACGTACAGCGAAGCTTATGAAGCCGTCACTGAATTCATTCATTTTTATAATGAACGAAGAATTCATTCCAGCATTCGCGATTTGTCGCCGTCTCAGTTTTATGAGAAAAACCAGACAAAACCGATTCCGATCCGAGAAGTTCGTGTATAAATTCAAAAACAGAGTCTCGATGAGCAAGAGAGAGTTAGTGTCCAAACTTAGGGGGTTAATCCGCTTGCTTCGTCACCAGCTACTTCATACATTCGAGTATAGGCAGCCAATAGGAAATCATAAAATTGGTGATTGTCCATCTTATCATTCTCAATCTTCAATGCGTCCTTCGTCTTGCCCGTATAGTCCACATTGTAGGGTGGATCAGTTACAATAAGCTGAACCTTCTTACCATCCATCAATCTTGTAATATCCTGCGGATTAGTCGAGTCACCGCAGATTAGCCTATGCTTCCCAAGTAGCCAAATTTCACCTTTACGCGTAATCGGATACTCAGGCAATGCTTCTTCTAAATCAAAATCATCCTCATCATCCACGGATTCTTCATGTAATGTATGGTCTGGGTGGCTGACATCACGTACATTAAGACAGATGAAGACTGATTATATCTAGCGAGAATTATAGATTTGTACAGCCGTAAGATTGTCGGGTTTCACATAGATTAACGGATGACTAAGGAACTCGTGCTTACGACGTTAGATCGCGCCTACAGTCAGCAACAACTGCTCTCAGAGGTATGCATCATTCAGACCACGGCAACCAGTATGCATCCCACGACTACCAGAGACGGCTCCACAAATACAAAATGAAAGGCAGTATGAGCCGCCAGAGAGGCTGCTACGATAATGCGCGCATCGAATTGTTCCACAGTGTGCTCAAGAAAGAACTCGTGTACTTGGAGAAATTAAAAACACATAAGCAGGCCAAGAAACGCTTTTTTGAATACATCACTTGCTTCTACAATAGAAAACGAATCCATTACGCTATTGGCTACTTTACATCCAATGAGTACGAACGTACATACTGATTTGTTGCATAATATTCTCGGTTTTATGTGTCTACTCTATATTGACAGTGGTTCGTTCCCTTTCTGGCATGCGGGGAAGGTACTGGACAATATGGATATTCAATTCTCAAAGCGCAACGAGGATTCATCCCTCTACCTCCTGTTTCATTTTTGTGTGAAACTAGGCCATGCAAATTAAAAATTCAAACAAAAGCAAAAACGGAATTAAATAAGCCGACTCCGGTTATATACCGAAGCCAACTCGCAGAGTACGGTTTTATTCATCAGTCCACAAAATTGAGGCCAGATTATTTTATTACTGTCCTATTTTTTTTCCTAACAGAAAGTCATCAACACCAAAATTAATTAATTGTTGCATAACATCATTATTCTTTATCCTCATTGATAACCAACGTTTTCTCCAAAATTCACAGATAGCTTCTGTCATCTGATGAGGTTCATCTTGACTTAAATAGTAACGAGGCTCATCTTCTTCTCCGCGCAAATATTCATATGCATTATCAGCTAATCTCACACCATATACGATCCGCTTGAAATTGTGATTGAGTAAGTGATCCGATGGAAGCCCTAGAGCATCCAAGCCTGCCCTAATTAATCGCATTCGAGGGCTCGTCCCCTCTCCAAACGTATTATTAACTATACGTCTCCCGTACAATTTCGTTGTCAGTTCAGAAAAGGCTTCAACCGTTTCATCGGATATATATACAGTTCCAAAACCCTTAGTTATACCTAAAGACTCAAAGCCAATTTTATACATTGGCTCACTACCATTCAAAGCATATTCAGGAATGGTTACTCGATTGTATTGACTACTCCCTGTTTCATAAAGACTTGTTGTACCTAAAAAAACGAGATGCGCTGGTTTTACAACAGGTTCGCCTTTCATTGCAGAAGCAATTACTGATATCTGATTTTTATATTTTTTCTGATATGCTTGAATAAGTTCAGGACTCAACATCAACATTGAAGTTAATTTTCCACCAAGCAGAAAATTGTATGGTGGAACCGCTCCGCAAACAATGATATCCATCATATTTGCTCCAACTTTTTCTTTTTTATTGGACTGTAACGCTGTAGACAGAGCAGATCGTCCACGTGAAGTCATAACAAGTTGCTGAAGTGCCTTTAGCGGCTCGTTAACATTAAAATTATTAAAGAAAGTCTGTGCTTTAAAAATATTAAGAAGAGCCTTTGCTCGTTTCACTTTGTAAAACGGACTTTGACAAATATCATTCCAGTTTACATCTTCTGAATTTGAAGTAATTCTAGGAGCTGCTGCTCTGTTCCCTACTCCTCTCAAAAAAACACTTAATGTATTTGCATATTCTTCGGCATTTGATAGATCAACTTCCTCATCTAGTAAATCACGTACCTCAATTCCTGATATTGATTTTACAAGGGACTGAGTCAAAGAATTAATTATTTGTCGGGCTGTGATATCGTCCATCGTGTTCATACGTTCTCGCAGGCCCTCTAGTGTCCAGCCTATTTCGTTATCGCGACAAGTTATTTGTACAATACTGTTTCCAAGAGCAGCAATACCTATAATCGGATGATACTCCTGTGCTGAATCTCTGACTAATACAAATATATTTCTTCCAGGTGTTGGTTTATGCGGTAACGTCCACGTCAAACGAAAGTATCTCCAAATATCAAGTAATTTAAATCCTGTCTTTTCGTCCCTATCTGACCTAGATTGTACAATTTGTAAATACGGCTTAATCGCGTCAGCTTTCCACTCTTGTATACCGCTAAGAAGTTCGTCAACCGGTGATATCAGATTCCTTATTGACACCTTTTTCCCATTGTACTTTCTCTCTTTTTCCATTCTAAAAATAAACTTTTTAATTGAGTCATTCTCTAATTGCTTGTTTCTTTCACGTAAAAGAGCTTCTCTGTACCATTGCTTCGTTTCAACATTATCTGGTGTTATGGGATGATAAATATTAGCAATCCCATCTCTGAATGTTAACTCCCATCCCTGTGAAAACAAATCTCGAAACAACAATAATAAGCTTCGAAATCTCATCTCATCTAGCACTTCATCATTATTGGGATCAGGGATATTATTTGCAATCCAAAGAGCCCTCTCTTGCCCAGCCATAATACCTTCTGCCGTCTTCAGTATTTCAGTAAGATTTTGCAAATACTCTTTCGACAAGGATGGCTGTATTACAGATTTTCCAGCTATCATATTTTCTCACCTGGCCGTTAAAAATAAAAATGTCACCTCCCACCTTTCGGAGGTGACATTATATTAGTAATAAATCAAGCCTTCATAACCTTTTCTTTGAATTGTTTGTAAACCAATGACAAATTTCTACTAATCAAATATTCATTAACTAATAGTAGTTGCCCTTCAGAAAAATGTTTGGTTAACGGATGTAACCTGCTAGAGTCTGTTTCGTCAATTAAACTTGGATATACGCCAATAACGAGAAAACTATCTTGAGTACTAATTATCCATGGCACTCGAGTTCCATTATAACTCACATTATCTTTGCATGTGTAGCCTTCCAATTGTAAAAGTCGAATTAGTGGTTCGAGGATCATGCTTTGATTTTCAACATCTGAAATATCAGGTACCTTAGAATAGATCATGTACCGCAACAATTGAGCTCCTAAATGCCTGTCCAAATGAGTATGCCAATACCTGTTTTGATAATGTCTGATGCAATCTGTACAGGAACGATCACACCCTTGATTACAACTCTCTAACAAATCCAGTGCCTTGTTTAACACTAATGGCAAATCTTTACCTGTTTGTTCGGCATACCCCGCACCACCAGCCAAAGAATCAAACATATAAATATCTGCTCTTAATGTTTCGTCTGGACTTAATTTTACTAATCTATAGCCTGATTTAAATTCTGAAGGATCAATATCTAACTCCCTACTTGCAGCCAATAACAATGCTTCAGAGACTGTTCGTAATGCATCATTGAGAATATGATTTGCCAAATTTAGACTTACTGTTCGAACGAATGGTTCTTCAATATTTAAGCGTATAAGTAACAAATCACTCTTAAAATCGTGCCCTAGAAATACATTCTTAAATGCGCCATGGCATTTTGAAGCCACGTGTACTCCATACACAGGCTCAACTTGATAAGGGCGATCATGTGAACCGTTTGGTGACTTATCTTCAGGATCCACTACTTTCGACGCTCCACACGCCTCGCATACATAAAATCCTGCATTACTTTCATCATTTCCCTTATTAATTGTAACAAGCCATCTATCCTTTGCTTGCACTGTTAATAATCTTTCGCCAATTCTCCCCCACTCGCCTAAATCGTCTTCTGACAACGGGAGCGGGAATTGTGCTGTAGTAGCATAAGTCAACTCTTGTTCGTCATCACCTTCAGTAATAGGAGCTCCCTTTTCGGGGAGAAACACCTCTGGTATTAGTAGTTCTCCTGTATCAAGTGGCCCTTCACATACAGGGCATGGATCAGTTTCGTTTAATTTTACAGTTTCATCTATGTCCCGTACGAACGTACATCTCCTACAGGACACATATTTCCGTAAGTTATGCTGAAAAAGTTTCTCCGCCCGATCTGCATCTGTAACCTTAGCTGCATTCGCAACAATTCCTCCAGAGCGATAGGTCTTTTTGTCGATAACTACCAGCCTGCCTGGTGCATACTCGCTTAGTGCCTGATCGATGGATTGTTGAGGCAATTCTTTAGTAACTACTTTATAACTATTTTTTCCTTTTTCCTTTCTCATTTCGATTGGGAAACTACATAGACTTGTAGGAAATGCATAGCTTGGTAAGAACCCTTCATCAAATAAATACGTTAAAAGCTCATCTCTACTTGAACTTAAATCCACATCATCTTCATCATCCACTTCTGAATTCGTATCATCTGAAGAACGCGTTTTAAGACTCACTTCGTTCAGTTTATGCAACAACTCGTCTATAAAAATGTGTACACACTCGGCTTTGTCACTAGCAATTTCTTCAGGGAGCCATTCGATTATCCTTTTCACTATAATTGATGTTTCTTGTTCGATCCATTCGATAAATCTTGATTTTCTAAAATCACTGTCTGACTCTTCATTAAAAAAATCTGTGACCGACCCAAGAGCTGCAAATAGATTTTTATCCCGATCTACCTTTATTTCATCTCTATCAATCATGTCATGAAAAAAAGTTTGAAACAAAAAAGCAAACACATGCCTTTTAGCAATTTTAATATTGTTAACCTTT
Organism: Paenibacillus peoriae KCTC 3763; assembly: GCF_000236805.1. Taxonomy (GTDB): domain Bacteria; phylum Bacillota; class Bacilli; order Paenibacillales; family Paenibacillaceae; genus Paenibacillus; species Paenibacillus peoriae. Next base: position 12,637 of record NZ_AGFX01000011.1, on the reverse strand, counting down.
ATCATTGGCAGCCTAGGAGTTCCCGATACAATTCTAACAGGATTTTGAAAATAAAAACTATCATGAGGTGCACCCTCAGCATACGTGATAACAGTAGAAAGTGATGAACCGCGGCGCCCTGCTCTCCCGGCTCTTTGTTGGTAATTTTCACGCTGAGGTGGAACATTCCTTAGTCCAACAGCGACTAGCGAACCTATATCAATACCAACTTCCATCGTGGTGGTACAACTCAATATATCTACTGATCCCTCTTCCAGATCATCTTGTTCTAACTTAACGTCCTGAAAACGAAGCTCATACATTTCGTTCGAAGCAAAAATTTCTCCAGCATCTTTGTGAGAAAGCTGTGCTGTATGTTCCTCAGCAGTGACATACTTTGGTCGGTTGTTACCACGAACTGACATTACAACTGGATTTCGTAAAAATCCTTTCCGCGCTTGTATATAGTCATGAGTTTCTGGATCTAGAGTAATGATTTCTTTACTTCCACAATTAACACAATAGTCCCCAAACTTTACTGGAGAAAGGAACGTACAACTATTACATTTGTACCACTCCGACTCAATGTCAATATTTAACACAACATCATTACTATCAATAACATAAGCATCGCCAGCTTTATGGCAAAGTCTTTTCCGCAACACTTCTTGAATACTCGTTATTTCATCTGAGGTACAATTAAAATAATTTTCCAAAATAAACTTTTGATTCTCTCCAATTTTCCCCGAACTTGTCCATGAACTTTGCGAATATCCAGCTGCTTTGCGCCTCACAGAGGAAGAAATCTTAGTTTCTAATTCAAACGCATAATCATCTAGAATCTCTTCAATAAAATAGTTGATAAGTGCTTCAATTTGAAGAGAATCAATTTTACCAGTCACTGCTGATATTTCATTTTGTATTCTCTCCAAGGCTGACCTAGTGGGTTTGAGATAACCAACAGTAGCCGCTCGTAACGAGTATTCTCTGTTACACAATTGCCTCAGAATCGCCTTATGGTAACTTGATGAAGGTCTAACGTCCCATTGCTCTTCAAGAGCAATTCTTAATGATCCTGAGTATTCTTCTTTAAATTCACGAACATCTAAGAGTAGTGATTTTCGATCATCCCCATCAAAAAATTGAAGATTGAATTCAGAAACTATTGATACAAAAGCAATATATAGCGCATCATTTATTTTCGGATCCCTATTACATATTGCTTTATAGCGAACAGCAGCTAAAACAATAGCTTGCCTAAATGTATCCCATTCAACTTCTCTTGGAATATCTCTAGCTAAACGAGCAGCCTTTTGTCTTCCATCCGAAAATAATAATACCTTCCTGCCACCATTTGGGTACTCATTACTCTCAATGCGCTGTGCAGGTTGATTAAACAATTGGGCTTTAACAAGATTTGCGAATGGCGCTTCTCCCTTTGTAGAGAGATTCATAATTTTACTTTTGTTCTTTTTCCACTTTCTAAGGCAAATTGGACAGCAGTTAAATACTCTCTCCCCAGTAGCAGTATTACTAATGGGTTTAAATACTTTAAGAAATCCTTCTAATTGCAGTGGCTCAGTATCAAAAAGTTTACCTGAACTGATATCTAACCAAGCAGGAACGCTATGTTCGATAGCTCGTTCGTTTGGCTTACCATCAACTAGCAATTGAATTTTATAAAGGCGATCTTCAACCTCATCGTTTACTCCAGTTATATTCGTTGGCTCATGAAGTAAAAATTCACCATCCTCGCCGTGTGTATACCCAACTATAAAGGCTGCACCGCAATCCCTATGAGTTAACAATTCATATACTCGCGCTTTTTTCTGACATGTACAATTTAACATAGGAACCGCATGCAATCGTCCAAGAATTGGATTCTTGTCTGTCTTGTCCAACCGATTCTCACATTTTTGATTTGTACATGCATAAAGACCAGGAATTCCTCTGAAAAATAAATGAAGTCTAGTAGGCAAGAATACTTTGTTGTCTATTTCTCTTTTTGCCAAGGCACCCAATGCTAAAACGACTTCCGTTGCTTGTTGAGCTATTTGTTCATCAGTATCTGGAAATAGCTCTTTAGATAGATGCCGCAATGGGAGTGCCTTCCCACTTAAGACTTTAATCATTTGTTCCGCTGGTCCCCAACCTGTCATTTGGGTAAAGAGGTGACAAATAAATTTACTACAATCACTACCTTCAAACACTCTCCAATTTATCTTTCTTGCTGTAGCGTTAAACTCATCAATTGCAGCTTTTAGATTAGTCAATGTATTTTGAATAACAGACAAATCTACATTTGAAAGGATCTCGGCCTGCGTTGTTGTTCCTTTACTCGCCCCATAACGCGATTCCAGATCACCCGTTATCAACTGAAATGTTCTTGCCGTCTTCGTGGTTATACCTGTCAACTCTCCAGCGAAATCTATGATAGCTCGTTCATCCTCTTCGCTCTTCCCCAAACTTGCACTTGTCAGTATGCACTTCATTCTACTACGATCTATTCCTAATCTAGCCATTAAACGTCTTATTAGAAAGGCAACTTCTGCCCCACCAGTACCACGATACATATGAGCCTCATCTAAAATTAGAATCAGCTTATTGTTTGGATCAGCTTCGAGCCATGTTTTGGTGTCTTGAAATATTTTCCGTTCAATAGGGCGCATGAGCATATACTCTAACATTGAATAGTTGGTAATCAAAATATCAGGACATAATTCTTGCATTTCATGTCTTGTTAATAGCTCCCTGTCATTTGACTGTGTTTTTAGACGAAGATTCCAGTTTCTCACAACTCTTGATTTACCTTGACGTTTACCTGTTTTATAAGCATCATTTTCTTCCTTATGTTTTGCATAAAATTTGATCAGATCCTTGCTTGGCCATTTTCCTTTCGATTGTAATTCCCTTACTTTCTCTGTGTCTCCAGCATACTTTAAATAAAAATTCTCAAACATTTTTTCAATGTGTGCTGTAGTCTTCCCGGATTTAGGCACCCCTGGGTATGGAGTTTTTGAGGTGTATGATCCAAACTGTATATTCCTTGATCGTCCTTTTTTTAAAAAAGAAGCTACTCGTTCATCGCCAAACAATCTTCTTATTCTTCCTAATTGATCATTGACCAAAGCATTCATAGGATACAATAAGATAGCACGACATCCTCGCATTGATGCCACATTTGCTCGCTCCGTTGCCTCTATTGCTAAGGAGCCTAAAATAGGCATCAAAAAGCTCTCTGTTTTTCCAGATCCCGTTCCTGTAGCAACTATTATGTCTTCATCTTTACCTAAAAAAGACTCCAGTGCTTTAACCTGATGTGTATAAGGTTTTGGAAAGACGCCTACCCCAGGATTGCTTAGTTTAGCAACTTGCATTAATATTTCTTTAGCTGGATCAGGGATATCCAAGGTCTCATAGGATGCCCCCAGTTTATAGCTTGGTGTTGCCTCTATATAAGGTTCCTGACTTATTTGACCAAGTTGGTTTAGTAGTTGGAATCTTTCTCTGATCAAGCTGTTGTTTTTGATATGATAAGCTGACTCAAGATAGGATCGCAAAGTATTATGAAGCACTTTTGAGATTTCAAAAGCACCATATGTCTCATTCATCTTTAGTCCTCCTTCTGACAGGAAACTGATAACCATAGGATTTAAGTAGCTGTTCAACATGATTGTGAAATTGTTCAGATACGTAATACTCATAAGCATTTTGTTTAAACGAAAAAATCAAAACATGGCGTTCAATTGCTCTTGGGAGTTGCGGAATTACTTTCAAATAATTATTATTCCAATGAGCGACTGGAAAGTGCCTATTATATACACGTAAACCAAGCATTAACCATAGTCGAGTATCTTTATCTGTAATCGATAGTTCTTTCATTAAATGTCCATCATTGAACTCTCCGAGAAAGTACCGTTTATTTGAGTCAGTTGTTTTGCATAACCAAGTACCTGATGTACCTTGATCTAAAATCGAACTTTGATTTATCCAAAGAGAGCGATTGTTATTTTTCCTATTTCCAGAAGTATTGAATACTTCAAATTCTTCAAAGCCTTGAATACTCTGACTCCCTGATGAAGACAACTGGATTATTTGCATCTCCACCCAATTTTCCAAGCTAGTAGGCTTCCAGCCTACCCAATTCGTGTATTCTTGCCACCAACCTCGGTCCCTTTTTACAGTATCAGGTATTTTCTGATTTTCGATTATTCGTCCATACCCAGCAATCTTAGCATCAGGTAACAAGAGTCTTATTATTTCAGTTGGAATACCTCCTACAACAACAGAATATTGGCTCTCCGGCAGTTCAATTAGTCGTAGCGGAGTAGGCAAAAAATAACCATTACGCAAACGAACCATATCACCAATTTGTTCTAGTCTGCTACAAACAGAAGAGATTACATCAGTCGTATTTTGTGATTCCTCATCTCTTAATTCTGGCCAAATGGTATCCAAATATTGAAGTAACGTTCGCTTACGAATACGTACTGGCTTTATATTATTGTTAACGCCTTCCGAATGTTCTTTTGAGGCTAGATCATGAAGAAGAAGTCTCCAATACTCAGTTATGAAAAGTTCTCTCTGAAATTCAACATTCTCAGAAATTGAAACAGTCTGATTGTTTAAGACCAACTCGACAAGTTCTTTTTGGTTAAGTACTCTTGCATTTTCCATAGTCATTGACCTTCCAAAGTCATATGCTTAATGAGTGCTTTACATCTTTCATCTAATTCTATTTCATCAAATAACTGCTCCATATGATCCGAAAAACACATGGAAGTTGTTGGGATTAGCCATCCAAAATTCACAGACGAAAAGTCAAATGATGAGTCTAACTGAATCATCGTTTTATAAGTGGCTGCTATTGTCTTTCGCCACAAAATACTACCATGTTCAACTATGCCCTTGGGTAACAAATCTTCTATTTCAAGATAGTCATTTATTTCGATTTCTTGCCTTGCCAATATATTTGATTCAATCACACCATTGGTATATGGAGTAACGTTCTTATAGCTCCAGCCAATATAATCCGTATTAAATACAGGCCCAATTTCTAGAAATTCTCTACTCAAAGCTAAAACAGAGGGACCAGTTACAAGAGTTGCCATGAAAACAATCGGTACCTTCTCATTTTTCAGCCTTACTATACGTTCAGCAATAAATTTTTTAAAATTAGCTCCGTAAACTTCAAAGGCTGAGCGATTCATACCTTCCAAAATAATGGCGATGGGATGGCCATAAGATTTTGCTTCACTAATCCACTCGTCAAATCGTTCTTTTGAAACAAGCTCTTCTGTCTTACCAAATGGAACATTGATAACTTTTACTGTATGACCACATAGGCTCGCAGCGCAATACTCGGCAACAAACATGGCCATAGACCCACTAAACATAACTAATTGGTTAGACAGAACTGCTGACAGCACTTCAAAAGAAATAGATTTCGCGTCCGCTAACTTTATACCTAAACTGTTCAAATTACTTTTCAAATGAGTAAGCGCCTCTTCTGAACTGGAAAGTTGGATTGGTGCTAATTCAAATTCAATGCTTCTCTCGACAAGCTGATTAGCCTCAGCAGACGCTGCAATCTGATTTGCATTCTTGTCCCACACTGCATTTGATATTAACTCATTTAAGTTTATTTCCTTAAAGCCATCTTCTAGTCTTGAATGGTCTACAGCGAGCGCATTAATATGTTGTTCCAACTCCATATTTTTTTGCTTTATTAAAAACACTTGGTCTACTAAACGCTTATAACTATCTGATGAAATAGATTCCAATTTTGACAGCTTATCTATATCCTTGCCTAATGTTGAGATTGCATAAGCGTTTTCTTGAGTTTTATTCCTAATCCTAGCAGTCTCTCCTCGTAATAAGGAAATCCCCTGCTTAAACTCGTCGGAATCGTTACTTAATATAGATAGATTTTCTTGCATAATCTGCATTTGTTTTTTTAATAATTCATCTTGCTGTTCAGAACTTGTGACAAAACGTTCTTCCAAGTTGTCAAAACGCCCTTGTAGTTTTTTAATCATAGGCGTAGGGGCTAAAGTTACTAACCATAATATATCCATATCTATATTGAATGGTCCGAACCTCAACCAGTATCTAATTACATCCTGAGTTAATTCACCATGCACAAGATTATTTATAATGCGTAATCGCTCGTCCTGACTCTCTATCATTTTTTCAACAGTGTATTTAATATCTTGACAATTCAATAAATTCTTCAGGCCGTCTTGTGATGCTGTCCATAACAACCATATCTTTGAGAATAATCTCCACTCTTTTTCGTCCCAGCGATCAATTCTTCCAAAAAAAACTTTAAGCCTAATCTCAGTATCTTTTCCAGTACGAAAGCCCTTCATCTTAGGTAATACCTTAATCGCATTTGATAGAATTCCCGCTGGAATGAAATTCAGAAACTCCTTAAATTCGTCGAAAGAGTACTCTCTAATTGCTATTTTTCTTTCTTCCGGATAATCAATGAAATTCATATTTTAATTCACCTAACCTGCATCAATATTTTTTTACAGATTTCCTTATATACTCGTTTATACTCGCTTTTACATATGGGAGCATTGATTTAGGAATAAATCGAATTTTAGAGAAATTGAGAAGCAAATCTTGATCCAGTTTGTTGAAATGATTGATTTTCATCATATCAACTTTTTTCATGTTATCGTTTTTAATCATAATCTCTTTATGATTCATTGTTTTTAGAGTTATTAAGATCCATCTCATTTGCTCCCGCCATCTAGGGCTCATGGATAACTTATTAGCATTGATCAAAGCAATAGGCAATATTTCCACGTTCCCAAAGCCACCTGCATCAAGATAAACATGTTTATCTTGACCCAGTAACTTATTCAGAATTGAGGCAATCTCAGTAGAATTTTCATTGCTTACAATCATTTCATTCAATTGGTTCCCAAATAATTTAATTGTTAGAGAAACGCCATTTGGCAGATATACATCAGTCAATGTAAACTTGTATTCTTGAATTTTTCTGAAAAACTCTATAGCTTCTGTGGAATGCAAACTATAGGTTTCTTCAATATCAGCTAAATTGACTCCCTGAAACACAACACCATTTATTTTTGGTATCAACTTGATAGTATCTTGGCATACTAACCTCAAAGCACTTTCTCTATCGTCATCCAGCCAAATATCAGTTCTTCCAAGTGGCAGCTTTCCAATTGATAATAATACGGGAATCTCACCATTCCCTAAATGACGTATCTCTTGTTTTTCATCTAAATTTTGGACATAAATAGTTGACCATTTTTTTGCTCCCTCTGCTCCTACCACTGCGATAACAACTCTAGCTGTTGAAGAAATCACAGCTATTTCTTGATCAATCATTCTTTCTGGAATTGGCGTTACCAATTTTACTTCAGGCAAAGGAAAAGTTATACTCCGATTAAGAAACCTCTTAATCCACTGTTCCACAGATTTATTATATGAGACAGGTAATTTTACAATCATGACCGACCAGTTATTCTGGTCTTGTAATTTTCGGAATGCTAGCATGGGTGGCATACCGTGGAGAATTTTTATTTCATGATTATCCCAAACTAAAACATATGTCTCTCCCCATTGAAGAGGGATGTTTTCCGTTAGTCTCCGTCCTCCTAGTCGCGAATAGTAGAAGGCTGTGGGTATAATTTTATCTATACCTTTTATAGGATATTCAACTTTCATTTTCCACTCGTTTCTAACATCCCCACTGACTAGCACCCTGTAGTCTCGTGTTTGTAATCTAATCCGAATTCTCTTTCCATTTGTCCGTATGGAGGATAATGGAATCGTCCTCTCTCCTTCCCAAGCAAACGGAAATTTAAGAAATGCACTTCCCTCATATTGCCCTATTGCCGAGGGTATCTTTATATCAAGAGACCAGCTATCTTTTACTAGATCTAAATAGATATCTAATGACCTTTCACTTACAGCATCTACTGATATTTTTTCTCCCATTTGTGTCGCATAGATTGCTGGGGGTATGTATAACTCACAATTAATGTTAGTCTGTCCAGAGACATGAGCAAAATGAGGAACGCGTTTTTTCCCTTTTCTCAAAAAAGTATCTTTCTTACATCTAGGACAAATATAAGATATGCCTCTAATAGCCTCTGGAGAAGAGGCATGAACATGTTGCTTATTAGCATCTAGAGCCCACTCCATCAAGATCACACCTAACCTTTTTAATTAAGTCAAAATACCTAATTTTAAAGATTCGACATGATTTTTGGATTTCCCTCCACGTTTCTAAATCCCTCCAAATTAGATGACTTCAGATATGTTAACTCATACTGGCTATAAGATAAAGAAAGTAGAGCAAAATATAATTAAGGATACAGATCACTAATAAATAGTAGTATCTTCAAAAGACAGTGGCAAATAGTTATTATCCCCCTCCTACTTACTAAATAGCTTATCCTTAAACTTGATTGGATAAATGTTAAAAAATATTAAAAGAGAACGCTCAATTAAGAACGCTCTCTTCAATTCAAAATATAAAACTGTTAGGGCAAATTAAAATAACCCACATGTCTACACACCCGCCATCCAAACTCAAGTCCAATACGACCGAAACCTCAATTTTGTCCTTCAACACCTTGTTTTTAATGTCGGCTCCGTCTATCGAAAATGTCGTAAAACCGGTAAAGTATTGAAAACAAAGGATTTCTACGTATCGATTCGTTGCATTTCTATTACGCACTCCACATGCCTTGTTCGTGATAATGATGCCGTATTATCCGCCAACTATTTTGCACCAGAATTTCTATTACGTCATTTCAGCAGATAGCCACTTTTAATACATTTTATCAAAAAAAGTTGTTGTATCTATTCTCCACTAAAGCTTTTGGCCCATTCGGCAACCCTACGACTACTTTCTTCTTCTGACAAATCCTCGATCCTAGTCATAATAGACCATCTTACTCCAAAAGGATCCAATATACTTCCGAATCGATCACCTGAAACGAAATTTGCAATCGGTTCCCTTACTTTTGCTCCTCTTGCTACCGCATTTTCAAACACCTGATCAACATTCATTACGTAAATTCCTAAAGAATAACACGCATTGTCTTCATCTGGCGGCAAGACCAATTTATACGTCGGATTCGCTGCTCCCAGTTGCAAAAAACCATTCCCAAAGTCTAATTCCGCATGGACAATTATTTTATTGCCATTCTCATCAGGATATTCAGTAATATCCTTAACCCTTACATTGAAAACACTTTTATAGAACTCTATTGCTTCAGAAGGATTCTTCACTGTAATAAAAGGGGTAATAGATGTAAAGCCGTTGGGCATTCCACTCTTTGTATATTCACCTGACACTCCCATATATTCTCTGCTTTCAGTCATTTTAACTCCTCCTTTAAATGCTCGTAACAGTTCAATTTTATGCTTATACCTTCATTGAATTGAAGTCATCAACTCATGGAAATATTTGGATTTATGGGTCTTATTTAGACTATACCAGGCTTCTAATGTTTTAGAAGAAAATACACCCAGAGCTTTCAAAACGTGTACGGAAAATTCCAACGGAGCTGTTCCAGATGCAGTGATCAGTTTTTCATCCGTTACAACAGACTCCATTTTGTAATACTTTTCGCCCGTGTATGTGGGACAGGTCATTTTGAGGTATTCCAGATCATTGCTTGTATGCCAACGTGAATTCAGCAATCCTGCCTGGGCAAGTCCCATGGTAGCACCACAAATCGCTGCAACCCATATACCTTCCTCTAAGCACCTCTCCACAATTTTTAAGATGGGTTGGTGGATGGTTTCTGTCCATGTATTTCCACCGGGTAAAATTAATGTATCTGTACTCTCAATGCTGCACTCATCCAGTTTGATGTCAGGCAGGATTTTCAAGCCGCCCATTGTAGTTACAGGGGTCTTTTCAATTCCCACAGTAACTATTTTGGATGGAATCAGCCCCTTTTTATAATATCTTCCCGAGTTCAGTTCGGCAGTTAAGTAACCTATTTCCCAGTCTGCCATGGTGTCAAACACATAAAGATATACCGTACTATTCATTTACAAGTTCTCCTTATTTTATAATTTATCAAGTGATACCAACCCTCGGTAATCAATGATTATCCTCATTATAAAAAAGCTTCACTGACATCTGCTGTCAGTGAAGCTTTTAACGTTGATAATATTCCATTAACTCCGACGCAACAGCAACAAGTTTTTTCTTCAAGCTCTGTGGTTCGATGACTTGAATGGATTTCCCGTAGGGTAGGAGTAAATAAGGGACATAAGTGTGAAGTGATTTTTCCTCAAGCAAAAAGATTGCTTGATTTGAGGTCCGCTCTTTCAGATGATGCCCCAAAAACCAATGCAGACATAAGTCATCCAATACCTCTGACCTGCCTTCGATAATTAAAGAAATTAAACTGTCTTTGCCCACTAAACCAGGTAACAGATTTTGCATAAAAAATTCACGAGCCGAAAAAGCCTCAGGACGCTTAAATATGATTGGAGTACGCTTGATTTGTAAAATCCGATCTGCCCGAAAGCTACGGATCTCATTCCTTAGGTGACAAAATGCAACAGTATACCATTTGTTGTTCCAGTAAACCATTCCATAGGGGTCTATCACCCTATTCTTGGGTTGTTCTTCATGGCTTGTGCGATAATCCATTTCTACAGAGAATTCGTTGGCTACAGCCTGCTCCAATTCTGCCAATATCGGCTGAAGAGAAGGATCTCCCATGCGATTTATCACTTCAAATCCGGCCAAATGACGGCTGAGTATACTTTCCTGCTCCTGATTCGAATACATTTTCAACTTTGATGTCGCATTGCTTAATACCTCACTTAAAGGGTATCCAGCTTCTTTTGCAAAAACAGCAGCATGAAGGAGTGCCTTTTTTTCCTCAATATCAAATAGTAAGGGTGCTCTAATAAAATTATTCAGCAAGCTATACCCGCCATTATGACCCGTGTCGGATATTATAGGCACTCCACTGGCACATAGTGCATCAATATACCGATAAACTGTCCTTATATTTATTTCTAACTTTTCGGATATTTGTTTTGCAGTCATTTTTACGCCTGAATTCAGCATCCATAGAATCGCCAGCATATTATCGTTTTTTGGCATAACATGAACCCTCATCTTTCATTAAAGCTCAATCTTTTATAAATATCTTTTTATACTCCCTCTTACCATCTATTATATGCTTTTTTCTGCTCAAAACTCCCCTCCCATATCTTCTGGTTCCAAAAACACACATTGTAAATACCGCTTCCAATGGCTCATTCTGTAAACTAAATTCCCCCTTCAACCGATAAATACATATGCTGGGTTGTTAATTAAATATCACCTCTTGTACCTTTATAGCGTACAAACCTTGTAATACATATCTATCTTGACTGACAGTTGTACCCATCTGCGCTCTCTATAAATCAGAAGCAAATTCAAGATGACGTGCTTTACTTGGAAATACCCATCGCATCTAGAAAGGAGACATGAATTCACTTGAGCGTATTGTCAGAAGCAATCGGCTATGAAAGCCTGCGCTTTTATGGTCCCTTTCAACCACTACACATCGAACAACTTCAAATAACACGTACTATTAATGATCATTCCTATTTGCATATCAGTGGGTTGCTCTCCGAAGAACAGGGAGCAGCCTGCATTGGACAGGATATGGAGCAAGAGCCGATTGTCATTCGTCAGTTGGATGATCAGGGACAATCGCTAAGAAGACTGTTCCACGGGATCGTTACGCGCATGTCCGTACACTGTGTACGAGGCGTATATACATTTGAACTGGAGGCCGCTTCCCATTCGTACCAGATGGATATTAAGAGTAAAAGGCGCTCCTATCAAGATATTTACCGCACTTATGATGATCTGGTCACTGCACTGGTTCGAAAATATCAGTACGGAGATGCCATTGATACCGTAAGCAACTATGCCAAACTGGAGACATTTGTTTTACAATATGATGAGACTGATTGGGAGTTTTTAAAACGCCTCGCCTCTCGCTTTGGTTCCGTACTTGTACCAGAGGTAACCGCAGCTTCGCCCAAGGTTTTCTTCGGAATGCCAGAAGGCAAGCAGCATAAGGTAGAGCGGGATGTATTTTATCGAGTACGAAAAACGTTTCATGAACTGGATGCCGAAAAGCCTGGAGAACGTGCTGGCTCGTATGTCACCTATATGATTGAAAGTCTGCAATACTACGCGCTGGGCGATCTCATCACGTTACCGATTGGACAAGGTAAAGAACTGGTCGTGGTTCGGGCAGTGACAACGTTAGCAGATGGCTTACTGCGTACCCGTTATGATCTTCAAGCCGAACAGGATATTCGCTATGCACGTTACGAAAACGATCAGGCTACCGGGATCTCACTGACAGGAACGGTACTGAAGGTACAGCAGGATTTCGTCCAGCTTCAACTCGACATCGATCCGAAGCAAGATCCTGCCAAAGCCTGCTGGTTTCCCGTAGCCACCCGTTATGTTGCGGAAGAACATAGTGGCTGGTACGATATGCCTGAAATCGGAGAACAGGTGGAGTTGTATCTGCCTACACACCGCGAACAGGATGCCTATGTGACGGATTCGCTGCGACAACAACGCCACACAAATGGACAGCCGAATATGAAGGTATGGCAACATGTGCAA